>NZ_LMDT01000056.1:0-294167 GCF_001425885.1 Ensifer sp. Root1252 | reverse complement strand
GGCTGCGGGTTTCGGCAAAGTCCGGACAGGGTTTCCGGTAATCTCCGGACACCGTTTTCAGTAATTCCCGGACAGTGATTCCGCTAAATCCCGGACAGTTTTCCGGCGGCGGTTTGGCGGTTGGTTCGCGGCTGCGCCGTCTTGTTGGTTAAGCCTCTCACGACAACGTTGAGAGGGGCCGATGGCGAGACGGAAGCAAGCAAGACGAACGACAGTGAGGGATATCCGGACGATTCTGCGCCTGACCCACGAAGAGGGTCTTTCGGTGCGCGAGATTGCCGAGCGGCTGAAGATCGGCAAGAGCTCGGTATCGACCTATTTGCTTCGAGCTCGGGAGGCCGGGCTTTCGTGGCCGTTGCCAGTCGGCGCGGACGAGGATGCAAAGCTGGAGCGGCGGCTGTTCGGCCGAGCCGGTCGACCGCCGCGCGATCTCAGCGAGCCGGACTGGGCGGTGGTGGTTCGGGAGCTGAAGCGCAAAGGGGTGACGCTGACGCTTCTATGGCAGGAATACCGTGCCAACCATCCCGATGGTTACGGCTTCACGTGGTTCTGCGAGCAGGTTGCCGCCTTTAGGCAGCGCACGAGTGTAGCGTTCCGCAATCGGCACGCGGCGGGCGCCGTGATGCAGACGGACTATGCCGGGCCGACGATGCCGGTGATCGATCCGGCGACCGGTGTCATCCATCCGGCCCAAATCTTTGTCGCGGTGCTGGGCGCCTCCAACCTGACCTTCGCCCATGCCAGCTTTAGCCAGCAGTTGCCGGATTGGATCGACGGCCAGGTGCGTGCTCTGACCTTCTATGGTGGGGTCACCAAGGCAATCGTGTGCGACAACCTCAAATCGGGGGTGGCCAAGGCCCTTTGGTTCGAGCCGACGTTGACTGCGACGTTCGCCGCCATGGCGGAGCATTACGACACCACGATCCTGCCGACACGCAGCAGGAAACCGCGCGACAAAGGCCGGGTCGAAGGCGCGGTGCTGATCGTGGAACGCTGGATTCTGGCCCGGCTCAGGAACCGCACCTTCTTCTCGCTTGCCGCCCTCAACACGGCGATTGCCGAATTGCTCGAGGAGCTGAACAACCGGACGATGCGCCACGTCGGCAAAAGTCGCCGCGAACTGTTCGAGGAGATCGAGCGGGCAGCATTGAAGCCTTTGCCGGTGATGCCGTTCGAATATGCGGAATGGAAGTCGGCGAAGGTTCACCCGGACTATCATGTCGAGGTCGACAAGACCTTCTACTCTGTGCCGCATCGACTGATCGGATGCACCCTGCAGGTGCGGCTCACCCACCGGGTAGTCGAGATCTTCCACGATCACCAGCGTGTCGCCAGCCATGTCCGCCGCTCCCAGCGTTCCGGCCACGTTACCATCAACGACCATATGCCCAAGGCACATCAGCGCTATGCCAACACCACGCCGGCCAATCTGATCGGCCGTGCGACCCAGATCGGCCCCAATGCCGCCATCCTGGTCGAACGCATGATGCGCGACAGGCCGCATCCGGAACAGGGATACCGCTCGGCCATGGGCATTCTGTCGCTGGCCCCGCGCTATGGATCGCAGCGCCTCGATGCGGCCTGTGAGCGGGCGCTCACCATCAATGCCGTCACCTATTCCTCCGTCGCCTCCATCCTCAAATCCGGCCTCGACCGGGAAAGACCGCAGGCTGAACATGCGGCCCCCACGCCTGCGCACACCAATATCCGTGGCCGATCCTACTATCAGTGAAGGAAGCAAGAATGCTGACAAACCCCACCCTCGACCAGATGCAGGCCCTCGGGCTGACGGGCATGGCCGCCGCCTGGCGCGAATTGACCGAGCAGTCCGGCACCAATGAGCTCAGCCGCGATGAGTGGCTCGGCCTGATGCTCGACCGCGAAGTCGCCCTGCGCGCCGACAAGCGCATCCGTAACCGGCTCGCCTCCGCCAAGCTACGCTTTGCCCAGGCCTGTATCGAAGATATCGACTTCGCCGCTGCCCGCGGTCTCGACCGGCGCAACACCATGGCGCTGGCCCAGGGGCAATGGCTCACCGCCCATGAGGGCCTGATCATCACCGGCCACACCGGCACCGGCAAGTCATGGTTGGCCTGCGCCTTCGGCAGGCAAGCGGCAAGGCTCGGTCACTCCGTCCTCTATGTGCGCGTGCCGCGCATGTTCGAGGATCTCGCGCTTGCCCGCCTCGATGGCTCTTTCCCTCGCCTCATCGACAAGCTCACCCGCGTCCAGCTCCTCATCCTCGATGACTTTGGAACACATGCGCTCTCCGATCAGCAGCGCTTCCACCTCTTCGAAATCGTCGAGGAGCGCTATCAGAGAAAATCCACCCTGATCACAGCCCAAGTCCCCGTGGCAAGCTGGCACGACCTTATTGCCGACAGCACCGTCGCCGACGCCATACTCGACCGCATCGTACACAATGCTCACCGCATCACCCTCCGGGGCGAGAGCATGCGAAAGCAAAAAAGCGCTCCCCTCTTGACGGCTGTGGAAAACGGCGAAATCAATCAACCCTGATGGTAACCAGGCTGCCGAGGACCAACCTCGTCAAACTGTCCGGACTTTAGTGAAAGCGCTGTCCGGGATTTAGCGGAATCAATGTCCAGCTTTTGCGAAGCGCGCATTGAGGTGCTTGCGGCCAAAATCTTCGGCCATTCCGGCTATTTCACCGAGGTCTCGGCCTTCCATATTCCTTGCAACCGCTGCGACACTTGCGCCGATCTGCTTTGCGTATCGTCCTACTTCCGGCTGATCACCCTTTTCGAGCTCAGCACCCACTTTCTTTAGAGCAGTCGCGATCCCCGCCGTTTGACGCGCCGCGAACGTCGTTTGTTGTGCCAGCGTGTCTTGCACCCTTATGACGAGAGTTGAAGCGGCATNCAGGCTGCCGAGGACCAACCTCGTCAAACTGTCCGGACTTTAGTGAAAGCGCTGTCCGGGATTTAGCGGAATCAATGTCCAGCTTTTGCGAAGCGCGCAACCTGGCTGAGACAGCGTTCGTCAAAGCCCGCCCCGATGGGGCGTGGGATCTGCGCTGGTTTGCCCCGGCTCATGAGGTCGATTTCTGCGGGCACGCCACCCTTGCGACAGCCCGTGCGCGGTTTCGTTCCCGACCTTGCAGCCATTGCCAACCTCGGCCCTGTCGGCCTTGTTGTGACGGGGCAGGAAGCCGAGGGCGCAAAGGCGGATTTCGTGTCGCGCAACTTGCCCCCGGCGCGGGCATACCCGAAGACCCGGTTACGGGGTCAATCCACGCTACGCTCGTGCCCTATGGGGTTGCGCGATTGGGCCACGACAAGCTCATGGCCTATCAGGCGTCGGCACGCGGCGGATGGCTAGACTGCGAACTGACCAATGACCGCGTTAATCTTCGCGGCAACGCTGTGACCTTCATGGAAGCCACGCTTTCTCTGCCCAACATATCGATTGGCGCGCATATCGAGAAGGCAGACGCATGAAATTCGATACTTCGATGAAGACCGGCACCTTCGTTACCTTCCCGGGCGGTGCCCCACCGGACAAGGCGGACCAACCCGCCGATCTAGGGCAGGTCATCTTTGCGGATGGGAAGTCGTTGAGATTGCAGATGCCTGGACAGGCTTGGTCGATACTGACGCCGGCGTGCTTTTGATTGGGGAGGAAGCCAAAACCGTCAGGAAGGGGGAGGGCGAATGGCAGGGCGTGGTCATATATCGTTCAGTCAGATCGCGACCTCGGCGCCTATATCAGTGAGGAAGTACGCTTCGCGGTTGAACCGCGCAGACGTAAGCCACTTTCGGTCACACATACGGCGGCACATCTTGCCGCGTTGGCACTGAATGCGGCTTCAGTTCCGTTCTGGACCAAGGACTTTGCGGAACTCGATGGGTTTGGGCGGCCGAATCTCGACAAGGCGGCAATAGAGAATTCCTCGATCGAACCGGCTATATCCACGGATCTAACCGGCGCGCCGCCGAGGCTGGCCTTTGGGCCAAAGGCGAGTTCGTTTCCAGCAATACCGTGCCGGCCGCACCGAAGGCGCCAGGGCAACGACCGCTCAAAGCGGGAGAGATCGAACTGGATATGAGCTTCGATCACAGGTAGTCCCAACGGGCGAATTGCAAAAGTTTTCAACCTAGAGAATGCTGAGCTTCACTCTCAGGAGGCAAGCTGGTGGGTTGGACAGGCTTTATCACATCGATTTGCGTCATCGCCGTGCTGTGGGCCAGCCTGCTTACAACGACGTCCATCTCTCGAAACGACCAATTTTTGCTGGGAACCGCTTTGTTGGTCGCCACGTGGGTGTGGGTCTACTGGCACCGCAAGTTCAGCTTTCCCTTTTTTCGGTGGGTCAGCGGAGGTACCTGTGTAGCTGCAATGGCGATCGGCGCTTTCGCGCTCCTTTATAAAGACGGCGACCTCGGTTGGATTGCTGGATACTTGTTCATCGCAAGCATCGTATCAGCGGTCATCACCAAGGTCGCTGACGACACACCCTTCCCACCAAAAGTGCGTAAAGCCAGCTGCGCGCCCCAGCCCAGGAGGCGCGTGCAGAGGCAAGTATTGGTCACTTGCACCACCTGTGGCGGCAGTGTTCTTTACGGTGACTGCCCTACCTGCAGCAATGTTCGGTGGTGGTACGAACTCCGCTACGTAGACGAATAGCGCCGCGCCGGGCTTCGAAGACAAGTGCGACAGACGCTCACATGAAACGGATACCGCCGGGCATGCAGCGTCAAAGCTGATAATTGCGCGGAACAAATCGCGAATTGCACGGCTTGCACGTGCACAATCCGTGCAGTCGGTCGTTTTCTCTGTCCCACCAGGCGTGACCTGAGCCCGCGCCTCTTCCTCGCTGGGTTGCCAGTCACCACGAAACTCAGCTCGGCGACCTGAATATCGCGCGCCAAAGACATAGAATCCTGCTCTCCACTGCAGTTCCTCGGGCTCACGCGGGCCTATGTCTCCTCCTCCGCGCAACAGTGTTGCTATTTCAGTGTTCAACATCCCTGCCAGGCTCTGGCTGGACGATCCCGACTGAATTTCGTTAACTTTCTCCTTTGCAAAATTTTCCATCTCCTCGATTGCGAGTTTCATCAGCTGCTTGTGGCCTTTGACGCGATCCACAAAGAGCTGGCGCGATCCGGCATGGGATCCGCCGTTGGCCCAGGAGGCGGTTTCTTTCTTAAGGTTTTAGCCATGACGCATTAACGCACGACAGGCGGAAAACGTCTAAGCTGCAAAGATCCCAAGCTGAGCGCCCTAAGGAACCATTTTCCTCACTCAAGGTTATTTAACCGATATCTAATTTAGTGAGGTCGAAATGAACGTGGTACGTGAGCTTCTAATAAGCACCGGTCTGGCCGTGGTGTCGGCAGGTTTCTTAACAATAGCCGTCCCGGCGCAAGGGCAAATCACTGAGCGCTCCATTTTCCCGGGTCAGTGTAGCGCGCGTGGAGCGGCCAACATCATCAATGATGGCGGAGGAGAAAAATGTCAGCCGATCCCGGCCATAAATGCAATCGCAACATCGAATAGTAACACCCCCCCGGGCGGCGGCGGTGCCGGCGGTCCAGGCACTGGCGGCGGTGCCGGCGGTCCGGGTACTGGCGGCGGTGATTCCGGCTCCGGCGGTGGTGGCGATCCTGGTACTCGCGGCGGTGATTCCGGCCACGGCGGTGGTGGTGATCCAGGTACTCGCGGTGGTGATTCCGGCCACGGCGGTGGTGGTGATCCTGGTACTCGCGGCGGTGATTCCGGCCACGGCGGTGGCGGCGATCCTGGTACTGGCGGCGGTGATTCCGGCCACGGCGGTGGTGGAGATCCTGGTACTGGCGGCGGTGATTCCGGCCACGGCGGTGGTGGCGATCCTGGTACTCGCGGCGGTGATTCCGGCTTCGGGGGTGGCGGCGATCATGGCAATGGCGGCGGTGATTCCGGCTTCGGCGGCGGCGGCGATCCTGGCAATGGCGGTGGTGATTCCGGCTTCGGCGGTGGCGGCGATACTGACAATGGCTCCACGGGTGACTAGATAGCAATCAGAACCCGCGCCGTGGGCGACGGGTTGGCCGACTGAAGGCGCTCCGTGTTACCCCTTACTACAAAAACAATGCGCCTGATTGCCTCGGCGAAACTCGCGCGCGGAAAGCCATCGCCGCAATACCGGTGACCCCGAGCGCACCGCCCCCATCAGGTTCCAACGCTTCACGTCATCGGTGACCGGTTTCATCTCCACAACGTCGGCAACAATCGTTGCCGTTGACGTTTGGAGATGAACAACGCGACCGACAAGCTCATCCATGCGGCGATGCACGCCCGCGCGACTTTCGGCCGCCTTATCCTCGGCGCGGTCGGCGCCCTCTTCGATCCGGCGCAATGTGTCCTGCAAGGCGCGCATTCCTGCCGTCAGTTCGCCAAGCTGGCGATGGACCGTCGCTGTTGTTTCTGTGGCTGCCATCTACTGCCCTTCCCCGTGCCTTACACATTCCGCATTCGTCCAGACGCCGCTGGCGCAAAGGCCGACCCATTCGAGAGGGCAGGCGGAACCTTGCCCGAAGCCGAGAAATGCTCGCCAGCGCGAAACGTGCTGAAAAAACGGCCTCTTCAAAAAAGATGAAAAGGCCAGCTTTCAGAAACATGATGGAGTGCCACCAAAACCACGTCCGATGTTTCGAAGACGCACCTTTTGGGTGGGAGAAGCCTCTAATTGAGCGGTCGCTACGGAGCCATCGCAAGCGCAACTAACCATGCGGCCAGAGCCACCAGGAGCCAAAGCCTTGCCTGTCTGAATCGCCGGCGGCGCGCACCTTCCCAATCGTAGGACATGATGTTCTCCTGTAACGCGGCGGGAGGATGCCTCAATCTAAACGAGAAAAAAAGATCAGAAGCCATGCTGCGTGTGGATTGTTGTCTCGCTAAACGTAAAAGACGCTTTCTTATCGCCAGGCCGCTGCGTCGAAAGCGCCAATTGGGATTTTCAGATGCGGCCTGCCGTCGCTTCCGGGCTCGGGAAGGCGGCCCGCGCGAAGATTGACCTGAAGGGCGTGAAGGATAAGCTTCGGCAAAGGTAGCTGGGCGTCCTTTTCGACGCGAAGTTTAACGAAGTCTTCAAGCGAAAAACCATCGAGATGAATGTTGGTCTGCTTTTGCTCCGCCACCGTGCTTTCCCACCGGGGAGCGCGCCCGTGGGCCTGGTAATCGTGCCCGGTAAACACCCGCGAAGCCTCTGGAAGAGCTAGGATTCGTTGGATCGACTGCCATAGGGAGCTCGCATCTCCACCTGGAAAATCGGTGCGAGCCGTGCCGCTATCGGGCATCAGAATGGTGTCGTGAACAAAAACGGCATCACCAATGATATAGGTGACGGAGGCTGGGGTGTGACCTGGCGAATAAAGGACCCTGGCATCGATCGAGCCGACATTGAACGTCTCGCCGTCCGCAAACAACCGGTTCCAATGCGACCCGTCGGCAGACAGGTCCGGCCACTCGTAAATAGTTCTCCAGATTTTCTGAACCTCGACGATCCGATCGCCGATCGCGATTGGGGCGCCAGTCTGCCCTGCGAGGTAATAGGCGGCCGAGAAATGATCGGCGTGGGGATGAGTGTCGAGGATCCACTCGACCGAGAGCGCGTTTTCGTTGACGTATTGGAGGATCGCATTGGCATTCATCGCGCCGATTGCGCCTGCCTTTTCATCATAGTCGAGGACGGGGTCGATGATGGCGCAGCTGCCCGTCTCAGGGTCGGACACAACGTACTGGATGCTGCAAGTGCGCTCGTCGAAAAAGCCCCTGACGTTGGGTCGCTGCGCAAAATGGTTCTCCAACCAAGCGGTAGCTTCGGTCAGGTCAAAACCATGCAGATGGCCGAATTCCTGGACCTCGGAGCGACGCATGCGGCCGGCGAGGACCTCGCCGATCGCGTACAGATGGAGGGCACGCCTTCCTGACTTACAATGTGCCACGACCGGTCCCTCGGCTTCATCAAGAGCTTCTTGAAATGCGGCAACCTCGGATTCTGTTACCGTGGGGAGGGTCACGGGGATGAAGGTGTAGGACATCCGAGCTTTCTTCGCCGCGGCGGCTTCCTGCTCGCTGCCCGGCTGCTCCTCGTCCTCTCCATCGGGCCGCACATTGATCAGCCCGGTAAAGCCCTGATCTGCAAACGACTGGAACTCGTCCGTCGCGGGCTGAGCCATGATGCTGAGCTTTTCATTGACCTTGGTAATGATCATGAGGTCCTCCTGGAATCCGATACAAACTGAACGCCGCCAGGGCTTGTGTGTTCCTCGGTCGCTCCAGGGTTGCCATCCGTGGCAGCCGAGCCAAAGTCCGGAGGCCCAGAAATACGGTCCAACGACTGAAACCCGTGTCCGCGGCGGTGAAAAACGCCTCTAGCTGGATTCTTTCGAACGGTATCGCTTCACTCGGGCATATGTCCCGCAGATGTCGTCCGAGCACCAATGTCTTCGGCCGGATCGCGAGTGATCGAGAAACAGCCAGCCACAATTGTGACCGGGGCACTGCTTGATCGCGCGACGGGCGTCGCGGGTTGTAAACAGGTCAACGGCCAAGCATGCAATCTTGGAAGCGATGTCTTGGGGGTCTTGCACGGATTCGCTCCAGGCGATCTGTCCATCCTGTTGCATCAGGATGGATCGGTCGGCAAGCCATCGTTTCGCCATGCGACCGATCAAGTGCAGGTCCTTTTCCGGCGGTGCTTCGCCCCGGACTTCGGCTAGCGCGATTACGTAAATAGCCTCTCGTAGGGCCCGTGCCTCTTCAAATGCTTTTTCCGCGATTTGTGGATGCGCCGCGGCTTTTGAAGCGAGCCGAGCTGCATCGGCAGTGCCTATGAGTTCAACCCGGGTTGCCCATTCGAGCAAATGATTGAACGAAACAAGGGCGTCGGGTCCGATGCGATCCTTGCGGCTGTCCACGGTGTTGACGTAGTCGAGCACGGGATGTCCACCAAGGAGGCGCAGTTCGGCGATCGGTCTGGGCTGCATCCATCAATTATCGAACTTGGGAACAAAATTGGCAAGATGAAGTTGTAACGGTATAATCTGCTTTTAACCGTTACAGTATCCATCCTGTGCCTCATTTGGGGATCCACTTGGATCGGCAATCCGCCGGCGTTCGTACCGTGCCGCCGGTGATTTTCGCAGGCACGCGATTCGCAGCGGGCAGGTGTTTTGCTGCTCGCAATCGCCACCTTCAGGCACGGCTTCATCGTTCCGGCTCCTGGCGAACGCTTGCGGTTGCTTGCAGCCAGTGTGGACGCGCCGCACTGAGACACCGACCGGCTTCTCGGGAAAGCGCTCTCGAACCGGGTCTCCAAGTGATCAGGGAATGTCCATGAGGCGCAGCAGCCAGCGTTTCCTGTCGCGTTTTGCTCGACCTGCTTCCGTTTCCGCAATGGCGACTTTGAGTGCGCGCGCCACAAGCTCATCAGCCTCGTCTGCATCGGGGAAATGGATGCGAGCTGAGGCCCGCAACGTCGCGAGTAAGGCGCTGTCTTCGTCTGAAGTCATCTTCATCTTATTAGAACGTGAAGAAGCGGCGCGAGTTCCGAACGACGTCCATTCGCGAGCGCGCAGGGTCTCCGGCTTCGGGCTGGTGGCAAATCCCGTATTGCGTGGTAGCCGGCAGAAGCTTACCTGCGGAGGTCAGGGGGCGCCTCCGATCACATCATCGTACATTAGACGTAAGGGGAGGCCGAAACATACGAAGATACGGTTCAATGCTGTTTTCGAGCTCACGACAAACACGTTCGTATTCGTCAATCAGGAGCAGATCAGGGCAGCTACAGAAGCGGAGTCTATCCAGCTGCATCGATGCCTCTGCGTAAGCGATGCAGATTTCGGTTAAGGCCGGGCTTCTCAGCTCCGACAGCACATGCCGGTACGATGGCAAGCGGAGCTTCAACCTCGCTTTGCCAATCTTCTCCAATTTCATAGCCAACTCCCTACCGGCCCGCCACAAAACGCTAGTCGAGAGACGAACCCCCTTGCCTTCAAGAAGGTTCCGCAAGCTCGATGCCGGCACTCCCATCCGATGAACGGCATATCAGCTAACAAAGAAAGGGCCCCACGTAGGGGCCAGGAGTGGATGAAGACTTTGTCTGTCCATTGGACGCTATTTTTGGCAGCACTAGGCCGCTCTTTGCGGACTGTCGTCATTGCGCTTCGATGTTCGCAGATGCTCGAACCTTCCGGTGGCCGGCATACCAGCTTCCAGGCATGCAGCAATAAATGCTTCTCGAGCCACCGCTATTGGTGTCGATCTATTGAGCGCGCCGCGGCAGGTCCTAATCGCCCGTTCGTAGTGTTGTCCACGTCGAAGTGGCCATTCATTCTCGAGAAAATCGAGTGCATCGTAGACCGAGGAGAATACTCGGCTCGTACCGTTTTGCAGCCGCACCAACAGCGGCACCGACCATGGCATCTCCGGAATGTGCATTGGTTCCTCCTTGACATTCTACCGGATGAAAAGAAGACGAAATCGATATTGGAAACGCACGTCGGCACTTCAAGGGTATGACAAGTCGAGGTCGAAAATTTCTCTTGCCGCTTGCCCGACACCCCTCTCGGCTCGAGTGGCTTCATCCCCTCTGCCATGGCATTCGCCTCTTCGCGCGAGTTGCCCGCGTCGCTGATGATCTGGAGCCTGACGCGTTGCGATCGGGGCCTGACGTGGTTTCAAGGCAAATCCGCACGAACAGCGGTCACCGCACCCTCGACACCCAGCATTAGCAACCAGGCGCCTACTGACTGCTAACGATATTACCGTAGTTGACGATGAAGCCGTAAATAGCGAAGGCACCGATCGCCACCCCGACAATCACCGCAAGCCCGCGACCCGCCAACAGTTTTCGTCTTTTCTGCCAGGGCATGTCTGCGGAGGTGGGAAGGTCTGTGGGTGTGTCGCGCGGATCCATCGCCCCTACTTGCTTTGATCAATCGCGTGAGGCGCTGGCTGGCCCTCTGGCTCAGCTGGCGTCCAGAACACGAAATATGCTCCGGCGATAATGAGCGCGAGCGCGAATATTGCCGCGACGAACGTTATCATGCCGGTTTTTGCCTGTTCTTCCGTGCTCTTCATGAAGCTACCAACTTCGTTCACTAGCGAATGTTCCGAAGCCCGGGGTTGCGAACTGCCCTCAGCGCAATTTTCTAACTCGCGCCTCGTCGATGGCCGCGATGAATGCAGACTGAGCCTGCTTCCAGGGGTATGTGCCGAACGCAGCGTCTGTGCAGCGATTAAGCGCCGTTCCATAGCGAAATCCGCACTGAACTGGCCAGCAATCGGTAAGGAGACGGGCTGCGTGCGCCGGGTCCCACACGATCTGAACGCCGTGTGGCTGCTGCAGCTCTACAGTGACGCATTCTTCCCAGGTTTCGCGCATGTTCGGCCTCCGGAACTCGTCTCCGACCAAACGTCAACAATTAGAGTCAGTTCCGGTGTGAAGGGGGATGCTGTGGTGTAGGTTCTGCTCCCCGTGAGCGCTCCCGATTGTCAACCTTCGGAACGATAAATGATGCCGGCGAGTTATTAGCGTTCTGGCCAATCCGAACGGGGAACGGACGGTTCCAAGCATATCGAGCGCGAACGCGGTTGAACGGCCATCCGCCTTCATGACCTGCGCTCCTGCCCCTGGGCCTGTTAACACCGCCTCAATTCCGGAGTTGTACATGTACAACAACCCGGGAATGACTTTTGCCCTGATAAAACTGGCGTAAACTGAGTTGCGGGACAAAACCGCGCGCAAACGCGCAGTTCTTGGGCCAACAATAGCGGTCCCAACCCTTTGTTATAATTGATACTTATACGTATACGGAAACTAATTGCACGTTACGTTCCGTCAGTCGGACGTTACGGCGGCCTTCGATTCATCCATTTTTTTGGCGCATCGAACGCTAGGACTCACTTTCTAACATACAAGAGGTGGCCACGCCACCCGTGAGCGGGTTTGCCTGCAACGACGAAACAAGCCTGCGAGCAATTGCCTGCGCTCAAAGGAAGGCTCCCTGGCAAACGCGGATCGCGCAAACTCGCATAACTGTTGGCAACGTAGGCTAGCCGCGCATGTTCCTTGGGCAACTCCGGTTGGATTTTGCGCCAGCTACTGAACAGAATGGGCATCCGCCGGGGCAAAAAATCAGGCAATGGACGCATCGAAGAAGTATTCGGCTCCAAACACCGACCCGCCTGCCGAACGCAACCTCGAGCGAAGCGAGCGGGCGCTGTCCATTCTGCTGCCGTCTGTTGTACACGTACAACTGCGCAGCCGTGACCCAAAGGAGATTGAGATAAGTTGTACATGCACAACGCAACCGAGAGGGTTGCAGCCCATGTTGGAATCGGGTTACTCCTGATCAGCGCATATTGCCGTCAAAACCGCAAATAAGCGCGGATAGGACAAAAGAGAAACCGATGCTCAACAAACCTCTGAAAGCCGCTGGTGGACTACGCTCCCTAATCGCTTCTGACGCAGAGGAATTGTCGCGTCAATTGCAGGCGCATCAGCAACGCACCTTCCCACCGACCGCACGCAAGACGATACGCAGCTTCACACCCGCCGAAGCCGCCGACTTCATCGGAATTCATCAAGGTTACCTCAGGCAGATTGTTTCGGAAGGGCATGGCCCAGAGCCGCTCCCCAACGGCAGACGGTTGTACAGCGTCGAAGATATTCAGGAGCTGCGCCGTCTGCTGGACGAGGGCGGAAAGGGACCTCGCCGCTATATCCGGCATCGCCAGGATGGCGAAAAGCTCCAGGTCATTTCCGTCATGAACTTCAAGGGTGGCTCGGGTAAGACGACCTCGTCTGCCCATCTCGCACAATTCCTTGCCCTTCGCGGCTACCGCGTACTTGCAATCGATCTCGACCCGCAGGCATCGCTATCCGCGCTCTTCGGTCATCAGCCAGAGCTCGACGTAGGCGAAAACGAGACGCTTTATGGCGCAATCCGCTACGATGAAGAGCGAAGAGACATAACCGAAATCGTTCGAGCGACATATACGCCCAATTTGCACATCATTCCGGGGAACCTGGAATTGATGGAATTCGAACACGAGACCCCCAAGGCTTTGATCGCTCGTGGTCGAAGCGATTCCATGTTCTTTGCCCGCATCGGCGAATGCCTGGCCGAAATCGAAAGCGCCTACGACATCGTCGTTATCGACTGCCCTCCCCAGCTTGGGTTCCTAACACTGTCGGCGCTCTGCGCGGCGACCTCGGTTCTCATCACGGTTCACCCGCAGATGCTCGACGTCATGTCCATGAGCCAGTTCCTGCACATGACAGGCGACCTACTCGAGGTCGTCGAGAACGCCGGCGGCACGATGGACTACGACTGGCTGCGTTACCTCGTGACGCGCTACGAGCCAAATGATGGCCCTCAGTCGCAAATGGCGGGCTTCATGCGCTCGATCTTCGGAAATCGCGTTCTCGAAAATGCGATGGTCAAGTCGACGGCGGTATCGGATGCCGGCCTTACCAAGCAGACGTTGTACGAAGTCGATCGAAACCAGTTTACCCGCGGCACATACGATCGTGCACTCGAGTCGCTGACGGCGGTAAACGCCGAAATCGAGGAACTCGTGAAGCAGACCTGGGGAAGGAAATAAGCGATGGCGCGCAAAAATGTCTTCGGAATAGAACAGGGGGATCTCCCCTCGTCGCTCGATGTGCAACATGAGCGCCCGCTTGCCGAATTGCGCCCTTTGGCGGGTTTTGAAAAGCCGTTGAAGCGCGCTTCACCGGTTGGCGCCATCTCGCAATCTCTGGGTGGCATCAACGAACGCGCGCAACGCGTCGAGGACCTTGAAAAGCAGTTGGCCAAGGGTCAGGCTGTCGTCGAACTGGACCCAGAGCTGATCGACGTTTCCTTCGTTTCGGATCGGTTGGGCGTTAGCCAGGACGATCAGGATCTCCTGGAGGCTCAGATTCGCGAGCATGGCCAGCAGGTCCCAATCCTCGTCAGGCCGCACCCGACAAGCGATGGCCGTTATCAGGTTGCATACGGCCATAGGCGCCTAGCGGCCGTTCGTCAGATCGGCGGTACGATCAAGGCTGTTGTCAGGGATCTGAGCGACGAGCAACTGGTCGTCAGCCAGGGACAAGAGAACAACGCGCGCACCGATCTTTCCTTCATCGAGCGGTCCTTTTTCGCTTCGCGCCTTGAGCAACGCGAGTTCAGCAGGGACGTCATCATGTCGGCCCTGGGCGTCGACAAGGCAGCGCTCTCACGCATGATCGCCCTCGTCACACGGCTACCGGGCACCCTCATCGAGGCAGTAGGGCCAGCTCCGGGGTTCGGCCGTACCCGTTGGGCCGATATTGCGGATCTGATGGAAGATAAGCCAAAGCACCAGGCAGCGTTGAAGCTGATCGAAGAGCCAGCTTTCAAAAACTTCTCGTCAGATGACCGCTTTCTCGCCGTGTACAACTGCCTGAAGCAGGTGCCAGAGCCGGCTAGAAAATCGGTGTGGAAAGACGGTTCGGGCGAGAAGGCCGTGCGGGTTTCGGAAAATGGCGAGCGCCTGAGCATCGTATTCGACAAGCGCGTAGCAGCCGACTTCGGTTCATTCGTCGAGCATAAGCTCGATGAGTTGTACGCGGAGTTCCAGCAAAGTCAGGCTTCAGGAGGCTGATGGATAAAGAAAAAGGCCCCAAACGTTTCCGTCGTGGAGCCCTTCTCGATCTGTAGCAAGGTGAGATTCGCATTTCCACGAGATTCAGTCAAGAGTCTTCAGCATCCCTTTGATGCCTGAATTCGTTGAATCGTGCTCTGTCGCCTCACAAAAATGCGGCTTTCGCATCGATTGGTCGCGCCTTCACGTTCTTGACGGGCACCCCGGCAATGGTCAGCAGGGGTGTCCGCTCACGGTCGTTGCCAATGTTCAACGCTCTAAGGCAGCAGTGATCTGACAGTCCGAGCAGCGGTCGCCCCACTGATAGTTGTGCCGAAATGGCAGTAGCAGATCACCTCGTGCAATTGCTCGGCACTCACTTCGAAAAAGCGCCTTGCTTCGCCGAAGGTATCGTTTTTCAACCCGGCCGAGCGCAAAACGGGGTCTTCGGACGCAACCGAGATGGCGAGTTATCGCAACGAATTTTGTCGCGCAGACGAGACGGCTGATACTCGATTTCGGACGGCGTGGAGAGTAGCTGCTGCGGCTTCTGCTCAAGAAGTCCCGCCCAGCGCTCCAAGCGGTCGTTGCGAGAAAGGGTCATTTGCTGCAGGCCCTGCTCGACCTGCGCTACTGCGGATAATTGTTCGCGTGTTTGGTGCCTCATGTTCGCCTCCATTCAGACGATCAAACCGGCGCCAGCGACGCGGCCGATGCGGGCTGGCCAACGGAAATAATCCATTTCAGTTCGTTTCAGATCGAAAGTGAGACGGCAATTATGAGGCGAGTAAAGACTTGCACATGAATGAGGGAACCTTACTGGCAATTAACTTCCGTTTGGGGAATTTGCGGTGATACTTCAGTGGGTTTATGCTTCTTCCGATTTCAACTGAAGCGCCATGCTGAAAACCCACGTTTCATACCCGGAGCAGGGGAGGGGCAAAGCCCCGTGTGGGGCGGTCGCGGCGGTGCATATTTGCGGCTCATTTCGACCGAAGCGTGCACTAGATGCTTTTGCACATAACGATTGTCGACCCCGTCGAAGACGCTAGACCCGCGCGCCGCGAATGGCCAAGGAATTTAAATCCTCGTTCGACCTCGGCCGGGCCGCCACCCGCGACGGCGGCAATCGCGGTTCGCTCGACTAGGTGCGCCACCTCCTTGCCATTGAGGCGATCCCAACCGACATCCCTGATTTTGCCGCCCTAACGGGTCATCTCGTCAGATTGATAAATGTGCTACTGAGTACCAAGTTAAGCTCAAAGGAGTTGAACCGATGAGTGTCAAATCGTCGATCTCGCTGACAGACCAGCAGGATGCGTTTGCCCGTTCGTTGGTTGAGAGCGGCCGGTATTCCAGCATGAGTTCCGTTCTTCAGCAAGGCCTCGAACTGCTTCGGCAAAAGACGGAAACTGAGGCCGTTGAAACGGCAGCGCTTCGGGAATTGGTCCAGCGGCGATTGAACGGACCGATGATTTCTGCGACGGAAATGGAAAGCCGCGTCGCGGCAATGATTGAGCGGAAGCGACGGGTTGTTCGCGTGGGCTCTTGAATATTCTGAGGATGCCGAACGCGATTTCGAGTTGATCTTCGATCATCTGTTCGACGCCTATGTCGAACTGGGGACCCGCCTGGCGAGGCTGTGGAACGTACGCTGAACGGATCGGCAATTTGCGTGTCGAAATCGATCGCCTCGACGATACGCCCTATATCGGGACTCTGCGGCCCGATATTCATCCCGAGATGCGGGTTCTTCGGCGGGACAACACGGCTATTTGGTTTCTACCGGTAGAACATAGCCGCACAATTATTATCGCGGCTGTCTTCTACGGTGCGCAGGACCGCATCAGAACTATGCTCGCACATATGCTGGCGGGATAAGGTCCGTAAGCCCCGCGGCCTTCGTCACATTGAACCTAAATCCGTCGCGTCGGAGCTGGGATTTGCTCGCATGGCCGATCTGCTTTTGCACATGACGCTCATCGACCTCGCCGAGGGGGACCAGGCCGCGCGCAGCGAATGACCGGAGAATTTGGCCGCAGGCTCGTTCCCACTGAGGTCGCCATGCAGGCCGGCGGCCAGGGCCGCGGACTTGACAAGGCGGGCGACCGCCTTGTCATCGAGGCGCTCCAGCCCAACGTCTTTGCCGCTTGGTGACGCGGCGGAATAACTTGGCCATCGCCGCGGCTATCGAAGCCTCCGTGGCTTCAGGTGGTCCAAAGCAGAGACTTATGCACACATGTCGGGACTGGTCGTGGACAATACCGGGAGAACCAATCCTAATTCTAGGTAACGAAACCTGTCGTTCGAGGTGGGCCAAAATCACCGGCAATCACTCGGATAACATGTTGCTGGATAGCAGCTGCACTGGCCCTCGCTGATTTCGAAGTGACGTCCAAATCCGAGGCAAACGGGTGTTGGGGATCGAAGACCCGAGCTTTTCTGCTTCTCTGTCTGGAGGCTCTTGCGTCAATCGACTTTAGTCGCTCACGACGTGTGGGAGTGGAAACACGGCGCGCCAACTCGTCCTCATCGCAAAGCAATCTTATGGGAATGAGCGGCGCCGCACTTTGCTGCGCCGCGCCGGCTATCTGTTCAAACGTGCGAATACTGCCTTGATTGCCTTCGACAAGGGCCTGCGTGAAGATGAAGCTTGCCGAAGTGGGGCTGTAGGCCACAATCGCGTCCAGAACTACCTGTCGGATTCTTCCAGTGTATTCCGATATCCCGTTCGGGAGGGGCGTAATTCCGTCATCGTCCAGGAGGCGGAATATCGGATTGTTGAACCAATGGTTATCGATGACTTTTGCAGAAACGAGGGTGCTTAGTTCATTTGCAATTGTCAGCTTCCCGACGCCAGGGAAGCCCATTAGCAAAACGAAAACGCGCATATTAGCATCAGCCTCATAACGGTGTTCCACGACAACAATAGGTAATTTCAAGAGCACCGCAATCTCGTCCGCGCCATCAAACATGCCCCAGTTACAATTTTTTTGCCGCAGCTAGAACGGAAGCATCTCACAGCCCCGATTGAACAATTGGACACTGAAAATAGGCAGTGGTGACCTAACCCGGGCTCCGTCTCATTGCGGCTGAGCAGAGACAACCTACGCAGATCGTAGCGGTGCGGCGGCGCTCACCAAACAGCAGACCCAACGCGGCCTGAATTCTGGTCGCATGGATCACGCTCAGTTGACGTACAGTGCCTTGACCGATTGCAATCTGGGCGCGATCGCAGCAACGTCGGCGGCTGCAGTCCAGTATGACTTGACCGCAGGCTCGTTGAATTCGAAAAGCTTTGATCGTCGCGCGCAGCGTCGCCAATCCAGCGCGATTGCGACACATGAAGCACCAACTTTTGGCCAATAGAGCCACTTTCTCTGCGCCCCTGCGAGGCAGCATCTCGGTCGGAACAAAGATCTATCTAAGCCGTTGAAATGATGGAAACTACAACAACGGATGAGCAGCAATGGAAAACTTGTTCACGCGCTTCGCCAACACGATTGCCCATTGGGCTGGGAAGCCTGTTATCTTCGTCGCGGCCGTGCTTTTAATTGCTGCGTGGGCTGTAAGCGGGCCCTTTTTCGGGTTCTCCGAAAACTGGCAGCTTGTTATCAATACGGGCACTACCATCATTACGTTTCTGATGGTGTTCGTACTGCAGAACACGCAAAATCGCGACAATGAAGCAATTCAAGCGAAGCTAGATGAACTCATTCTCACGAGCCAAAATGCTGAGAACCGGTTCATAGGTATCGAGAAAAAAGCAGAGCGGGAAATCAGCGATGTAATTGCCGAGGTTGAAACTGCAGCTTGCCGATCCGCCTCCTAATGATGGCGGAAGGAAGCGCCGGGTAGCCGGCCAATGGTTCAGGCGCCGTCATTTGCAGGCTGGTCTCTCATAACGCGATGGCCGTTGCGTCGACCAACTGAATATAGAACCAGCGGCCCAAGTTAAACGTCCGCGCCGGACCCTCGTCTAACGATTTGCGGGGCGATGCTTCGCCCGCAGTTTCGGCACCATCTCGGCAGATGCCCCCTACTGAAGATCGACACCAGGGCGCTGGTCGTTCCCCTCATCGCTGATTTTATGAAAGTGCCCGGAAGAGACGCGCGTTCATGTGCTTGCCCGGTTCCGCGCATGATGAACTGAAAGGTAAGACATCTATTACCGTTGCCGGGGCACTTGACCAAATGGACGTGCCATTCGTGGTCGGGTGGACTTGGACTTACGCGCCTTCGAGCATTGGAGCGGGTGACCTCGAGGGGACAAGCGTCCCGACGACCCGCTCGAGGCGCCCTTATTCAACGAGGGAAACACGCGTAAATAAGAGAGCTTGTTCGTCTCCGCCCGAAACGCTTTGCACGCGATTGTTCTCGCCAATCGTCAGATTTAGCTGTATATTTAGGCATTGCTGATATTGCTGCGGCCTTCTTAGCCACAGAACTTCCAAAGAAGGCCGCTCTTTTTCACGTGTCCCGGCGGGGAGTCGGCTACGCTCTCAGTTAGCTCGCCATCAGCTTCAGCGCAGCCTGATCGTGAATGCCGCTTTGAAAAAGGCTGATCAGCCGCGCTGCGAGCGCGATTGCTTCGTCGCTATCAAAGGCGAGGTTCCTTTCCTGAACCATTTCGCGGAAGACGCCGTCTATTTTCTCGAAATCGTCAGGCGTTATCATCTCTGTGCGAGATCCAAGCGCTTTGCTCATAGCCCTAATCCCAGCCGGCCCAGGGCTGAATAGGCCCACGTTAGCCCACTTCGAGTATGCGCCGGCGCAGGCGGGATTCAACTGTGAAATTGCGGGGGAGATCCAGACGGTCTTTGGGGTAGAGGGTAGCCAGACCGTCCGGACTCCGCGTTGGGTTGCCTCCACATTTCGCCAACGCTTATGCAATTAAAACGCGGGTCAGAAGGCATTGTTCCGTTTGCTAATGTATGGTGACTGTGGTGAGCGAGGCGTCCCCTAATGGGTTATGGTTAAAGTATCCGCCCACGGTTTTCGACAAGGCCTGCTTTACAACGGCATTGAAGACGTTGCGAGGCCAGCCGCACAAGCTGTGCGGCCCCGATCAGCCTCGTATGCCATTTGAGCCCATGCCCGAGCTTGTCGAGCCCTGCCTCGCTGTGTCTGCCAAAAGGGTTCCGGACGCTGCCGATTAGGCATTCGAAATCAAGTGGGATGGATACCGCCTGGGCGACACATATCGAAGTGAACCGTGCCATCCTTACCCGTGGCGGCCGCGACTGACGAGAGACGGCGGCAAAGGCACTGGCCCCACGGCCATGATCCTCGGCGGCGAGGCCGTTGTACTCGACGGGGCCGGCCGCTCGAACTTCGGGATGCTACAGGAGCGCCGCGCGGCCGGTAGAACTTGCTGGGCTAGTCATTCTCGATGGCGGCTGGATAACGAGCCCCCTATCATCTGCTACCATGGGGAGGGTGTTCAGACACTGTCGGCCCTGCAGCACTCGGTAACATCAGGCGGTGAGGCAATAGGGGGTCAATTTCTCATTTCGCCTCACACCTCATTCCAGGATCGTCGTTGCGAGCTCAAAAAAATAGGCCCCGGGGCAGGGACCTTGGAGAGATGTACATTCGTGGGTGTTTGCATAACTGCCGTGCGGGTTAAATGTTCCGCCGCCGCTGCGAGCGTCTGTCCGTCGTTGGCATCCGCGCTGCTAAGCCTGCGCAGCTAATCAATAGAGCGTCGTTTGAACAAGCGGTAATCGAAAGATGCGATGTCTGGATATCGCTACACAGCCTTGGTTTGCGCTCCGCTCAAAGAGGGAACAAACGCACATTCTCATCAGTTGAAGATAATAGACTCATAGGAAAAAAAGGCGTTGGATCGGACCGCTCGCATGGAAGCACCGCCACTTGAGAGAAAGCTCGCAGCCATTCTGGCGGCCGATGTTGAGGGATATTCCCGACTGATGAACGCTGATGAAGAACAGACGCTGGCGACGCTGACGTCACATCGCGCTGTGGTTGATGGGCTCATTGAAAAAGCTCACGGTCAAATATTTGGAACGGCTGGCGACAGTGTATTGGCTGAGTTTCCCTCGATCCTCCATGCTTTCAATTGTGCTGTAGCCATTCAGCAAGCGATGTGGCGCGCCAACCAAGATCTCGCAGACGATCGAAAGATGAACTTTCGCATCGGAATAAACATAGGCGACGTTCTGGTGAAAGATGGCGACATCTTCGGCGACGGCGTCAATATCGCCGCCCGCCTGGAGAGCCTCGCGGACGTGGGCGGTATCTGCGTTACAAGGGGTGTACGCGATCACCTGCGTGATCGCGTCGATGCTACCTTCGAGGATATGGGAGAACACCGGATCAAAAACATTGCCCGCCCTCTCCGCATCTTTCGCGTTATATTCGACCGGCAAGGAGAGCCAAGTTTTAATTGGGAGCCGCTTCCCCCAGCGACGCCGGAGGGCTTCTCTTCCGTTGAACAAGCATTCTCCCAGGACAACGACAGCAATGATGAGGCGCGCAGCGTAGAGATCGCCTTTTGGGCATCGGTGCAGGAGAGTGATGATCCAGCCGAGTATCTTCTTTATCTGCAGCGGTTCCCGAACGGCCAGTTCGCTGAACTGGCAAGCGCTCGCGTCGAACAGGGTGGATCTGGGGAACCCGACCCCGGTATCGAAGTCTCCTTCTGGGAAACCGTGCGCGACAGTGGCAATGCGGAAATGATCAAAGCTTATTTGACCAAATATCCGCGTGGCCAATTCATCGATCTCGCCAAGATTATGCTGGCTGAAACGCAGCGAAATTCATAGCGACTCAGAACTTCAACCTCGAGGCGGCAAATGCGTCTTGTCCTCGAGGTTGCCGAATGCTGCAAGGCGGACATCGACCACGTCGCGTCCAGTTCGAATAACGGTGGCGACCGCTGGACGGCTCAGGAACGGGAAAACGGGAACGAAGACACGTCCGACGCGTTAAATCCCAGGGAGTTTGCATCCTCGATTATTGTGATCGATGGCGACAGGACACTCCCAGGAGGCTTCAAATGGATATCACCACCTTGCTCATCATTGTTCTCATTGTTCTCGTCCTAACCGGTGGCTTTTACGGACGCGGGCGCTGGTATTAAAGCTTTGCGAACCTAGTGCAGCGAGGCGGCATGCGGAAGAAACCGCTGAGCGGGGTAGGCCGCGTTTCAGTTCCGTTCGGCCAGGATCTTCTGCATTCGGGCTAATTTGCTTTCTGCAATCTCAAGTCGCTGAAGCAAAACGTTCGGTCGTTCGACGCCGTCGTCTTGAGGAAAATCGCCGATGATTTCCATTGGGTGAGCATCCAATACGGTGCAGACTTGAATGAGAGTTGGCACCGAGATGCGGTTCGTGCCGCGCTCATACTTCTGAAGCTGCTGGAACGTCAGGCCAACAGCAGAAGCGACCCTCTGCTGGGAAAGCCCCCGTGTCTGACGAACTGCTCTGAGCCGCTCACCGATCTGCTGGGACAACCCCATTGACGTTTCGGTCAATATCTTACCCACGTGCGCGCCCTCCCTTGGGACCCGGCCCATATGATAGCATACATCTTGGCCCGCAACTCATAGTTCTGCAGGAATGCCACCGAGGCTCGCAATGATCGGCAACGGGGCGGCCATATCTTTGAGTTTAACTACACCTGCCATTTCCGGTCGAGGTTTGCTGTAATCAGCTCTGTCGTTCAAAGGTAGTTGAGGGTATCCGCCTTGGCCAACCCGATCAACCGCTCGTGGACGTCGACCGGAGAAACTGGCACACGACAGTCGAGGCTGCGCGGCGGCAATCAAGGTGAGACGTATTGACGGCGGCCTGGCGCAAAAGCGGGGAATGCGCCCGAGGGCCTAGACGACGATATTGACGAGCGCGGCACCGTGCTCAAAAAACGAGAGAATCTGAGCGCTGGCAGCTGCTGGCAAGGAAATCGGCGGTTGTGTCGGCCGACTTCTTCAATCTTCCGAAAGCGGTTGACCCGGGATCAGGGATCCGATGCCCTTGGCTTCGTACTCGCTCTATGCGCTTCGCATTATGCACGACGGTCTAACGGATCATGCCTGGCTACATCAGCCAGAACCTTAAGACTATCGCCTTCCAGCTGTTGGCACAGCGTTTCGTAATCCTCTAACATCTTTGGATCTGGCTTGCGCTGCCCGCGCACCTCATCGCGGCTCAAAACCGCGATACCGTAAGCTTCCATCAGATCATTAAAAGCTGGAAAGTTGGCGTCGGAAATCTGCTTGCTATGTTGCGGCCACCGGATCATCAGGCGGGCTCGCCCAACGTTCTGGAAATCCATCATCTGCTCCCTAATGGAACGCAAGAGACCGTCGCGTTGCTTGGCCGGAGCCTGGTGCGTTCGACATCGTGTGGGCGAACTAGACATAGAAATGCCCCGCCAAGGCGGGGCAGGTCAAGGATCACCAATCCTGACGTCCATACCAATTGTCTATGTCTTGGCGGACCCGGTCTTTTTCGAGACCGTAGCGTTCTTGAATCTTGCCCTCAAGCTGGTCGCGCTTGCCGGCGATTTGATCAAGGTCGTCATCTGTCAACTTGCCCCACTGTTCTTTTACCTTTCCCTTAAACTGTTTCCAATTCCCCTCGACGCGATCCCAGTCCATTTGTGGTTCCTCCAGTTGCTGCACGATTGGAAAACGCTTGCTTTCGGTTTTTGTTCGCACGGGTCGGCAAATAAACATCAGGACTGTGCGACGGATGCATTCGTTCATGGACCGACGGCGCCCGATCTTGCCCAGCAATCGCGGCAGCCTTGTTCGACGCCCGGCCAAATTTGAGTTGGTTCTCGAAGTCGCTGCTCGAGGCCATTGAATGTCGGAAGCGGCGTGACACGGCAGGGGCGCTCGGCTGCGCTCATCGTGTGCCAACGGCAACGACGCCGATGCGCGCAGCTGCGTCGCTCTGCCAAGAAGCAACTCTGCGAACTGGCGGAACAAACACCGCACTCGAGAATTGCCATCTGAGAACGTGGAGTTATTCGGTGGCGGAACGCTCTCCTGAAGAAATTGAGAAACGGCGAACACGGCGTGCGGAGCGTAGGCAAAAGCAGCGGATTGCCAATGTCGAGCGCGCGAAGAAAATGCATTCGGCCCGTCTTGCTAGGGAGGGTAATGCCGGCTCTGATTCCGTTCAGCCCCCATTGAACGGCCTCCATATCGGTTGCTCCGGCTGGTATTACTGGCACTGGAAAGGGAAGCTTTATCCGGCGGATGCACCTTCGAAAGAATGGTTCTCCATTTACGCTCAGGAATTCGACACGGTCGAGCTCAACGCGCCGTTCTATTCCTGGCCCACACTTGCGACAGTCAGGACCTGGCTGCGCCAAGCGAATCCCAAGTTCATTTACACGGTAAAGGTCTGCGAGCTCATCACCCACGTAAAGCGGTTTGATGATACCCGCATCTTAATTGCGGACTTCGCTTACATTGCCGATCTGCTCGGCCCACAGATGGGCTGCCTTCTTTTTCAGCTGCCTCCCAGCGTTCGCTACTCCCCCGAGATGTTACGCACCATTATTGATCAGCTCGATCCCCGGCAGAGAAACGTTCTGGAATTCCGCCACAAGAGCTGGTGGAACGCCGAGGTTTTCAGCGCTTTCCGAAACGCGGGGATTATCTTTTGCTCCTGCAGCGGCCCTCGATTGCCCGACGAACTCGTGCAAACCACCAATGATATTTATATACGGTTTCATGGAGTCAAACAGTGGTACCGCCATGACTATAGTGACGCTGAATTGGCGGTATGGGCTGAACGCATCCGACAAAGCAACGCGAAAACTGTTTGGGCCTATTTCAACAACGATCGCGATGGCCACGCTATCAAGAATGCAAAGCGGCTATTGGAACTGCTGCAGTGATAGACGAGACACGGTTTGACGCTGGCGCCCGCCGTGCACTGGAATAGAGATATCTCAATGGAAATCGGCGGGGCACGCAGGCTAGGCGTGCCGCGCCAATTCTCATCGAGCGCCAGCAGTTTCTTCATCGCTCGAGTTGCTCAGTGATGGGTATGCTGCTCGTTGCGCTTGCGGGTCGCAGCCGCTTTTTTAGCGGACGCTGAACGCGCTTCCTTTGATCTTGCAGCCGAGGCTTTGCCGCCTTTTCTACCGCCCTTTTCTGACGAGGCATGACTTTCCTCGTGACCGCGACCAGAACCGGACTTGTTGCCGCCGCCACTTTCCTTGTTGACAGTAGCCCAGGCCCGCCGTTCCGCTTCGTCCTTCGAAACACCGCGGTCCTCATAGCCTTCCTCGATATGCTCAGCCTTGCGCTTTTGCTTGTCGGTATAAGCGGATTTGTCGCCGCTAGGCATCAGATTTCTCCTTCTCCGGTTTCGTTCTTTTCCTCGAACTGCGAACGGCCGTTAAGGTTCCCTCTCGCCGTCCTCCGAAGGGTCATGTTACCTATTGGCCGGGTTGGGGAAGCGCAGCTAGCTACGATTTCCAGTTTTTGGACTGGCTTATTACGAGCATCAATGTGTCGAGTCTTGATCGCATCGTAAAGTTCGTGCGCACGCCCAATGCCAAGATCGTAGACGGCAGCGAACTCGTGGAGGGTATAGATGTCGCGAGCCTGCGGCAAAGCTGATGTATCCGTCTGGGCTATCGTTCTCATTCCCGAAGAACACCGAAAACGGATGGAAGTTCCACTGGTTCGGCTCGTAGAAATCAGGGCATACCCGGTGGGATCGCTTACTTTCAGCCGCCGCGTCGATACCGTTCTTGCCTGCGGATGGCAGATTGGTACCGGCGGCGGCTTGCTGTCCGCGCAAGAATCCATTTAAGTGTGCTTTCCCCAAAGAGCAACCAGAGGAGGCGGCCCAATGCTTAAATCAAACAAAACAACAGCGCTCGCTGGTTCCGAGCTAGGCTCATTGCACTAGGCTTCTCAAAGCGAGCACATCATCTGCACCGCGTATTTGGCAAAGCCCCGAAACCGAGGCTGACGGCTGCGCGTGTTCAATCCTCTCGATATCTTGGCGCTGTTGTAGGCGCCGCAGAGAAAGTGCTTTCATGCAAGACTCTAACCCTATTCAAGTCACAACCTCGATCGTCACCGTTGAAAGGATCAAGCCGGAAGATCACACCTGCGTGCTGGCCTTACAGCCGCATTCTCACCAACTTTCCTATGTGGCAAGCAACGCCGCTTCGTTGGAAGAAGCCAACGAAAACCCCGCTTGCACGTCGTTCGTCATCCGGGCACATGGTGAGCCGGTCGGGTTTGCCATGCACGCCCTGGATGAAGTCGACGGCAATTACTGGGTCTATCGCCTCATGATCGACGCGCGTTTTCAGGGTATGGGATACGGCCGTGCTGCCCTGTCCAGAATCATCCAAAAGCTCGCGGAGTTGCCTGACTGCTCATGCATTGTTCTCGGTGTAAAACCCGAAAACGAGCGCGCACGTCGTCTCTACGAGAACGCCGGTTTTCAGATCACCGGGGAAATCATCGATGGCGAAATCGTAATGCGTTATGATTTCTAAATCGCAAGGCTTGGGCGCGCATATGCTCGCCCAAGCCTCGTTCCATCAGCAGCCGCGAGAGAACGCTTCCAATTGGCCAGATCCTTAGAGTTGGTTGATCTCCCTGTCCCTTGGATAGCCCACGGCTTTATCTCGTTGGCGCGTATAGGTGTCGTATCGTGGAAGGATGTCCGACAGCTGGAACCAGGCAAACTTCATGCACCAGTATCCATGCGCGCGAGGCTCAAATCTCACAGGATTGTCCATAAACCCATTCGTCAGCCAAATCTCATCTTTGAGTCCGTCGTCTGCATACGAGATGGACGTCCCGCAATCGGCGCAAAACGATCTCTCAACGCCAGGTGTTTTGGAGAAGGTGGTGGGAACACCGCTGGCGAACCTAACCTGGTGCCGCCGATACCCAATCCAAACGGCTAGCGGACTTCCAATTGCTTTTCTACAATCGTCATCGTGGTCGTAGTTTATCCGACATGGCTCGCCCACAATCTCGGCGGTGATCATAATCACGCCAAGAACCGTGACGCCGACCGCTGCCAAACCGTTTCTGTTGGCGGGCCACGCATAGCCATGGCCAAGGCGCCATGTTCAGGAAGCTAAGCGTCACCGGCAGCACAGCAGTAAGCGAGACCGCGAGGCGCCAGCGCCGTACGGAATCGCGAACCTCGCCGAGCTGTTAGTGCTGTCAGACGCTTAAGAAAGTTACGCTGGCTACTAGATGGTTCAAAGCGGGTTTACGTTCTCCGCCTTCGACTTTCCGGTCTTTCGGTCCTGACCCAGTTCATAGCTGACTTTCTGGCCTTCACGCAGCAGGTCGCCCGTTGCGAGCGCCGAAACATGCACGAAAACATCCGTGCCGCCGTTGTCAGGCGCGATGAAACCAAATCCTTTGTCTTGATTGAAAAATTTAACAGTACCGGTTGGCATGAAATGTCCTTTTGAATGGTTCAACTTGCTCGGTACAATCTTACCGCTGAAGGAGGAAGGCGGCAATGCTGCTACTACCCTGGCGCAACAATCACGGTTTGATTCCCATAACAGGGCGGTACGATCTCTGAAGAAGGGTTGCTCGGTCTCGAGTTGTCTTTGTCAAGCCGCCGCCTTCAGAAAAGAGCTGTATTTTCATAAAATTACCATTCCCGTTTTCACCGGATTGGAGGATCGGAGGGCTAGGAAAGGTCAGTGACACTATCTTGGGAAAGAACCAACTATGCAACCGACCCATGATGTGGATGTCTGCGTAGACGAAGCCATGGGGTGGCTCGCTCAAAGGCTGACAACACTGCTCCACGCGAATTACGGCGGTAAAACGATCTTCGACATGCTGGTCATTGAGGCGACCCCCTGTTTCCCTGCGCTGAAGCAAGCAGATATACGTTGTGTGGTCCACTACCTCATCGAGGACCGCCTCGACCGCCTTATCGCGTCAAATCGCTGTTCGCCGCTCAAGTTCGGGGCCAGAATCATTCCGTTCCCGCCCACACGTGAGCGAAATCACCGGAGTACAGGCTAAAATCTGAGCGTAGCAAGGAGGGCAGGTCATCTTCTGGTGCGTACGCACCACCGCCTGGGCTTCCTGTGGGGCCTGCCTCAACATAACTCCAACACTCACATGGCGATTGTTCGTATGTTCTAAGCGCGTTGGCTAGTGGCCCGAGTTGGCGGGGACTCCAAGTTCCTTCATTTTCCGGTCGAGTTCAGCTTTTTGGGGACCGAATTTGACGAAGATCTCACGGGCGGCGAGCGGTGTCAGGTGATAGGCAGCGATGAACTCTTCCAGATCGTAGCGATCGGACCAGGGACCGACGAGCTTGCTATTTTGATGGCTGGTATTATCACCTCGCATCATGGGTCTCCCAATTCGGGCGCACTCGGAATCGGCAGACAATCCGCTCTTCATCCTAAGCGCGGTTAGCCTTCAATCACGGTGAGAAAACGTCCTAGCAAAGGCTGAGACCAGAGTGCGCGATTTGATTACCTTCGTTAACACAGATAATCGTACATAGTTCCGATATTGCTAATATAAACGCCCAGCTCGCTCAGATTGCTGCGTTGTGCCCAGACAATGGACGCTCCAGGCCCTAGTGAATTGATCCGAGCTCTTTTGGGACTTCTCACGTTACCGACGTTCGGGTCTTCAGGATGCTGACTGCTTCATCTGGCCACTCGAACCTGGCCGATCACAAGCGCTTGTAGGGGATTGTTGACGACCGCTACAGCCTAGAAACACGTCAGACGGGCCTATCGGGCTGGCCACCCTGATGCGTTGCACGGCGGCCAGCGGCTCAATATCCTCGAGGGCCTTTTTGCATGCTCACAAAACGCCGCGACGGGCGCCCTTCCACGACCGGGTGGAGGTTTTTGCGCAGTCGCAATACTCCATTGTCGCGCTAATTCGAGATGCGTCGCTGGCCTCATGCTCGTTGCCGCCCGTCGGCCCATATTCCGCGACGAAGCGCGGGCAGGCAGGCAAGATATAACGTGGCGCCTGCAACCCACGCCCATCCATTCCACGTTGAGGTCGAGGCCGCGTAGATCGATGTGAAGATTAAGGGTCCAACGATCGAGGTCAGGCTCGTCAAGGCGGCGAGCGATCCTTGAAGCTGTCCCTGATGCTCCCCGTCTACTTGCTTTGACAACATGGCCTGAAGCGCGGGCATTCCTATTCCCCCGGCAGCGAGCAGGATCATGATCGGGAACACCATCCACCCTCGTGTGGTCATAGCGAGCAGGATGTAGCCTATGCCGTCAGCAAATACAGAGACCATGAACGCCCGTCTTTCGCCGAAACGAGCAACGAAGGGGCCGGTAATCGTAACCTGCGCGATTGAATGAATAGTCCCGAATACCGCAAGCGAAACGCCAATCATCGTCGCATCCCAGTGAAAACGATCCTCGCTGAAGATGACCCAAAGCGCGGCGGGCACTTGTCCGACGAGTTGCGCCACGAAGAACACGGCCATGAGGGCAGTAACTGCCCTCATGCCTCGCGCCCAGCGAAAGCAGGTGAGCGGGTTAAGAGACTTCAAGCGAATCGGCCGGCGTTTGGCTGTATGGGATTCTGGCAACAGGAAGCAGCCCATCAGGAAGTTGAGCCCGTTCAGGGCTGCCGCTGTGAAGAACGGCGCATGCGGGGAGACGCCTCCCATCAATCCGCCTAACACAGGTCCCGCGATCATACCGATCCCGAAGCAGGCGCTCATAAAGCCGAAGTGCCGCGCGCGCTCATCCCCATCGGTGATGTCGGCAATGTAGGCTCCGGCCACCGCGCCGGTTGCGCCGGTGATGCCAGATAAGATGCGTCCGATGTAGAGAATCCACAGGACCGGTGCCATAGCCATGAAGGTGTAATCGATTGTTGCTCCGGCAAGTGAGACGAGCAACACAGGACGGCGGCCGAAACGATCCGACAGAGCGCCAAGTAGGGGTGCCCAGGTAAATTGCATCACTGCGTAGAGCGCTAGGAGAATGCCATAATGGGCGGCAACCGCACTTGATTGGCAGACATGGCGCAGAAGACCCGGCAACACGGGCATAATCAGGCCGACGCCGGCAGCATCGAGCGCAACGGTGCCCAATATGATGGCAAGGGCTTTATTGGATTTCATGTCGGGATTTCCGGGCCGCGGCCTCGATCGAAGGGAAATTATTTATCAATGATAAGGATTTGCAAAGTAATTTATCGATGATAAGGCGTCAAGCATGACAAAATTGCGGAAGGACGCGATAATCCGTACTGCCCTTGATCTCCTAAACGAGGTCGGCGTCGACAACCTTACGACACGGAAGCTGGCGGAGCGCCTGGGCGTTCAGCAGCCCGCGCTCTACTGGCACTTCAAGAATAAGCGCGCACTGCTCGACGCGCTGTCCGACGCCATGTTGGCAGAAAATCACGCACACTCGGCGCCGAAGGAGAAAGACGACTGGCGTTCGTTCTTGGTTGGCAACGCACGTAGCTTCCGGCTGGCGCTACTGGCTTATCGCGACGGCGCGCGCATTCATGCCGGCACCCGGCCAAGCGCGCCGCTATTGGGAGCGGCCGAGGCGCAACTTCGCCTCCTGTGCGACGCCGGCTTCTCGGCCAGCGATGCGGCCCATGCCTTGATGACGATCAGTTACTTCACCGTTGGGGCGGTTTTGGAGCAACAGGCCAGGGGGAAGGACGATGGCGAGCGTGACGGCGTCATCAGTTCGATGGCGATGTATCCGCTGCTTCGGTCAGCGATAGACATCCTCGACGAGGCAGGCCCTGACGCAGCGTTCGATCATGGCCTGGCAGTGATTCTGGATGGATTGGAGAAAAAATCCCTGCCGCCGGGGAATAAGAACGTTCACCGATGATCGGGCCGGAAGTTCGCGCAACGCCCAAGTGCATAATCTGTCGAACGGAAATTGGTGCGGAACGCCACCGGCCCCTCAGGGAGACCTTCACCAGGTTCGGACTGAATAGTCTGATTATGCCGAAGCCCGGAAGACGCCCATTGGCGGCATTCCGATTGTTCCATCTGTTGGGGCGATCATGTGCCTACCGAGTAAACTGATGGCGGCGCCAATCACATTAGCGCACTCAAGGTAAAAATCTTTCTTGTTTACAGGTTACCGGACCATCGCCGCTCGAACTAGCGGCCGCGCCAGATGTTGCCAGAATCGCAGCCGGCGGAGTTGGAACCATGGAGGAAGTCTGAGGTTTGGGGGAAGCCGCCCTAATGGAGCCTCAAGCCACCGGAGATTTCAGATGACCATGACACTGATAAGCCCCGCTTTTGCGGACGGCGAGTTGATACCTGAAACATATACGCGTTTGGGTGAAAACATTATGCCAGCGCTCAAGTGGACCGGCGCTCCCGAGGATGTCAAAAGCTTCGCGTTGATCGTCGAAGATCCGGACGCCCCACGAGGCGTGTTCCGGCACTGCGGTGTTTTCAACATACCCCGCGACTGGAGTGAACTACCGCAAAGTTCCGACACCGCACCTGGCGGTGGCCCGAGTTTTTGTCGAAATGATTTCGGCAATTCCCGTTATGATGGTCCCGAGCCCCCAAAGGGTCACGGCCCCCACCGCTACAGGTTCTGCCTCGCGGCTCTCGAAGTTCCAAGTTTGGCAGTGCCTGCCGTGGCGGGTATCGAGGCGATGTGGATCATGGCTCAAAAACACGTCCTTTCCCAAGCAACTCTGACCGGTACCTACGAACAGGCGTGAGCAAGGCCCTCAGAACATGCTGGAAGAAAATGAGCTCAACGACGCACTGGTCCTGGATGGACACGACGCGAACTATTTCGCCAGTGTCCGCATTCGCCTCTCGGTATTGCTCAGCCGTTGAGTCTCACAGCCCGTTTCAGATGGGTTCTGAGCAGAGCCCGCAGTAGCACACCCACCGAAACTGTGACCAGCATCGTCAGCGACGGCAGCCACCATATCGCGCAGCCTACCGTCCGTGCTGGCACAATGTTGGCGGATAAATTGGAGGCGCTGAAAAGCTCGGCTTGCGCTCCGCCTGAAGCGGGGCATACAATGCGAGTGTCTGTGAATTCGAACGCTCAGACGGGGCCTCTTGTCCTATTCGTAGGAGAAGGGGCCTTTTACGTCTCAGCGCTCTCGTCACAACCTGCGCCGCGTGCTTCGAACAGGATCTCTCAGTATGAAGATTGCCAGCTAGTTCGAATCCGTATGCGACTTCGAAGAAGGCCACTTTCATGGGATGTGGCAGACAGGGAGTTGTTGACCGGATCGGCGTGGATCTCAGTCAGACGCCGGGTTACCTCCTCTTCGATCCCTCTGCTTGCCACCTCGTACTCGAATAGAAGACTTTGGTCTGGCTGCTCTGGCTCTCGCAGTTCGGCCAACCGTTCGGCTGCGAGTGCATACGCCTCAAAAAGGTCATTCAGCTCCGCCGAACGGGTCCCAATTTCGAGCGCGCGTCGAAACTTCGGCAGTCTCGCCCACAGACGACGACGTCCTAGTTCGCTAAGTTTCTGCATTTTCCTCTCCCTTTCGGTGCAATCTAAGATGGCGCCACCAAGGAAGGGTTAAACCGAAATTTCAATTGCGAGAGATCTTGCCATCAAGCCGACAGGGCAAGGTGAATATGCGCAAGCAACAGAACGGCTGGCGGCCTGCCGCCACCTCGCGTTCTTTCCGCCATTCATCATGGCAACAGCGTCGGCCTCCCTTGCGCGGCACATGGTCTCGTATTCGGCCAGCAGCTCAGCTCGAACAGGATATTCCTTGCGTATATCGTCGATCATCAAAACCGACGCGGCATAGAACTCGCAGAGATTGAGGAATACCACGGTGTGGATCGACTGTAGCTTTTCACGATAGGCTGGGAGAGCGAGCCGGAGCCGTGCTCTTCCTACACATGGCCAGCCCTGATCTGGCGATTCCCATCAAGGACATTGCTATAAACTACCGCCAGATCTTGCTCGCGTTAAATGTTCGCAGCAGTCGATCGACCTCGCTTTCGATTTCAGTGCAGACGGCTTCCAAACCGTCGAGATCGACGGGGTCATGACTGACCGCAGCGGTCAATTCATCTATAGCCATGGCGGCGAGGGCGTATTCTTCACATAACGCACGAAAGGCCCGGCTCTGCTGCGCATCAATCAACGCTCGCAACGCTGGAAGCTTCAATTTCAGACGGGATCTACCGATCCTTTCAAGGTTCATAACGGTCTCTCCTGACCGTGCCTTCCCGCCTATCAACTATCGCATGTTTCCCTGAAAACAAAAGAGGTTAACACCATGAACCGACGCATCAAGGCGGCGGGCCTTGCGCTCGTCAAGCAGTGGGAAGGCCTGAAGACGAAGGCCTATCGCGACGTAGGCGGAATTTGGACCATCGGATATGGCCACACCAGCGCGGCAGAGGTGAGGCCCACGATGGTGATCACCGAGGCACGCGCCGAAGAGATCCTGCGCGCCGGCCTCGCCCATGTTTGAGGAGCGAGTTGCGCGCCTCGTCAAGGTACCGTTGACCGGCAATCAGCACGCCGTGCTCGTGTCCTCTGATTTCAACACAGGCTCGCTCGGCAAGTCGACGCTGCTGAAGAAACTGGACAAAGGCGACCACGACGCCGTGCCGGCCGAGCAGATGAAGTGGGTGAAGGGTCTCGTCAACCGGCGGGCGGCTGAGGCTGGTCTTTGGGCTAAGGGAGAGTTCGTCTCCAGGAGGATGGCGCACGATCAGTCACCAACGCATTCGAGAGGCAAAGCAATGCGGCGGCACATTCCGCGGTCGATGCCGCTCTGACTATGACACTTGTCCTGACGGGCTGTGGGACTTCGCAGCCAGCAAGTGTCGACGGCCTGCGGCGGGTCGTCGGAACTGACCTGGTCAGCGCGCGCGGGGCGACGCCGGCAGATCAGCGAATGGTAGACCGGACCGTCGTCGGCCTTTGCGCCGGCGGCGTCTGGACCAATGCGGAATGCGTGAGGCATGGGAAGGCAAGATTCGATCAGACATTAGAGGAGGGGCAGTAAGATCTGAAGACAAGGCTGCAGCGAGCCGGGCCGGCGTTCACACCCGTATGGATCAGCTGGTCGACCGGGTCGGTGATGTCGAGGCGTCGGTAGCGTCGATCGGCGCGGACGCGCGGAGATGAAACCGGTCACCGATGACGTAAAGCGCTGGAAGCTGATGGGCATCGGCGCACTCGGGGTCGCCGGCATTGCAGCGATGGCGCTTGGCGTGAGTTTTGCCGAAGCCATTCGACGCATCGTGTTGGTGATCATTGGGAAGGTTTGACAACAACGGAGTGCAGGCAAATTGTCTCGCATCAGAGCGAATGCGGGTGTATCCTTGAGGTGTTGAAGGCAATTCCCATTGCGGCTTCCGAGGCCCTCCGCTCGGCGGCCGCATTTTCTTTGCGATCGCCTTACGCAAGTTGCCGGATAATAATTCTTGCGACCCCACCTGAGATGTCTCTCTGATTATAGGGACGGGTGATTGTCCTCCGCATCAATCCGGTTCGGCGAATATTTTCTGCATCCGCGCCAGCTTGCTTTGTAGAATCTTCAGCTTGCTTTCTGCGGCGTCAATTGCAGCAAAGCGTTTACTCTCTTGTTCCCTCCATCTTGCGGACCTTCACCGATGATATCCATTGGGTGTGCGTCCAACACCTCGCAAATTTGCATCAGCACTGGAATGGAGACGCGATTTGTCCCATTTTCGTATTTCTGAACCTGCTGAAAACGACAGGCCGATCAAGCTTCCGAGTTTCCCTTGGGAATACCCTCGCATCATACGCATGGCTCTGATGCGCTGGCCCATCTGCCTGGAAAGCGCTTTCCCCGCATCTGCCGTCGTCCGACCCATATGTATCCCCCTGTCGCTAGCACCTGTGTGTGTAATATGCGCAGCCGCTGGCGCATGGGAATTCTCACATATGAGAGTTGAGAAAGTGCAGTAAGCAGCTTGAACTGAAATAGGTTCCTGCGGAAGGGGTCGTGAGAGTGGGACAGTGCTGCGGGACTGCTGGCGTAATACGCACCAGGCAACTGGCTTCTCACAACTTTTGCCGTCCGCTGGATTTCAACCCTTCATAAGCTTTCGGTGAAGCTTGGCTGATAGATGCGGTATTCCGCTACACCTAAAATCGTTATAAAGTTAGGTACTGGGTACGCATAGATTGCGGCCTCCACAGCGGGGGCCGCTTTTTTGAGGGGCGAGGGCGCTGCGTTATCCGCGCATGAGCTTTCGGGCGGCGGCAGCTCTGCTTTTGCGGCGGCCGCTATGGATGTCCACCATCAAGCTGTAGAGCCATCGGCGCGTATCGGCTTTTGGTGCGATCTGGTCGAGGTCGTTAATCGCGAGTTCGAGCGTGTCCTCGACGAGCTCATCGGCCAGTTTTTGCGACGAACGCAACGAATGAGCCCATGCTCGAAGCTCCGGCACCATTTCGGCCACGGTGGTCGCCCGTGTTTCGATTTTCATGGCTTGTCACTCCGTAGAATTGTACGGGCAACGGTCACACCAGCGGGATGTTCCGAATATACCTACAAGTAGCTAGCGAACCTGGTGAAGAGCATCCTGATCGCCGGTTATCTTTGTTTCGAACCGAGGAATCGTGCAGTTTCAGTCTTTCGTCCTTGCGTTGATTCCAGCGGATTGAGGAATTCGGAACTAGATGCGATGCAGGTGCTGGAAGGACGGCTTCGGGTGGATAAGCTTGCCGACGGGCGGGTGTTTGCACACAGCCTCAACCAACTACTCGGACACGGGTGAAACCCGCTTTTTTCTGTCAAATGGTCCGGTAGCCACAGTCAACTAGCCATCAACTTCAGCGCATCATGATCGTGGATGCCGCTTTGAAAAAGACCGATCAGACGCGCCGCGAGCTCAATAGCTTCCTCGCTATCAACGGCGAGGTGCCTTTCCTGGACGATTTCCCGGAAAACACATTCTATCTGCTTGAAGTCGTCAGGCGTAATTATCTCGCTGCGAGATCCAACCACTTTGCTCATCGCCCTAATCCCAGCCGGCCCGGGGCGGAACAGGCCGACGTTAGCCCCGCGTTAAGTATGCGCCGTCGCCGGGGGGTTTCAACTCCGGAATTTCGGGGGAGATCCGCACGCCGTGGGCGGCCGTCGTCTGTGAGCCGTAGTTTGTGTTCCAGGCGGCCGCCGGAGAGGAAGGTAGCGACCGCCTGGCTGTCTAGAGGGGCGGAGAGGAACTGTCGAGAGGTCGGTTTGTTCCCAATTAGTCTTAATGCCCAAGATTAGATTTTCCTGCTGCTCTTAGCTCGGCGACCTTGCGATCGAGGTCGATTTTGTACGGTCCGAATTTCTCGAACAGTTCGCGTGCGACAAGGGGGGTGAGCCGGTGCGCGCTGATGAATTCTTCCAGGTCATAGCGCGTGTTCCAGCCGCGAACCACCTTGCTATATTGTTGTCTGGTGTCTTCATGTTGCATGGCTGTAGTCTCGACGTTGGGGTTTCGCAGCACGTAACCGGACTGCTTGATCAGCAAAAATCGCGTTTTGTGAAAAAGGTTCCCGTGACTCATTGCGGAATGTGCGTTTAATAAGTCATGCCTAAAGTACCTGCGAAAGCCAAGCGCCCGAAGCAATTGCTCCTCGATGATGACGCTGTGCTGCACGGGCAGCCGAAGAGGCCGCGCGACCCTCCGTGCCTGTCTTTCGATCCCATGCCGGACCGCGTCAAGCCCTGCCTTGCGCTGCTAGCCAAGAGGGTGCCAGCCGCCGGCGACTGGGCGTTTGAAATCAAAAGGGATGTGTGTGGATGCCCCGGAAGATGAAACGAAAACTTACTTCGGTATAGACGAGTGGTCAGGCGCTGACATGGTCCGGCCTCATGTGGCGAGATTGACGCCGTAGGCCATTATGGAGTTCGTGGTTTAGATCCCAATCGGCTACACGTGCTTCTGAGCACTCATCCCACTGCTGGTTAATCCAATCCCCTTCTCTAACTGATTGCCCATAATCCTCCGTTAGACCTCACCACATCCCCGACGTCTCACGACTTCTGGCTGCTGCGTTGGGCAGGTCCAAGGGTCGGAGCTCGCCGGGGGCCATAAGAGCCCAGGCGATACGCGCCAATTTGTTCGCCAAAGCGACTGCAATCAGCTTTGTCGGTCACGACCTGCGCGACCATGGAACAGCGGGAGCGCCGGACGATGCTCGAGGATGCGATTGACGAGGGCGGCTCTGCCTCCACAGCGGGGGGGCCGCTTCTCTGTGGGAAGCTGTCCCGACGAGCTCTAGTGGCTAAATGACGGGCCTAGGAAGTTCGCATCTTGGATGCCGCTTTGGTCGAGGCCGATCAGAAGGCGGCAAGCGCGTCAGCCTCTCGCTTTCCAATGCGGTGCCCACTTTAAAGTGTGTCGAAGTCGCAGGCTCACGCACTTCCCGGACTATTGTCTTAAAGGCCCGCCAGACTAAGGTCGAAACCCCATGCGACTGAAGTCTGGCCATCGGAACGGCAACAGCCCAGAGGCGTTGGTAAGAAGTTCCCGCATTGAGAGTGGGAATACAACAACCAGCCTGGAGAAGAAAATGAGGAAACTTGTCAGCTCAGCCGTCACAGGACTGCTTCTGCTCGGCGCTTCGAGCATCGCCCTGGCTCAGACAGTCATTGTCACCCCAGAGCAGGAAACGGTCGTCCGCGAATACGTGAAGAAGAAGCCCCTCGCTTCCATCAAACTTCCCGGAGTGGAGCTCAATGTCGGTTCGACGGTTCCCGAAACGGTGGAACTACACACCATTGATGCACCGGACATCACCTACCGATATATGGTCGTTGACAACCGCACGGTGCTGGTGGACCCGGGCACCCGCAAGATCGTTCGGGTTATCGACTAGCCCTGATAGACGGCGTCCCTTCCCCTCCGGGGAGGGGGCAGCCTTGACGCTCAGACTGAAGTCCCATGGCGGAACTTCTCACTTTGTGGCTGGTTCGGTATCCTCGCGGTCGCATCGCCCAGGCGCCGGCGCGATCGCTGGCGTCGGACAACGCGGGCTGACCAGTCCAACGATAGCTTGCCCATTGGAGTGACCACCCTTGTCGAGCCCCGATCCCAACTTCGCCGAAATCCAGTTTCTCGAAGAAGCACTGCACCGACCATCGGTCAGGCATTCGAAGCTAGCGGTCGAAGCATTGCTTGCAGAAGAGTTCGTCGAGTTCGGTGCGTCGGGACGCGTATATCGTCGAGCAGAGGTCATAGATCTTTTGACCAAGGAGGAGGATCACACCGACGGCATTCTCCGAACGTCCAACTATGCTCTCGCGCCCATTTCCCAAAATGCGGTACTTTTGACGTACGAGAGCCATCTCACATATCGCGACGGGTCTGAACGATCCGCTTTGCGAAGTTCAATCTGGAAGCATGACGGGAAGAAATGGCAGATACTCTTCCATCAGGGTACAATGCAGCGGCCGTGATACTGTGCGCCGTCAATCGACTCCCTAGTGTAGTCTTCTCGCGAGACGGACAAGGCCAGCACCAAGCTCCAACATTTCGAAACTGCATCCATGAGGAAATAGTTGTCTGCCAGCTCCGTTATCGCCATCGCGACTTCCTCGCGTAACCAACCGGCTTGGTGCGCTCGATCGCCAAGCGACAGGAATTCGGCCCCCAACGCCTCCTGGCAAAGGAGGACGCGATCAGGAAGCGTCGGCGCGGCAATCTTCGACACGGCGTGTCCTCCTGCCGAAGAGGATAGGGCGCACTTTGCATTCTACAAGGCTTCGCTAATTTAACGAGCGACTGTCGACTAACGCACCTATCGGGTCTAGCCGTCCGATAGACTCGCCGAGCACGTCGCGCAGATAGCTGGGCGTAGATGAAAGAACGGCCCCCTGTTGGGCCGGGAGACGGAAAGCTCCGACAGTCATCGTTCATGCCGACGTGTTTGAGCTAAAAAAATAGGCCCCCAGGGAAAGGGGCCTAGAGTGTGAGACAGCGGCTGCGGGGGGGTGGCCGGCTGTCACGTGGCATGTCCGTAAAAAACGCGCCTCTAAGAGGATTGTTCCTTGTAGATCGACGGCCCCATCCCCCGGTATTCGGGTTGAAGGAATGTGAATTCGTAGCTCCGGGTCAATGCTTCGACCAGCGCATTGACGATGGCTGTACGGGCGACCTCTTTCCTGTTGGCGTCAATGGCGACGAGGTCTTTCGCCACTGCCTCGGGCAGCTTCCAAAGCTCGGCCTCGACGAGCGCGACAACTTCGGCATCGTCGACCGCAGTCCCGGCGCGCTCGATACGGTGGTTGATGCGGATATGCCTGACGAGTTCCTCAGCAATTGAGCGGGCGCTGTCTTGTTCGCGGCGGCGCGAAACGCCTGTTCCTGCGAAGCGGCGTTTGGTCGATTGGTCTATCACCGCCAGATGGATGGCGACGAATGAGGATAGCTTGGCGTGGTCCGTCACTTGCTGAACTCCAGATAGCATTCTTCAGTGCCCGATCGTCGATCGGGGCGAGTTGTGCCGCATGTCTGAGATTGGCGCCCACCTAGCGCCGGGGGTCAGGATCGCTTGGCCGGTGGCCATTCGATCTTGTGTTCGAAGCAATACCAGTTTGGCGCCGACCGTCCGTGGGCATAGCCGAAGCCGCCCCACTTCATGCAGCAGGGAGGTTCGCACAGATGCTCGGCCAGGCTGCTTTCCGCTCTCTTGGTAGCGCCAACCTCGTCGCTCATGCTCAATGCCCTCTGAGTAAACTGTTCTACAAATGTTCTCATTGGGGCAGAGAGTCAACTGCCGACTCTTACCCGCTCGATGGTGCAGACCGACCAGCAAGCCCAATCCCGGGCAAGGGCTGGTTCATGATCCTTCGCCTGTACGGTCCGCTGGAACCTTGGTTCAACAATTCCTGGCGGCCTGGTGAGATCGAACTGGTGCAATAGGGGAAAACAGTCGAAACGAGCGGATGGTTCACCATCCGCTCGCTCGATCGTCAGGCGTAGCATAGGGCAAGGCGACGTGGTTAAATCAACAACATTTGCCACTGGTCTTGAACCAGCTCGCCTCTCTCGATTTAGCGAAGTGCTTAGTGCAGCTTCCTGGCAAGCCGGACGAGGCCGGCACCAAGCTCGAACATTTCGAGATCGGCATTCGCGAGGAAATAGCCGTCTGCCAGCTCCATCATCGCCATCGCGAATTCCTCGCGTGACCAACCGGCCTGGTACGCTCTATCGCCAAGCGACAGGAATTCGGCCTCCAACGCCTCCTGGCAAAGGAGGTCGCGATCTGGGTGGCCTTCCGGAAGCTTCGGCGCGGGTATTTTCGACATGGCGCGTCCTCCTGCCGAGAAGGATAGGGCGGACTTCGTATTATACAAGGCTTCACTAATGTAACGATCCGCCGTCGATCACTTAGCCTATGCGTCCAGCCGCGCCGATAGGTCTAGTCGAGCGTCGCGTCACATGTCGTCGTCGGAAACCCAATTCGCTTGAGCAAGCCCACATTACCGAAAATCGGACGGATGCGCCATTTCATGGCGAGATCTAGGTATCCGCCGATGTTACGATTGAGGAACTGATCAAAGCCGAGCAGGTCTTTCGTGACGCCGGTGCGCGTGGCGTAGCGGCTCGCTGACGGAACATGAATTGAGATCGGGTCCAAAGCCCCTTCGTAACAATAGCCCTACCTGACGGGTTGACGGATCTCAAAGAGAGGCAGAGTTCCCCGAACGACCTGGTCGCAATAGGTGCCAAAATCGCCTATTCGGGTGCCGTTGCCGTCAGCGGATTTCTCGACATGTATGGTGCATTGCCTGACGGTATCGAGTTTCCTGCCGTGGACTTACGGGCGTGTCACCGTGTCGTCATTCACAGGATCGGCTTGCCACCGGTCACCCCGATCATGGTGCCCGATACATAGCTTGAGAGGGGATCGGCCAACATGACGTAAGCGGTGGCGAGTTCGGCCGGTTGCCCCGGGCGTTTCATCGGAACCTGCCTACCGAAACTTGAGACGGCTTCCTCGGGCATGGTCGATGGAATCAGCGGAGTCCAGATCGGACCGGGTGCCACCGCGTTCACACGGATTCCCTTTTCGGCGAGCATTTGGGCAAGGCCGGCGGTAAAATTCTGAATTGCGCCCTTCGTAGTGGCGTAGGCAAGCAGCGTTGGATTAGGCATGTCCGAGTTAACCGATGCGGTGTTGATGATCGAGGCACCCTCTTTCATGTGTTTGACGGCTGCCTTTGACAGATAGAACATTGCATGGATATTGACCCTGAAAGTCAGCTCCCATTCTTCGTCGGGGATGTCGCCTATCTCCTTAAACGTCGACTGATGCGCGGCGTTGTTGACAAGGATATCATACCGCCGAGATCGGCCATGGCACGGTCGACGATGTACCGGCAGTGGTCGGCCGATTGAATGTCGCCTTTGACGAGAACGGCTTTCCGGCCAGCCTCCTCGACATGCTGTGCTGTCTCCCGGGCGTCCTCGTCTTCTTCGAGATAGGAGATCAGAATGTCCGCACCCTCACGAGCAAATGCTATCGCCACCGCGCGCCCAATACCGCTGTCTGCCCCGGTGATTACGGCCATCTTGCCTGCGAGACGTCCCGACCCCTTGTATGACTGCTCCCCGTGGTCGGGAACCGGATTCATCTTTCTCGTGAGGCCAGGCATCGGCTGTTTTTGGGCGGGAAAGGGAGGCTTGGGATAATCAGACATTGTGTTCTCCTGTGTGAGACCTAGCGCGAGGACGAGAGCGACCCTGCTGGGTGCGTAGCGGCGGCTGACACGTTCAGTGAAACAGAGGGAGAGCTTCGCTGCAGCTTTGCGCGCAAGCTTCGCACGCGCGGGCGCAAATTTGGCAATGCTCGTGCATCTCAACATGCTTCGCGCATTCCGCGGCGCAGGCCCGACACGCATCAGCACAGGTCGAAACAAGATTGTGGGCGACATCCATGTTGGTGCCGGTCCTGCGCGTGGCAACCGACCCGGTCGCCACGCAGATGTCGGCGCAATCGAGATTGAGCCTAATGCACTGAACGAGTTCACCGACGTTCGTCTCGCCAAGGCAGGCGTCTGCGCAACTCGTGCAAACTTGAGCACAGCTGTAGCAATGCTCTATGCAGCGCATCAGCGCGTCTGCCGAACGCCCGTGTACATCAGGATGGCTATTCATCATTTCACGTACAAGCATCGGTTTCCTCGCAGCTTTTCGGGTGTGTCCCTCCAACAATGGCGATGGCGAAATGTTCCGAGCACGGAACGCTTCTCGTGAACCGGCGTATGGAGCGCAGTTTCTGCAAACAATGGCGTGGGTATGGTTTCATCAGTTGCATCGCGGCTTGAGCTTGAACGCAAAGCCGCGGACAATGTCACGGCGTCTCCAATGCCCTGGGCACGACATCCAGCCAAACCGCAGCCCGGCATTTGTCACTGGACGAAAAGGCAGCATCAGGTGTTGCCGTCGGCATCTTGGCCACCGAAGCCGCTTTTACAGATCACGCCACAGGGCACGCAGCGGACCGCCCGGACCGTAGATCGGGTCACTTTGGGGAATGGGCAATGTGGCGATGATTTTCAAATCGCCTGGCGTTGCGGCAGCCGTTTCGATATCGGCATGCTGGCCGGCAGGATAGGCGCCGACGACAAGGAAATCGTCACTGGCAGAGTTGCACATGTGCCCAGTGCCGGAAGGCAGAACCAAGCAATCCCCAGCGCTGACATGAAGAACGGAGCGGCCCGGTCCACCGATCAAAAGCTCGGCCGTGCCTTTAGCGATGCCGAGCACCTCATGTGCCCTGACATGATAGTGCTGGTAGGAGAAAATTCCATTGCGCCAGAGCCCCTGCCATCCCGCGTCCGAGAAAAGCCGTTCGAAAACAGGAGCGCAGTCCGTTGGCGCGGGTGCGAGGATGTTGCGGTAGAAGAGTACGGGCAGAGAGGGATGATTGGGTACCCAGTCGCTTGGCGTTAAGAAAAGCGTTTCCGGTTGTCTGATCCTCAACTCATTTGCCATGTTTCGGTGCCTTGCCAAAATCCTTGCGCAATTCGTCCTTTGCCTTTTCGAGGGTCGCGCGGCGCCCTTTGGAAAGCAGGATGCCAGCGCGATTGATATAGAAGGTCAGCATGGACATGGCCGAACGCAACGGGCTTGATTTGCGTCTGTTGCTTTTCTCTGCCGACTCCTTGAGCGAGTCCGCTATTTTTTTGGCGCTCCGTTGATTGAAAATTCCTTCCTTGAGGTCCAGTGCGTCACTGTTTTCGGTCACCTTTTGCGACCATTTCTTCTTCTTTGCCATATTCAGGCTCCTTCGCAAAATAATGCTAGGCGCTCCAACCTTACGCGTCAGACTTGACCCTATTTTGCGTTGCCGATGGCCAAAAGGCACACCGCAAAAAAATTAAACACCGCGCTGACTGCATGAGAATATTCCCATCCACGGCGCAACTGCGTCCAGTTTTCTGGAAGCAGAGTCCAGTTGTCGGTCGCCTGATTTGCCGGGAAGGTAAAAGTCCAGAATATGGCTTGCGTAGCAACAATGCACGCAAGAGCGGCTATGGCGGGGATCGCCGGTTCCCCCGCTCGATAGAGAGCCATCGAAAGCCAGAGGAGCGCAGCTATCGCGCCAACGACAATGAACGCGAAGAGGTTCCATCCATCGTATGCGCGTTGCGCAGCAAGATAATCTTCGCCCGACAGGCGCATCTTGCTGGCGAGAGAAAACAAGTGCGCACCCGCTGGCACCAAGGCCAAAGATGCAAGAACGAGGCTGACAATGCGTAACCAATGGGTCATCGAATTGAACCGGAACGAAATCATGACTACCAAACCGCAACTACCGCCGGAGGTTCCGAATTTTGCGTTCAGAGCCGCTCGTAGGTGACGCGCCAGCCTTCCTTGGGATCAGCGGGCGTGATCGTCAGTTGGTCGGCGTCAACCTTGAACTTGCGTTCCATGCGCTGGCCAATGAGATTGCGGACGAGGGACGATTCCACGGTGATGGCGAATGTCTCTTTGGCCTCGTCGACTTAAACCGGTTACGCTGCAGCGTCCGGATTCATCGCCTGGACGGAGAGCGTTCCGCCAGTGGAGAAGATAACCTGGCCGGAATAGGGGATTTCTGTCCGATCGCCGCTCGCGTCGGTGACCTGCAACGACGTCATGCGCCACGCGCCGGTTATCGAGGACTTGCTGTTGTCAGCGAACGCAGCGGAGGATGCGGCCAGCGTCAGCGCTACGAGCGCGATCTTGAAGTTCTTCATTCGTGTGGTCCTTTTCGAATGGGAGGGAAGTGGTTCAAATCCGTTCGATGCGCACGGGATACTCGCCGCGAACAAGTAGAGGCTCGAAACCTCCGTCGAAACGGCCGAGCCGGATCAGCCCGTCCCAGCGGTATTCGTCGTAGAACAAGGCGAGATTGCCCCATGGCTTGAAGTAGCAGAGGTCGCCCGGCCGCTCGTTCCCGAACGGACCGCTGCCGTCCTGCGTCAGCTTGCGCGGCAGATGGACGATCTTTTACCTGCTTCATCCTCCTGGACCGGCCGCCGTCACTTCGGCTCAACCAGCAGCCGGCGAAATGACGATGACTCGATTCATACCTGCGTTCCCGCGCGATCTTCCTCCTGTCAATCCAACAACGTCATGGTTGACTCCGCGTTTCACTCAGCGGAAAACGATTCTTGGCTGCAGAGGGAGAAAACTGATGGCTGATGAAAGCAATACGGGTACTACAATCGAAGCTGTAGAGACCGACGCACCGGCAAAGACGCCGGTACCGAAAAAGCAGCGAGCGCCGCGGCGCACGAAAGCAACTGCAGAAGCAACGGGCACCACAACGGTTGCGAAGACGCCGAGAGAGCGCAGGAAGCGCACCGACGAGGGCGTAGTCGCAAAGCTTGCGCCCGTCAAAAAGCAAGTTGCTGAAAAGACGACTTCCGCCCTCAAGACCGGAAGCAAGAAGACGTCGAAGCTCGACGGACCAAAGGCTTCGTCGTCCGTCTCGGCGATCGATGAAATGGCCGACCTCATCCAGCTTGAAGAAGAGAATAAAATGCTCCGCAAGGAACTGGCCACCAAACTGCGGGCGGAAAATTCGGAACTGCGCAAGCGGTTAGGACTTGATTGACCGTGACCGACAGCAGGGGCCGGTTGCGAGATCGACCTTGGCCCCTACATTCCTCGTAGGACAGACATTCACCGAGCTCACGTGAGAGTTTCGGATCGCTCGAGGCTGACGATCGATGAAATCACCATGGAACCTATTTGCTCGACTGACATCGCGGGGACGGTCGGCAGAACCACGCGAGATTTCGATTGAGCACGACGCCGATAGCCAAGCAAATGACACGCAAGAACAACAAGTCCGCGGCGCTCAGTTGAGTTCAACGGATCCAACCGGGGCAGTTCAGGATCGTGGGAATGGATCGGATGAACTCAAGGAGGCTGCATCTTCGGATCTGACCGAACACCAGGATGATAACGCCCAAGCCGTCTCTACAGACGCCGCCGTTGAAGAGGCACCTACGCCGGAAAATCAGCGAATTGGCGAACTGCCTCCAAAAGAGTCAGCCTCGTTGCCTAAAAGCAAGCAATCTCCTAAGGCGCCACAAATTCAAGCGCGCGCTAAGAAGTCCGGAACCGGGAACATTAGGAAGTTCCCTTCGAAAGCGAACACGGATCCCGGCGCACAGTTATCAGCCCGGGAAGCATTTTTTGAGGAAGTGGCGGATTTGGACGACGAGATTCAGCAACTGAAAACCCTGTTGGCCGAAAAGCTCCATCTGCAGAATCTCCACCTCAGAAAAATGCTCGAGCGTTTTGACCGGTCGTGAGCCCGAGCCCAACAGCCTATGCGATTTGGCCAGTCCCGCGTCTGGCTCCTCGTCGATCTCCGGCGGGCTCAATTGTCGCCTGCGATGATGAAGAGATCGGGCGGATGGACAGCAGAAGGCAGCCGGACGGCAATTTGTCCAATCCCTGATCAGGCATAGGCCGTTACCTTAAATGCTGGCAGGGGCGATGTTACGATCGCAGACCAGGCAGGGAAGCTGACACGCCACCAGGCTTCGCATAGGGCGCATCTCAACATAACCTACTCAGGAATAAAACTGCTCCCTGGCGACGCAGAATTTCGCCTGCAAAAAGCGATTTTGGTGTAAAATTATGCGTCCTTAAAAAAGGCAGCGGTTGACGCGCCGACTTCGACGCTCTGCGCCGCAAAGGAAGGGTAAGCCAATGAAAAGGTTTGCAATCGTTCCCCTGTCGCTGGTGATGATGGTTACAGGCATTCCGCCTGCCATGGCGTTTCCCACAATAGCGACGCCGAAGATCGACGCGGGGCAAGCGCAATTGGTTCAATACGCACGATATCGCGGCGGCGGGTACTATGGTGGATACCATAATAATGGTGGTGATGAGTGGGCCTGGGCACTAGGTGGGCTTGCCGCCGGCGCAGTTATCGGGGGCCTCCTGGCGCAGCCCCGATATTATCAGCCCTATGGGCCGGGATACTACGGGTCGGGATACTACGGACAGAGATATTACCGGCCAGGCTATTATCCACGCAACTATTACGGCCGGAGCTACTACGCCCCGCGCTATTATGCGCCGCGTTACCAACGCCAAGTCTATTACGGCGGAAATGCTCATACGCGTTGGTGCTATGGACGATACCGCTCCTACAGGGCCTACGACAACACGTTCCAGCCCTACTATGGCCCGCGGCAGGCGTGTGTCTCGCCTTATTGAGCGAGAAGGCAATGATGATCATGGTCCGGATTTGAAAGGGCGTCGCGTCGCCGACAACGTCGCCTTCGCAGCGCTTTCCGCGACGCAATCTAGCCAGTGGCTTCTTCCGGAACCTGCCGCACAAAGTCGACAGTGATTGGGAAGGCTTTGCCTAACGCATGGCGCTGCGCAGGATTACATGGAGACATGAGCAATGGTGCGGCGATCAAAACACCGCAGGAGGTCGCCGAGCATTAACCGGCACGGCTTCAGAGCCGTGCCGGTGCGTGCTCCTATTTGATTGGCCGCGAAGAGGCTTTGCCGAGCTTTATCGATGGCTCACGTCCCCACACGCGAAGCTTGCCGAGCTCTGATACAAAGCTTGGAAGCCCTTCGTCGCCAGGAAGGGCAATAACGCCTTCGTCGGCCGCTTCGGCGATGCCCGCTTTTTCCAGCAGAGGGAGAGCGGATTGATCGTAGCCGATGAACTTGCAGTGCTGAAACGCATCGGCGACAAAATCGCGAACCGTTGCCTCTCTCAGCAAGTCATCCATCGCGGCTTCTGAAGTCAAAAGGGCGACAGCATCAAACAGAACCGATGGGCCGCCATCGATCATATGGTGGGCTTCGACCCATGTACCGTCGGATGCAGTGACCCCACCGACCTTTGGTGCGATCAGTTCGACCGTGGCTTTTTCCTCAATGATTGCCCCGGTCAGTTCCTTCAAGAGCTTGGCGTTAACGCCATCGGATACAAGAATGCCCAGCTTGCGGCCTTCAAAACGTTTCGGCCCGCGTTCTATAATGCTCAACGCGGGCGACGGCGTCAGATCCTGGCGGGTCGGCATAGCTGCATCGGCGGGCTTTGGCATGGTCTGAAGACCTAGTTTTTCGGCAACGGTGGTCGCAAGGGTCTCATCGATATTGAGAAGATGAGCCACCATGCGCTCGCGAATGACGGGTGTTTCGACCTTACTGAGTTCGAATGTCAGCGCCATTGCAATATGCCGCTGCTCCGGCGGGGTCTGGCTGATGTAGAATTGCCGGGCCTGGCTGTAATGGTCAGCAAAGCTCTCCGGGCGAAGGCGAGCTTTTTGGCCTTGCTCTTCGGCAGGGAAATGTCGGTATCCGCGCATCGGAGACTCCCTCGGTCCCTCCCCGTGAGAATTGGGCTGGTAGTTCGTCCGCCCCACGGGATTGCGCATGGCCATGTGCCCGTCCTGTTGGAAATGGGCAAAGGGACACTTTGGAGCATTGATCGGCAGGTGCGTGAAGTTCGTGCTGCCAAGTCGCTTCAACTGCGTGTCAAGGTAGGAGAAGTTCCGGCCTTGCAACAGCGGATCGTTACTGAAGTCGATGCCTGGCGGAACGTTCTGCGTCATGAACGCTACCTGCTCGGTTTCCGCGAAGAAGTTATCGGGCATTCTATCAAGCACGAGGCGACCGATCGCCTTGACGGGAAGGATCTCCTCCGGAATGATCTTTGTCGGATCAAGCACATCGAAGTCGAAGCGGTCGGCGAACTCCTGATCGAAAAGCTGAACACACAGCTCCCATTCGGGAAAATTCCCCGACTTGATCGATTGCCAAAGATCCCGACGGTGAAAGTCCGGATCAGCGCCGTTGATCTTGACAGCTTCGTTCCAGGCGACCGACTGCAATCCCAGCTTGGGTTTCCAGTGAAACTTGACGAACGTGGACTCGTCCTTGGCATTGATAAAACGGAACGTATGGACTCCGAAGCCTTCCATGAAACGGAAAGAGCGCGGGATAGCACGATCAGACATGACCCACATGACCATGTGCATGCTTTCCGGTGTTAGGCTAATAAAGTCCCAGAAATTATCGTGTGCGGTTTGAGCCTGCGGAAATGCTCTGTCCGGCTCCTGCTTGGCAGCATGGATCACATCAGGAAACTTGATCGCGTCCTGAATGAAGAACACTGGGATATTGTTGCCAACAAGGTCCCAGTTCCCTTCCTGAGTGTATAGCTTGACCGCGAAACCGCGAACGTCACGCGCGAGGTCAGCCGAGCCTTTGTTGCCGGCGACCGTTGAAAAGCGAACAAAGGCAGGCGTCTTCTCACCGGATCGCTGGAACAGATCTGCTCTAGTGTATGCCGCGAGAGATTCGTATGTTTCAAAAAATCCGTGGGCGCCATAGCCGCGGGCGTGAACGACGCGCTCGGGAATTCGTTCATGGTCGAAGTGGAAAATCTTCTCGCGGAAATGGAAGTCTTCGATCAGCGCTGGTCCGCGTGCGCCGACCCGCAGCGTATTTTGGTCGTCAGCGACCGGGCCGCCTTGAGCGGTCGTGAGGACGGGTGTGTCGTTTTCAGCGATCTGGTGAAGTTCGCCGCCCTGGCCGCGTCGCAGTTTTTGATCGTGTATTTCTGCGATTGTCGCTTGTTGTGCTGACGGAACGCTTGTCGTCTTCTTTGCCATTGGATATCTCCTGGAAAACTCGGGTTTGGATTGTTGCTGGCGATCAGAAGCAAGGGGTCGTTTCCGAGGGAAGTGTCGGCCCCGGTGTAACTAGCTTGTTTTCTTGCGGAAGCCTCTTGGATTGGCCGATCGATCGCCGAGCTTTGACCGTGCCGCCTCTGAGATCATAGGGCTGTAGCGCACCGGCTTGCCAAAGATCTCGACTAGGAGTTCGACCTGGCCTTCAGTTTTGCCGCGGTGCTGGAGGAAACTTCCCCTGCGGTTCTCAGCCAGGGCGAGGTGCGCTGTTCTTGGCCGATCCCTCAGGACGTTCTTTTCAACTAAACAGATGTCCTGGTGGGTGTCTTGAAAGGGATCGAGGGTTTTTCCCGTAAGCATCACAGCTCCGATCACGTTCGAGGGATGACGAGGGCCGAACGTCGAGGCGGGGTCAAAGTTCCTCTATAGAGCGAAAAACTGTCTCAGTTTGATGAGGGGAACCAGCGAGCGCGTTCGCAATCCGCGCGAGGCTGAGCTTCTTGTTGCCGATCTGCGATCCTGCTCCATTCCGGTGGTCGGCGTTTTGGGAAATCACGATTACGAATGTGGCCATGTGGAGGAAGTCAGGGCGATCATCAAAAGCTCGGGGATGCATCTTCTCGAAGGACAAGCGGTGGACCTAAATGGCGTCGGCTTCGCCGGGGTCAAAGGCTTTGCAGGGGGGGTTTGGTCGGTTCATGCTAAGCTCTTTCGGCGAGCCCGCAATCAAAGCCATGGTGGCCGAAAGCGTTGAAGAGTCGATGCGGCTCGAAAACGCCCTTCGCCAGATCCGATCGGAGCGGGCGATGGTCGTGCTTCACTATGCTCCCATCGTTGAAACAGTGGAGGGCGAGCCAATTGAGATTTATCCCTTCCTCGGATCATCCCGCCTTGCTGAGACCATCGACCGATTTCCCGTCTCTGCAGTCGTTCACGGTCACGCTCATCGCGGAAAGTACTCTGGTAAAACCCCAGCAGGCGCGCCAGTTTACCATGTCGCATCTCACATCGAAAAACCGACCGGAAAAGCTTATGCGCTCCTCGATTTGTAGGGCCGTCAGCGGATGTTAGCGGTAAGCAGCCGCATGCGGCCCAACAGCGGTTTTGCAGAAGACGAACTTATGGATGAAACGGTTTTTGAGAACTTTTCGCTTGAGATGATGACCGTGACGAATGGTACCTTGCGTGTGCGTCACGGGGGCTCTGGTCCGCCCCTTGCTGCTCCACGGACATCCACGCACACACATGACTTGGTGGCAGGTCGCAAACAAGCTCTTTTCGAAGTTCACTATTGTTTGCCCGGATCTGCCAGGTTTTGGCCAATCGTACTTGCCAAGGGACACGCCAGATCATGCCGGATCCTCGAAGCGCACCAAAGCGAGCGATTGCATGGAACTCATGGACTATCTCGGCCACCACCGCTTTGCCGTAGCTGGCCATGACCCCGGCAGCTATGGCGCCTATCGTGCCGCCATGGACTTTCCCGATCGTGTCGAACGGCTGATTGTGATGGACGGCGTTCCTATTCTCGAAGCGTTGGAGCGCGCCAACGAGAAATTTGCCCGTCTCTGGTGGCATTGGTTCTTCTTCGGCACTTCGCATCGACCTGAACGCGCGATTGGTGCCGACCCTGACGCTTGGTACGTTGGCTCGGCGCAGTTCATGGGCAAGGAGGCTTTCAATGACTATCTGGTCGCAACGCGAAACCGCAAGTGATTCATACGATGATCGAAGATTACCGAGCAGGCCTTGGTGTCGACAAGGCTCATGATCTTGCTGACCGGGAAGCCGGAAAGACGGTCATGTGTCCGACATGTCTTTTGTGGTCGAAGCGCGATGACCTGGAAGAATTGTATGGTGATCCACTTTCGATCTGGCGACCTCGGGCACCAGGTATCGTTGGTCGCAATATCGACAGCGGCCATCACATGGCTGAGGAAGCTCCACACGAAGTTGCCGCGGCGATCATCGCCTTCCAGCATGGATCAACGCCATGAGCTCCCTGACCTGACGAGGCAAACAGTCCGTTGACATTGAGCGTGAGACTTCCATCGCCCAGCCTTCGGTCATGCTGGGCGACGACACGAACGCTTTTCTGCCAAGCACATCGGCTTCCTGCAAGTGCTGACTTGCGTAGCAGCAACACTTCTGTCTACCGCAGAATCGCCATGCTGAAAAAAACAAAAAATATCAAAATGGGAACCAGTCCTTTTGCCCGAGGTTAGGGCGGCACGTCACGTAGAATACAACGGTTTACCGGAGGAAACAGGACACGGGTGATCAGCAGCAAGGTGGCCAGGCCAGGGTGGCCACAGAGTGGTAGCCAGGGCGGCCAAGGCGGTCATCACGGCGGCGGTCAAGCGTACAGCAGCGTGGCAAGCGGGGAGGTGCCAACGCTATCGCATCTTCCACCGTGGCCTGATTTACTGAGGGGTCTTTCTCAGCTGACGCGTTCGGTAATCACCCAGTGCCAATGCAGCATTGCCGCAGAAACGAGGTGTGATGGCAAAACAGGTTTCGCAAACAAATCTGAACTTTGGAATATCGATAGAAACCGAACCCATGGAAGCGCGTTCAGCGGATCAACTCCCATCAGGAGAGGGTTGGCAGTATGAGCCGAAGTGGGACGGTTTCCGATGCCTCGCTTTCAAGAAGGGTCGTGAAGTCGACTTGCGGGCAAAGTCAGGCAAGGGGCTCGCCCGCTATTTCCCGGAGATAGTGGCATTCCTCGCTGCGCTGCCAGCTGATCAGTTCGTGATCGATGGTGAGCTTGTCATCGCGATCGACGGGGAACTTTCTTTTAACGCCTTGCAAATGCGACTCCATCCAGCGGAAAGCCGCATCAGGACATTGTCGATCAAGACACCAGCAAGGCTAGTCGCCTTCGACATGCTAGTAGACACAAACGGTATGTCCCTCCTCGCCAAGAGCTTAGGATGCCGCCGCGCCAGGTTGGAAGCACTGGCGAAAACCGTAGCGGACGGAGAACATCTCTTGCTGTCGCCGTCCACCAACGACGTCGCTGAAGCCCGCCGATGGTTGTCCGACGCAGGAGGCGACACAGACGGCGTGATATGCAAGCGCATCGATGCCCCCTATCTGCCTGGTGAGAGGGCAATGACGAAGGTTAAGCGGCTTCGAACGGCCGACTGCGTTGTCGGCGGTTTTCGATATGACAGCAACGGCAAGCTGGTCGGATCCTTGTTGCTCGGGCTCTACAATGACAATGGTGAACTCGACCATGTCGGCTACACCTCCACGATAAGGAACGACGAAAAACCAGAGCTCACAGCAAAGCTTGAGGCCTTGCGCGAGGCACCTGGCTTTACAGGCAAGGCTCCGGGAGGTCCGAGCCGTTGGGCTACAAAGCGCACTTCGCAGTGGCAGCCCCTTAAACCTACTATGGTGGTCGAGGTCAAATTCGATCAGATTACGGGACGCAGATTTAGGCACGGGACAAAGCTCCTTAGATGGCGCCCAGATAAGAAGCCATCCCAGTGTGATTTTAGGCAGATCGAACCGGCTGCGGTCATCAGCGCCCAGGCAACAATGCCCGCAGGCGTCCAGACCGCCACGAAGCCGTCGAGCCGTAGAGCGCAACGCGGCTGATTATCTTCAGCCAAACTGCTCTCGACTTACCAGGGCGAAGCCTGGAACTTGTTTCGATTTCGCGGTTTGCACACCATCGAGATCAATCAGGATCACGATCAAGGGAGTAATGAGAAATGGCAGCAACAAGCAAACCAGGTGCAAAGTCGGCAGGTAGGAAGGACGCTGCCACGAAAAAGAGCACGTCCTCGGGCAAACAAGGCGGAAGTCACGAGCAGAACGCGAAAGCCGGCCAGCAGAGCCACAAGAACACAAAATAAGCGAACAAGAGCCCGTCCTGAATACGGGCTCTTGTTCACAACGAGCTTCCTCGACCGAGATAGCCTATGTTCGCGCGGTGCCTCCGCCGAACGCCTCCACCTCCGACCCCAAGCCTGTTCACAAGATCACATGCTCACTCGTGAACAGGAATTCTTGTCAGCCGCTGGAGAGCTAGCCCACCTTAAATGCGTGGCTCACGAGAACGTGGGAACGCCAAGGTGAGCGCGGCTATTCGTTGTTAGCTCAACACCTTCGCCGCTCCCTCACAACAGCGATACTGGTGAACAACTCGCCAGCTTCGTCCAGACCGCCCACAGGCTGTGATACCGATCGCAGCACCAGCGCGACCGTTCACCGTGGATGGCGCGATTAGCGCTAACGGTCCGTCTTTACTTGTTCAACTTCTTCCATGACGCGATCCCTGGCGACATTATGAACGTCCGAGGCGACGTGGACAGCGGTCTCGTAGACATCAGATGCCATCTCCTTGCCTTCTTCGACAAGTTCGGAGGTTTGCGCGGCGATATTGGTCTTTACAGCATCTGCCGCCTCTCCGAGAACTTCGTCTTCCATGTCAGTATGCGGTAGCGAAGCACCGATGGCGGCTCCGACGGCAAACGCCAGTGCCCCACCAACAAGCGGCTGGTCGCGGAAATGCGTCAGGATAGCATCATTAAGGCGATGGGACTGGTCTTTGAGAGTTGATCCTGCCGCAGATGACGAACCGACCACGGCGCTAGCCGTGTCCATGGCTCTTCGAGCAACATCACCAGCCGTGTCCTTGACCTTGTTCCAACTCGCTGACGCCCAACCAGTAGAGGCATCGAGCACCGCACCGGCCTCATCGGTAATATTCGAGATCTGCTTGCCAGTGGCATCTGCAAACCCCCGATAGGCCTTTCCGCTTGCGTCAAGAAAGTTGCCGGCACGGCGACCCGCGCTGTCGGTCAGAGCCCGGAAACGCTGTCCAGCTTCGTCGGTGAAATGGCTGTAGCGTTCCTCGCCAACCATTTCCGGCGGACCAACGCGCCGCACGGATCCATACGCGGTATAAAGCGGATAAGGTTCTTCGAACGGTACTGCATCTCTGTCCGGGGCTGACCCTTGCTTGGCCATCAGCCAGGCGAGGCTCACCCCCAACAGGGCCACGGGCAAGGGGTTTGCTTTCAACGCATTGCCGAGGTTGCTGACATACTCGGCCCCGCCGCTGCCCTTGGCATAGGCAATCACTTCATCGACGAGCTGCCCGGGGGACATACGCTCCTGGATCGCACCTATACGTGCTTCGATCCGTTGACGGTCGGCGTCAATTTCCTGCTGAATGTCCGCCGAGGATTTTTCTGACGATTGGTCCATCACATTTTCTCCTTGACGACATCGACATCGCGGCGAAGCGATGCGGTCGTGCGGTCAAGCTTGAAATTGGAGCCCCGCAATGTTGCGAGACCTTTGGAAATGAGCGCCCAAGCAATCAGGCCAACCACCAGGCCGACGACTAGGGCGGACGTCGCATTGGCGGTGACCTCGTTCATTCCGTTGCTGACGAGAGACGCGGCAAGACCGCTCACCAGCGCACTCAGCAACACTCCAACCGCGCCGATCGCAAAAATCAGCCCAATCATGAGGACTTCGACGCCGCCGAGGGCCTTTGCCACCTTTTCGGAGGCCTCGGTCTTTGCAAGATCAATCTCCTTCCTCAAGAGGCCTGAGACATCTGAAACAAGGCCGCCAACAAGTTCGGAAAGGGGCATCTGATCGGTCGTTTTAGCCATTGTCACGCCCTCCTACTTGGGAGCCCGCCCCAGGGGACTGAAAGTCACCGGCAGCCGATTTGCTGGCTGCAGCATGACTGGAAGCGCGTCGTGCAGACGCCGCCAGGAACCTGCTCGCAGCGACCCCGGCCAGTGCAGCCAACCCCAGGAATGCGACCGGCTGCTTGCGGCCAAAATCTTCGGCCATTCCGGCTATTTCACCGAGGTCTCGGCCTTCCATATTCCTTGCAACCGCTGCGACACTTGCGCCGATCTGCTTTGCGTATCGGCCTACTTCCGGCTGATCACCCTTTTCGAGCTCAGCACCCACTTTCTTTAGAGCAGTCGCGATCCCCGCCGTTTGACGCGCCGCGAACGTCGTTTGTTGTGCCAGCGTGTCTTGCACCCTTTCCATCGCCGTGTTCGCGCTGTCCTTAACGGCATTCGTTGCAGCGCTTAAATCGTCGCTCACCCTCGCTTTTAAGTCGCTGAGACTGGCGGGTTTTGCTCCATCTGTGGTGCTTTCGGCGAACCCGGGTTCGGCTGGGGGCATAACGTCCCCCTGTTTGATCTGGTTGGTTGGGTCTGGCATGGCTTCCTCACGAGGTGTTTCAGGCAGCGACTGCTGCACTTTGCGCTCCAACCACAAGGCAATGCCTTTGTTCCGTCACCTCGAGGGCAACTGCGTGGAATAGGATTGTTCTGGTTCGGAGTGTCGCAACCATTCCTGGAGCAGGTAACTGGCCGCCACCAACGAGCGGCAATACCCATCCCGTAAAGGGACCATAACGCATATCTAGCGGTCATCTGCTCGCTGGACAAAGCCTTGCCCCTTGCACACTTGCCACCATGGCCCCGTGTGCGCTGCAGCAAAGCCTCAAGGAATGTCATCCTCAATGGCGCAGGATAAGGAGCCTGCCCCAATCATCTGCCGCCGGACCGGTTTTGCAGGTCGCCTAACAATAGCTCTCCTAGCAAGAACCAAACACTCGGCCAGCCAGGAACTTTCATCGCCTGAGGGGCTTTATCTAGCTAAGGCAAGTCTCCCCCGGAAGGTCCATTTAATGTCAGTCGAGGGCGTCATGGCGAGTGAGAAATTATCCAGCTACCGACAGAAACGCGATTTCGAAAAGACCCGTGAACCAAGCGGTCAAGCGGAGGTAAAGCCCTCTAATCGCCGGCGCTTTGTCATTCAGAAGCATGACGCCAGGCGTTTGCATTACGACCTCCGCCTCGAGCTTGATGGCGTATTCAAATCATGGGCCGTGACGAAGGGGCCGTCGCTCGATCCGCACGATAAACGCCTGGCCGTAGAGGTCGAGGATCATCCCCTCGACTACGGAGATTTTGAAGGCACCATCCCCAGGGGTCAATACGGCGGCGGAACGGTGATGCTGTGGGATCGCGGCTACTGGGAACCGGAGGGGGAAGAGGCTCCGGACGAGGCCTTAGCCAACGGTGACTTGAAGTTCACGTTGGAAGGCGAACGTCTGCAAGGCAGCTTCGTGCTCGTGCGCATGCGCAACGATCGCAATGGCAGCAAACGCACCAACTGGCTGTTGATCAAACATCGCGACGAATATTCCGTAGACGAGAACGGTGCGTTTGTCTTGGAGAAGAATGGCCGTTCGGTTGCATCAGGCCGCACCATGGAAGCCATCGCGTCAGGAAAAGGACGACAGCCTACGCCCTTCATGTCGAAAGACGGAGGATTGGAGGCCGACGCTGTTTGGGACAGCAAGCACGGATTGGCCGCAAAACAGCAAAAAGCCGGTCGTAGGACGAGCAAGAAGCCAGCAAGCAGCACACGCGGACTCGCACCAGATTTCATCCCGCCGCAGCTCTGCGAAACATTGGCACGTCCGCCCTCGACTGAAGGCTGGGTTCACGAAATCAAATTCGATGGCTACCGTATCCAAATGAGGGTCAAAAACGGCGACGTCACGCTGAAGACCCGAAAGGGCCTGGATTGGACCGCAAAATATCCAGCCATTGCCAAGGCGGGAGCCTCTCTTCCCGACAGTATACTTGACGGTGAGGTCTGCGCGATCGATGAAAATGGGGCGCCCGATTTCGCGGCTCTCCAGGCAGCCCTCTCAGAGGGGAAGACTGATGACCTAGTCTACTTCGCCTTTGATCTCCTGTTTGCCGAAGGCGAAGACCTGCGGGCAAAGCCACTTACAAACCGCAAGGAACGACTAGCTGCGATGCTGTCGAAAGCTGGCGATGATCCGCGCGTTCGTTTTGTTGAGCATTTTGAAACGGGCGGAGATGCGGTCTTGAAGTCGGCCTGCCGACTTTCACTTGAAGGCATTGTTTCTAAACGGGCGGACGCGCCCTATCAATCGGGCCGAACCGTTACTTGGGCGAAATCAAAATGCCGTGCGGGACATGAGGTAGTGATCGGCGCCTATTCAACAACCAGCGGCAAATTCCGCTCCTTACTTGTCGGCGTTAATCGCGGTGACCATTTCGTTTACGTCGGGCGGGTTGGCACGGGTTACAGTGCCAAGACAGTTAAGAGCATCTTGCCCAAGCTGCAGGCGCTTGAGGCGGCGAAATCTCCGTTCACCGGCATAGGGGCGCCCAAGAAGAAACCCGGTGTCGTGTGGCTCAAGCCCGAGCTTGTCGCCGAGATCGAGTTCGCCGGCTGGACGGGAGACGGGCAGGTGCGCCAAGCGGCGTTCAAGGGTCTTCGCGAAGATAAACCGGCCCGAGAGGTCGAAGCGGAAGTGCCCGCCTCCCCGAAGAAGGCGAAGGTTGCGGATCCCGAAACACCAGCAGCATTGCCGACACCTCCTCGCAAGAAAAGCAAAGCCGAAGTGATGGGGGTGCTGATTTCCAACCCTGAAAAGCCGCTATGGCCGGATAGTGGTGATGGCGAGCCAGTGACGAAGGTCGATCTTGCCCATTATCATGAGGCTGTGGGCTCTTGGCTTATCGAGCACATCAGAGGACGCCCCTGTTCGATCATCCGAGCGCCCGATGGGATTAATGGTCAACAATTTTTCCAACGGCACGCTTTGCCTGGTACCTCGAACTTGCTCGAGCTCGTCACGGTCTTCGGTGACAAGAAGCCATATCTCCAGATCGATCGGGTCGAAGGCCTTGCCGCCATCGCTCAGATAGGCGGCATAGAGCTGCATCCTTGGAACTGCGAACCCGGTGAACCCGAGGTGCCCGGACGCCTTGTGTTCGACCTCGATCCCGGCCCCGGAGTGGCGTTTGATCGCGTCATCGAAGCGTCGCGAGAAATCCGCGACCGCCTGGAAGCACTCGGTCTTGTCAGTTTTTGTAAGACAACCGGAGGGAAGGGACTGCACGTCGTCACCCCCCTCGCAGCAGCCAAAGGCAAAGCCCTGAACTGGTCTGTGGCCAAGCAGTTCGCCCACGATGTCTGCGAGGAAATGGCGCGCGACAATCCAGATCATTATCTGATCAAAATGGCAAAGAACCAGCGGGAGGGACGCATCTTTCTCGACTATCTGCGAAACGACCGAATGTCGACAGCAGTTGCGCCGTTGTCGCCCAGGGCCCGTGACGGGGCAACCGTCTCGATGCCCCTGAATTGGAACCAGGTAAGAAAGGGCCTTGACCCGACACGCTACACCATCCGCAGCGTGCCAGACCTATTGGCAAAGAGCACCGCCTGGCAGGACTATTGCAACAGTCAGCGCTCGCTCGCAACGGCGATCGAACGGTTGGGCGGTACGGCTCGGTAAGCGTAGCGTGGGATGGGCAGAATCTCACAAGATCTTGGACCGCTGCACAAGAGCTGGTCTCCCAATACGCTCGTCGAACACTCGCTTTCAACGAGTGCCTTCGCGCTGGAACGTCCCGATAACCTGACCCTTGGCGAGTACGTGTCCGTTCATGGCTGTAATCAGGGCGTCTCTTGTCATCCCAGGATCGAGCCCTAGCGTCTCCACGTCCAGCGCAAAAATTTGGAAGTGATAGTTATGAGCAGGATCACCGACCGGCGGTTTCGGACCGATATAGCCGAGCGATCCAGCCGAATTCATGCCTTGCTTTGCATCTTTTGGGTGCGAGAGGACCGGATCATTCGGCAGGCCCTCCCTCAAGTGATTGAGATTGCCTGGCAGGTCATAGGCTAACCAGTGAACGAATGGCTTCGGCGTTGCAGCATCGGGATCATCAACGATAATGACGAAGGATCTCGTTGCCTCGGGCGCGCCGCGCCAGCCCAGCGTCGGCGAAGCACTTTCACCGTCTGCGGCATAAGACAGCGGGATCGGTTTCTTGTCAGCGAAAATTGCGTTGAGTTCTATTGGAGCGGGGGACTTCGCCACAAGCAGCTCGATCGCGATTTTCGATGGAGGAAGTTCGCGGTAAGTATTGGGGGTGTTCATTAAGCTTGACTGCGAGCCGTTGACTTCGCCCGAGTATGAGACCCGGTATACCAAGCCATTCGAATCATCGGCGACGAACAAGGAACCATCCTTGCCGACCGCAATGCCCGCCAATCGTCCGAGGTAACCGTATCTGCCGTTCTCCTGGCGTAGCAAGAAACCCTGGAGAAACTTTTCGAAAGCTTTCGGCTGGCCATCCTCAAAGTTGATGCGAACGACCTCATAGCCGCTGGGAGGACGGCGGTTCCACGATCCGCGCATTGCCACAAAGGCGTCTCCCCGAAAATCCGACGGAAACATAGTGCCCTGATAGAAGGCCATCTGCATCGGCGCGCTGTGCGCAGTGTAGCCGAGCACCGGCTCAGTCGATAGCGCGGCCCACTTTGACAGGGTTATGCCTTCCGCAGGATTGATATGAGGGTTGAATTCGCCGGCGCCGAATATGTATGGCCAGCCATAGCGCTTGCCCTGCTCAAGGTGGTTGAGTTCTTCGATCTGCACCTCATCACCCAACCAGTCGATACCGTGATCAAACCCATAAAGAGCCCCCGTGGTCGGCTCCCAATCGAACCCGATCGTGTTGCGCAGTCCGCTGGCAAATATCGATCTCGAGATTCCATCCTTTGACGCCCTCAATATGGTGGCGTTTTCAGCATTACTCTCCTGACATTCGTTGCAGGTACTGCCAACGGAAATGTAAAGCATGCCGTCGGGCCCGAGACCCAACGTTCGGTTCGCATGTTGGCCGGCATCGGGAAGATCGTTGATGATACGCGTCAGAGGTCCGAAAGTGCCATCCTCTTTGACCGGAGCAGTGTAGACGTCATTGACGGTGATCAGAAATACGTCGTTTTCATCGAAAGCAATGCCGTGCATGCCGGGTCGGCTGGCAACCGTCCGTACCGTTTCCGCTTTGCCGTCGCCATTGTCGTCTTTCAACATGATTACGTCCCCAACGGACCGACGAGTTGCATAAAGAACTCCTGACTTGGAGACTGCAAGCATACGGGGGTTCACCAGGTTCCTCGCAAATACTTCAACCGTGAAGCCTTCCGGCGCCTTGATTAAAGCTGTGAGCTTCTTGTCGTCCGGCACGGCGAGTTTCTCCGGCTCCAGTACGGAGCTTTCGATTGTGACATCCGAGAACTCTCCTGCCGTGCCTTTCATCTGCGCCGAGGCAGTCGCTGACAGGGTGAGGGCGGTAGTGAGAAAGAGCATCTTACTGAGGTGAGTTGCCAATGGGGAATGCATCAACATCCTCCTGCTGTCCTGGACAAACAACCAAGGGACCGCCTTGTTCCGCAAAGTTCGCCTATCTCTCAAAGACTGTAGGCTCGATCATAACCAGTTGCATCTGCCGCAGGGCGCAGAGCCGTTTCTCACACGTTGATGATAAGTGCTCTCACGACCCGAGTGCGAGGCGAACTGGGAGCGCCGAACGGTCCACCGGGGGCTGGCGCGGTGAGGGAGTTGGACCGTCCGGCTTCTTGCGAACACCCAACATCTGCTGCGGGTGTATGTTCCGCCTCAAAAGACTTTTTGTTCGAGTTTCATCCGACCTCCCCAGGAGATACTTCTGAGGCTCCTGCGCGTTGGCGTGCGAGACAACGGCCGCGCATAGCAGCGCCATTGCGAAGCGTGTTGGTGTGCGAGCGATCTTCATGTTTCCCCCTTATAGAGTAGCCTAATGACAAATCATCGGAAGTCCTGAGTAAATCCAGAAAGCCCAGACCATGAGCCCACCAAGCACGGTCAGCGCAAGCTGCCCGAACAGATTGTCACGCCGGATAGAGTGGAGAGCAGCATCGGCACCCTGCAATTCAAGGACGGCGCTCCGAGCAAGGAGACGGTGGAGAAGGCCTTCGATTATCTGGACCTGATGCATGGCGTCGAAGCCTTCGTGAACGCCTACCAGGGCGCTTCCGTGGCTGCCATCTTCAAGGGTGTGCAGGATATTGGCGTTCCCAACAACACCGCCTTGATCTTCTCCGAACTGATGGACGCCAAGTCCCTGTTTCTGACGGCGAACGCAGACACCATCTATTTTTGGGTGAACCTGGACGTCACCGATGGGCCGATGGTCGTTGAGACGCCACCGCAATCGCTCGGAGTGGTCGACGACATGTGGTTCCAGTGGATCACCGACTTTGGTTTGCCGGGTCCCGATCGTGGCGAGGGGGGCAAGTATTTGTTCGTTCCGCCCGGCTATGAGGGCGAATTGCCTGAAGGCGGCTATTTCGTTCAGAAGATGCGCACGACGCGGGCGACGCTGCTGGGACGGTCGTTCCTCGAAAAAGACGACCCGAAGCCGGTCGCCGCTCTGATCAAGAAGACGCTTAAAGTGTATCCCTATGTGCCTGGCGGATATGGCACCAGCATCGGCTCGGCGTTGCAGGGTAAGGCGACATTGGCCCGCACCCCGGACCACAAGCTGGACTGGGAATTCCTTCGGCCCAAAGAGCCGGTTAAGTTCACCGAAGGCACTGGCAAAGTCATCAACACGATACCACCAAGCGACTTCAGCTACTTCGAGATGCTGAATGACGTGGTGCAGAAGGAGCCGCTCGGGGCGCTCGACCCGGAGATCATGGGATCGCTGGCCGCCATCGGGATCGTCAAGGGCAAGCCGTTCGAGCCGGACGCGCGGATGAAGAAAATCCTCACCGACGCGGCGGCAATCGGTAATGCTGCGGCGCGGACTCTGAACTTCAAATGGCGTCCGTCAGACGGTGGCTATTACTACCCGAACTCTACATGGTTCAACCCGCTTTTCCTCGGTGGTTACGATATGGAAACGCCGCCGCCAGAGGTTAGCCCCGAGGGCGTGATTAGCGTCAACCCACCCACTGGTGCTCGCACCTTGAACGTCCGGACGACAATGTTCTTCGGATATACATTTATTACACCCGCGATGATCATGCGGCTGACCGACATTGGCTCGCAGTACCTGGTTCAGACCGTCGATTCCAAAGGCGAGTATTTTGACGGCAACAAGACCTACAAGGTCTCCTTGCCCGCAAACATTCCCGCCGGGAAATTCTGGTCCTTTACCGTCTACGACAACCAGTCGCGCTCGATGCTCGACACGCCGCAGCGGTATCCTCGCGCCGGCAGCCAGAGCTACCCGTCCTCCGCCGCCGTAGCGGCCGCCGACGGCTCCACGACGGTGTATTTTGGTCCCACGAAACCGGAAGGAGTCAGTGATGGCAACTGGATCCAGACCGATCCAAAAAAAGGCTGGTTCACGATCCTGCGCCTCTATAGTCCACTGGAACCGTTCTTCACGAAAGCATGGAGGCCGAGTGAAATCGAGTTAGTCAAATAATCAGTTTCCGACGGGCGGCCGCCAACCAGTGGCCGCTCCTATACCCCCATCCCCGAGCCGACGCCCATTATGACCGCATTGGGGCACTTTCCGGACGAAGCCCGACAGCTCACACGCAAGCTGCCACTAGCGCGACCAGCTTCAGGCGGCATTCCCCGAAACTGGAATTTCCCTTCTCATTCAGATGCGTAACCCGGGTTTGGTGTCTTTGCTGCCCAATGCCGCACTTAACCCATCCCTTGTCCATTTGCCCGCATCAGCGCCATGATCATTGGACCGAGCGAAAACCTTCCGCCGCGAGCCTTGGCGGTCAGGTCCCGAAGGTAGCCGCCGGCGGAAGTGATGTGACCGGCTCTCTCGAGAATGCAGGCGAGGGTCGTTGCGGCATTCTCCGGGCCCATCGCCTCGCAAGCTTCCTGATAGGCAGACGGACTAACACCGAGCATCGAGCGCACGGTCACCGCCGCCACCATCAAATCGCGCCAACTGGATATCGTCCCATAAGGTCCGTAGGGAACAATCTCAGGGCATGCTTTCAGCACAACCTGAATCGGGAAGATCGTCATTTCCCCCTTTTCACGGGGGTTGGTTGGCTCGGATTTCGCCTTTGGCTCATTTCCAGAGCCAAGTTCAAGTTCAGATAGGGAGTGGGGGTTTGAATTATGTAAGTGCCGATCAATATGATCGGCATTGCCGCTCATATCCTTCGATTTAAACTTCAATTCCAGCCGGCTGGTGACCTCTTCTCGCAGCATCTCGAATTCCTCAAGCGCGTCCTCCGCCTGCTGCCTGGTCGGGCGTCGAACAAGCGTCTGGGTCATAACTCGCAATCGCTCTTGGACCGCGAACCAGTCTCCTGGTGCCCCCTCTTCCAGCGCGACTACTATGAGCTTCGAAACGTCACGGCGGCAGATGGTCAATCGCTCGCGCAACCGCCGCAGTTCTTGCCTTTCGTTTGCTACTGATATGGCAATCGCTGTGATCTCTTCGGCACGCACGAGAAGCGGCGCGACAGAAAAGCCAAACGCTTCGCTGATGCCACCCGACTGGTCCTTGCGTGCGTAGCGCTTTCCGTTGGCACTATCCTTTCGAACCAAGACGCCCGCGTTGATCAAGGCAGCGAGATGTCGGCGCAAAGTCGCTTCGGCCATCCCATGCGCCCGACGAGCAAGCTGCGAATTGGAGGGAAAGACTACAAGCCCGTTTTCTTCACTGATCTCGTCGTGTGGGTAGAACGTCAACAAAGCATTCAGCACCAGCAGCGAACGCTCACTGAGGCCGAAATGCAACCTTGCATCGCATAACGACTGGAACAGCTTCCACTTTCCGGCCGTTTGTCCCGGTTCAATTTGTCGGGAAAGCACTTGGGTGGCCAACATGCCAAGCGTCATCGCTCGCCGCCCGAAGGGCGTCGTTACAGCATCTCTCTCCATCGTCCATTTCACCTTGCTAAAGGCAAAAGAATGCCGCTCACCGGAACGTGCCGATGCTGCACTTGATGCAACTTAATGTGGAGAGTTCTTTCTCTTTCTCGCTACAGATCGAGAAGGGCTCCACAACGGAAACGTCTGGCGGTCTTTATTCCTCTGCGTTCCGACTCCTGTTTCATCTTCTCCGCACAAATCCGGCCAACGCCAGTCTTAAGCGAAGCACTTTGCCACATCGAACTGGCCGCGAGGTCGACTTTTCCGCCCGCAGTGCAGCCAATGGGCTCCAATTGCCGATCACACACCGATTCTGTTGGCGTCAGCAAGGCCCGCGCAACTGGCAATTCGGGCTTGCCTTGTCGGATTCACGATTCTTTTGGCATCGCACGGACTTCCGGCTCGCAAATTCCAGCAGTTCAAAGAGGTGACAGAGGAGCGAGGCGAGAAACGAGAGCTGGTTCGAACCTAGATCTACTATTCGCAATCACGGTGGAAAGGGAGAGGATAGGGAGGCCTTTTATGTCAAAGGCGCTGATCCCAACGCATGCCGGCACACGCGTTACCGTCTTTCTATTTTTCTGGTAAAGCGCCAGAAGTCGCCTATCTTAGTGCAGGCTTGAAAATTCTAGCGCTGGTGCCAGCTCTTCGGCGGCCAGTTCACTTACGGCTACGAGTACCTCTCCGGCCGCGTAACCTGATCTGATTGCTCGCTCGATCAGCTCGTGAAGTTCGATCTCCATCATGTCCCTGCAATCGGCCAAGCGCTCCGCGTCGATGATAAGTCTATCCACGGTCTGCATAAGCGCTCCTTTTCTCGATCTTGCGACCTCGCCTAGCCAGGTCGCGGGAAGGGACCATGCCCGGTGCTAATCAAACGCTTGCTTGTCACGGAAGTTCCTAGGGCGGACACCGCTGGAGATCACCCGCCGCTTCACGACGAAGGCGAAAGGATCCCATCCGGGATGCTTGGCCTACCAGGTCTTCTGATCGCTGATTTGGTCGGTACGCCAGGATAGGCCGCAATCCCCCGCGGCATCAAAGTGCAAGGGTACCAATTACCGGCGGAAGGGCGCAAAGAAAAACCGTTACGGATAGACGCACAACCGTCCAGAAATCCTGCTGTTTAAGTCGAGATATACAAGCGAAGCGCATATCCAAGCGCTCATCTCGCGGCACCAAGAAAGCGGCACGAATAACCGTCGCCTCCGCCCTTTCAGTCGCGCGGAACCGACGAGTGTACTGATAGTCAGTTTGAGCGCCGGGGAGTTGCTCTCCCGGCAAATCTTGGCAGATGCGGGACGCGACAGTTTCAAGCTTCGCATCCCGCGTCTGTCGGGCTCAGCGAACGTATATGATCAATGCGCCGTCCGCGGCCTGTTCGGCGCCTGCGATGTTTTCCATCTCGATTTTTTGCGATTTCAGCTGCTCGGCAAGGGCCTTATTGCCTTCGACCGCCGTGAGCAACGCTTTGCGTTGTTCGGGAGTCGCTTTTTCCACCCACATGCGCGTCTGGTTCGCTTCCGCCAGCGTGCTGACCTGAACAACGCTAACCTTGTCGCCCTTGAAGTCAGTCACCGTTTTCTCAATGTTGGCCGGCCAGTTCATTTCGGCACCCTGGGCATAAGCAATTTCGCTGATGCTTAAGACGGAGAGGGCAACAATCGCGGATAAAGTCGCAATGCGGTTCATTATATGCTCCTTCCTTGGGGGTTTGCCTGGCCGGTTGGCCAAGCGCGTGGTGCAAAAGGGTAAACAAGGCTCAAGATCCACAGCTCGGCGGACAACCGGGCTGGGTCGGGTTATATTCTAAGACGTTTTTCGCCCGAGCCCTGCAACCCTAACATGATAGTTGCTCGGCGGATAGTGCCCCGATACGGCCGGGAGGACGAAGACGTGAACAGCAAAACCGAAACAGCAACTCTCACATTTGTATGCCAAACGTCACTGCCGCATCCTCACGCGGCGAGCTTGCGCGCCATCCGTCGACGCTTTTTCGCTTTCCCGGCTCACGACATGCTGGGGCCGCTCGGCAAAGGGTTCAGCCACCAAGGTCGCCGGGTTGCGGATCTAGTGCCCAGGTAGCTCTCGTTCAGATACTTGTTGCAGATCATCGTAGGCCTGCCGATCTGGCCGGGAGGAACGCAATCGCGATCATTCGATGACGCCGCGATCGCTGAAAACGCCTTACGATATAGCGCATCGAGGTGCAGTCGGTGCCATAGGGTGTGCCGTACTTGCCGGGATCTCCAGTTCTGTTCCGAAATGCAGGCGGCGCTGCGCTGCGCAAGACGTCAGCGGCTTCTGTGATGCGGCCATCCTTGAGGGGCTTGCACGGCTAGAGCGCGCCTCGCAATGCGTGACGCCGGGGGCTATAAGATCTCGCGGCGCCGCCATTCACGGTAAGGAGCCATGAGTTGACCTGGAAAACGTCTTTCGATTTCGGTTTCCACAAGCGCGATCGTTGCCAAGACGGCTTGGTCTGGTACCGATTGTCGCTCACTTTCCTTTTCCAGTTCGCCCATGCGGGTAAACAGTTCGTCATCCGTCATCGCTCGAAGCTGTTCGGAAAGCGCTACTACATCTCTATCGGCAGATTTCACGACTTCTCACCTGTTCAATTCAAGGGGAGGGAGCACGCCAGTGTGCGGATTGTTTTTTCCTTCCACGCCGTCATTGCGCTTTCACCTCTCCGGTCCCGGTAGTTGGAGCCTTTCCATTCCGATTTTCTCTTTGTCTTGACGACATTCGTTTGTTCACCCGACTTCCCTTTTGCAGGGATGACGTTCATACCAGGAACTAACTGCTGATCCTGACAAAGGTTCCCAGCCGCGCGACCAGTCGCTTCTTCTCTTGATCGCACTACGACGGGAGCAGGCAAGACCACCGAACTTGCCTCGACGATGCAGCAGGTGGCAGCGCAGGCCCATCACGGAGCGTGCTGCAGCAGTGGAACGAAAACAGTGCCGGTTTGTTGGGTCTTGACTGACGGCAATGCATGTGATGCGACGGGCCGATACCACAACACCATGTCCCGACGGAGGTTTGAATCATGGTGGCCGTAATATTGTTAACCGTTGGGTCCCTTCCCATTCTTGCGGCTCTCTGGCTCCTGTGGTTTGGTCCAGCTTGGACGCCCGACCGACAAATACATTAGAGCCTGGAATATCCTGCACCGTCTCGTTGCCGCGGATCCGCAAGAGCATGCGTCGCCATGAGGCCCTCTTGGTGAGCCCCGAGCTTAGGCGACATTACGCTGGTCAGCGTCTATGCCAAGCACCCTTCCAGGCAGAAAACAGTCAGATCGGATGCCGCAGGAAGTGCGGTGCCAGCTAGCGTCCTTGGAACTTGGCTCAAAGTTCACGGTTAGGCTCCATCCCTCTCCCTTCGAGTGATGCCGGCTAATGGAGGATGTAAGATGAGTCCGAGTGCGCACGAGGCACTGATCAGCCGGCGTTTTCCCATTGGGGCAGAACCGATGCGGGAAGGGGTATCCTTTCGAGTGTGGGCGCCGGCGCGCAAGCGCGTTTCGGTCGTCACCGATAATGGACATTACCCACTCCACGCTGAATGGAATGGATATTTCTCTGGCCTCGTAGCTGGTTTGGGCATCGGGACAAACTATCATTTGGACCTCGATAATGACGGGGTCCTGGAAGCCGAACCTGCTTCCAGGTTCCAGCCACTCGGACCGACGGGACCCTCGCAGGTCATCGAACCGTCAGATTTCATCTGACGCGACCAGGGCTGGACTGGGGTACCCCCGCAAGGCCAAGTAGTCTACGAGCTACACGTCGGCATTTTTACGCCAGAAGGGACCTGGACAGCAGCGCGACAACGGCTGCAACATCTGCGCAATCTCGGTGTAACGGTGATCGAGATGATGCCAGTGAACGAATTCCTGGGCAGCTTCGGCTGGGGCTATGATGGCGTTCTACTCTTCGCTCCCACGCGACTTTACGGCACGCCGGACGATCTGAGGTCGTTCGTGGACGCCGCGCACGCTGTCGGCATCGGTGTTATTCTTGATGTCGTCTACAATCACTTCGGGCCCGGGGATCGATTTGATCGATTCGCTGCATCGTATTTTAAGGGCGAACGCAACGAGTGGGGCAGATCGCTGAATCTGGACGGTGACGGTTGTGATGCAGTCAGGACCTATTTCATCTGCAATGCTGTCTGCTGGATCGAGGAGTTTCACTTTGATGGGCTGAGGATTGACGCCACTCAGGCACTTGAAGACAAAAGCGAGAAGCACATTGTGGCAGAGATGGCGAACGCCTGTCGACGGGCAGCGGGCGTGAAGAAGCTGTACCTGCTCGCCGAAAACGAACCTCAGGACGCGAACTTGGTCCGAGACACAGAACGAGGGGGCTTGGCATGAACGCCGTTTGGAATGGATTTCCATCATTCGTCCAAGGTTGCGCTTACCGGTCGGCGCGAGGCCTATCTCTACGACTATCGGGGCCAACCGCAGGAATTCGTGTCGGCAGCGAAATATGGTTACCTTTTCCAGGGCCAAAGATACAACTGGCAGAACAAGGCCCGGGGCAAGCCAGCGCGCGATCTGCTTCCGGCGAATTTCGTGCATTTCCTCGACAATCATGATCAAATCGCGAACTCGGCGAGCGGAAAATGCATCCATCAGTTGACGAGCGGCGCACGCCTCAGGGCAATGATGGCGCTTCTTATTCTCGGACCTCAAACGCCGATGTTGTTCCAAGGGCAAGAGTTTTCAGCGAGCACACCTTTCCTCTACTTCAGCGACGCTGCAAAGGACAACAGCTCGAGCGTACGAGATGGGAGATTTGCTTTCCTGTGGCAGTTCGCGAGTTACAGGGACCAGCAAATCAGACGGAACATGCCCGATCCGTGTGATCGATCAACATTCGAGCGTTGCAAGCTTGCTTCGGATGACGCCGGGCGCGATGGAGACATGCTTGCACACAGACCTGATCGCCCTACCGCGGTGCATTCCGGTCGTTGGCGAAGGGGAGCCGCCGGCAGCGGTGGATGGAAGTGTTTTGAGCGATCGCTGCCTCTTATTGCGATACCTCACCGCGCAAGGCAAGGATGATCGCCTTCTGCTCATAAATCTCGGTCGTGATCTGGTGATTGCCAGCCTGGCCGATCCTTTATTCGCTCCTCCGGAGTTTCACCACTGGACAATAGTCTGGTCTAGCGAGGATGTTCGATATGGAGGAGGCGGGCAACAACGGCCCGCCGATCTTGATCGACGCTGGGTGCTACCTGGCAACACAGCGCTGTTACTAACGCCCGAAGCGAGAGGGCCCCAACGGGTTCCGTCAGCAAAGGATGTTGCGGACTGGCAGGAGCATCTCATCGGCTAGTGTTGGCCATCTCCTTTTTGAACCAGCTCGAGGTTTATGTTCCTCGGCCCTGTCGCGACTCAAGCAAATCGGAGAGCCTGTCGTTGCCGGTGTCCGACCAGTTCGTGTTCGGAATTATTTCCAAGACGAGCCGCATTTCCAGCAGCAAAATACGGTCCTCGTTCATGACCTGCACGCTAATCATCGACACGGGATCTAGCGGCAGTCCATCTGCTGCCATTTCAGCAAGTGTTACCTTCGCCTCCGCGAGAGCGGATTTTTCGTCAGGGAACTCGAAGCCACGATCATCGGCGCTAAACCCCTCTTGATCGGTCGTCCTGAAATAAAACAACGGCATGCCTAATCTCCGCCCGATAACGGCGTTGTTGGCGAGATGTCGCCATGGTGGCTTGGTTGTAGCCTCTCAAGATAACTTCATCGCGAGAGATAGGTTCCGAATGGTCCCGTAAGCGGGAGGCCGGAGAGCCAGGCTGTGATCGAGCTGCACACGAGCCCGGAACTTTTTGCTGCAAGTCAGGTTAGAGTATCCTCAACCAAGGAGGAACACATGGCTGAAGCAAATCTGGAGAAGCTTTTTCACGAGACTCTGAAGGATATCTACTACGCTGAACGTCAGATCTTGAAGGCGCTGCCGAAGATGGCCCGTGCCGCCCAGTCAAGTGACACCAAGGCCGCGTTCGAGAAGCATAGAGACGAGACGGAGGGGCATGTGGAACGGCTCCAGCAAGTCTTTGAACTCATCGGGAAACGTGCCCAGGGCAAGACCTGTGAGGCGGTCCAGGGTTTGATTGCTGAGGGAGAGGAGATCATCGAAGAGTTCAAAGGCTCACCGGCGATCGACGCTGGCCTCATCTCTGCTGCCCAGGCAGTTGAGCATTACGAAATCGCCCGATACGGCACGCTGAAAACCTGGGCCCAACAGTTGGGTCTTAAGGACGCAGTCGCCTTGCTCGACGCCACCCTTCAGGAGGAAGGCGCTACGGACAAGAAATTGACCCAGTTAGCGGTTAGCGCGGCAAATATGAAGGCAAAGGCAGCTTAACCTGCAACTACGGTGAGCCAGTAACCGCCGTGCCCCGCTCTAACACTGGGCGCAGTGGTGCTGGCTCACCGGCCAAGCTTGGGCTATGGGACACTTCTCCCAAATGTAACCGAGCTTGGCGCTTTGCGTCAAAGAACCCGGACGGGTGGCGGGGCGAACAGAGAAACCTCAATCGCCTGATGGGGGTCGGCGATCCTCCCAATGTTGCTCGGCTCCGTCAATCGGAAGCAACCATGGTTCGCGGCGTTTGACCCAGAGTTCATAAGTGGGAAGATATGAAGTTGGCGCATCGGCCAGCGTACCCAGTTTGATCTCGACTTCATTCCCCTCACAGCTGAACATCCTGGAGCCACATCGAGGACAGAACCTTCGCCCTTCGTAGAGCACTGTATTACCAGCTGCGTCGAATTCGCTTTGCGGCCAAACACCAAAGAAAGTGAACGCCGAGCCGCTTTCCTGTCGACAATCTGTGCAATGGCAAATCCCGACCCGCAACGGCGGCCCGCGAACTTCGTATTTGACCTGACCGCAACGACAGCTACCAAGCCGGTTGATCATCGAAGCAACCCCAGTCTCACCGAGGGCGCAAAGCTTGGCTCATGCATCCGTCATTCGTCCCGTCCAGATTCGAAAGCTCAGCCAAACGCCGTGAGGTTCGTTGCCGCGTTGGTTCGGTCGACGAGCTGGCCTTTCTCGCTTTTACACCAGCGATCTCCGAACAACGGCGTTCGATGTTCAATGTTCCCTTTCCCAAAACTTAGCTGACCATAGTTCGCGAGAGACCAATTGCGAGGTGGTTTCAGCCTGCTCGCGGTCGCCCCTCGACGTAACCCGCTGTTTGCAGGGTGGGCGTCACTAAGTGAAAAATCAAAGGCACTCGGCTTGAGCGATTTTGGTGCAAGGCCGGCTCGCTACCCCCGCACATTCTCAGGGAACGATCATACACAAATTGAGTTCGAAGGATGATGCGCCGGACGACCGCCGGCAAGCTCGGAGGGAGATTTGAACTTGGCTCGTAACTGGAAGCATCTCTGCATCGACATGCAACGGCTCTTCAATGAGGACACGCCGTGGAGAGTGGAATGGATGTCCAGGGTACTACCCAATGTCGCGGAGGTCTCCGCCAATTTTCCAGAGCAGACCATTTTTACCCGTTTCATCCCACCGGAACGCGCGCAGGACGCGCCGGGCATGTGGGCTCAATACTACGCAAAATGGTGGATGATGACAGGGGAGCATCTGCCCAGAGAATTGTTGGAGCTTCCAGCTTGCTTGGCCCGACTTGTTCCGCCCGCAAGGATCATCGACAAACGCATCTACTCACCTTGGCTCGAAGGCCAACTTCATCAAACACTGCGACAATGCGGGGTGGATACGGTGGTGCTGACGGGTGGGGAAACGGACGTTTGCGTCCTCGCGACTGTGCTCGGCGCCGTCGATCTCGGCTACCGGGTCCTTGTGCTCGAAGATGCCGTTTGTAGTGGCGCTGACCAGACACATGATGCCGCGCTTCGCTTGTTAGGCGAACGGTTCTCGGCGCAGTTGACGCTCTGCACGACCGCCGATTTCCTTCACTCGAAAGGTGACGTTCGTGCTCTTACTCCGCCTTCGCGTTAAGGTGCTATTGGCACCTTCAACTCACAACACGGGCACGTCGTTCACGATGGGGCCTACGTCTCAATGGTCGATCCGCGCTGCTGCAGGATCTCAGAGATGACCTTCGATGGCACGGGGCGAGATAACAGAAAACCCTGTAGGTCGTCGCATCCCAAGCGGCACAGCGCCTCTTGTTGCTCGATTGTTTCGATCCCTTCGGCGGTCGTCTTCAGCCCCTTGGCGTGCGCCAGACCTATGATTGCCTGAACAATTTCCTCGTTTCCCCCCGGCGTTCCGAAACCACTCACGAAAGAACGGTCAATCTTTATACGGTCGACTTCCAGACGCTGTAGGCGCCCGAAGGAAGAAAAACCCGTGCCAAAATCATCAAGAGCGAAGCGAACGCCGTCCGCTCTAAGTGCGCGTATGTTCTTCTCGCACTGCCCGTCTTCATCGACAAGCGCTGTCTCGGTGATTTCGATTTCCAGTCTCTCCGGCTTGAATTTCAGTTCATTAAGAACGGCCAGCACATTGCGGGCATAGTTCGGGTTCCGCATCTCAAGCGCCGAAGCGTTGACGGAAAGTCCGAGGCCCTCCCATGGCAAGGCGGCAGTGCAGGCCTCCTTAAGGACAAGGGAGCCAATCTTTTCAATAACCCCAATTTCCTCTGCAAGACCGATGAACATATCCGGCGGTATCAAACCTTTGAGAGGATGCCTCCACCTTAGCAGGGCTTCGACGCCCGTAATCTGGCGGCCCAATGCGGAATAGACCGGCTGGTAATGGATTTCGAACTGATCCTTTGCTTCGAGAGCAGCGCGTAGATCTCGCTCGAGCTCGCGGCGCATTTTGATCAGTTCGTCCATGTGCGCGCCAAAGATGGCATAGCAGTTCCGTCCCGCGCCCTTGGCGTGATAGAGGGCGATATCGGCCTCGCGCATCATTTCGTCCGCCGATTTGTGTTGGGTGCCATGCGCACTCCCCAACATGGACACGCCGATGCTGAGCCCAATTCGAATGGGATGCCCCTTGACCTCGAAGGGTTCCTGGATCGCGTCGATCAGCCGCTGACATTGTTTTTCGACATCCTGCCGGTTTGTATGGGCTATGATTGCAGTGAATTCATCTCCACCAATGCGCGCAATTGTTTCGGCAAGTCCGGCGGCCTCATTCAATCGTTTAGCCACCGCTATGATCAATGCGTCGCCGACTGGGTGTCCAAGCATATCGTTGACCTGCTTGAAGCGGTCCAGATCCATGTACAGAACTGCAAGTTCACGCGGCTTGCTCGCGCCGTTGAGCCTTTCAGCAAGGCGTCGGTGAAACGTTCGCCGGTTGGCCAACCCTGTCAATCCGTCGTGAAAGGCAAGATGGTTCAATTGTGCCTGGCTCGTTTTCAAGCGCCGTGACCGGTTCCAGATTGAGGCACCCATTGAGACTGTCAAAGCCAAAATCAACGCTGTGGTCGCTGCTAGGATGGGAGTGGTCGCTCGAATCAAGTCGGCTCCGGGCGAGAAAGGTGACCAAGAAAAGTAACCGGCCACCTGACCCGAACGTGTGGTCAACGGTGCCGTCGCCCTCGATTGATCACCAATAATTCCATTGTGGAACTGTAGATCATCGAAAGCATATTCTTCACCAAGCGTCGTTAGATAGCGACGATCCAGGTAGCGCACCGCGACATGAAGGTAGATCTCATCTGGCGCCTGCATGCGATTGCCCGTATCAGAAACGATGGGTTTGACACTGATCACCGCCGGCCTTGCATCAATCACTACAAAGTCGCTCTCCCCGATGGAAAGGACTTGTTGCGTGATGCCGCTCTCGTCGCCTGCGGCGAGCCTCGATTTTAAGTTTCTGATCAAGGGCATGGCGGCATCGGCGACTTCGTCAAAGGCCTCTGGCCCGCGCCGTTCTGCGCGCCAGAAAGCATAAACGGGGCGCCCGGCCGATGACAGTACGAAAGCACCATCGTGTCCGAAGTACGTGTGCATCCACCGCCCGAGGTTCATGTCCAGCCATTCCTGGTCTTTTGTTTGGGCGGTTACGGCATCAATGGCCTCGTCCCAGACCGTCACGCTTTCCTGTTCGTGAGCAAGCTCCATCCTCAGTTTCGAGATCACCAATTGGAACAGGCGGGTCTGGCGCGCGGCTGCGACATCATCGGCGCCGCCCGCCGACCAGTACACCGATGCGTAGATCGCAGCCATCAGGAAAGCACCGGCTACGACAGGTAGAACGAGTTTAAGCGCCAGCTGGATTTTTTCAGATCGTGTGAATGCCAACCCCGCATCATTCGATCCTGTCGTCTCAACCAAACTCATTTCCCCATCTCCAAGCAGGGCTGCACATTATACAAGGCCTGTTAGGTTAATTGAGCGAAACGTGATGGGGTCTCGTCCAAGGTCTGGTCTCCCCGATTCGCATTGACCCGCCATATATCGGCTCACACGGGGTTGAACCAGTACTTATCCCGGGAACGTTTCCGGCTGAACACGGAGGGCGCGAACCCGATCGCGCCCTCCGGTATCGGTTACATCGCATCCATGCCTTTGACCGCATTTCCAAGATGCGACTTGCATTTTTCAATGTCATTTGCCGCCATAGCTTCCTTGGCCATCGTTATCTCTTTTGCCGATTCAATCTTTTTTGCCCCGTCGGGAATTTGACCAAGTCCCTGTTCAAGTTTCATGATTGAAGCTTCGTCGCACACGATGTCCTGCTGGGCCACCGCGGGGGTCACGGCTGCAGCGACGAACACTATTGCGGCTACTGATCGAAGTAACATCGTATTTCTCCTTTGGAATCGGCAAAATGCCGTTTTAAACATCTGTCGAACTCAATAGCGCTCTATGTGTTCCAAGGAGAAATGCTGTTGTGGGGTGGGAACCTCCTGGCCGTTGCGGCGTTGGGTGGCAACCATGTTGTTTCCCGCGTTACCGCGGATCGAGCCCTCGGAGCGACAAATGATCTATACCGAACTCATATGGTCCACACCGCTTCACATAAACTTGCCGCATGGAAAAGAGCATACGGTTTCGTCGGTCAACGAGGCCTTCGCTCTCGTTCAGGACGGGTGGCCGCGGATTGATGGGGAGCAATATAGGCAGTGCTGCCTCACCTGCCGGGCCGCTCTTAATGGTAGAGCTCCTGCTGCTGTCGCCCGCGAACACTTCATCGCTGCCTGCCTGGAGGCGGGCGCAAAACTTGCGGCGCTCTCTCCAGTGCCGCCGCCGCGGGTAACGGATGGTACGGCTTTTTCCTCACAGCATAAATGATCAAGGATAGGACAATGGCGAAACCAACGCGGATCGGAGAAACCATACCAAAGGGTATCATCGACACGGCTTCAGGATCTGTGGGCGAACAAAAACCCATGAGCCAGGCAAAGCAAATTCAGCACTTGCGTAGGGAGCTGGCCGATCTTCGGCAGAAGCTCAAAGAAGCCGGATACGATGTTGATGTACCGTCTGCCCGGGTCGATCCTCGCGCATCAACACTCCTTTTCGGAGCTGCGGCCGCAGCCGCAGCATTTGCCGTGCTGTGGGCTGCGCAACGCAGCCGTTCGGTTCCCTCTCGTTCCTCGGTCATCGGGAGTGCAATTCTGGCTGAGATTGCCCGAAAGTGGCCCTCCCACTTAACCCGAGGTGTACTTAGCAGGGCGCCCGGGAACAACTTCAAGCCAACAAGGTTGTGGTAGATTCGGCAGCTAGATGCGTGTTCAAGGTTTGGTGCCATGACAGACGATGGAAAAAAGTATCGAATTATAAAACAACTCGCTGAGAGCGAACGAGAAGCCTATTTGCGTCGTTCATCAATACGTTTCTTGGAGTGCGCAGTTCACCTTTGCGCTACCCACATGCCGATAGACGATGTCGCGAATTTACTTGAAGAAGAAGCCGACCAATTAAGGCGATATTTTTAATACACGGCCGTTGTCTTCATCACCGAGTGAAGAAGCGATGGGAAACCGGTGTTTTTCCGATGAGTGCATCTATATTCAAAGCGGGCAACAATTCGAGATCGCGGACAGGATATCGATCCTTGTCGACGCTGCAGATTACTTCAAGCAGGTGCGCAGCGCATTTGAACGCGCTCGAAGGGAGATTTGGATCCTAGGCTGGGACTTTAATCCCGACATCATCCTAACCAGTACAACGCGCTTCCAGACGCCTTTGATTGCACTGAACGTCCAGTGGATGATTTTTCAAGCACTCCTCGCAGTGCTGCCCTTCGATCTTTCCCGCGATGCGATAAATGGTCTGCAAAAACGGTTCACAGCCTACTTGATAAAAGCGCCTCGCGAGGCAAAGGTCGCTACGTCATGGGAGAGCGTGAAAGTAGCCTATGAGGCGCAGCTCTCCGACTACGTATCGGCGTTGCTCGCGACTGATAATGCTACATTCCTGCGGGAGTTTCATGACTTCTGCGAACACAGATTTCTATCAGGGGAGCGAATATCTGCAGTACGCGCTCGTTGACCCAGACAACCGGCACCCTCTTCAAACCGGCTATCCGCACACTGGTAAAAATCCATCAGCTCCAGCGACAGCCAAGTTTCAGCTGATTGTCAAGGGCCTTCGCCTCATGTGCATATGGCCGGCATTATTTGCCGAGGGGGACTATCTGCCATTGATCCCGGTTGGGGAGCGAAAAGACCATGTAGTTGCGTTTGCGCGCTGGAACACAGATCACAAATAGCTATCGCCTTAGTGCGGATGCTAAATAACGTTGAGCCCGTCACCTTAACGGCCGGAAAAGATTTTTGGGGCGATACGTCAGTATTGCTGCCGAAACGATTTCATCCAGAAAGCATTGACCTCCTGACCGACCGATTGTTTGCTGGCCATACACTCCGCATCGGCTCGCTTCTGTCGAACGGCCCAGCGCGCTTCTGACTCCCAGCAAAAAGACCTGAACTCAAACAAGCGAACCCGGGTCAGTGGTCTCGATTGGTTGGCTCAAAGAGCCCGCGAGCGATATTCTCGAGCTCTATTGGCTTGTCGCAGAGAACATACCCTTTGAAACGCTCTGGTATGGCGGACGATCCGAACGCGCTCGCAAAGACAAAAGGAATACCGCGTTCCCTGAGACGCTCGGCGACCGGAAAAACTTCGACACCATCGAGCAGGATATCAAGGATTGCGACGTCGATCATCTGCCTGTCGATGAGCACCAGCGCTGCCGTGACTTGCGGAGTCGGACCCACCACGATCGCCCCCAATTGTTCGAGTTGGCGTCGGGTTTCGTCGGCAAGCAGGAACTCGTCCTCAACGACAAGGACACGCTTGCCAGCGAAACTCGAACTCCAAGGCACGGACGTGTTCAACACGGCTCTCCTTTGCGCACAAGGCGTCGATTGTTGTACGCCGCGGCGGGATGGATCAATCTTCCCATCAATCGCTGCCGGCCGCGCGCCTGCGCATGAGTGGAATAGATAGATGTACTCCCCAACCAGTTAAGGCGAAGTTTGTTTCGCACGAGCCGATCGGATTTCTTCAACATGCATACGGAGGGAAGTTCATCGCCTTTATGGGAGGGCCCACAAAACTGCGGTCCGCCCAAATTTCGCGGGTTCGCTGCATTTTTCGCTAGTTCGTATATAGCGACGCTCCGTGGCAACGGCCAAGCCCCAAGCGGCGCTGAAGGACAACTGCGCTTACCCAAACTGAAGGTTTCCCTACCTCCTAATTCCAGGCAAACAGCCTGCGGCCTGACCAGATGATCAATCCCACGTTAATCGGGATCTGAGTTTGTCATTCCGGCGCCAGGTCGGAACCTTCGGTCATTGAGGTCGTTTACGCACATGCTGGAACACATTGATGCGGCGGGACACTCGGGCGATCGATTGATATGCACTCGGAAAGAAGCGAAACTCACGTCGATGCCACGGAACTCGATCGGGCCAGACTGGCTGCGATTGTCGATTCCTCGTTCGATCCGATCATTAGCAAAGACCTCGATGGCACCGTGCGCACCTGGAATAGGGCAGCCGAGCAGCTTTTTGGCTACAGCGCGAATGAAATGATAGGAGCCCCGATCTTCAAGCTTATTCCGCCCCATCTTGAGGAGGAGGAACGCGCGATCTTGGCGCGAGTCAGCCGAGGTGATCGAATTTCGGCATTTGAGACGGTGAGGCAGCTCAAGAATCGGACTTATGTTGCGATCTCGTTGACCGTGTCGCCGATTAGGAACGCTGCGGGCAATATCGTCGGCGCATCTGCGATCGCGCGCGATATAACCGCCATTAAAGATCGTGAACGGCGCATTCGCATTCTTCTGCGCGAGGTCAATCACCGCGTCAAAAACCAGTACTCCATCATATTGTCTATGATCCGTCAGACCGCACAGGGTAATTACGACCGCCCAACTTTCGAGCATCATATCACGCAGCGGATAATGGCACTTTCAGCATCACACGACCTAATCGTATCGGCGGATTGGGAAGGTGCCACGATGGCTGATCTTGTCGCCATCCAGCTCAAGCCCTTCGGCCGGGCTGAAGCGCTTATGTTTGTCGGGCCCGCCATCATGCTAACACCAACCGCCGTCGAAAATCTCGGCATGGCGCTCCACGAACTGGCACTAAACTCTGCGCGGCACGGCGTGCTGAGCGGCAAATCTGGAAAGATCGAGATATCGTGGCAGGTTGAAGTGCCCGACAACGTGCCGTCTTTCAGAGTGTGTTGGGACGAACAAACATTGGGACAGTTCCCGTCTTCAGGTGAACTCCGTTCCGGGTTCGGCTCCGTCGTTCTCAGGAGAGTTGCACCGCAGGCGCTCAACTCCGTCGCCGAGGTTGTTTACGAAAAGTCCCGATTTCTCTGGTCCCTGCATGGGCAACTGGGCGGCTTCACTTTGAAAGGTAACCCGCTTGCCGACTGAACTTTCTGGGAAACCCTTCGCGTGAGATTCGAGCGCGAGAGCGATATCCGCGTGCTTTGGAGGCCCTTGCATTTTGCCCGAGCTCAAACCGCAGAAAGACGAAAAGGTTCTGTCGATTGTCCGATGACGATAAATCGTCGTACCGTTCCCAGACAACAACAGGAGCCGACGACAGGATCCCTAAGTCGCAAGGCAGCTTAGCGGTCCCTTATGGGATCTTGAAGTGCCAGATGGCGCACGACATCTTCCACGATTTCACGACACGCGACGTCGTATTCCCTTAGGAGATTGGTCGGCACCCCTCTTTGCACGCAATTCAGCGCGGAAGATGGCCGCTTGGGCGTAAGCCACGCATAATTGTTTGAGCGGGGAAGTCGACACGCTCATCAGTGCACCGCGCCGGTCGGGTACACGCGCCTCCTCGGACCGGAGCTGAACCGGTAACTATGAGGTGCGTCGAGAGTGCGAGCATCAGCATGCAGTCCGGTGGGCGCTTCACAAAAGGCCCCAACCGCGCAGATCTCGGAACCCTTTGGCGAGCTGAGGGTTGAGCTTGAGCGGTGATCTTGCTGACAATCTTTGAACCAACGAGGCTTCACCAAATGTCGCTGAATGCAATCGCCCTGAATTGTACCCTGAAAACAAAGCCGTCAGACGGCTCCTCAACCGAACGCATGCTATCACTGATTGCCGACGAACTGAAAAAAGAGGGCGTCGAGACAGAAACCATCAGGCTCGCCGATCATGCCATTCTGCCTGGAGTAAAATCCGACGAGGGCAAAGGTGATGAATGGCCGCAGATTCGCGAAAAGATCCTATCCGCCGAAATACTAATCGTGGGAACGCCTATATGGCTCGGACAGCCCTCGAGCGTGGCCAAGCGGGCACTTGAGCGCATGGATGCGTTTTTGGACGAGACTGACGAGCAGGGACGTATGGTGTCCTATGGGCGTGTCGCAGCCGTGGCAGTCGTCGGCAACGAAGACGGAGCTCACCATGTTTCGGCTGAGCTATTCCAGGCGTTGAACGATGTCGGTTTTACAATCGCGGCGAATGCTGTCTGCTACTGGGTCGGCGAAGCCATGGGTAGCCAAAACTTCATAGACCTGAAGCAAGTTCCAGAGGCCGTGCAAATTATGGCGGGCATGCTCGCGCGCAACACTAGCCATCTTGCTCGTTTGCTGTCCAACGCACCTTACCCCGGCGAAGGCGACTGAGCCTGCCTGCGGATATGCCCCGGCGTTCGAACGCCATAAATCGTAAGAGGATGTGCAAATGCTGCAACAGAGAACCCACCACCCAGTCGTCGTCATCACTGGCGCATCATCCGGCATTGGACAGGCGGCCGCTGAAGAATTTGCTCGCCGCGGTGCTCGATTGGTGATCGCGGCGCGAGACGCATCAGCACTCCATTCTGTGGCCTCGCGATGCCGGAAACTGGGAGGCGAGGTTTTGGTTGTACCCACCGATGTCACCAAGGCGGATGAGGTGCGCCAGCTCGCACAGAAAGCTCTAAGCTTCGGCGAAATCGACGTCTGGTTCAGCAACGCGGGGGTCGGTGCGGTGGGAAAATTTGACGAGACGCCACAGGAAGCCCATGAGCAGGTGATCCGAACGAACCTCATCGGGCATCTCAACGACGCCTATGCAGTAGTACCAATTTTCAAGCGCCAGAAGCATGGTACATTCATAAATATGATCTCGCTCGGCGGGTTCGCCTCAGCGCCTTATGCTGCTGCTTATTCCGCCAGCAAATTCGGACTCAAAGGGTTTACCGAGTCGCTGAGAGCCGAGTTAGCGCCCTATCGCGACATTCATATCTGCGACGTCTATCCGACGTTTCTCGACACCCCTGGAATCGCGCACAGCGCTAACTATACGGGACACGCGCTGACCGCACCTCCACCTGTCTATGATCCGCGAAAAGCCGCTCGCTCGATCGTGCGACTTGTAGATCGTCCGCGCGCTTCCTTGACTCTCGGCAGTGCCGCCAGATTGGCGCGGCTTGGCCACTTTTTAGCTCCCAATAGTACGGCACGAATAATGGCCGGTGTCCTTGCCAGATATCTGAAGGGCGCACCTCGCACAGAGATAACCCACGGCAACTTGTTTCGCTCTGCCGCAAATCCGGGCGGCGTGGAAGGCGGCCTGCGAGTGAGCAGGCCGCTACCCACCTCCGCTATTCTCACAATCGTAGTCATCGGGTTTGCAGCGATCGCCTTGGCTCGCACACGTCGCTGATCAACCGCCACGATGAAGTGGGTAGGAAAGAAGTTCCTCATGAAAATGACCAAAAAAGCAAAAAAATCGATCGAGCCGGCTAATGTCGCAGTGAACGAGCTCTTCTGAACAAACAGCGAAATTCTGCCGAATGAGATCGCCAACGTAGATGCCCCGCGCAGAGCCGCACGTCAGCACGTTGATAATTACATCGTTAGGACTGACCTTGACGTCGCCGAACAGCGCGAGGCGGCGCCCGGAACGCGAGAGCAACCTTAGATTCTGAGAGTTGACCTCAGTCAAAAATGGCGCCCTTTGCTCCCTCGTATTCCCGCGCTAATCGCATCACCGCATTGCCGATCTCCTCGCTGCCCCAGCCGGCGGATTTCGCGGCTTCGATAACAGAATCCAAGGCAGTATCCATTTCGAGGCTGTTTATCTTTCCGTTCAGTGCAGAGATGAGCGCTTCAGGCTCGGCGGTAGCGATATCAGCCACCAAAGGCCTAAGTGCCGCCGTACAGTCCGCCGCCCACCCTCGTATTTGCCAGGTTGACGCGGCGGCGAGATCTTGTGAGGTAACGACATCGTAGTTGCGGGAACGATGAATTTCGGCCACTTCCTGATGCGTTCGCAATCATCGCCCCCTTTACTGCGTAAACCACCACAGCCCACGTTCGCTCAAAGTAGTTACGTTGTTTCGAGAAGCCGTAGACGCCGTTCGGCTAAAGCGTAAAGGCGAAGCCGGCGATTATGCGGAACAGGCCCTGCGCGCATTCCTAATGGACCCGCTTCACCGAGTGCCCGCTCGCGTCTGATGCGCGCGAAAGCCCCTCTACTGAATGGATAGCAGTGGAGGCATCATCCCGTGTGTACTTAAATTTACCGCGAATGAACGAGTTGAAGAAGCGGCCTTTGGCGAATGCGAGCTTAAACTGTTCCGCTGTTTCCGGCGGAACATCGCAGTAGTCATACCGCTTTCCCGACGGCAAGCGCCATATCGACAATATATTGCTTGTCGGTTCATAGTTGAACTTGTCGATGAGGGAGGAAGGCATCGCGTTCTCAGATTCTGGTTGAAAGTCTCGCTATACTAACGAAAACGCTTGGGACCGACGGTCCGTTCCCTCAACCTGGCGCTAGTGTTGGCATGGGAAGCGCGAACGCGTATTGTCGTTTAGTGGCGCCATGTGAGCGCGACCAATATAGGCGACTTTCATGGCACCACAAAAAAAAGGCAGCGCCGGTGGTGAGGATTTTTCCTCCGCCCTCCTTGAGGACGAGGTCCAAGGTACCGCCAACCTGTTGATCGATGATTCGCCTGACAGCTTGCTGGTGCTGGCGAACCGCCTGCAAAAAGCACTCGACGCACGAAATAGCTCTGCAGGCTTAAAGAACCAAAGCCGCGTTAAGAAGCATTAAGCTTCAGGCGCCTTGAGGAGGAAACACCGCATGCCAACCCGCCAACCGTTGCGCGTTTTGGTCGCGGAATACCGGCAGGAACGATGCGCCGCCTACGCTCAACGCCGGAAATGATCTCCATGCGAGCCATGCCAACCTCTCAGATCTGATATTAGTGTCAGCACTAATGCTGGTTCTAATGCCAGAACATCGCCTAACTGGCTCGTTCAGCAAAATCCGCTCACCGGACGCTCACGACGGAGAAGTTTCTGAAAACGGAACAATCGGGGGTGCCGGGTTGTTCAAGGGCGAGAATTCTCAGCGGATCAATTCATCGCATCGCTGCCCAAAGAGATCTCGCGACTGGCCGCTGGCCGTAAGGGGTTGGTTCTGTCGCCACTAACGAGTTGGAGCTCACCGCCGTGCGAACTCGAATGCCCAAATCACTTTGGAACGTCGGACTGCGCGACGACGAGGGTGGCTGTCGCAGCCAACGGCCCGCAAGCGGACCGATCGCTGGCTCCGCGAAAGCCGGGGGCTAGGGACGAACGCATCAGACAGCTACCCTACCAGATCTGGGAAGAAGAAGAAGGGCGACCGGACGGGCAGGAAACCAGGCACTGGGAAGAAGCAAGTCGGCAATTTTCGTCAGAAGAAGAAAGCCGGGATAGTTTTGTCGAGACCGAGGGATCCACCGGCGCGCTTGGCGGGTACAAAGACTCCCGCGTGCCCAAGACAGCAGGCACGAGCCCTTCGAAACATCGTCGAGGTCGCGTGGGACCCATACAAAAGTGAGATGGTTTAGGCGGCTCCAATTCAAGATCTGGCCGCTGGCCCCTTTTCGATGAGGCAACCCGCTTCAATGCAGCGGGTTGCCTTGCATCTCGTGGGCTAGCTCATCGCGGGCCCTGTTAAGGCGGCTCTTGATTGTTCCGATGGCACAATCACAAATATCCGCCGCTTCCTTATAACTTAAACCATAGCCAGCTACGAGTATTATGACATCTCGGTGTTCAGGGGACAGGGACTGGAGCGCTTTGCGAAGATCCTTGTTCAGCACGTGCCAGTCCTGCGGCGCTGCCATGGGGATGGGCATCTCCGCACAATCGACCACCCCAGGGGCCTCGCGTTTACGCACCTTATATTGCGTACGGAAAACATTGTGCATGATCGTGAAGAGCCATGATTTCAGATTAGTTCCCTCTTCGAAGCGATCAATGCTGCGCAACGCACGAAACAGAGTTTCCTGTACAAGATCATCGCCCTCGTGGCTGGCCGAAACAAATGTGCGCGCAAAAGCGCGTAGAGCCGGGATAAGATCGACGACCTGATCTTGGATTGTAACCTGATGTTGGCCGGAGGGTACCGTGGACATGAACGACGCCTTTCATCTAGCCAGACGTGAGATCAATCTGTGGAATGCTCTCGGCTAAACAAAGTTCCGACCCAAACTTCAAATCCCGGGTCTTAGGCCGATTTTTCGATCTTTGTTTTATAGTTAAACCATCTCGGGCCGATGGCACTCCCTGTCAAGCGCGGATTGTTTGATAAGGTAGTGAGGCACCGCACGGATTCTCGAAGCTGCGCACGAGCCCTGCGCGAATGCGCCGCGGCTTCCAAGCCTTCGTAATCAGCGCAGTAAACCCTGGTCCCATCTACCCAGATGGGCCTTCCGGTCACGTGCCGCGAACCACGGGAGGCTAAGAACCAGACCACCTCGGCATCGTCAGGCCTTCCGGGGTCTCCGCCGGTTATGGGGACATCGCCCTCCGGCTCCATCCTTTGAGGTGCGGCACGGTCAGGTGCAGCGTAAGATAGGTGCCGCGCAAATTGACGGCGATGGTCTGATCCCACTCGGAAGGTTGCAGGTCGTCAATGGGGGCCCAAACGCCGTTTATGCCGGCATTGGCAACAACGATATCGAGGCGCCCGGTTTCATCAACCAGTTGCTCTACAGCTCTTCTCATCTGTTTTTCGTCTGATATATCGGCCACCAGCACAATCGCCTTGCCGCCATCAGCTACAATCTTGTTGAACGTCTCCCTTAGTTCACTCTCGCTGCGTCCCAGAACACCAACGGTGACGTTCTTACGGACAAGCCGCTCCGCGACTGCTTTGCCGATACCCGAGCCGGCGCCGGTAACAAGCGCTACGCAAAAATGCGACATATTGATATCTTTCTTTTGAAGGCGTTGAGCAGGCGTGTTTCAGCGCCCCACGACGTGAAGGGCCAATGCGAACACAAGAGGGCTCGCAACGGCGTGGGTCACCGAAGATAACCTGCACTGTGTAGAGCATACTGCTTGCCCAGATGTACGTGCATTCGAAGCGGTCATCCCATTCTATACTGGCCACAGGCTTCCAACAGCGCCCACGCAGGCCTGTTCCAAGTTTGTCAAAAATTGCTTTGCGAGACCGACGTATATTTTAAAGGGAGAAGCTTTCCGGATCGGACAAAACCGGGGCCAGGCTCGTCGTGGCAACCCCGGATACGCGCATGGCGCAACATTCGGGAACAGTTTGGCTTTCTGGCTGTTTTGTTATGAGAACGAAGGAGTGTGACATGAACCAACTCATCTATCTCGTCGGCCTCGTTGTTGTGGTAATCGCTATTTTGTCTTTCTTTGGCCTAAGTTAGAGAGCGATGTTAATTTAACTTATCAGGTCCGTCGACGCCGGAGCGCATGGCGGGAGTGCCCCGCTTGTGACCGGCGAGTGCAGCGATGACATCCGCCTCATTCCGCGCGGAGCGGAGACGCTCCAAAAGCTTACTATTGGCGAAGATTCTCGAATGGCGTGCGAGTGAGGGAAGGAAGCCCTGCTGACGGAATGCGAGCCAGATCATCATCACAACGATATCGACTGCTGTGAGTGGTTATGTGGGTCGAAAAGCACAGGCTCGCGAAGCACCACCAGAAGCTTCATTGGCTCATGTAGCGTTGTCATAAATGCATGAGGCAGTACGAAGCCTGCTCCAGTGGCAGTAGAGCGATAGTACCAGCCTCGCTCCTGTATGCGGGATGAGCTTTTTCAACCTATTGAGTTCCCCATCGCCGGATTACATGGCGATGAAATGCGCGGTACTGATGGTCATCTCCTCCTTTTAGAGGCGCCGACAGCTTTCGCCATACTGAAGGGGAACCTACTGGCTGAAGCGCAAAACATGCCGGATGTCCTTGTCGAGGATAAGGGTGCCCCGGTCGCCCTCCATTATAGGCTCGCGCCGAGTTTTGAGCAGGAAGTCGAAGCGTTAATGAGGCGTTATGCTGAGAAAGCAGGACCAGACTGGACCCTGCAAATGGGAAAAAAGGTGTGCGAACTCGCCCTGCTGAGACTTCCAAGGCCGATGCCCTTGAGCGCTTCATGACCAATCCTCCATTTCGTGGCAGGCGGCCACTTGCAATCGGTGACGACTCACGGATGAAACGATGGCGATGGGTGGTTACTCGATCCGAATCGGGCGCCCATCAGCATGTTTCATGTGCACGCGGTACGATCCAGTCGCCGCAAGATCTGCGCGATTATTTAGCTTTTGCCATGGAGAATAGCTGACCGGCGCCGGCAGCGTCACAAAGCAAACAGGAACTGATCATTTCTTTGATGGCAGAAGCTGCGGAAGCAAAATCGACGAACCGCAGAGGCATTTCCGTGCTATGATCCGATTGCAAAGCGTCGGGCGGGAAGTTTTTAGACCGCGCGAGTGCCGCTGCCTTTTTTGACTGAGCCGGGCCAGGAGGTTGTCCATGCCCATGAGCAGCGTCGACCGCCCGCTGCAGCCGGGTGACCGGGCGCCGAATGTCGTGCTCGATGCGATCTCGGGCGACGGCAAGATCGCGCTCGAAGATTTTCGAGGCCGTAATCCATTATTGATTGGTTTGTTTCGAGGCTTGCACTGTCCGTTCTGCCGGCGCCATGTCGCGGCGATGGCACAGCTTAACCCGGCCCTGCGTGAAAAGGGCGTTCAAACTCTAGCGGTCGTAAACACCCCGGTCGAACGCGCCCGACTCTATTTCCGTTACCATCCGATTCCCGAAGTTCTTGCAGCGTCCGACCCGGTGCGGGCTTCGCACCATGCTTTCGGCTTGCGTGAAGTCGGAATGGACACGGTCATGGCGATACGGATCGACCTCCCGGGCGAGTTGCCTGAGCCAATGGACGTAATGGCAATGGACGAGTTTATCAATAAGAGGGAAGGATATGAAATTACCGCAGCCGATCAGCAGATGATGACTTCCGACCAGGGGCAACTTGTCGGTCAGTTCCTGATTGATCGGGAGGGCATCATACGCTGGAGCTTCACTGAAGTTCTGAAGGGTGGCCTCCAAACATTCAGCGCGCCCAATCCCGAGGAATTGATGTCGGCAGCTTCCCAGGTGGCCCATTAGGCTCCGCGTCCTGAACTTGCATTGAAAGCGCGCCTGCTCTTCTTCGAAGAGGGGAATGAATCTGGGACGCTTTTTCTTCCGGGCCTTGTCAGCATCCCCGCTATTGCCGCCAAACATTTCCGAGCTACGTGTCCGAATTATTCGTGACAACCGAAGCTATGATCCGGTTGAGTGTCTGATTTCCCACCCACTCCACGGGCGGGGATCTCTGAAAAAATAGCCGCGCTGAGCATAGTCGCGGATTACTCGCATCAGTGTTTCCAACGCCATTTCGCACCCAGTAGCCGGTAGGGGAGGAGCGCCGGAGGCATCAAGATCCGCAAAGTCCGTATGTGAACTTTTTGGCGCGTACTTCGTATCTTCAGGCAGATGAAATTTCCGGCATCATCAGACGAACCGGCGCGATAGTGGTTGGCCCTTTTCCCTCCGTCCATTCTTGCCTGGAACAAATCGCCACCAGTCAGATTTCGGGGGCCGTAGTTGACATCAACATGGGCAAAGGCCCCTGTTTCGAAATTGCCAGGTGGCTCAAGGAGCGAGCAGTCCCGTTCTTTTTCCTGACAGGTTATGCTCACCAGATCATACCATCCGAACTTTCCACTATGTTACGGCTTCAAAAACCTGTCGCGGAAGACGAGCTTGTATCAACATTGCACTTGATGCTCCAGATTTCAGCGTCGCCCTAAACCGTCAGGCAAGTCTTCAACGGCAAACCGGAACAACCCGGGCAGACACCGAGTTCGATTAGTAGCGTCGATCACGGATTTGCCCGTCAACTCACGGATAGCATCGGCGAGGGGTCGCGTTGCTGCGTTCAAGTGGCGGCCTCACTTGGTGCGATACAACCTCAAACGAAGGACGAAGGTTGGCTACGGTGTCGGGCAACGATCTTCCCTCACACGCGTTTCACCTGATGGCTCGAGAAGTTCGGCGCAAACTGGCCAGTTTTTCGAGGTCCGCACAGTGGAAAGGCGTTGATGACTAAACACCGCTTCTTTTTCTATCTGCTTCTCGCCCTGGTGACGGTGGCTTTTGCTGCCATTGTGGCTCCATTCTATTCGGCGATTCTTTGGGCAGTTGTGTTGGCGATCATGTTCCATCCCTTACACAGCCGCGTTGCCCGCATGCTCGGTCCACACTCAAACGCGGCGGCAGCAATCAGCCTTAGTATCTGTGTCTGCCTGGTCGTCGTTCCCGGACTGGCTGTCATCGTTTCGCTGTTTAGAGAAGGTGGCAAACTCTACACTCGGATAAAAAGCGGTGCGATCGATCTCGAACCCATGGCGCGCAAAATCGAGGATGCTCTTCCTGCATCCGTCGGCAGGTGGTTTCAAGGCTTTGAGTTTAAGAGCTTCGACGAGCTGAACGCGTCATTATCCTCAGGCCTGATGGAAGGTGGGAGTTTCTTCGCCGAAAGAGCCTTGAGCTTCGGGCAGGGGACTTTTGGGTTCCTGGTCTCGGCGAGCCTTATGCTCTATCTGTTGTTCTTCTTCTTCCGTGATGGTCGCGATCTGGTCGGAGCCTTTCGCCGCGTCGTTCCGCTTAGCGAGGAGAATACACGCCAGTTTTCTGTCAAGTTTACTTCAGTTGTGCGCGCAACGGTGCGTGGGACCCTAGTCATAGCGCTGGTTCAAGCCTTCATCGGGGGACTGGCCTTCCGGCTGCTGGGCCTCGAACCAGCCTTGCTTTGGTCTGTCGTAATGTTCTTTGTCTCGTTAATCCCAATACTGGGCACCTCCCTTATATGGGTACCGGCGGCCATCTACCTCGGTTTGATCGGACTCTGGTTGAAAGCCGTTGTGCTCGTCGCAGTCGGCCTCCTGGTAATCGGGCTCGTGGACAATCTGTTGCGTCCCCGGCTTGTCGGCAAGGAGACCAGAATGCCAGATTATGTGGTGCTGCTTTCAACGCTGGGGGGCCTATCTGTGCTTGGCGCCAATGGATTTGTTATCGGTCCTTTGATAGCCGCCCTTTTCATATCGGCGTGGGATATCTTCACGGAGGAGGCGCAAGCAAAGACACCGAAGTTGTAGTTCTTGCATGACGGCGACCTCACGCAAGCTCTCTTCAGGAGACGACCATAGGGACGGCGCCCGCGATCTGAGGCGCGATCCGCACTGCTTGCGCACAGTGATTTGGGACGATCACATCGGGTCATTTCCCTTCATTGCGTTCGACATGTGGGTCTTGCATTTATCAGCGTCATTCGATGCAAGGGCTTGCTTCGCCATCGCCAACTCCTTGTTGGCGTAGTCCTTTTTCATCTCATCGGTGATGGCCTTCACGTCTGTCTCAAGCTTCGTCATGGCCGCCTGGTTACAGGTGATATCGGACTGAGCAAAAGCAGAAGGCGCCACGAGAACGCATAAAAACGCTCCCACCAAAAGTTTCCTGAGCATGATGAACTCCTGTTTAAAAAATGCCTTGAACACCTTGCCAAACTGGGAACCGCCAACAACGTTCCGCATAGCTAAACACATCGTCGTGATGATTGGGTGCATGGCCGGAACGTGCAGCCGGATCCTTCGAACTGCCCGAAGCAATCTTTTTTGATCTATGCGGAACACCGCGATTGCGATGTTTTGGCAGATCAAAAGGAGGAACTCGCGATGGCAGAGGATCGTTACGAACGCGAGGAACGTTACGGGCGCGACTATGAAGCCCAGCGTGACGATCATCCGGGGATGGAAAGGGGACGCCGCTATCTATCACCCGAAGGCACGCCGCGATGTGACCCACGGTTTGGTTTCGACAAATGCGAACCCAGCGCTTGGAGCACCGACGAATTGGGATACAGTACCCGCGGTAGCTATGCCCAGAGTAGACGCTCTTCCTCGAATGAGGACAACTATCCTCTGAGCGGGCGACGCTACGACGAAGAACGTGGATTTTCAAACAGGGCTTAGCATGAGGGAAGCAAGGTTCAGCAATGGAGCTCAATATAATTCGTCATCATCCCGACGACGCGGGGCTGATCGGAAGCGTGCATCTTTTACCTCATTGGATGCTCAAAGGGCACCAGGCGATCCTCGCTGTGGACATCGGTGGAACCAATATTCGGGTTGGTGTCGTCGAACTGAACACGCAAAAGGCTAAGAATTTTGCTCATGCGAAGGTTGGCAAATCGCACGTATGGCGGCACGCCGACGATGAGCCGAACCGGACCACGTGCGTTGAAAAGGTCGCCGCGATGCTCAGGCATATGGTGGAATATGCGCGAAAGAAAAAGCTCGATCTCGCTCCAGCAGTCGGCATCGCCTGTCCCGGGATCATCGAAGAAACGGGCTCGATTACCCGCGGTGCGCAAAATCTGCCGGGGGGCAACTGGGAGAGCGAAAGCTTCAACCTGCCCGAGGTCTTGCGACGTGCGGTACCGAAGATTGGAGACCAAGACAGTTTTTTCGTCATGCACAATGACGCCGTCGTACAAGGGTTGTCGCAGCTTCCCTTTCTCGATGATGCACAAAACTGGGGCGTATTGACGATTGGAACAGGCTTGGGTAACGCGCATTTCTCCACGAAGCCTGAACTCAATAAAGTGGCATAGGTTACATCAGAGGTGATGCCGAGGCCCGTTATCGCTCGACGTGCCGCTCATTAGTAACTTGTCGATAGTAATGGGAAAGTCGCGGAAACGAGTCCCTGTTGCGTGAAATATCGCATTTGAAACGGCAGCGGCAACACCGATAATGCCGATCTCGCCCAGTCCTTTTGCTCCGATGGGGCTCACCTTGTTGTCATCCTCCTCGACAAAAATCACCTCAAGCCCGTCGATATCGGCATTTGTGGGCACGTGATACTCCGCCAAGTTATGGTTGACGATCCGGCCGATGCGGTGGTCGATCATCCCCTTTTCATGCAACGCCATGCCAATTCCCATCACAATGCCGCCCAGAATCTGGCTTCGAGCGGTCTTGGGATTAAGGATGCGGCCCGCGGCAATGGCGCTGACAACTCGCGTGACGCGAACAACGCCGAGATCAGCATCCACCTTGACCTCGGCAAACACGGCTGAATGGGTGTAGGCAGCAAATGTCTTGGCGAGTTTCTTGTCTGGCCCGGCTACTCCAAGTTCTTCGATGGCCGAGACGCCAACAAAGCTCATGATGTCGGACAAAGCCAGACCGAGCTGGTGATTGGTCTTGAGAACGAGGCGACCCTCGGCAATTTCGACTTCCTTGGCTGCGGCGTGTTTTAGCGGCGTGCCAGACATGACATGCGCATGCTTGAGGAGAGTTTCAATGACACGCTTTGATGCTGCCTGGACGGCAGTGCCAGATGATGCAGCTGTGTAGGATCCGCCTTCGACGGCCGTCTTAGGAAGAGAAGAGTCCCCGATCTGAACGGTGACGTTGTCAATTGGAACATCGAAGCAATCAGCGGCAATCTGGCCGAGGATCGTATAGGTGCCGGTCCCGATATCGGAAGCGGCAGCCGAGACGTAGACCTTGCCATCAGAAGAAACCCGCACTTTGGCCTGAGCTGGCGACATTTTAGCTTCCCATAAGCCCGTTGCCATTCCCCAACCCACAAGGTCATTTCCCTCGCGCATCGAGCGCGGTTCTGCCGAACGCCCTGACCATCCGAAGCGTGAAGCGCCTTCATGGTAACAAGCCATCAACGCCTTGGAGGTGATTTCCTTGTCTTGGTTCTGGTCCCGATGGGCGAAATTGCGGATGCGGAAATCCAATGGGTCAGTTCCTGTGGCGAAAGCGAGTTCGTCAAATGCCACCTCAAGGGCCGTTACACCTGTTGCCGCCCCGGGCGCGCGCATATCGCCTGGAGTAGAAACGTCGAGCTTGACGATTTCATACGTAATCTTGACGTTTTCGCAATGGTAGGCGAGGCCGGACCAATTAGCGACGTTTTCCTGGTAATCTTCATGACGGGACGTCGAATGGACGGCGTGGTGCATGACCGATATCAGGTTTCCATTTCCATCGGCTGCAAGGGAGACCTGTTGGAAACTAGAGGGCCGCCAAGTCAGGTAAAACATCTCGCGGCGGCTCATCTCGACCTTGATCGATCGTTTCAGATCAAGGCTCGCCATCACAGCCAAAAAGAGTTGGTACTTCGGCCGCAATCCCTGCCCGAAAGCACCTCCTACGAAACTGTTCTTCACCGTTAATTTTTCGGACGCTAACCCGAATACATTGCAAATGTACTCGTGGGAGTTCTGCGAGCCCTGGGTTTTGTCATACACGGTCAAATCGCCGTTGCCATTTCGTATCACTGTCGTGGCGAACAGTTCCATCGGATTGTGATGTTCACCATCCATCCGGTATTCGGCGGAAATCTTGTATGGCGCGGCTGCGAAGGCAGCGTGCGCATCGCCGCGAGGCGGCGGCGGCATAGATTGCTCAGAGCGGGGCACTGGCGGCACGTAGCTTTCGTCGAGATTGCGCTCAAGATCAGTTTGCGGACGGTTGGGCAGATAGTGTACCCGCACGCAGCTCGCTGCATCTCGTGCCGCCTCGTAGCTGTCGGCAACCACAAGTGCCACGGGCTGACCGTCGAAAAGTATGCGGTCATTTTCTAGAGGGCGGAAGGGATGACCGGGCAGTGCGACCTGATCCTTCCACTTGCTATTTCGGTAAGCGACCGCCGGGCGGTTTTCGTGCGTGAAGACCTTCACGACGCCGGGCATGCAGGCCGCATGGTCTATGTCGATCGAGGCAATCTTACCCGTTGCAATATTGGCGGACACCACGCATCCAAACAGCAAGCCTGTGTCAAAATATTCCGCGGCATACCGCGCCTGACCGGTTACCTTTAACGGGCCATCCACGCGTGAATGTGGCGCGCCGACCGCTTTGTTTTCGCGTAGCATGTAAAAGCCCTTTACTATCGTGTCTGTCGCGGCCCATTCCCCTGAGATTGGGACGGACGCGTCGCCGCCTCGGTCAGTGCACGCGCAATGGCACGCTTCGCCAACACTATTTTGAAATCGTTGTCACCGTATCCTTTGGCGCCGGTCAACAGCCTGTCGGCAAGACGGCGGAACGTTGCATCTTCCGCCATTTCCCCAGCGAACTCCGCCTCAACCAGAGGGTCTCGCCAAGGTTTGTGCGCCACCCCCCCGAGGGCCAGCCTCACATCAACGATGCGTCCGTCGGATAGATCAATTGCTGCGGCAACGGAGACGAGCGCAAAGGCATAGGAGAGGCGGTCACGCAGCTTCAAATAGCTGTTGCGCGCGACGAAGTGGTTAGGCTCGAGTCGGATCGCGACGACGATTTCGCCAGGTTCCAATGAGTTGTCCCGGTCTGGCTCCTGGCCGGGAAGCCGGTGGAAGTCGGCCAGCGCAATACAACGTTGGCCTTTCGGTCCTATAACCTCGACTGTCGCTCCCAGGGCGGCCAGGCCAACGCACATATCCGACGGATGAACTGCGATGCAGCTTTCGCTCGCACCAAGGATAGCGTGATTTCGATTAAAGCCGCCGCGCGCAGAGCAGCCCGAGCCGGGACGGCGCTTATTGCAAGGCGTGGCAGGATCGTAGAAGTAGTAGCAACGGGTTCGTTGCAGAAGATTACCACCGGTCGTAGCCGCGTTTCGCAATTGTGGTGATGCACCAGCCAGAATGGCGCTTGTGAGTAGGGGATAGCGATTTATCACTCGTCGATCATGGGCGAGCGCCGAATTGCTGACCAGCGCGCCGATCCTCAGCCCGCCATCGGGCAACTCTTCGATGTCTTTCAACGGCAGGCGGTTGATGTCGATGATCGCTTCTGGATGCACAACATCGTATTTCATCAAGTCAACGAGATTGGTCCCGCCCGCGAGGACGAAAGCGCGCGGATTGGCTGAAAGCGCGCGTATCGCATTCTCCACGGATTCGGGCCGGGTGTAGGAAAACGGCTTCATCGTCCGGATCCGTCCGATTTATGCCGACCATTCGACTGCAAGACTGTTTCGATGGCGTCGATGATGTTGGTATAGGCGCCGCACCGGCAGAGATTACCGCTCATCAGTTCACGGATCTCGGCGCGTGAATACGCTCGGCCTTCATTGACGAGGCTTATCGCGGAACAAATTTGCCCTGGCGTGCAGTAGCCGCATTGAAACGCATCGTGATCAAGAAAAGCCTGTTGCATCGGGTGCAAAGCATCCGGAGTGCCGAAGCCTTCGATCGTCCTTATATCAGCCCCATCCAGCGATACGGCGAGCTTAAGGCAGGAATTTATGCGTTCACCATCAATCAAGACCGTGCATGCGCCGCATTGTCCATGATCGCAGCCCTTCTTAGTGCCCGTAAGCTCGAGCGGACCGCGCAGCAGATCCAGCAGCGTAATCCATGGGGCGATTTCGACGTTTGTTGTTTGGCCGTTGACCATGAATGATACCGCGCACTTTGGTGCGTGCATCGACGAGCGTGTGATCACGGGAAACCCTTTCACTGCTGCTCTGGGCCAAACGGCAGTCGCTTAAGAATGTTCCAATAGGCCAGACGAATGTTTCCCCGTCGCGCCGATGTCAACAATCATCGGTTTTCCGCGAAAACAGCAGTATCCTAGTGATTTTCAACAAGTTCCCTTGAAAACATAGCCCTTCGCGGACTTCCGGCGGACGATTTCCGAAGAAGCACCAAAGCGTCCGTCTCGGATGCAAAGTGGTGGCTCATCTCCTGGCCGCGCGTACCGATACGCCCCCAAGCTCGAATGAGGGAAACTTCGCCAAACAGCGTCGGCTGTATCGACAACATATAATAGCGCGCCATGTTGCGGCTTGGATCTATCCGTTGAAAGTATAGGTTGGAGCACTGCTGGGTCATGAACACAGCATCACGTGTTCAAGATTCCGCGTCCAATCAGACTTTTGAATCGGTTGGGGCGAACTGATTCACGTTGTTGATGTAAACGCCCGTTCAGAAACAACGGAGAATCTAATGCGCCGGTGCAGCGATGGAGAACGGGACCGCGGCAGCGAAACCCTTTCTTCCGGCGGAATGAATGTGTTGCGGGCGCTTACTGACCAGAATTCATACACAAACTTTGGACCTAGGAGAGCCGATGCCCGACGAAAGCGTGATCCGCGCCTGAGCGTCGCCAGATAATCTTGGATGCAAAAAGATTGTTTAGGTTGAGGAAATCAGCCTGTCCAAACGGATGCTTTTGGATCGAGCAGGTGTTCTTGGCGGTCACGATGACGGTGTCGCGGGCGGCGCTGGATCCGAACCTGGACACAGCGACGAAGACGGACATCGCACTGGAGCGGTCCTATCGGCATCGGCAAGAAACTTGCCTCGTATGGCGATCGCAGCCGTCGTCGGATCGAGGAGATCGGGCGCCTTGATACCAGGTTGATGGTGCATATTGATCGGTTTCTTCGGGAGCAGTTTGAGAGAGCGACAGCAATCCTTGAAGGGCATCTGCGTGCGTGAAGCTGGCGGCTTGGTCTTGCGTCTCGAACTCCCCGCCTGGAAGTCTTGGACCGCTTGACCAAGACAGCAGCGGTAAGGGCTGGATCTGGTATGCGACTTGATTTCGAACCTCGGGCTGGTAGGCGCACCTACGAAATCAAGATTTCTGGGTCGGCGAACAGCCGCCGCCCGTGAGAGTCCAGGACTCCGGGGAAGGGGATTCGCGTCATGCTAATCCCGGAGATCCGCCTTCTCGACGTCAGATCGCATGAGGGAGCTATGCGGTCTTCGTCGTGTTACGCCGAAATCGGTTGGTCCTGGGCCTTTCCGGTCACCCGGTCGCGCACGCTCTCCAGAATCTCGTCGGACAAGACGGGATCGTTCACCGCCCGGGACATGACGAGAGCGCCGACGAAGCTTGCGACATCCGCGATCGCTTGGCTGCGGTCAGGCTTGAAACCACTCTCCGTCTGCCAGTTCTCCATATGGGCGATCAACCCGCGGATATGATCTGTCACCGGGCCTCGCTCCGCCTCCGGCAGTCTTGCGAGCTCCGGCCCAAGAGCGGCCACGGTGCATCCCGCTCCAACGGCGGCGCGATGCTCTGGTGAAAGATAGGATTTCGCGAAATCGTCCAACGAACCACTGAGGGCATCGGCGCCTAGCATGTTCTGCATCGCATGGGCCAGCGCTTGCTCTGCAAGATCGCTCTTGGATTTGAAGTGGCCGTAGAAGCCGCCATGGGTGAGGCCGGCCCCTTTCATGACGGCATCGACACCGACGGCATGGATGCCATTCTCGCGAAACAGCTTTGCTGCCGTATCGAGAATCCGCTGCCGGTTATCCTTTGCCTGTTCCTTGGTCGGACGCATGCGCAACTCCTTTCGGAAAATACCCTTGACAAATTATATGACGACCGTCATTTAAATGCAATGCATGACGATCGTCATTTAAATAAACAAACCCGGCGGAAACGCTTTTTAGAAGGATGAAGCACATGAGCATGCGTTATAGAGTTTTCGGCCGCACCGGCCTTCGCGTTTCGTCGTTGGCGCTGGGCACCGGCAATTTCGGCACCGGCTGGGGCTACGGCGCGGACCGAGAGACTGCGAAGCAGATATTCGAGGGTTACCGCACCGCCGGCGGCAATTTCATCGATACGGCCGACCAGTATCAGTTCGGCCACTCGGAAACGCTGACCGGCGAATTCATCACTAGCGAGCGCGACGATATCGTGCTCGCTACAAAGTTCTCGCTGGGCGATGCGCCGACCAGCGGCTTGCAGCGCACTGGCAACAGCCGCAAGGCGATGATTCAATCCGTGGAAGCCAGCCTGAAGCGCCTGAACACCGATCGCATCGATCTTCTCTGGGTGCATATGCCGGATGCCGTCACCCCGATCGACGAAATCGTCCGCGGCCTTGATGACCTCTCCCGTTCCGGCAAGATCCTCTATTCCGGCCTGTCGGACTTCCCAGCCTGGCGCGTCGCCACCGCCGCCACCTTGGCAGACCTGCGCGGCTGGTCGCCGATCTCGGCGCTGCAGATCGAATACAGCCTCGTGGAACGCACCGTCGAGCGCGAGCTGATCCCCATGGCCAATGCCTTTGGACTGGGCACCGTTAGCTGGTCACCGCTTGGCGGTGGTCTCCTCACCGGAAAATATCGCAAGGGCGAGACGGGCAGGGCGCAAGGGCTCGGCGCGGTCATCCATGGTGAAAGCGACGATCGCAAGACGGCAACCGTTGACGTGGTTCTGGCGATTGCCGAGGAAACCGGACTTCCTGCCGGTCAGATCGCCATCGCCTGGGTACTAGCCAAAGGCTCAACGCTGCCGATCATCGGTCCGCGCACCAAGGAGCAGCTCGACGACAATCTTTCAGCACTCAATGTTCGCCTGACCGAAGAGCAGATCGCCCGCCTCGATACCGCCAGCGCCATCCCGCTCGGCTTCCCCTACGATATCGTTACCGGCAGTCGCGGTCGTCTGGCGGGCGGCAAGGAGGATGTGATGGACTGGCCGGCCGCTGCGGTGAAGTGAGGCCGTTGATCGGCCGAATTTTCCATCCGTCATGCTCGGCCCGGGGCGAAGCTTCCGTTTTCGCGGGGTGAGTCCTCGGCTCACCACCCGGGGATGACGGAGTGGCTCCCGGACAGAAGCCCAATGTCGCCGCGACGATGTCGAAGCAGCCCTCCATGGACGTGTTCTTTCGACGTCGGCAAGGCTTTGCCGTTGTCGCCCTGGGACTAGGGAAGCGTAAGACTGGGACAGTGAACGACGGGCGTCAAGCTTGGCGAGAGGTGTTCGCGCCAGGAGTGCGGTTGTTACCGTTCTATGTCATGTTATTTCATTACATAAAATCAGATAAGAGTAATTATGGAACATGGTTGTGTTCTTCCATGGGTTCCTTTTTGCATACCGCGCATTTCAGTTCTCCCGAATAGGTTTTCTGGCTTTTCCGAACCCAAGGATGATCTGGCAGGTTTGGGCCACGACTATTTCGCCCTTTCCGCGCAAGTAGGGACCGCCGATTTTAGTCCCGCCATCTGCAGCCAAGGAAACTCCCGTGTTCGAACTACCGTTCGGCCGCGTCGGCATCGCTATCTGCTACGATGGCTGGTTTCCTAAAACGTTCCGCTCGCTTGCGCTGGCTTGCGCCGAACTCGTTTGCGTTCCCACGAACTGGGTGCCGATGGCGGGGCCGAGAGCGTCGCCGCGCCAGTGGCGAACATTCTCCATAAAGCGGCTGCCCATACGAACGGCCTCTTCATCGCCTGCGCTGACCGGGCGGGAACGGAACGCGGACAGCGTTTTATCGGGCACAGCCTGATCATAAGGATGGCTGACCAGCGCCCTGCCCGGCAAGCGCCGATCGCCAGGAATTCCTCGTTGCGAAAATCGATCTGTGGAGCGTCGCCGGGACCCGGGCGCTCAACCGTTTCAACCATCTGCTCGGCGATAGCCGCGCGGTGGAAGGAAGTAAACGTCGCCAGTGTGCTCTTTTGGTGGACTATCGTCCAATTCGACGTGGCCTATTCGCATCGAAGCCGTCCCAACCGAGCGCAGGATTACCCCTCGATCGCGGCAGACTGGCGTACGTGGCCGCCGGGTCATGTGTTACCCGCGAGCATGACGACGAACAACGCGCCGATCCCAACCGCACGGTTTTGGTGCGGTGAGCGGCCCGTCATTCGCCGTCGTCTCCGGTGCAGTGCGTCTAACCTACGGTGAGCGTAAGTCCCCTACGCAACGTTGCCGGCATCCGCCTAGAAGCTGGCTCCTTCCAATTTCGCGATCAGCATATCGCGGTCCTCTCCGGACTTCAGCCGTACCGTCAAGGCCGTGCTCTTGACAGGCACCTGGGGCGGTAGGGACACGGCAACGCCCGGAACGTTCTTGGCTGCCCATTGCCTGAAGCGGGGCAGCTTGTTCGGGCCGCTGATGGGGAAAGTGTGGCTGTATCTGAAGCTCATTGCGGGTTCTTTCTCAAAATGGGCAACGGCCGGCACGCGAATCGTCAGCGTTGCTCCGCAGGGTTCGATCTGGGATTGGACAAATTCCTGGCGCCCCTCTTGCCGTCGCAGGTAGCGGCGCCAGGCGGTCAGCGTCTGGCGTTGACCCTGCGGATGGGAAATGCGGTGCGCCGCCGATCGCGCCGGGGGAAGATCGTTGAAGACATCCGTGTTTCCTCAGCTCCTTATCTTGCTCGGCCCAGCGCGTGCAAGATGACGGCTGGCGGGCCGGTCGGAGGGCTCCAGGCGCTCCGGCGCGGTCGCCAGCGCCCTAACGAAGGCGGAAAGCTCGATGTCATCGAGCCTGTCCGCAGCCGCCTCAACGGAGAACCATCGCCGCTGCCTCTGATCTTTTTCTCGCCAGTGGATCAGAGTGCCTCGTACATTCATGCCGAACACGGCGACGCGGCAGGGGATCTCCGAGCCGTCGTCCAATGCCTTCATGTATCGATAGGTGGTGACCGGTGAAGGCCACATGTCACCAATGATCCCGGCCTCCTCGAAGGCCTCCCGCGCCGCTGCGACAAGGAGCGGGTATCCTTTCATCGGCCATCCCTTGGGCACGATCCATCGCCCCCGCCTGCGTGACGTTATGAGTAAGACCTTCGGCGCGCCGTCGCGCCGAATGCGCCAGGGCAAGACCCCAACCTGCTGCAATTCGTCGATGCCGCTGGCCCTCAATGCATGATCGTCGATTTTTGTGTTGTGGCTCATCGTCGGCATCCCTCCTCAAGAAAGGTGGTTTCAACACAAAGCGGACGCCGGTTGTGACCGACGGAAAAAGCGCGGCGGGCGGCCAAGCTAAGAATTGGCGTCTTGCACCATGGGCAGCGGGCCGCGGCAACGGGAAGATGGCGATTGCAGGTGACGCAGATCGGGCGAGATCGTAAGTGGGACATGGATACGCTCCATTAACGCGCCGTGTGTTCGGCACGAATAGAACCGCACTGTTCTTGATCATGTGTTCCCGGAGCGGCGGGTCTGTGGCGGCGTTACAGAGTCAAGGCTGCCTGCTCCGGGAGGGGGAGCATGCTTGATCGGTAAGCCTCAAAATCTTGACAGACGTATCCATACACATGCCCTGCATTTAGACAGCGCATGCAGCAATTTCAAGGGTAAGCTCCTTTCAACGCCTCCGTTTCCGGAACGCCGCGGAAGCCGCCCGCAGAGCCGCATGGGGAATATTCAGGTGCGCGTTAATTCTCATCATTTGTTGCTCGATGAGGTGACCGGCCTTGACGTCACCACCCGGGCCGGATCATCCAGCTTCTTTCCGATATCAGAGCCCGCATGGGCATGGCGATGCTCTCCGTCACCATCATCTCGCGCTGCTCGCTCAAATCGCCGATCGCGTCATGTATACCGGCCTCTCGTCGAAGTCGCCCTGCTTGACACTTACGGTAAGGCATCGGTGGCGACCGACTTGTCGGGATCATCCGAGCCCGCTCTGAGGGTCGCCCTGCGATGGTTTTCGCTGCGTTATCTTACGCTTTTTCACGCGTTCGACCTTCCCTATCGCGGCTGGATCGATGACAGAATGGCTAGCCCGTCACAACTCCGGCCCCCGAGGTCCGTGTCGGCTGGCGCGCGGCGTGCTCGAATTACCGGTCGTCTAGCCAGCGTCCAAAGGCCGCATCTCGACCAATTGAATCCAATGCCTCAAGTGACCACATGGGAATCATGACTACTTCACGTCGACACAAGAAATACTTGGTTCTCTCAGCGTCCCTGCTGACGCGCTCGTAGCCCCGAGCGGCTCGAACGCACCCGTTCGCCGTTTCGGGGATCCCTCTCAAATAAACGATCTGGCCACGGCTACTCGCGCTCGGCGCTCAGCGCCGTTGCGTCTGCATGCCCGTTCGCCGCTTCGCTTCCGCGACCACGCGAGCGGGCCGATCAATGCTGCGAATGGAGGGCAACAATGTCCGCATACGAACACTCATCACCCCAAGACCGCCAGGATCCGACGCTGCGCAATTTCAGCGTGACGAAACTTCTTCTACGTACCCTGCAACGCCGGCAGCGGAGGCGGGCGACCGCCGCGCTTCACAACCTCGACGACAGGCTGCTCGAGGACATTGGTATAACGAGGAACGATATCCCGCGGATCGTCGAAAGGCTCCTCAGCTACAGAGCAGAAACCGCACTCTTTGGAACTACAAGATATGCCGCTGATAAGGTTTTGAGGCCGCCTTGCGAAGCTTCCGGGAGGTCAAAACGGGCCATTGGGACGAAGGAACTCGGAAGACACCGAACGGCAAATAACGCCAACTGGAAGCCTTCGATGAAGACAAAACGTCGACTGCTGGGAATGCCTCGTTGACTCTACTCTTCTCCGAACTCCAGCGGCATATCGCGGCTTCGTGCAGAATACTTAGATGCGAATCCGATCCGCCGCCACTATGCAGGCGGTGATGTAACGCGCGAGCAACGATGTATTGCGCCGATGGACGAAATAACGGCTTCGGAGCATCGCAGATATTTATAGGTGCAACTCTAAACTGTATTCAGGCAAAATATTGAATCTATGCCCGATCCATTGAAAGATTCTCACTTTGCTAACCATTTTGCATCACGTTCCCTTAGCCACCCGACGATGATCTCGGGAATTGCACTTGTGTGCGACATGACTTCATCACGTCAGAAATGAATTCGGCGCGCCAGAAGAGACATGTCCACGTTGAGAAATGTCCATCATGAGAATCAAGAACCAATTCATCATCCTGGCATCCGCCACCGGTATCGCTATTACGGGCCTGGTCGGTAGCCTGTGGGGATACGACGGCGCTGCCACGGATGTGACAAAGGCCTACGACCAGAAGTACCGATCTTATCTGCTTGCCGATAATTTGCGCCAGTCGTCCGACGACCTCACTCGTTTGGTGCGGACATATGCCGAAACCGGCGACGTTTCTTTCAAGGAACAATACAATGCCGTCGTAGAGATCAGAAACGGTACACGACCGCGCCCGGAAGACTATCACCGGATCTATTGGGACTTCGTCGCAAGCGGAGAGACCAAGCCTCGGCCCGATGGTGTCGCCGTTTCCCTAAACGACCTCATGAAGCAGGCCGGCTTCACGGACGAGGAATTCTCGCTCCTTGACGAGGCCGGCAAGCGCTCCGACGGGCTGATCAAGCTGGAAACAGAGGCGATGGATCTCGTGGACAATGCCGCGACGAAGGGGCCGGAGTCCCAGCGCAAGGCGACGCAGATGCTCAACTCGCCGGACTACCATCGCTACAAGGCCGAGATCATGAAGCCGGTCGATACCTTCTTCGTCAAACTCGAAGCGCGCACCCAGGCGGCGGTGGATGAGGCGAACGCGCGTGCCTCATTCTACTGGAGCCTTACGATCGCTGCCATGTCCGCTCTCGTTTTGATGCTGGCCATTATCGGTCTCGTGACCTTCAAGCGGATCATTGGCGGCATGTACAAACTCGGTGCGTCGATGGGCCTCGTCGCAGGTGGGCAGTTGGACGCCCAGATCGATCTTGCAAAGAACGATGACGAGATCGGCGACATGGGCAAGGCGCTGGAAGTTTTCCGGCAAGGCGCGATCGCCAACAGACGGTTGGAGAATGAGGCGGAAGAAAATCGCAGGCGTGCTGAGGTCGAGCGGATTGCGACGCAGGAAAAGGCCGAAGCCGATGCAGCCGAACGCCTCCGCGTTGCGACCTCCGGACTTGCCGCCGGCCTGAAGCGCCTTGCCTCCGGCGACCTCGCTTTCCAGCTCAACGAGGCCTTCGCGCAGGATTTCGAAGCCTTGCGCCGCGACTTCAACCATTCTGTCTCCCAGCTCGGCACGACGATGTCCGAAATATCGAACTCGATCTCTGGGCTTGATACCGGCACCCGCGAGATCGCCGACGGTACGGACGACCTATCAAAGCGCACCGAGCAGCAAGCGGCCTCGCTCGAGGAAACGGCCGCAGCCCTTGACGAGATCACTGTCAACGTCGCCAATTCCAGCAAGCGCACCGAAGAAGCCAAGAATGTCGCGAGCCGCGCCAATCAATCGGCTGCTGAATCTGCGCAAGTTGTCTCACATGCTGAAGAGGCCATGCGCAAGATCGAGGAAAGCTCACAACAGATTTCCAACATCATCGGCGTCATCGACGAGATTGCTTTTCAGACCAATCTCTTGGCACTGAACGCCGGGGTGGAGGCCGCACGGGCGGGCGACGCCGGCAAGGGTTTTGCCGTTGTAGCCCAGGAAGTGCGGGAGCTAGCCCAACGGTCCGCCCAAGCGGCCAAGGAAATCAAGGGGCTCATCCATAACTCGTCTACAGAAGTCGGAAACGGAGTGAAACTGGTTCGCGATGCCGGTTCGGCATTGAAAACCATCAGCGGCTTCATCGTCGAAATCAATGCGCACATGGAATCGATCGCCACATCTGCGAAAGAACAGTCAGTGGGGCTCGCCGAGGTTAACACGGCTGTCAATTCGATGGACCAGACGACGCAGCAGAATGCGGCAATGGTGGAACAATCGAACGCGGCGTCAAACACACTTGCCTCGGAAGCCGTCAGGCTGCGGGAACTGGTCAGCCAGTTCAGGCTCGAAGGCATGACCGCAACGCATCCCGGCTCACCGCGCGTTGCCCGTAGTGCTGATTCCGCAGTTGCCTCCCCTGCCCGCTCCCTCAGCCGTAAGGTCGCATCCGCATTCAGCGGCAATGCGGCGCTGGCAACCAGCCACTGGGAAGAGTTCTGAGAGGTTGATATTTAGCATTTCGTCTTGGACGCGCTCGCGACAACGGAGCGCGTCCAACGATGGCCTTTACACGCACAAGGCTCGCCACCATCGTAGCTCTCTCTATTTCGTAAAAAGCGAGGAGATCAACCCGCAGGGACAACCGCGCTGCCTGCTCGACTCACGGATCCTTGTCTCAGCCGATCGCTACTTTAATCAACGCATCGCGCCGGCATCGAGGCAGCCATGACCGAGATCAAGGGTGAAACTTTCAAACAAGGCTTTAACTTCTCTTCACGCAAAGGAACGTGGCCGATCAATCCAATAGGCCTTTGATCGTCGCGACAGGCAAAAACATGCGCATCGGCATCGATGGCAGCGACTGGAAGCCATACCATGCGTAGAGTTCGACGCGACGCTTCGTCTTTTCCTCATTGCCACATTCGAGGACGTCAAGGAGAACAACGGCGATCCCGATCTGGTCGGCAATTCGGGCGATCCGTTTGAGACAATCGGCAAGGAGATCGCCACCGTAACCGCCACTCCTACAGCGCTCATCGCGCCCCACCATCGAGATATAGGCTGCAGGAATGCTTCCATGCCCAGGCCGCGAACGGGCATATTTCTCCGGCAGGTCGCGATAGCTGATTGAATGACTATTGATTGCGTAAGAACCGATGACAGTCGTGCCGTCCTCCTCGGTCATCACATAGACCCGAAGATTGCCGGCTCTCGACAGTTTGTTGGCCGTCTTTTTGAAGAAGTTGTCGACTTGAGGGATACCGCAGGAAAAAGCCGCTCGATCATGCCTATTCGGATCGAGCAGCTCGATAACGCGTTTCGACGCTCTGGAATCTGCCATTATTTGGAATCTACGGTGTTGCCGTGGCGCTTGAACGCCTCCTTCAAACTATCCGCCGGCGCTGGCGGATTGTCGAGCGCGTCGAAAAACACCTGATGATCGGCCGGCTGCAAGATCGTTGTCTCATGCGCAGCGATCGTTGCAATGGCGGATTGATATGCGGCATTGATCGTAAAGGCGGAATCGTCGAGACCGGACAGTGCAGCGGCCCGCTGGATCGTCCTCTTAACGCGTTCCTTCGTACGGAAATTCATTCGAGCGCTGTTCGGCTCATTGATTTCGGTCGTGATATCCTTGATCGCGCCCATCATCGCCTCCTGCTATGAAGCGTGCATATACTCTTAATGGGCGTACACGTCGATATAATCCGCCAAATGTACGTCAGCTAAACATACAATGAGGTCGATCGCAATACAGTTTGTAAAGCATCAGGGCGCGACGACCACGAGCGCGAAGAACGCCGCTCTCGTCAAAAGCTTCGGTGCGGATGTGGTGATGACTACACCAGCCAGACTTTGAGAAAGTTCTCTTGAACTACGACGTCGTGCTGAATAGCGAGATCCGAAGATACTTGCGAAATCCTAAACGTTCTGAAACCAGACGGCCACCTCGTTTCGATTTGAAGCCCCGCCGGATGCGGCATTCGAACGGGTTTCCAACGCCTCAGGAAGATACCCAATGCCAATCTGCGCAAGTGCCGAGTATTGGCGTCATAAGCTTTATGTGGGCATCGACTCGTTCCAGCACTTTTTCAGGCAGGAAGCTCAGAGTACAACATCGAGTGTCCGACATCTGGGACAACAATCGATAAACTGCGACTTGCGGCGGCGCGCTCACAGGCCGAACAGATATCGCCAAATTGACACCCGTCCCCGGATAGTCCGAGGGCGAGGTTAGCTGGCTTTCTTCAATCCCACGACCTTTCTAAGGTCGTCGTTCAATCGACTTTGCCAGCCCTTGCCGCAGTTGCGCTTGTAGTGCTCGATGATGTCGGGGTCCAACCGAATGGATATCTGTTGCCGAGGTTTTTCGATAGCCGGGCGCCCTCTAGACCTCTTGATGCTTTCAGCCAGGTCAGGGAAAGCTTCCGCAAACGGCCTTGCTTGAGCTAACTGATCATCTGTTGCCTCTGGCGCGTCGGGGTCACTGGCTATCTTACGTTGGATTTCAGCCTCTTCTTTATCGGAGAGGTAGCGAACCTTGCGGGGTTGGTTGGTCATAGTAGGTTCCTTTCCTTCTGGCTGGCGTCACGCATGGAAATGATGGAAATGCCTTCGGTTCCAAGGTGGGCGAACACGACTGCGATAACGCCGTTGCGCAGGACGCCGATTGCCATGAAGCGGCCTTCCTTTGCCGGGATCACGAGAGACGACATGAAGAACTCGCCGTGCAGATCGTCAAAGTCATAGCCGTGCTTGGCTATGTTGGACTGGCGCTTGTGGTTATCGTAGGTGATCTTCATGCATTTATGTATCACATTTATTCATTAATGCAAGAATAAACGTGATACGTTTAACGAGGAGATGAACCACAATTTCGCATCCGACGCTAAGGCCGCTCGACTCTTGAATTACGACGTCGTGCTGAATAGCGACGATCCGAAGATGCTTGCGAAAGCTTTAAATGTTCTGAAACCAGACGGCCACCTGGTTTCGATTTGAGGCCCCGCCGGATGCGGCATTCGAACGGGTTTCCAACGCCTCAGGAAGATACCCAATGCTAATCTGCGCAAGTGCCGAGTATTGGCGTCATAAGCTTTATGTGGGCATCGACTCGTTCCAGCACTTTTTCAGGAATAACGGCACGTTCAGGCAGGGACCACCAAAGCCGGTTTACACATTCAACCGTCTCGGTCACCGCTTTGAGCACAGCAGCTTCCGGCAGACGTGAACGGTTAGCGAAGGCCTTCCACCGTTGTGCATTCATTGCCTTGAAGGAGCGGTCGCCGGCAAGCGACAGCGCCATAGCATCAGCCGGAATATAGGGAACCGTCGAGAGCACGTCGTAGACCGGTGCAAGTGCCGGCTTGTCGCCTGCGCCGCGATAAATCAGCGACCAATTTTTGAGGTGCATGTCACCATTGCCAGTGATGGCGGCCAAAGCCAACCGTCGGACGAATTCCAGCGCGGCCGAAGAGGAAACCGCAACGCCGAGTGCAGCGGCGATATCGTGATAGGCCGCGCCTTCGTATTTGCGCGAAGGATAGATGCCGAACACCTGAGCAAAATCCTCGATATGGATCCGCTCACCATCCATGCCGCGATCGAAGCGTTTGACGAGCAAGACGTTCCCGTCGGACAGCGTATTGAATTCCTCCGGAATACCCGCGAATTCCGATTGTTCGACGAGCTCACGTTCCGGCACATCCATGCCGATCGCTTCTGCCAGAGCCAGATTGGCATATTCGTTCTCCGAGACGCCCGGAAACGAAGTCGAAGGAAACTTAGCGATATAAGACCCCTGCTCATCCCCGAGCGGGATGGTCAGGCCCCCACCCTTGCCCGTGTTCTTGATGACGGAAAGTTTCATCTGCACACCCGCGAGCGAAAACCGGGCCTTCGGTTCGGGCCGTGACAGAGCGTCGGCATTAGCAACCACTCCTTCGCTTGGTACGACGCGGACAGCACCTGGTAGATCCGACCCGAGGGCCACAAGCAGATCGAAATCGTTCCCAGCGCGAACACTGCCTGCGTGGTGCTTTTCCATCGCCTCGCGCAGTTTGTCCTCGGGAAGAAGATTGGCAAAAAATGCGGGCAAAGCTCTAGCTACAGGTTTTGGATCCTTGCGCAATCCTCCGGTTGCCGCGCGAAAAGACAGACTGAGCACAGGGAAACCACCCGTAGCGCGATAGCTATCCTCGAAGCTGAACGCGTTGAAATCGCCGGGTGTCCTGACGATCGTGCCGACCTTCAGATTGTTCAATAACACCTCAAGCGATGAGACCGATTTGGGATTTAGAGACGTATTAGACATCAGTGTCACCGTCGGGACGGGACATGAAGGCGGGCAAATCGTCGTCGTCATTCGGTCGTAGCAACGCATCAACGGCTGGGACCATCGCCTGAGGGATAAGCATAATTTCGAGACCGAGGGCGCGAGCAATGTTGATCAGCGTCGTCGTACGGGCCGCGGCGCTCCCCGTCTCGATTTCGCGATACCGAGGACGCGATATGCCTGCCATGCCGGCAACTTGCTCTTGTGTGAGCCTCGAGCCTTTACGCTTCGTCTTTAACAATCGCCCGATTTGAAGTAGAGCCTCTGATCTCATAATTGATACCTGGACCTATCATTACCTTTGAAATGATACGTATAAATATCTAACCCCACAGTCAAGAGGAATGATATGTATGGGGACCTTTGCAGAGAAGTGATCCGTTTACGGATCGTCTTTCTCAGCGATTAGGCAGTTCCCAGATCGAGCGCGCGGCTCCAGCGGCGCGGAGAAGAGGTGTGAGGAACATCGCCCTGACGTTCAACTGAAATCGGAAACTTGTGTTCCTGGTCGAGACCTGGCGTCCACCGTTGTGGGAACAAAACTCTGGAGATTGAAAATGAAAGAGGCCAAAAAACCAACGCCCGCAGGCGAAGAGTCGGCCAAAGGCTTGAAAGAGAGCGCTGAAAAGGAGGAGAGACGGGTGGAACGCCAGAAAGGAAGCCCGCTGGCAAAGGGAGAGGACCGATTTGAGGAGCGTTCCAGAAGCTCTGACGGTAAGAGCGCTGGAGACAAACAAAGACCCTGAAGTCGATGCCGAAACATGAGATTCCAAAAGCGCCGCTACGCGCACCTGTGAGGCGCCGGGAAACTCTCGGTCGGCTGGAGATGTCGCTGTCGCTGAAACCATTCATCATCACGGAAAGCGGCGCACGCAAAACTCGAAATCGTGGGTACTGACGCGTTCGACGCTTAGATTAAGTCTGCGAGACGAGTGAATTGACATGCTCTTCGAGTGTGACTTTCCCACGGATCGGCTCGTTACGCAGTTCGGCACCGTCAATCGTCGCCATGGTCATGCGGGCATAGGAGCGGGCGGCGGCCTCGGAAAACCCCTGCTCTCGGAAGCTCTTTTCGATCCGTTGACGGGCTATCCCTTGTAGTGCGACAGGAAGACCAAGCGCGTTTGAGAAGGCTTGCGCCACTTCCGTAAAAGTGTATCTGCGGGGGCCCTCGACATACTCAATACCGACGTCATTGTTGGTGCTTGAAAGTCGTATCGCCGCTACCTCTGCGAGGTCCGCAGGAGAGACCATCGGCAACACAAGATCTCCGGGGAAAGGCGACGACAGATGTCCCTCTTTAGCTGTCTCCAGCAGATTATCCAGATTGGTGAAGTAATAGGCCGCCCGGTCTATCGCAGTCGGTACCCCAGTTCCTTGCACAAGCTGCTCAAATTCGTAAAGGACGGACAAGTCACCAATGCCGTCGCCAGCCTGAGCGCCATAAGAGGATGCAACGACGACCTTCTCCAGGTCTGATCCTCCGACAGCTCTCGCGATGCTTCGAGCGGTTTTGAGTTCCTCGCTGTTGGTATCGGAGGCTGGGCTTGCCGGCGGATTGAGAAGGAAAGCGCGTTTTGCCTGCCTGAAAACCGCGTGAAGCCGATCCTCATTTGCCACGTCAGCGATAACTACTTCGACGTTGTTTCCTTGGATAGTTTTCGCCTTTTCCGGATCATGAGCAATGGCGGTAACGTGCCCGCCTGACGAACCGAGAGCCGCGACAACGCTCGAACCGACATGTCCGGTGGCTCCCAGGACGACGTACATGTTTATCTTCCTCGCTAAAAATGCTGCCCTCAGGGAAGCCCGTCGGCAACTCAAGCAAGACTCGATTTCGCTGCGTCACTCAGCGCTGCGATCCGCTTCATCGAAGTGTTGACTTCAGCCTCGTTCCACGAATTTGTTGAAACGGCTGAGGTTGCCATCGCTTGTCTTATCTTGGTAGAGGAAGGCGAGCTTTGCCTCGTCGAAAATCCTGAAGAATTCCTCCCACTCGACTTCTTCAAAAGCTTCCTCTTTTTCTCCGAAATCGATACGAAGCACGCCGCCCTTTCCTTCCGTGCGGATGACGGAAGGGGTTCCACGCCGTTTTTCAACCCATGATCGGATCGTGTCGTGGTCCGTAGTACTTTCTGAACTGCTCATAACCCACTTCCTTCCCTGGATCGTTCACATAGTGACCTTGGCGTTGTCGCCCATGTCCGGCCGGACATGGCTGACTGCGGCCGCAGCCATTTTAATGTAGCTAACGATCGTGCCCGGACTGTCCCAGTATTGGCGAAATCAGGGGTGACCTTGAGGACACGGATCGACGGATCGTCTGGGCTATCCCACCAAGCCTTGGCTCTGCGAAAGCGAGGCAGACGGAGCGATTTGTCTCGATCTCGTCATCCTTTTGACTTGCGACGTCCGTCAGGAAATAAAAAGCATTTTCGCTCGCCTGTGGATGTGCAGACATTGGTCGGGAGCGAATGCTATCGCCGACCTGGGTAGCAAGCATGCAGAATCCGATCTTCTCAGCAAGGTTCCAGACTTTTGCCTGCTCATCTTTATCATGTGTCATAGAAACTCTCCTCTAGAGGTCTGCCGTTCCGTAGGCGACGCTCGGTCCTGGCTATCACGACACCTATGTCCTCAGCCGCAAACTAGCGGCGAGCGACCATTAAAATTGTCGCCATCGCGCACCCTGACTGCGCTTTGCCTCAGACTTCGTTTCATGGGACACAGCGGACCGGCCCGGCGCCGGAGACGACAAACGGAAAAACCGTTTGTCGGTCGAAAGGTTCCCAATGATCAGCGGTTCTGGCGCGGCAAGGCTTGCCGATGCGCTTCAATCAGTCGTCTTCGCTCTGCCGGAGTGGCTGTAAGGAGCTTACCGCGAGCGCTCTGCATATCGTGCTGAGATCAAAAGACGATCCTTAACGGCTCCTGCTCACGGAGCCCTCTTACGGACTGCTAAAGAACCGGGTCAGCGGCTGCCTACCACTGGGCGACGCAAAAGCGGTCGAGAGCCGCGGCGTTCATGTCGACAGCAGCCGGAGAAGCTGGGGGCACATTGGGCGACAGCACAGAGCAGCTAGTTCTATCATAGCATCGCACACTTGGATCCCACCCGCCCGCCTTGCGGCGGTAGGTGGGCTTATGTGGTGATCACTTGAATCTTTGGAGCATTTTCTGCATCTTGAGATTCTCGGAATGGAGCTTTTCAGCTAGCAATCTCTTCAGCCGCACATTCTCGTGTTCAAGTTTATCTAGCTCAACACGGGAGGCAGAATCGAGACCAACTTCAGTGGACGCGTTGTGATTGAGGCGCGGCAGATTATCCAATACCTCTGCCGCCTGCTCTCCAAGAGCCGCCTGTTTTTGGGGCGGTGACGTTCTTATTTTCCGGGGCAGTTTAATTTTGCGGTCGTCCGGTGTGATGGCCCCTCCTTCAAGCTCTTTTGCGCTTGCGGTTAGATCCCCAGTGAACACGGGCAATGAACTTACGGTATTGTCAGCTGGCGAGCTGGCCTCGACGAAAGGCTCGTCCAGATGTGATGCATGAGGCAAGAGAACTTCCACCTCGCGAGCAAGCGACTTAAAATCGGTACCACCCCAAATCGACGTAGGCTGGGGCTTTGGGCGCCGCCGAGACGATTTGAACTCCACGACGAAACTTCTCTTACTTGGCTTCATATGAGCCTTCACTCCGCAACGAACTAGCAACGAGAATTAGCGACCCGAAAGGAGCACCCATCGCCGAGTGCGGTTCGCTACGAACTGATCCTTATGATCGAACAAGTGGAACAGCGCCCCATGAGAACACCGACGCTTCCCGACCGGAGCGGCGTTGTGACGCCGCCGCCCATGAGCCTAGTGTCTAGTCCAAACCAAGCCGTTTGCGCAACACGGCATTTTCCGAGCGCAGCTTTTCAGCCAGGTTCTTGCGAAGTCGCAAGTTCTCTTCTTCAAGCTTCACCAAATCTTCCAGATCGTCGGGCAGAGCCTCAATACTCGGCTGCATTACGACCTGGGCACCGGCGGCCTTTTTCCAGTTGTAATAGGTCTGTTCGCCAATACCAACATCCTTTACAGCATCCTTGAGCGTGGTTTTGCGTTCGCGCATCAAGGTCTCAATCCGATTGAGCTTTGCTGTTTTCTCCTCCTGCGAGTGCCTGACAGACCTGCCTGCGGGAGCCTTGGCTGGGGATGCCTTGTCCTGGCTTTTAGATGCCGCGGGCTTCCGTGTCATTTTATCGCTGATTGTTTCGCCGTGAACTGCGGGTTGCTCGATATTACTCTCATCCACCATGATATTCTCCCATATTGGACTATTCGCTTTTCCCGCGTAGAGCCTCAGGGCGTTAATGTCCAGACGTGCATCCACGCATTATCGTCAGCTACGGAGTGAGAGGTTTGGAATATCCAAGCCGATGGTACACGTCAAGCGGAGCACCCTGTCGATATTCAGTGTCCAGATCCAGCAATATCAGTACCGGCCGGAGAACTGGTACGGGCCGAGGAAGCACAGCCAATCCGCTGTTATTATGATATACTTTTGCAGCCGTCAGTCCACTGATAAGGAGGCTGCGATCCGGGATGTTGCGGGAAAAGCCAAGCAGGGGAGCCCGGGCGAATTGAAGTTCCTGCAGGGCGTTTTCGATCGGGTATGCATGTGGTGTGACGTTGCGCGCCCTAGCGAGCGAGCGGACCGTTTAGCTCGCTTCATCATGGATGAATTCCACGGAACCAACGACGAGGTGACGCTGCTTGCACACACTATATGGTGTGAGGCGCGGCAGTCTAGAACCCGGCATAGACGGGGGAAACTGAAGGTGTCAGCTTGAGACGCACGGGCAAAATTTCTTGCCAAATGCTGGAACCTTCTTCAGCGATCGCTATTGGAACTGTCGTCAGCAAAGTCTGACATTGCACCTTGTGAGCCCGGCTCCTCCGATTTTTTGTAAGCGGAGGGGCCACTTCTTCGCGCCAATCTCGCCGGCGCACCTGATTAATTGTACAGCTCCTTTCCACCCACGAGGCAATCTCTCGGGCAAACGGTTTTTGCCTTTCGGTCCGCGGATTGATCATCACCAAGGATGCGAACCCCATCGCAGCACTCGCCGACCACCCGAAAGCCTTCCGAGCGCTTCCCTCTGTATTCGTCAGCTTAGAATTGGGCTACAGCGCCGTCATAACAGCGCTCCAAGGCAAAACCGCTGTCGATGAATTTTAAGGAAGTCGATTGGCAGCGCCAGCAATATTGCCGCGACAACACTATAGAACCCTTAGCAGCAAGAAGTGTGGCCGCGGCAAATGACATGCTTGCGATCGCCACAACATTCGAGACGGCCATTCCCCTTAAGATATCGAGGCGCATGCGACGTGAAGGATCTGCCTTAAGTCAAAGGCCAGACGATCCCCTTTCCATGAAACACTTTGATGCGCCGACGCTTAACGGCCTAACGATGAGGGCATTGGGTTGGTCCGCTCTTCCAGCAAGCCGCGGCTATCGCTGATCCGGTTCTTTGGAACATTCAATTTCGCTCGTGGTTGGTCTCGATATGCGCGCTCCGATATTGCAAGACCGAGAACGCAGGAGTTTCGACGTAGCATCGGTAGATGCGCTCGTAACCGGCCACTGGCCGACCACACACGCAATTTGGACTGCAGAGGGTCGAACCAGTTTCCCACCAATCCGTTTAATCGAAGACGGAAGCTATCGACGGCGAAAGGGAACCCCAGAGTGCCAGAGAACAACGCCGGGAACGACCCAAAGGGTCGAGACGCCAAATCGCCAGGGCAGATACCCGCGAACGGACTGTGGGATGTGACCTGGCGGGTTTATGTCAGCTTTACCGAGGACAGGGTTGCGATGATTGCGGCCGGTGTGACCTACTACCTGTTGCTCGCAATTTTCCCCGCATTGGGCATCTTTGTCTCTCTGTATGCCTTTGCCGCGGACCCAGCAGATATCTCAAGGCAGATGGAATTCCTCGTATATATCGTGCCATCGGAGGCCCTGAGACTGATCCTGGACCAATTAGGCACACTTGCATCGCAGAAGCCCACCACGGCAGGCCTTGGACTGCTGATCAGCTCAAGCATGGCGTTATGGAGCGCGCATAACGGGATCGCGGCGGTTTTTGAAGCAATGAACATTGCGTACGGCGAAAGCGAGAAGCGCAGCTTCTTGCACCGCACCAGTTTAGCGATGGCTTTCACCGTCGGCGGCATGATTGCAGCTATTTTGGCGGTCCTGGCGGTCGCGGTGTTACCTGTCTGGCTGGGCTTCATCGGGCTCGAGCGATGGGCTGAACTACTCGTGGATTTCGCTCGATGGCCGATACTGCTACTTATGTTCACCGGAGGTGCCGCGATGCTCTATCGGTTTGGACCAAGTCGTGAACCGGCGAAGTCTCCATGGCTTACCTGGGGTGCTGCCTTTACCACCCTCATGTGGTTGGGCACATCACTGCTGTTTTCATTCTACCTCGACCATTTTGCAAACTATAATGCAACCTATGGCACACTCGGCGCGTTTGTCGGTTTCATGGTTTGGACCTGGATCTCGGTCATCATCCTCATCCTTGGGGCGGAAATCAACGCTGAACTTGAGCATCAAACGATGTGCGATTCCACAACAGGTAGACCTCTTCCGATGGGCGAACGAGGCGCCTATGTCGCGGATACGGTGGGTGACCCGGCTCCCCCTCCCAACTGAAACGTTTTGTTACCCGGCGCCGTTCGGACGGCCGGCTATCGCGACCCCTCCAGTTCGTGCAAGTAGAAGAACGGCCCTAGTAACGTTCCTGCAACTAGAGGCTCGCTAAGGTTCTCCGGGCGGACGACGGTAACCGTCGAGCCGAAGCAATCTCGTACCGACCTATCGCCGCGCCGCCTTGTTGCCGGGCATCATATCGTATTTATGTCATTGATTACCGCGATGGGAAACAGTGCTCGGATAACGATGCCTTCGCGGCGCCACTCACGCATGATCTGGCATTTAAGGTTGGTTCTCAGCACCGTTTCCAGGCGACTCCCAAAGCCTTGGGTGCCAAGTTCTGCATCCGGCGGAGACACTGGAGGGCCGCCGGATTCTCGCCAAGTTAGGTGCAATGTCCCGGAGTGAAGTTCGCTTTCGACCGAAATATCGCCCGTATCGGCGGAAAATGCCCCATATTTGACGGCATTGGTCATAAATTCATGCAAGAGGAGCGACAGACTTGTCAAGCTCCCAGCACTAATTTCGACGTCGAGGCCTGACATGACGCATCTCGGGCGCGCCCCCTCCTGGTAGGGCGCCGTCAAGGTTTGCAAGAGCCGGAAAAGCGTCGTGGTATGTTGCGCAGGGACGCTGTCCATTTGGAGATTAGGCAAGGTGATCTCATGTGCCTTGGCCAAGGCATTCAATCGCTCCCTCAACCCGTGTGCAAGTTCGGAGGGCGTCTCAGCATTCTTTGCTGCAAGGGTCACCAATCCACCCGCCAAGGCAAACAGGTTCTTCACCCGATGATGCATTTCGCGGAGCAGCAGGGATTGTTGTTCGGCATGACGTTTACGCTCGGTGATATCCCGCGCGATCTTGGAGGCCCCGACGATCTTGCCTTGCGTATTACGGATAGGTGAAACCGTCAGCGAAATGTCGAGCAAAGTACCGTCCTTGCGACGTCTAATTGTTTCAAAGTGATCGACACGTTCTCCCGCCTGAAGTCGAGCCAGAATAGCAGGCTCCTCATCCAGCCGATCGGTGGGAATAAGAATGGTGACCGGTTTGCCAATGACCTCATCGGCGCTATAGCCGAATAGCCGTTGAGCTCCTTGATTCCAGCTCGTGATAATCCCCTGCAGGCTCTTGCTGACTATTGCATCATCAGAGGATTCTACGATTGCAGCGAGAAGAGCGCCAGCATCCGGTCCCTCGGGACAATCGCCTACCGGGGGCACGGCTTCACCACGCGACGCTTCAACACAAGAATTAGAAGACATATTCACTCTCACGAACCATGCTGGGACCGCGCCATCCTTGAACAAGAAAAGCGGCGACGCAAGTCCGTCCCCTCTCGTGCGAGTTGAAAAAATACATCGAACGCTGCTAAATTTCACGCGATAAGCACCTGGCGACGCATCGCATTACACCCGCGAACACCATGTCGGTATGTTTCCGCGACCGTTATGCCAGGCTCGGCGAAACAATGGCTCAAAAGACACCTGAACCATTAAGGACGGCCCGCGTTTCTCCTTGAATGGTGAGGTGAGGTCATGTCTCGTACCTTCAAAACCAATCGAAGCCGAGCTCATTTGCTCAATACCGGCCTGGTCGCGTTCGCTATGTTGACCATCGCTATAATGGTTGCATTGCTTTAGTCGCGGGACCTACTTGGTCTTCTCGGTTCCGGTTGGCGTCCTGATCTCTGACGGACCACCAGTTCCAGACTCGGCGGTCGGATCGCGATCGACAGGGGCAGTTTGCGCGCTCCCATTTTCTGAAGAATTGTTGTCGACGACGCCTTGGTTGCTCGGAGTTACTGCTGGTTTTTCCGTTGTGACCTGTTCTGGGGCGGTCGCGGCGTCATCGTCGATACCTTCACCGTAAAGACCCGCTATGCCCCATGCGACCATGGCAAGAACAAGTCCACCGACAAGCACAGCGAGAACCGGAACGCCAAGAAAACCTTGGCGGGCTCGGACCGCGGGAATTGGCGCGGCGTCGTGTTGTTTGGTTTTTTTGTTGTCGAGATAGCTGGCCATGGAACTCTCCTGTCGCGTTTGTCTCTCATAAACCGAGCTCACGGTCCAAGGTTCCACTAGATCCGGAAACGCGAATGTCATCCTTGGCAACATCGTTGCCACCTGGCCCCTTTTTTTGAAAATGGAAAGACGAACCCGACATCGCGTCTCGATGGGGCATCCCCGTGCAATCGCCGCCGTAAGCCAATACAATCAAAGTGCATTGATGACGACCCTGCTGGCAACGGCTACGAGCAATCCTGCCAAAGCTACCGCCGTGCCATATCGCGCCACTCTCATCCGCCGCCAGCGAGCGCCATTCCAGTCATAGCCCATCAGTCAACTCCGACATTTCGTTCGGTTCTGAAAGTTAACCAAAGTCCGTTATGAAGAGTTTGCGGGCCATGGCTCAGGCTTCGGGGAGCAATTCGTCCGACGAGCCGTCAGCGCCAACTTCTTCAGTCGCGCGATCCTTCAGATCCGCCAGCTCATCCGCCAGTTTTCGCAGCTTCAACGAAATGTCTTGAAGTGCCATTGCACTAGGCATCTCATCAATCGAGCCGCGCTGATCCTTGTGGTCATTCATTAGAAGCTCCTCTCTTCCGACTTTCGGAAACTAGGTCGCGGGTGCGTTCCAGCAAGAACGGCTCAAGACTGTTTCCTCAAAACCCTTTTTGATGTGCCAGAGTGATGTCCAAATCGCGACAACTCCCGGTCCATCTCCAGTCCATCACCAGCCGCAAGGAGAGGGTTTCAAAGCCAGCTGATTCACTCCGCTCGCGCTCATGCCTTGCCGTCAGCCATTACCTTTAAGGCGTCTCTAATTAAAGCAGAGCCCAATCGGACTGTCACGCCCTTCATTGAGGAGCCGCTTAAACGACTTGTGTTCTTTCCGAACGGCGGCCAAGTCTGCTCGTACCGCCGCCGATCGCAGTCGATTGTTACCCGCGCTACGTGCCTTTGACGGAACTGGAGTCTGCAGTTTCAGGTGCGCCCCGCATCTGCTACCTGTATTTCCTGCAGTTCCGCTGCCCAAGCGCCTCCATTAGGATCTGTTCTGAGATCTGAAAGTTCGGTTCGGGAACACAGGTCCAAATGGGCGGGACACTGGAGTATTCCCCGATGGTCGATAACCGCAGACTGTCATTGTCCTTGAGGAAGCTACGGGCAGCCAGTTGTGCGGAAGATCTTCAACCCTCTGCTGGGCGAACTTCGCAAGCGATACGGCTTGTCGCAGATGACCTTCCTCTTGGTTTGCAGCGGAGGAACCTCAGCCTTATATCCGTATTACTGCACGACCTGTTCGGATAAGTGGACGGAGATCTACGTCGACAAGTGCTATTTCGACATAGATCCGGTTGTTGACGTCGTTCGCTCGGGATTCTTCCCGGTGGATTGGTCGTCTCTTGATCAGCGGCCAACACTAACCTCCCGTATGTTCGAAAAAGCGCGTTCCTACGACATCGCCCCCACGGCCTAACGATCCCCATCCGTGGCCCGAGAGGCGAACGCAGTCTCTTTTCCGTGACCTCAAACCTATCCAAGCGCAATTGGTTAAGGCAACGCGCTTCGAGCATCCACGAGCTGCAGATCCTTTCTCACTTCCTTCATGAGACGATGCTTTCTACCGCTGCACTTCGAGAAGTCGGTCGTTATCGGACCTCTCTAAACGCGAATGCCAGTGCCTGCAGCTGCTGAGAACAGGTCGGATTTCCAAGCAGATAGCAGCGAACCTGGGCATTTCGGAAAATGCGGTGAAGTTGTACCTGCGTTCGGCAAAGCTCAAGCTCGGAGCCTCTACCAGCCATCACGCCGTCGCCAAGGCAAGTTACCTCGAATTGATAAAAATCTGACCGCGCTCGATCGTTGTTCGCCGTCGGCGTTCCCGGAATGGCGATCCGCTTCTACGAACGCCACGGGTTCGTAAGGGTTGGGCGTATTCCAAACGGCCTATTGGGCCACGACACGGAAATCGACGAACTCATAATGGCGTTACGCTTGGAGTAGCAATCGACAGATGTTTCGTCACAGGGCGCACCGCGAAAGCGGGAACAAAATCCGCATCCGACAATCCTAGAAGATCGTCTCATCGCCATCTGATGAGACGACATCTGTTCCCGTCCGTTTGCCTGCCGTTGTCGCTAAAGCTCGCCAATACCAGTAGTCGTATCCGTGGTGCGGACCCGCAAATTGTTTTGGACATGCGAGACGCCAGTGACGGCGTCGGCGCAGTCTTCCGCACGCCGCTTATCCTGGCGTGACGATACCAGCCCGGTGAGCGTCACCTCGCCGCTCGAAACCACAACCTCGATATCGGAAGCATCCAGCCACCCGTCATCCGTCAACCGATCGTTGACATCGTCTCTGATGCGTTCGTCGGAACGCTTGTATCCGCGTGGGCCCTTGCCGCGAAACTGGTCCATCCGACGGCGATATTCCGCATCCTCGTCGCCGAGCCAGGACGCAACCTCGTCTCCCGCCTTTTCGAGAAATCCACGTTCTTCGTCGTAACCGCGACCGCTTCGCGCGTAGCTATCCTCATTGGCGGAGTAGCGTCGACGCTGGCCGTAGCCAGCCCGATCTGCGCGCTCGGTGTAGCCTAGATCGTCGGTGCTCCAAGCCTCGGGACTGCCGCGCTCGAAATCGGTCTCCGGGCGGGCTCGTCCTTGACCCGACAACGGGCGTTGATGGCTGCGCTTTTCCGGTCTGCGGTAACCGTCTCGTTCAGCCTCGTAGTCACGGCCATACCGTTCCTCACGTTCATATCGATCTTCTGCCATGGTGATGATTCCTCCTTGTTGCCGCAGAACAACGCTGGCGCGCTCCTGTTCCATCCCAATGACAACAAATCGACTCAACGACACAGATGGTCTCGATAATCGCGTCGTACGAGTTACTGAGAATGAACCCGAGCGAAGAAGGTCCGCCGGGAGCCAAGAATGTCTCGATCCATGCGTGATTTGGCGAGCCTTGGTCTGTGCAGTTTCGCCGACGTGCCCTGCAAGACGACCCAAGCCATGTCGGTTTTTTTCTCTCCGAATGTTATGAGTCGTAGCAGTCGAGTTGGTTCGATCTATCGCAAATCCGACAGACACTGTTTAGACTTTTTTGAATTACACCCAATAGGGCTCAATCCCATAGTAGTCGTAAACCTGTCGGCCTCTCTCGGCACTCCAATCAAAATCCTGGTCTCGCGGATATCTTGGTGCTCCCTCGAGTTGATCCTTTGTGATGCTTACCTGGAAGCCGCCGAGGCCGGGATTATAGTCGAGTACGTCCCACGGAAGGGGATAGTGGTCATCTCCAATTCCCAAAAGACCGCCGAAGCTCAGCACAGCATAGGCAACGCGTCCACCACGCTTTTCGAGAATGATCTTCTCGATAGATCCTATGTGATTGCCGGTCCTGTCGTAGACGTACGTCCCCACCACCTTGTCGCTGGCAATGAGGGAGATAGACGCATATCAAGGGTACCCATTTTCATTCCTCCTTGGACTGGAGAACTGCTGTTTTTGAAAGTTGTTCCCTGCCTTTCGGAAGGAGACGCTCACGACAGAAATCCGCGCAGAAGGTTGTCTCATTCCCCGCGTTGGGCGGATGTTACCCGCCAGATGACGTTGCCCACGTCGTCGGCGACGAGCAAGGCGCCCGTCTTGTCGAAAGTCACCCCGACCGGGCGGCCCATGGCCGTATCGCCAGCGCCGATGAAGCCCGTGAGAATGTCCTTCGGCCGGCCGGCTGGTTGGCCGTTGCGAAACTGCACGAAGATCACTTTGTAGCCGCTGTGCACGCTTCGGTTCCATGAACCGTGCTGGCCAACGAAGGCGCCGCCGCGGTACGGGGAAGGAAGGGATGATTCCTTGTCGAAGGTTAATCCCAGGGAGGCAGTGTGGGAGCCGAGCGCATAGTCGGGCTTGATTGCTTTGGCGACGAGATCCGGGCGCGGCGGCTTTGCGCGGATGTCAATATTCTGGCCGAAGTAACTGAAGGGCCAGCCATAGAAGCCGCCCTGACGCAACGAAGTCATGTAATCCGGCACGAGGTCGTCACCGATCTCGTCGCGCTCATTGACGACCACCCAGAGCCTGCCGCTGTGCGGATTCCAGGCAAGTCCGTTGGGGTTTCGTAAGCCCGAAGCGAAAATCCGTGTTTTGTGGCGGGCGGGATCTACTTCCAGCACCGCGGCACGGTTTTTCTCCGCCGCAATGCCATTCTCGCCGACATTGCTGTTAGATCCGACGGTAACGTAGAGCTTCCCACCGTCGCGCCCGGCGATCAGATCCTTGGTCCAGTGGTGATTGATGTCTCCGGCCGGCAGGTCGACGATCTTTTGCGGCGCCGCCGTTATCCGGGTTTGACCGGAGGAATAAGAATAGGCGACGACGGCGTCGGTATTGGCAACGTAAAGCTTTCCGTTGACGAGCGCCATACCGAACGGCGAATTGAGCCCCTCGATGAAGGGTCTGCGCAGATCGGCAACACCATCGCCATCCGTGTCCCGCAAAAGCGCAATGCGGTTGGCGCTCTCCGTCGCCGCGCCCGCCCGCTTCATGGCCTGCGCCATGAAGACCTTGCGCAGGCTGAAGCCGCTGTCCTTCTTGGCGGGCGCGTTTGTCTCGGCCACAAGCACGTCGCCGTTCGGCAAGACATGAATCCAGCGCGGATGATCGAGGCCCTTCGCAAAGGCGTTGACCTTCAGGCCCTTCGCCGGCTTTGGCCTCGCGCCGCCGTTCCACCCTTTTGCTTGGGCGATGTTGATCGTCGGGATCAGTGTGGGTTTCGGTTTCGGAAGCGTCGGATGAGGGCCGTAGCCGCCGTTCGTCGGCGCCGTTGCGGTACTTTGGGCGGTCGCGGCGAGGCAACCTGCCGTGATCGCTCCGAGCAAAATGACCCCCGGAACACCAAGAACGAGCGGAACTCTGCGAGAATTCATGATCGTGGTCCTCAGCAAAACGTCGCCGACTGGGTATAGTAAGACACAAGGGCGTTTCGAATTATTCCCTATCGCCCAGCTAACGGCAGGCTCGATCATCGGACTGAACACGCAGCCGTCCAAGTATGTGCTCGGCCGCAGAGACGAGGCAATGCGTGAGGCAGCTCTTTTCATCGCGACGACACCGAACTTCACGATTGCTCACTGGTCCGCTGCACAACCCGCCCGCGACATGGAGACGATCCAGCGCTTGGCTGAAGGTTATCGGATGGCCGGATTGCCGGAATGAACGGGGAGCCTGTTGAGCTCTGCGCAAATGGAGCGGCGACGCCTCGTTCCTACTTGTGGATTTGCTACATAGTTTTGCAAAGTGCGAGCACCAATCTGAAATCGTGATCAACAGGCAACCGCCTCCCGCACTGGACGCCATCAGGGCGGCTAAGTCCCGCATGGGCTTGTACCTGCGATGGGAATCCCTTGCATTAAGCGTCAACGCGCTCATTGCTGCGCGCGGATCAATCCGAGAGGCAACCGAATTCGGCTTCAAGGATCCGCAGCCCATCGAGGTATTTTTGCGTTTCCATCCTGCTCGCCAGCGCCTGTTCCAAATTGTCCAAGAGATCTGCATGCTTGACCGGGAGGGCAAGTGGGTTTGACGCCGCCCGCCTTACAAAGGCTGGTTCCGGCTCGGCCGGTTCTTTTGTCAGCGCCACGACAGCGCCAACGATCACGGGATCAAATCCTTTTTCCAGCAATCGCTGAGCCGACCAGCCCGGTCCCTTCTCCAGGACGTCGTGTAAATAGGCCACGACCTTGGCATCCATCCCGTCCACGGCGTTCGCAACACGCTGACAGTGCCTGAAATACGGTTGCCCCGTTTTGTCCAATTGCCCCTGATGGGCCTCAGCAGCAACTTCGCTGGCGAGAAGCAATGCATCGTGCGAGCTCAAGACACCGCTGTCCATCGGTTCGTTTTCGTTGCCCGGCATCTCAGGCATGGGCCTATTCCTGGTTATGGGCGCCACCAGGTGCCGTCACGCCCTGCAATCCCGCACCCGCGAGCGAAGGATCTCTGCGGGCGGCGTCTGCAAGAGACACGACACCCACCAGCCTTTTGTCGCGATTGAGCACTGGAAGTCGTCGAACCTGAATATCGCCCATGTTACGGGCAACGTCGCCGATTTCTTCATCTTCAAAGCAGTATTTGACGTCCGCCGACATCACCTCAGCCACTGTCGTATCCCCGTCGCGGCCGTCGGCCACGCACCGCACGACGATGTCCCTGTCGGTGATCGTGCCGACGAGGCGGTCATCTTGTTCGACAGGAAGAAATCCAATGTCGTTGTCAGCCATATGGCGGGCGACTGCAGCCACGGTATCATCCGGGCTGACGATATGCACGTTCTTGGTCATGATCTGGGCAATTTGCATGCTTAGCTCCTATCCTGCTGGAAACCGCAGTTCCCTCCCATGGCAGCGAGCCGCCGGGCGGCAAACGCGCCGAAGCTGATCAATCATGCTCAGGGAAGCTCGGGCGGCGGAATCGTTTTCCGCTTCGGTTTCCATTGGGGTTCCTTCCGCTGTGATGTTGTTTGCTAACGGTCGGCCCTCTCCTTTGTTCCGCTCATTCGTTGCCACGTTCGTGATCGATTTCTTTTGGGCGATCGGAACCGATAGTCGATTTTGAGGTTTGGGATGGATCGCGAGGTTCATGAGGTTCATCATGCCGACGCTGATCAGGTTCGTTATTTTGAATGTGGGCGTGGGGTTTCTGCTTGGGGCAGCAACCGCCGCTTCGATCGCAATAGTCGCTCCGGGCGCCCTCGGGCACGGCGAGGGTCTTGATCCGCTTGCATTCGGGCTGCAGATCTACGCTTTCGGCGCATCCTTTGGCCTCGGTGCCCTGGCGACGGCTTTGATGATGATTGCCGAGGATTGATAGATCCCAAGTGCGATCGACGATTGAAGCGGCTTTGCGCCCATCGAGATAATCGAACCGTGGCCATTCCTATCTGTTCCGTGCTGGCGCGTTGTCGCCGTGGAACCAACTCTCCCGCGAGAGGCTTACACCAAGCTTCTTGAAGTAGATTGTGTTGAACAATCCCCAAGCCCTTGGCGCCAAATGAGAAAAAGCGGGCCGCCGATCCATGTCCAGAGTGAAAATCGCTGGCATTTCTGTGGCACGATGGCATCACTTGGCTTCGGGTAGATCCAGCGGGCAACCAATGCGGACGATCACGCGCTCGGCCCCGGCAATCTCCTCGGCTATCCGTCGAATGGTGTCTGAAGCGTCTCGTTCCCGCAGCACGCCTTCAATAATCACCACATCGCCGAGCAAACGAAAACAAAGGCCTCCTGTATCGAATGTTGTCTCGGAACTCACGGCACAGCGTATAGAAGCCAGGAGCGCGGCTGCGTCTGCGCTGCGTTCCTGAGGTCTGCCCCCATCGGGCGCGATCAGGACCATTGCGAAACTCCTCTCATCTCTTCATATGAGCAAACCCTAATTATTCAGTATTGTTCCCTCTGGGCGTTTGTGAAGTTTCTTCAAAACCGCCACCTTGGGGCGGTTTCGCCGTTTATGCGATCGTCAACGCGCCAATGGCTGCGACGCATAGTAATCGGCAAGCCGGGCCACATCCTCAACGGTTAGATGGCGCACCGCACGGCTCATCAATCGTGCCGTTGGACTGTCACCGCGTAGATCCTGTTTGAACAGGAGAATTTGCTCTATCAGGAAGGTGCGGGACTGGCCGCTAAGCAAAGGATAAAGAGGATTTCGGCCGTCATGGCAGGCTTGGCACGCAGCGATCTTTTTCACGGGATCGCCGGTTTGCACCAGAGACAATGTGCGCTCGTCGCCGGAGCGAGCTCTCGGCGTCGCTGACAGCAACCCATCCTTGCGGGCAAAGTGGCCGGCCGTGGCATCGATGTCCGCATCCTTCAACCGCGAGACGACGACCTCCATGAACCCACTTTCACGGCTCCCTTTGCGGTAGGCCCGAAGGGCTTCAGCAAGATAGGCGTTTGATTGCCCTGCAATGACTGGAGCTATCGGGTCATTGCCTTCGATACCTTGCTCATGGCACGCCAGGCAGCCGGATAGCGTATCGCCGCTTTCGGTATCCTTCGCACCGGAAAGCTCTTTGTAGCGGGCCGGGCTCATCGTCTGCAGCTCCTTTAGAAACGCAACCATTGCCCAAACCTCGTCGTCGCGCCCAGCGCCGGGCCAGGCGGGCATCCCGGTATAGCGCAGACCGTCGCGCACGATGACGAACAGTTCCTCATCCTTCCAGTTGCCAACAGTGTCCCTGAGGTCGGGCGGTGGCGGCAGCATCGCGAGCATTTCCGGGGAGCGGCGGCGATCCGGAGACCCATGGCATTCGGCACAGCTCATCTGGAAATGAACTGCCGTGACCTTGAGGTGTTTGGCACTTTCGAAACCGGAAGGCTTTTTGATGCCGAGCGCCGCAGTTCTCACTGACGAACGCATTGTCCAGTGCAGGAACCATTCAGTGACTGCCCAATGACCGCCGGTTGCACCAACATGAATGATGCCGAGCCAGGCGATCAGCAAGCCGGCAACGGGCGCCAGGGCGGCGGCGGCAGCCAAACATTTCAGACAGCGCTTCATGGTGCCTGCCCTTCGGTCGGTTTCGCAAATGACGCACGCAAGAGTCTCGCGGCCAGGCCAACGCCACCTGCAAGGTAGGCAACTGCCCCAACAAACAGCATGACGATGCCGCCAAGCTGCTGATCTTGGCTCGCAGTCATGGTCACGCCAAAGCAGGTCACATCAGCCACGCCATAAAGAGGGCGCGGAGCCATCGTCAGCAGCACTGCGAGAAGCGTCATATGCATCGAGGTGAGAAGGAGTGCGACAGCGCCGCTAAGCCCTGCATCTGCTTTCCTGCCGGCTCCAAGACACGCAATCCAGAGAAGGCCGCCCGCGACCAGAAAAATTGCAAGCTCAGCCAAACGCATGCCAATCGAGGCTTCCGCCAGATCCCTCATCGCCGGGACATGCCAAACCCAAACGACGACGAGCTCGACGAAGGACAACAGAAGGCCGGCGCCAGGATGCCAGTGGCTGCTCGGGTCCCATCGTGTTCCCGAGACAGCGAAAGCAGCGAGCGGGGCGACCACAGCAACGAGCGCCATGTGCGTCCCCATATGTCCGGAAAATGCCCGTGGGTCGAAAACAAACAGAGATGTGCATACCGCCGCCACCAGCAAAATCATAGCAGCGATGAGACTGGCCCATCTCATGAAAAGCACCCGTTGATCAGCATGATCGGGGTCGCCACGAACAGGACGGCGACGAAACTCAGGGCCGATAGAAGCAGGGTTGCAAAGCCCTGGAAGAGTCTGCGCGCCCGATCCGTCGATTCATCATGCGGTGGGTCCGCCGTGCCAAATCCCCACTGTCTCCAAGCGAGATAGGCAGAAATCGCGATCGCTACGAGTGCCAGCAAAGTTAGGGCGCCAAGCATCAACTGAAGGCCGACATATTGTTGCGCGCTTCCTCCCTTGGCGCAGAAGATCGCCGCCGTCAGATAACAGACGAGGAAATGCAGCGCCCAGACAATCGGCGCCGTAAACAGCGTCCAAAAAGTCTCGATCTCTCGCGGTAATAGCCGCATAGTTCCTCTCACATCATTGCCGGGAACAAACCGATGACACCCAGGGTGGTAAACGCGGTGATCGTCAGAAAGTGCCAATATAGAACCACATTGACGAGATCGATGTCATGAGCAGCGGTCAGGTGACCGAAAAAGCTTCGCGCCAGGCAATAGACCTGCATCACCACGCCTACGCCGGCATGACAAACGAGCCAAAGCACCAAAACCCAGACGATGGCCGGATAGACATGCTGCGTCGGATCCATCTGCGAGAGCCACGGCCCGGCCAATGTAGCGACACTGCCGAGAAGCGTCAGAGCAAGTGCACACAAGACAAGCAGACGCATCGCAAGTCTCTGACCCCTGCGGTTCACCGACCGCGCCGTAACCATTGCAAACCAAGCTACGAGAAACAGGCAGAGGGACGCCATTGGCCATCCGATACCAGGCCCGGAAAGGCCGGCCGTGAAGTCGCGATGGATGGTCCAATAGAAGAAGTAGCCGAAAACCAGGCTACCGAACGCCGTTCCGTCACCAACCATGGTGATGAACATCGCCCACCAGCCAACCGATGCGGGTCCAGAGACGTAGAGTGGCAAGGAAAGGCCAAGGCCGACATCTTTTCCCGCTTTCTCGGGCACGGTCGCCGTGCCGGTCCACAACCAGCTGACCACGAAAACAAGGAAGGCGGCGGCAAACAACGTGGCCAGGAGCCACCAGTGAAAGGTAACGGCCACAAACACCCCGCCTAGCGCGGCCGCACTGAGGATGGTCAGATAGGATGTACCGCCGACGCGCAGACATTGGATCGGTTCGGCATCGAGCACAGAGGTGACGAGCGTCTCGCGAAAGCCCTCTGCTGCATCGGGCAGATAAAAGCGCGCGTTGTCTATATCTTCGCGAATTCCCGGCTGGTCCCAAAGCGGGTAGCGACTGCTTATGATCGGGATCGAGCGCACACCCCAGTTTTCCTCTGGTTCGGATATCCACTCGAGGGTTCCGGCATTCCAGGGATTAGCCTCGCCCCTGGGCTGGCGATGCTTTGGCCTCAAGACATCGACGACAACAATGAGGATGCCCGAGGCGAAGATGAAGGCGCCCACCGTCGAGATCAGATTGAACCAATGCCAACCGACATCGCTTGGATAGGTAAAGACACGCCGGGGCATGCCGCGCAATCCGGCGAGGTGCATCGGAAAGAAGGCGAGGTTGAAGCCTGAAAACATCAGCCAGAAAGCAATCTTGCCCAACCGGTCAGAGAGCTTCCGGGCATTGATGAGCGGATAGTAGTAATAGATGCCGGCAACGACGGGAAAGAGCATGCCGCCGATCAGAACGTAGTGCAGATGCGCGACGACGAAGTAGGTGTCGTGCGCCTGCCAGTCGATCGGTACGAGCGCAACCATGACGCCTGTCAGGCCACCGATGACAAAGATCACGAGACCGCCGCCGCCAAAGAGCATCGGTACGGAAGGGGTCACGCGCCCTGCCAGCATCGTTGCTATGAATACGAATATCTGGACGCCGGTCGGAATCGCGACGGCCTCGGAGGCCGCGGAGAAAAAGGCAAGGGAGATTTGCGGCAGGCCCGTGGTGAACATGTGGTGGACCCAAAGGCCGAAGCTTAAGAAACCGGTTCCGACCGCCGCCAGCACGATCCAGGAGTAGCCGACGATCGGTCGTTGGGCGAAGGTTGGAACGATCATCGCCATCAGGGCGATCGCCGGCAGGAAGATGATGTAGACCTCAGGGTGACCGAAGATCCAGAAAAGATGCTGCCACAGCAGCGGATCACCGCCACGCTCGGCATCGAAAAATGGCCAGTCGAACATCCGCTCCATTTCGAACAGGATGTCGCCGGCGATAAGAGGCGGGAAGGCAAAAAGGATCATACCGGCGACAATCAGCAGATACCAGGCAAAGAGCGGCATCATGTTGATGCGCATGCCCGGAGCGCGGCATTTCATGATGCCGACGATCAACTCTACTGCTGCGGCAATCGAGGCCACTTCGATAAAGGATAGCCCGAGCAGCCAGATGTCAGCGCCAATACCCGAATACTGTTTGTCCGTGGCCAGCGGTGGATACATGAACCAGCCCGTATTGGGTGCTGCGTCAAAGAAGATCGATCCGCATACAAACAACCCGCCGAGCAGGAAACTCCAAAAACCAAACGCCGAAAGCCGCGGAAAGGGTAGTTCGCGCGCGCCGAGCATCGGCGGCAAAAGGAAGATCGCCACAGCCTCGAAGATCGGCACGGCAAACAGAAACATCATGACGGTTCCGTGCAGGGTGAACGCCTGATTGAAGAAATCCGCCGACAGGAAATCGTTTTCGGGTATGGCGAGCTGCGCGCGCACGAGCAACGCGAGGACGCCGGCAAACAACATGAAGATGAAGGCAGTGGCCGCATACCAAAGGCCGATTTGGGTATTGTTGACCGAAGTCCAATAGCGCCATCCCGACGGATTGGCCCAGACAGCTCGAAGCTGCCGCTCTTCCTCGCTCTTCGACGCCTGTTCGCCGAGCCGGTCCTCGGTGGTGGTCATGTTTCACCTGCGAGGTAGTCGATGATTTCGTTCAATTCGTCCTGCGGGATCATAGGGAATGCCGGCATTTGGGCGCCGGGCTTGACGGAGGAAGGATCACGAATGAAACGGGCGAGGTTTTCCGGCGTGTTGGCCAGCGCCCCTGCTCCCACATGCTTGCGCTGCCCGAACCCTGTCAGGTTCGGTCCTGTCAAGCCTTGTGCCTGTGTCCCATCAAGCGCGTGACAGGCCGAGCAGCCATGAACGAGAAAAGCGTTTGCGGCGTGGTTACTTGTTGATCGCCTTTTCGCGCGGCTTTGTTGCCATGTCTGAAAATCTTCTGCGGACAGAACGTCTGCGGTAAGGTTCATGAGGGCATGCGACGTGCCGCAAAACTCCGCGCATGGCCCGCGATACGAACCGATGCGGGTCGGCTCCAGCCAGAGGGTGTTGGTTCGCCCGGGCAACATGTCCATCTTGCCCGCAAGCGCGGGGATCCAGAACGAATGGATGACATCGTGCGCCTTGAGCGAAATCCGGATCCGTCGATCGACGGGCAGTGTGAGTTCGTTTGCGGTTTCGAAAGCAATCCCCCCTGACTTGTCGAGGTATCGAATGCGCCACCAGAACTGTTCGCCCGTGACCTCGATCGCCAGGTCCGCCTGCTGCCGATCGAACCATGGTCTCGTCGCCGGCATGCTCCACACCGCATAGGACAGAAGCGCAAAGAGAACCGCCGTCGGCGCTACCACGCCGCCCCAGGTGATAAACCTTTGGGCCTGCTCTTGGCTCAACTGGCCCCGGCGCGCACGGCCGGCGTAGATCAGGAGGGATATGACGACTAGCCAGACGAAGGCTGCACCGACCACCGTTACCGTGATCAGGCTCTCGATTGCCGAAGCCTCGCGGCCAGCCGCTGCGAAGGTGGATTGCCAATCGCCGCAGCTTGCGAGCGGCATGGAAAGCAGCATTGCGACGGAACCGCGAACGCCAATGACAATGTGACGGTGGATGAAACTACTCGTCTTTTTGCGAACAAGACTACGCATCGCCCAGCGGCTGCATCGACAGGTCAAATGGCCCTCCCCTTCCCTGATGAGATGGAAACTGCGACCTTGGCGGGAAGTTCCTTCCGAAATCACGTTTCGGCGCATTTGGAGACAAGCGATGAAACGAACGACGGATTGGCGAGTTAGACGGCTGTCACAGTCTTCCGAGGAGTGTCAGCATGCAACGCGTTCTGATATCGATGGCGGCATTGTTCGCCGTCCTTCTGATTGTCGGTGCAGCGCTTGTTTTCTTATCTCAAGAACAGGCGAAACTAACGGCTGAACAGGGTTACGGAACAGCCCCGCTACTGCCTGCACCCAATCCCACCCTTATCCCCACGGTCAATGTGGCGGAGGCGTCCCACTGGGCCCCAGGCGAAAAGCCGACGGCTGCCGATGGGCTCGTTGTCGGCGCTTTCGCCGAGGAACTCGATCATCCGCGTTGGCTTCACGTCCTGCCAAATGGCGACGTTCTTGTCGCGGAAACGAACAAGCCAGAAAAGGAAGACACAGGTTTCAGCTTGCGCGGCTTTGCCATGGGACTGTTCATGGGGCGAGCCGGGGCAGAGGTTCCGAGCGCTAACAGGATCACGCTGTTGCGCGATGCGGATGGCGATGGCGTTGCAGAAACCCGGTCAGTCTTCCTCGAAAACCTCAACTCGCCATTCGGCATGACCCTGTCGAACGGGATCCTCTATGTCGCCAACACCGATGCCATCATGGCGTTCGACTACAAGGATGGCGACACGACGATCACGGCAAAGGGCAAAAAAATCGTCGATCTGCCTGCCGGTCCGATCAATCACCATTGGACCAAGGACGTCATTGCCAATCGGGAAGGCACCAAGCTTTACGCAACCGTCGGCTCCAACAGCAATGTCGGTGAAAACGGCATCGAGGCGGAAACCAACAGGGCAGCCGTGCTGGAGGTCGATCTGGTGAGCCGACAACTCCGCCTTTTCGCATCCGGACTGCGCAATCCCAACGGGCTTTCATGGCAGCCCGAATCCGGCGCGCTATGGGTTGCCGTCAATGAGCGTGACGAAATCGGAAGTGATCTCGTCCCTGATTACATGACCTCAGTCAAGGACGGCGGGTTCTACGGCTGGCCGTACAGCTATTTCGGCACCCATGTCGACGTCAGAGTAAAACCGCAAAGACCCGATCTCGTCGAAAAGGCAATCGTGCCGGACTATGCACTCGGACCTCATACAGCTTCCCTCGGATTGACGTTTTACACCGGCGAGCTCTTTGGAGAGCAATATCGGAATGGGGCTTTTGTGGGCCAACATGGATCTTGGAACCGCCGACCGCGCAGCGGTTACAAGGTAATTTTCGTTCCCTTTGCCAACGGTCAGCCGTCCGGGCCGCCAAAGGATATTTTGACCGGGTTCATCGGAGGCGACGACAAGGCCCGCGGTCGTCCCGTCGGCGTTGCCGTTGACCGGCAGGGTGCGCTTCTCGTAGCCGACGACGTCGGCAATGCGATCTGGCGGGTGACGCCCGCCAAATGAGAGACCTTTCGATAATACGGAACCGGTTGCCGAGCGCGCCGTTTCTTCCTGACAGGGGAATTCCGACCCCTACCTACTGATCAACCGCGGCCGAACCCCGAAGGAGATAAAAATGTCCAACAATGTGCAGCGTGGTGGCGACGTGAAGTCCACCGGCGAGAGCGATACGGAGTTTGGGAGATCAATGGAAAGCAAGGCACAGTTTGCCGATGCGCGGCGCCAATCGACCGATTTTGTCGGGGATGGCGAGACGTTGAACGTCTATCGGCTGGTGCCGGTGGCCGCACCCACGGACCCGCGGTGGCAGAATGCCCTCAATCAAGGTGAGGTGCTGGTGGCCGCTCGTTCGTCGGGCGATGCGCGTGTCGTCGCTTCGGGATGCGAACTAGACTACATGGAGGTCGATGCCGCACCCGCCGAAGGCGTCAGCACGCTTGATGCAAGCGCGTTCCGTGACGAAAAGCTCTACACGGTCATTGAGGTCGAGCATGCAAAGCCAGGGCTTGTGCGCGGCCTGATGGAAGGCGACCTATCGATAGCGACTATAAAGCCGGTACAGATCTGAGTGTCACGCTGGGAGAAGCTCGGTCTGTTTGACGATGGCGACAGTCTGAATGCTTCAGCCTCTATTCTCTTGATGGCTCGGTCTCTGACGGCGGCTCCCAGCCGAAGACACTGCGTCCGCCAAGTGAGGCGGAGTTTCGGAATTCGCCGGCAACGATTTCTTTCAGGTCAGGGCCGGTCACGTAATGTTCAAGGCGACGCGCCTGCTCGTCAAGGCGCCGAAGTGCGTCGAGCTCTTCCGTGTTACCGAGCTTGCCTCTTGAAACGGCGGACTTCATCACCTTGAGTGTTTCGTCATACACTTTCAACGGAACGGGGAACGGATGACGATCCTTGCCGCCGTGAGCCAACGAAAAGCGTGCAGGGTCGGAAAAGCGGCATGGTGCGCCGTGGACGACTTCAGCAACCATGGCCAGTGCTTCGACGGTTCGCGCGCCGACGCCAGGCGTCAAAAGCAGCTCCTGAAAATCCTTCGGTCCCCGCTCGGCTGCAGAGGCGAGCGCTGCATGCAGACGACCCATATTGACGTCCTTTTCGCGCACGTCGTGGTGAGCCGGCATGATCAGATGCGGGAGCGACAGTTGATCTGGAAGACTTTCGGCAAGGGGCCCTCCCCGCCGCACGGCGAGGGCCTCGCGCACGATGCTGTCGGGTCCCATATTTGCAAGCAGGTCAAGCTGTCCTTCTCGCGATCGCTCAGCGCGCCGGTCGGCGAGGTTGACGATGATGCCTTGGGCGTTTCCTTCAATGGCAGCATGCGGGGAATCGAGAAAGCATTCCAGGTTTTCCGACAGCCAGTGATAGCGCCTGGCCTGTCGTTGATCGCCGTTCATACCCTGCTGGACGACGACCCATTGTCCATCGTCGGTGACGATGAAACCGTGCAGGTAGAGATCAAATCCATCTTGAACCGCGGCACTGTCGATCTTCGCGACGAGGCGGCTGGTGGTTACGAGACGGTGAGCGTCGAAGCCGACCCGATCACCGATCGCAAGCAGTTCCGTGGGAGTTTTACGTGACTGCGCACCACGCCCGCCGCAAACATGAATTCCAAGTTCCGCGGACAGCGGCGTCAGTCCGCGCTTCAGAGCGCCAATGACGCTGGTGGTGATACCGGAAGAGTGCCAGTCCATGCCCATCACGGCGCCAAAGGACTGAAACCAGAAAGGGTGGGCCATTCGACGCAGGAATTCGTCTCGTCCGTAGTGCAGGATGACAGCTTCGGTAATGATGGCACCGAGCTTCGTCATGCGATCTCCGAGCCACTTCGGCACGCGCCCGCCGTGGAGGGGAAGATCGGCACTACCGGAACGTTTTACCATGAGCTTATCCTGTTGATCCGCAACGACGGATGGCGCGTTTTAGCATTTGCGGTGCCGGATTGGGAAGTTTGCGCTTGAGGCGGACGGTCGCAGGCTGGACGGGTAAGAAGCTCGACTGCCGTTTCGTTGGCCAAAAGGTGAAAGCGGAAAAACCCTGATGTTCTCCATCCCCATCGCGTCCGCTTGGCACAGCCTGTGACCTTTATAGGGAATGCACCCGGTGCTGGGATGTTCCACCGTCATTCCCTTCGATGGATTGATTATGACGCCGGCGCGTCAATTTCCGACAAAACGGTCGGGTCTGGAAAACTCCGGCTTAGAAAACCAGAACCCCTTGCGCCGAATCGCCACGGCAGATCGACAGCCTTGCTGATGCCAACACGCGGACCTCGGCAAACCTCGACTGCACTGCTGCCGGCGGAAAGCCTGAAGGGGGCCGAAAAAAGTGACAATCCGTCGAACTCCTGTGACACAGCCAGTGCCTGGCAAAGGCGCCCGGGGCCTGCACATAAAAGAAATGTGTTGGCGCCGCTGCGTCGCTGTCGCATCGATTCGATGCCAGTGGTCGGTTCGATCGCCCGGATCAGCACAGCGCTGCCTGCTTCGCACACGAAGTTCAGGCACCAATGCAGCCCATAGGACCTGTAAACGTAGGCATTGCCAGCTGCAGCGAACATGGAAGCGTTGCGTTTCGTCGGGCCTTTGTGACTATGGGAAGCGGGATCTTCGATTGTGTAAGCTTCTGTTTCGACGATTATGCCGCCGACGCCGTCGACCTCCAGGACGGTCCCGATCAGCGCTTTGGCAACATCAACAGCGTAACGATTGAAAAACGCGTGCGAAATCACTGCTGTTCCTCCTTTCTCCGGTGGCCTTGTGGGCGACGAAATTGGGCCGTTCCCAACAGAAGCCGCCAGCGTCTGGCGGCCCAGATCGATAGGCAAGCTCAGTCGACCTTTCGCTGACGCCTTACGCAACCCGTCCTATGTTTAAAAGCGGTACGCTCGTCTCAAAAGGCAATAACTTGCAATGGACGAAACATCGGCGCAAATCCTCGCGTTCGCTTAGCGTTGGAACACATCCGAACCTTTCTTGGATGCCAGAAGCGCGACGGCATCATAAAGAACCGAAGATCGACCATCGCGATCAAGCTTGCCGGCTGGTACGTGTTTACCTTTTCGATCCACGTGAGCGATCAACATCGAGCGCGCCGGATCAACGGCCTGATCTGGAAGGCAGAGACGATCATTAACGCCGTCGGATAGACGCCCCCCAGAGGTATCCTATGGCGGCGGCCGCAATCAGAACGGGGGCGAGGTGGTCTCTGATCCGGTTCTGCGTTGTTTCAAGTGCGACGACAGCCTCAGTCACGGCCAACCGGGACGTCCCACCAACGATTGCGGCGAGTTCCGCGCGCAGGTTCACAATTTCTGTCCGCAGCGCCTCAAGTTGGGCCTGTCGTGCCAGTGTGGCGTCATTTTCTGGTGCCGTCTCGAGTGGCTCGTTGACGACCCCGACTTTTGCGAAATCGCCATCGCTTTCGTAGCCGGTCTGATCCACCATCGCTGTTTCCTCTCACATGAAGGCAATGCCACTCAACGGTGAAAACGTCGTGTTGTTCCATCGGAAACGACCGCGGCGAGCATTTACAAATGCCAGCCCCAATGGAGCGTTCGTGACGAATGAACCTGTGGCGTTCGTGAGCGTTAGGCTCACCAGATAGTATTTTACGGTGACGACGATGCCTAAGCCCAAGGAAAGGTCTGATAGCGAACCCCGTCTTGGCGCCACAGCGAAATTCGCCTACGACAGAATGACGGTGGAACGCTTCCGCAATGCATTCCCACGCGCTCGCTGGAACGAGGAGCAACGCAGTTGGTTCGTGCCGGGCAAGACCGCCGGCAAACGCATTGCACAGTGGCTGGCGCGCGAGAGCGAAAACCTCGATTTATATGCGGATGCCAAAGGCCGCGATGCGTACGCTTTCGATCCTATTTCCAGTCAATATCTTCAAATCGAAGACGATATCCAGATACGCACCCCTTATTCCAGGGACGTTGTTGAGCAATTGCGGTTAATCCCTTGGGCTCGGTGGGATGATGAGATGCACGCTTGGCGGGTGCCGTTCCGATCCTACGAAGCACTGCGACGTTCGTGGCCTGATATAGACGCAGCTGCGCGCGCTAGCGAACCTGAGGAGCGCAAGCGCCGGAAGGAAGCGGAAAAACATACGGCGAAGTCCGAGCGCGCGAAATTGCGCTATGCCGAACGTCGCCGCCGGCGTTATCCGGTTCCAGCCGGGGCGCTACCACCGATCGGTCAGGCGGTGACGACATGTTCCTACCGCGTGGTGATTATAGCCGAGGTGGCCGGAGAATACGCCGAGCCGGATGATATCAAGCGCTTCTATCCCCATGCTGCAGGCGATCCGCGCGATTTTGTCTGGGTTCGTTGGCGCCCGGCGTCGCTAGCCGAACTGGTGGCAACCTGGCCGGCGCGTGAGAAGCCGAACGCGTTCGAGAAGGCGCGGGGCTGGTGGCGGCCAGTTCTGGACGAGCTGCGTGAAGCGCGATCGGAGGCGCGCCGCCTGGAGCGAAAAAAACAAAGGAGAACTGCGCCCCCCAGTGAGAGGGCCCGTGGTGCTGCACACGAAGGCACCCATTGAGCATGTCAAGCAGTTGGAAGTGTACGAGAGCGTGAACGTCGTTCTGCGGAGGCAGCGTGCACTGATGCTCGTCATCCTCGGGAAGAATGAGGGCTTTTCCTGCTTTTTCCTTTCGATTGGAGGTTTGATGACGCGCTATTTTTTCGATCTTCATAACGGTGACGGCGAAACACGAGATGAGCAAGGCGTCGAGCTTGGTTCGCGGGATGCCGTGATGCAGGAAATCCTCTTGGACGTTGCTCGGGATGAACTCCCAGATCGCAACCGCACAGACATATCCGTTTTGGTTCGTACCGACATCGGCAAAACCGGTTCGGTCGCAACGCTCACGTTTCGCAATCAATGGCTCGATTGATTGTCGCGAGCCGGGGAAGTTTTACGGCGTCGCTCGACCAGCTCTTAGGATTTACCGCCTTGCGCCTCGGAGATTGCGATTTCGGAACTATCTTGATCCGGTCGCGGTTAGTGGCACATCCAAATGGAGGAGCGTGACGTGCGTTTTCTACGAGACAACAGCCTGACGATCGTCCTCGTGACCGCGACACTCATGACCATCGCCGGCATGTACATAGCCGGCTGGCTGGCGAACAATGAAGAGTTGGCGGCCCACGGATCGCCGGCGCTGACATTGATGCAGTATGGCTTAAGCGGCGACTTTCTATCCGCCGTCTTCGAGAACTGGGAAAGTGAATTTCTGCAAATGTCGGTTTATGTCGTGCTGACCGCCTATCTCTATCAAAGGGGCTCTGCGGAATCCAAGGATCCTGACGAGAGGTCGCCTCAAGATGAAGGACTTGCGCACCGAGAAGAAGATCCCGAGGCGCCGTGGCCAGTCAAGAGGGGCGGTATGGTACGGCTGCTTTATGCGTACTCGCTGGGAATTGTTCTCACCGGTCTCTTCCTTGCGAGTTTCGTACTCCATCTTGTCTCCAGCGCCAGATCGGAGAGCGAGACGGCGCAATTGCATGGCCAAGCGACAACGACGGTCATGCAGCATCTCGGCAGCGCACAATTCTGGTTTGAATCCCTTCAAAACTGGCAATCGGAATTCCTGTCAACGGCGCTGATTGTTGTTTTGTCGATCTTCTTGAGGTACCGGGGCTCTCCTGAATCCAAGCCTGTAGGCGCGCCTCACCGCGAGACCGGCTCATAAGAGCAGCGCTTGGCCCGCGCGTGCGCCGATACGGTGCGGATAGCTGATAGTTGGCCGGGCCGATCGCGGTCCGGAGTGCCCGAAAAAATGTCTTGGTGCGGCCGGCCAATGGATATGCCGATGCGGTAGCTATGTCGGACACAGCTTTTCCGCAACGACCGGCGTGAAGCGCCACTCTTCTTGCACCGTTACAGGCCGGGCTCGGCAATCATCACAACCGGCTCGGTCACGGGTCTTGACGGCGAAAAAAGCTGTTTGACTATTCGATGGACAAGGGAGGTATCCACGCCATGAGACCCGGTGTAGAGGCCGCTCAATCCAAGCGACAAGGAGGCATCGCCGAAGTTCGGGCCCAACCTTCCCATGAAGCGACCGCGCAACCCTACATTTTCTTATCTGCATTGTTCTAGAAACATGAGCAGAGAGATCCTCGCCGATTACCGGCGACTCAAGGCCAAAGCACGTGTTCCCAATGGATCGCACACTATCGTTATTGGCCAGAGGCATGGATGATCACGTTTGTCGCTCTGAAGCAAAGTAAACAAATAAGAAAGGCCGCCCACATGGACGGCCTTTTCGAAGTTCTGTTTGGTTAGATCAACGTTCCACGGCTAGCGTATCGTGTGCGTTCCTCTTCAATTTGCGCCGGGCTATAGGGATCGAGTGTCTCATCGAATCGGTTCCAACCTTGCTCGCGATAAGAGGAGCGCCGCTCCTCGAGATCCACCCAGTTCGATCGCCTGAGGATCGCCTCCGCCTCGGCAGCCTCGCTGTCGGCAACGCGCGCTGTTACCAATGTGCCGCCTCGGCGCACACCCTCGGCATAGACATGCGCATCTTCTTCCGGCACGCCGGAATCCGTCAGCGCCCCGATAATCCCGCCGACCGCACCACCGGCAACCGCACCGGCAGCAGCACCCGCAGCAGTCGCCGCAAGCCAGCCGGCAGCAACGACCGGGCCGACACCCGGGATCGCCATCAGCCCGAGGCCGGTCAGAAGACCGCCTGCGCCGCCGACCGCAGCACCGATGCCAGCACCGGTACCCGCCCCTTCGGCCGCACCTTCTGTGTCGTCAACCTTGTATCGGCCCTCGCCGTTGCTCGCGACCATGCTGATGTCGTCATCGGGAATGCCGGCGGCTTTCAGCGCTCGTACAGCTTCAGATGCTTGGTCATAGGTGTCGAAAAGTCCAGTCACGGTTTTCATGTTGGTGTTCCTTCGATGGGTTTGCTGAGATTACAACTTCAGTTGGCGACGATGTTGCCCTGGTAGTCGAGGGTGACGGTTACGGGCTTTCCGTCCTTGGTGGCAGAGGCGTGCCATATGCCCTTCTCGTCCAGCTTCAGCCCGGTCACCGCGGTGTAGCCGTTCTCCTGAAGTCGGGCGCGCGCCTGCTCTTCGGTGAAGCTGTTGGCGCCCTCGACAGGCGCGGTCGGATTGGTGGTGTCGGGCGTGGCGATTGCCGGCGTTTCAGGGTCCGGCGACGTTGTTGCGGTCTGTGCATAGGCACTGAATGCGCTTGCCGCCAGAAAGGCTGTCGCGACGATCATTTGTCTCATTGTTGTCTCCTCGATGCGAAAATTGAACGACGCTGAGACAACGCGGGTGCTTGGCGATGGTTCCTTTTCCGTCGCAAAGAAGATTTTGGTTATCTATAAGTTACAATGGCTTACAAAAACCGTTCGTATGCCAACCACCTTCCTAGGTGAGGCCGAACTTCTTAAAAATTCGCTCGATGACGAGGCGCTTCAGTCAAACTTCGACGCGAGCTGAAAGTTCCCCAATTCGACCGCCGAGGCGCTCAATTCGGATGCCGAGTTTGGACGTGCGGGTTACCGCAAACCCGCGGCAGGAACAAAACTAACGATGTCCGTACTGCGATGGAAATTCGACTGGCAGATCATCGAGCGCCTGAATTTGCGGATCACGTACTCCAAGTCACGATGAACGACGAAGCGCTTGGCGTTCGTTACAGCCAGGCCGCTCGTACTCGGTCTGTATAGCGATCGCGGCCGGTTGGCATCAACGCCTTTCTTCTGCCCTTTCTCGCACTAATTTCTTAGAAGGAACAATATCGCCGGCAGGAAATGACCCACTCCGCTGACAGCCCAAATCAGACCGATGATGAAGATACCAATTCTTCGACGATTGGGGTCGAACCAGAAACCATTCGGGCAGCAGTGGAGCCGGCTGTCAGCTCTAGCGACAGCGCCGCTGCGGTTGCATCGTCAGACGAGAGCGAGCCGCACCCACCCGCCTTTACGGAAAGCAAGCGCGCACTTCGCCATCTTGCATCCGCTTTTCGCCGCGATCTCGGCACAGTCGGACAGCGTTGCCTCGCAGGTGCGCCCGCGCTGATCAAGAAGGTCAAACTGGTCGCGAGAGCTTCGCGCGCCTCATTCCCCCCCAAATTTCGACAGAGGGCGGCATCAGCCATGGCCCCCCTCCGCAAAGGAATATCCGGTGCAGTAGGCGTCGTCTCCACGCCGGCATGGTTTCCCGCCTTGCGACTTCAGCCTCGCTCATGGAAAGCCGGGATCTTGATGGTGACGTTGACCTTTGCGATCTTCGTGATCGGAATGCTGATCTGGGCACTGAAGGATGTGCCGTGGCGAGAAATCGCCGACGGCTCCCTAAAACCTATCGTGGTCCTTGAAGCCGCGGACGGCCAGCCAATCGTAAGACAAGGTCCTTTCCAGGGCCCCTACGCCCGATACGAGGAATTTCCAGCGCATTTGGTCGATGCCGTACTTTCAATCGAGGATCGGCGGTTCATGGATCATTACGGAGTCGATTTGAAAGGCATCATGCGGGCCGTATTGAGAAACTTCCAGGCCGGCTCGGTCGTTCAAGGCGGCAGCACGATTACCCAGCAACTGATCAAAGTGCAGTACCTTGAAAGCGATCGCACGCTGAAGCGCAAGCTGCAGGAACTGGTTATCGCGTTCTGGCTCGAGTGGAAGCTTGGCAAGCGGGAGATCCTCACGCGATACTTGAACTCCGTTTACCTCGGGTCCGGCGCGACAGGAATGCCCGCGGCAGCCCGGATCTATTTCAACAAGGAGATTGCCGCACTCAACGTCCAGGAAGCTGCGATGCTGGCCGGACTGTTGAAGGCGCCGAGCCAATTGAATCCGATCGACAATTTCGAAGCCGCACGCGAAAGGACGACAACGGTCCTCGATGCGATGGTGGCAAACGGCAAGCTCGCAGCGCAAGATGCGTCCGCCGCCAAGGCGAAGTTTGCCGAATTGCATCCGACCACGCCGACGCCGCGCTCGGGCAGTTGGTTTGCTGACTGGATTTCGCCCCAGGCCGGCGAAATTGCAGGTGCCTCTCCAGGTTCGACAACAGTGCGCACGACGCTGGTGCCACGCCTTCAGCAGCTTGCCGAAGATGTCGTCGCTCGCAATCTTGATAAGGAAGGAAAAACTCTGGGTGCGTCACAGGCCGCACTGGTCGCAATGACGCCAGATGGAGCGGTGGTCGCGATGGTCGGCGGACGCGACTACAAGGCCAGCCAGTTTAACCGCGCCGTTGCCGCGAAGAGACAGCCTGGCTCAACGTTCAAGCTTTTCGTCTTCTATGCCGCATTGAAGAACGGACTTACCTTGCGTGATCAGGTCTTCGATGGCCCGATTGAAGTCGACGGGTGGTCGCCGCAAAACTCGACAGGCCGCTATCATGGATGGGTAACAATTGCGGAAGCCTTCGCCCGATCTCTCAATGGTGCAACGGTTGCGCTGGCGCAGGAAGTGGGCATCGAGAATGTTGTAGCGGCCGCAAGAGAGCTCGGAATCGATGCTCCACTAAATCCCGTGCCGGCATTAGCGCTCGGATCATCCGAAGTCAGTCTGCTTGACCTGACGGGCGCCTATGCCTCGATCCGCCTGGGAAAATCGCCGGTCGAACCTTGGGGCGTAATCGATTTTCAGGCGTCGACCCAAACCAAGGCGTTCCGCGTCGGCCCGCTCACAGCCGCTTCGACCGATCTCTCCACCTACCAACAGGATCTGGTGAGCCTATTGCAGCTTGTGGTCGAGCGCGGCACCGGACGTGATGCTTTCCCGGGTTCATTTGCAGCCGGAAAGACCGGCACCAGCCAGAACAACCGTGACGCCTGGTTTGTAGGTTTTACGGAAGATCTTGTTGCCGGCGTCTGGGTCGGTAACGATGACGACACGCCTATGAAGGGCGTCACCGGTGGTGCGCTCCCGGCGCGCATTTGGCGGGATTTCATGCAAGCGGCAATGGCCCAACCTGAACCTCAGATTGATCCAGATACAGGGCTGATGACAAGCCAAGAAGGGCCAGCAGCGTCCTGCAATATTAGGGCTTGCGCGCGGAGCTATCGATCGTTTCGAGCGTCCGACTGCACCTACCAGCCTTATCGGGGAGAGCGCCGGCTGTGTCAGCGGTAGCTGTTCGCGATACGATCATATTTTCAGACGAATTATGATTTTTGCTCGATTGGCAGTCTGTCGGGCCTCGAGGGGGAACATCTGCCGTCCGAAGTGGTTCTCCTTATCACCAACGGAGATAGCTATGAACATCATCGGACAACAGGTGCTTTCCGACCCAGGGGGCGTGATGACTGTTGAATGGGTCGCAGAGGGTGGCAACGTGATCTCGGTTCGGCTGCAGGACAGCGAACACGATCTGGACGTTGATAGTGCCGTCGCAAAGGCTAAGGCGCTCATGGTCCAGGTGGCCACGTTCGATAAGGTCGCCACCGAGGTGGAGCCAGAGACAGATCCCCAGGTATCGCCCGCTGTAGAATCACTGCGCAGCGCGCGCACCGCCAAGGACACGGGCACATTGGAGGAACAGCTTGACGAAGGTCTGAAGGCGTCTTTTCCAGCAAGTGATCCGCCCGCCGCCACCGTTAGCACGATTCCCACGGGAAGAACTGATCATCCTGACGCCAAATCATGATCACAAACGGTGACGCGGGCAGTCGTTCATCCACCGGAGGATGCGCGGAGCGGGAGTTTCGTCATTTGCAACGAAAGTGCAGATCGCCGCACGATGACACTATTTTGGAAGTTGATCTTATCCCCAGAAAGGGAAGCCCAAGTCCGCGCCTCGATGGAGGAGAGTTCAAAAAGCGCTTTCTGCAACAGTTTCAGGACAGTTCCTCGATAGGATAACAGGCCTCATCATTCAGAACGGCGACATCTACGAGGATGTCATGGGCCCCAAGTATGCGGCGCTGAAATCCTGGTGGGCGGATCGCACGACCGAGACGCACCGGGTGTTGGAAGACGCGGTATCGGAAGCAGGCTTTCGCGCGGAATTTGTGGGTGAAGTGTCGGCCGAGGTTGCCGCACGAGTTCCCCCGGATTTGTGGAAACTGCATTGGCCCTTGATGAATACGCCGGAAAGACGAAGGATTTCAGTCCGGCTGATCGAAATCTGGGAAGAGAATTTTACCTGGTTTCCCCGCTATCAAGCCTATTTGCGGCAGAACCAGCCTTCGACTTTGATCGTATGGGGACCAGAAGACGGCTACATGCCGGCCCAGTCTGCCCGAGCCTATTTGCGTGATCTGCCGAATGCGCAGCTGCATCTGATCGCTGGTGCCGGTCACTGGCTGCTGGAAACCCACTTCGATGAAGCACGAGTGCTTGTGCGCGAATTTCTTTCTCGGCTGTCCGCATGACTTCGGGGCAAGTTGCCGCACTTGAGCCTGCCGCACGCTTCGGGTTTTCACAGCCCGGTAGGATGATTGCGGCGATCGACTACTTGGGTATCCGGTCGATCATGGCTGCGTGCGCCTTACAAACTGGAATGTGGAGGAATTGGTAGCCATCACCATTCGATCAACCGGGCGAAGATCTCGCTGATGCCGGGGATTGTATTCAACAGCTTCACATTGCATTGGCTTTGGTAATCGCCAGGATCGTTACCAACTCCCCGCCTGAATGGCGATCGAGGATGATTAATCGGGCGAAAGACCGTCAAGGCGTCGCGAACAAGCAGCGAACATCCACAGGACATACCGTGTATATCTGGTCTGGATTAGCTTCCCCGGAGTAGGAATGAGTTGAGGGCGCCTGTTGGCCTAGACGGCCGGGGCGAAATAACACTGACTTTCGTCATCATGGTCAAAAATTCAAAGCGATGCCGTGATCCATTCTGCACTCATAAGCAATGCCGATAACGAGGAATCCGTTCACCGCCAGCGGAGCCAGCCCAGCATCAGGTAAGTCCCGCCGCGCCAAAATTCCGCTCAAGATACTCGACGCCAAATTCGACGATGTCCTTGGCATCGAACAGGTAGCTGTGCGCACGCGCCACCGGGCCTTCGCGATGCCGACCCAAGAGCACGTACGCATTTGCAATCGTTTCGACGGCATCGGGCTCTCCATCGATCGCAAAGCAACTCAGGATGCCGTTCGAATCGAAGTCTTCCGTATGCGCCCAGATGGTTTGGCCTTGCGGGTCGAGAAGCGGCATCTCATAGGTCACGCGGCGCTTTCCAGGAATTTCGGCTATTGCCTCGGCATAGTGTAGAACAGTGACGGCATCCAGGGGAGCACCGAGCAACAGCACCTTTCCGCCCCGCTTGACAAAACGCTCCAAGGGAGACCCTTGACCGAATGCCCGTCCGAGAACATGCGGCTCGATCATCTCTCTTGCAAGCGATCCCACCGCGACCATGGATGCATCCGGGTGCGCACTGCGCAAAGCATCCGGCGTATCGACGAGGTACTGGTTAAGGACGCCAAAGCCGCGGTATGTTCCCGCCGTCTCGGGGTGGAACGGTGGCCAATTCCGGCGTCGCTCCTCGCTCAATTGGGCGCCGTTCAGAGTCTCGTCATAGGGTGATCGATCCCATGAGGCATAGCCCATCAAAGTGCCGTTCGGCCCGACGGCCTCAAGGATCGATGCCACAATGGCACGCGGGCCACCCTCCACGGCGCCGATAGCCTTCAGCGATGCGTGCACCATGAGTAGATCGCCAGATTGAACGCCCAGCGCTCGAAGGTTGCCGGTGATTGTCGCTTTGTCGTTCATCTATCGGCTCACCCCTCACGCGTTTCGTGTAGGCCCTGGGCGATATCTAGCCGATCGACTACGCACCGGATGACCAGCACCAGGCAGAGAAATTCATGGTGGCATCGTCCCATCGATGAGATGCTCGTGCAATGCGCGCGAGACGCACCCACAGACCGCCCGCAAAGCGCGAGCGGAACGTGGCCCCCATATCTCGCCAAATAAACCCGCTGCCCGACGTCGGCGATAGCCTCCCGCCCCTTCAGCAAGGGCCTTTTCATTATGCGCCACTGCGTCCTCTACCAGAAGCAGTCCGCCGCCATAAAAATCTCAACTTTTGCTCACTTGGAGCCAATTGGAGATTTCGCTATCTTTTCTCCCCCGGTGAAAGCGATAGCTCATAGAGGGAGGTCTATATGGCTATTCAGTTTGACCAGTCAGGCTTTGAACTCGCACCTCAGCAGATCGGCACCCTGCAAAGGATATTCGATCGAATTTGCTTCGAAGCGAGAATCCCGCGCCAAGACATTCGCGCACGCCGCCTCGCAAAATTCTTGATGGATGAACTCAGGTTCGGCAATACTGATGAAGTGGCATTGACCGAATGTGGCCGCTGGTTCTGCAGGCGGTAGCCCCCACACCTCGTATTCAGAGCGAACAGCCGACCTGGATGCACCACTAAGCTCTGTCATTTTCACATGGAATGCTCCGTGCAGTGGCTGGAGCTAATCCAGATACTAAGCCTTTGTGATAAATACTGCTGGAATACGCCACAATCTCCAAGGAGTGACAACAAAAGCAGCTGGGACCTTCTTCGAGAAGGTCCGATCTCCACGCGAAAATCCCAGAACGAGGGCTTGATTACGGCAACGTCCGCTATCCCCGAGGGGCCGGCTGGGATTAAGGCTATGAGTAAAAGTGATTGGACTTCGCACTGAGGTGATAATGCCTGACCACTTCAAGAATTTAGTCGGCGTCTCCAGGGAAGCAGTTCGGGAAAGGCACCTCCCCCTAGGCAGTGAAGGAGCCGCGCGGCGCGCCTGATCAGTCTGAGGCGCCTAACGAGATGGCCAGATAATTCTGGTTCTAGGACGGTTCGAGAACGGAGAACCAATGTCGTCCACCTTCATTCGAAGGTGCCAGCGGGACCCGCCTCGTTGATGCGGCGTGTCATAATGGAACCATTCTTTCCGGTTTCGGTTGGAGTCCTGAGGTTTAAAAGCTGCTGATCGGCGGTGGACTTCGAAACGATCGTCTGGAGGCTTTGATGGTCCAACTACCTGCGTATCGCCGGCAGTAGGACGCGTCGGGCTGCCTGCCGCGCCGAGCTTCGGCGTAGCCCTGTCACGGTCCTGGCATCGTAATGTTCATACGTCCCATCACATCGGAGGCGAGATAAAATGAACCGCTGGAACAAGGACGGCCAAGGCAACATAAGGGTGTCGCCTATCATTGGCTGGAAGACCGCGACGCTTATAAACCAGAACTCCGATGTTTTCCTTCGCCTCGAATTCGGTGTCGATCACGATCTGGAACAAGTTTCGGCTTTGCAGTTTGGACTCACCGCCCTCCAAGCCAAAGCACTCGGAGAACAACTCGCCTCCCACGGGGACAAGTTGGCTGGGATAGTCAAGGTGATCAAATAATGACCAAGCGAACGACCGAACGCACTTGGCTTTCAATCGGAATTAACAGCCCGTTTGGAAGAGGCCAGTCCGACACCACTGTGAACTCACAATCGCCTGGCGGGTTTCGATGTTGTTCACGTCCGAGGAAATCGCCGCTATCTCAGCCTCCATTTCAAATCGCGTCGGGCCGTTAAGTACCGATTACGGCAGGAAGTCCGTGAAGAATGCACTTGGGGTCGCTGAAACAGCGGATCAAGCGCCGAGCTCGAATGCAGCGGCGGGGCTGACCCGCTCAGCGCCTGAGGGCAAAAACCTCGACCGCGGTTTGACGTCCACGCACCTGCACCGATCCCATCGCAACTGCATCAACGCAACTCTCACGCGCGGCGTTAAATGTGGAGCCGCTAATGAGGCAATCGGTTGAAAACTCCTTATTCAATTCCTCGAGTCGCTGCGCCAAATTCACCGTGTCGCCATACAGTGTGTAGGTGTGACGTTCCTCACCCCCGACGGTCCCGGCGGCCACCTGGCCTGTAGCAACACCGATTCTCAGACGGAGCGCGTGGCCTTCGAATTCGCGTAAAGAAACCAGAGCCAGCAGATCGCGAGCGGCGGCAACCGCCCGTGCCGGGTGGTCTTCGGCGGGAAGTGGCGCATTGAAAGCCGCGATCAAGGCATCACCGATGTAGTTTACGACGACGCCACCGCGCTCATCGATGATCGCCGTCGCCGCGCTAAAAAAGCTATTGAGGATGGTGATCACGCAGCGTCGGTCTGAACGCCTCGAAATTGAAGATTTATGTGACCATGCGCGGATGGCGAGCGGGGTGTGAGGTAAGATATCTCGGGTACATAACCACAGATCCGGCGCCCTGGGACGGCGGCGCCTCTTCTGATCTCAAGAAACGGACAGGCCGCTACCCACCCAATCCTTAGTACCAACGTTGCTGAGCCACTGAGGCGCAGAACGAGCTACATATGAATTCGAGCGACACACTATTTCCAGGCGGCTTCGTTCTTCAACTCATAGTCGGTGAATGCTTTTACCAATCCACCAAGGACTTCTGCCGAAGTTTCGCATAGGGCTCTCAATTGCGTGTCGTCGACGGCATTGACGTCTTCGCGCAGATGCTGGATGAGGGCGTTCATTTCGGATTTTATCTTGTTGGTGTGATGCGCTGAACTGAAGACGGAAGTGGTCATGATGTATTCCTTCGTCGCGAATCGATCATGTCTCTTAAACTCTCAACCGCTCCGTTGGTTCATTCGAGCTTTAGCCGGCCGTCATGCGCCCTGGAGCACTCGGCGACGCGAGTTGTCAGCGGCTTATCATCTCTGGGCAGCCCTAACGAAAGAGCCCTGGTCCAGGAACCAGGGCTCGTCCGATGACTTTGAATCTTAACCTGCAAATATCCAGCAATCGGCGCCGCAATATGCCTAGTTTGTTAGCAAATTCGTCAAGACCAGGTTGGTGCCCCGCAGTGCAAGTCTATGGGTACGGAGAAGAAAATCAATTAATTCTTATGGGTTATCGTGATCAAACCTCAAAAGGTCCAACACCGGTTGGCCGGCGGTCGGTGGACCAACGAGATGTAGCACCTGTGCCGTTCAATCGGCGAACAGCTTGGTAGCGATTTCGCGACAGGCTGTTACCAGGTCAAAGGACTACAATTCCCGGCCGCGTGCTGTCCCGCCGCAAGCAAATCAGTGTTTTCGGTTGTCGTTTGTTGAGGTCGCGCTTTCCAGAACCACGATACCCGAATAGAGAACCGGACTGCCTTTGCGATCGCGGAAGCATCTACCGAAGGCAATGACTGAAACATAGCGGCCACCATGCGTTTTGACGCGATAGGCGGATTGCTGCGCCCGCCCTCCAACTATTGTTTCGGTGATCTTCTTTGCCAAGCGTGGCCGATCTTCGGGATGGACTCGATCAAGGTAGAGTTTGAGGGGCAATCCGCAATTGGTCTCCTCGGCGACAAGACCGAAAAGCTCCGCCAAGGCGGCATCGCCATAAACAAGGTCTTGGGCAATATCCCAGGTAAAAATTCCAGAGTCCGTTGTATCCGCATCGGGCAGATCCACAACGAACGTGCGCTCTCCAACCTCTACCATCGATCCTCCCTGTTTTGGGCTACACGGTTGTAGACAATGCCCTCTAGGGGCATCGTCAATCCCAGCGTCACAGTCGATTGGCGATTTTACATCTCCGGCATTCGCAGCCACCAATTTTTTCCCAAAAATCATGAAGATTTGTTTGTCGCGGCATCCGATGCTGTCGTCTTCAAGCGAATTTAGATAGACCTGCGCCCGCCTTGAATTAGCATAAACTAACAACTCCAGCCAAGATCGAACAATCGCTAGGGGGCAAAAGCGTGGGCACGACCTTGCTGCAGCAGCAAATCTCGCAAATGCGGCCTGTCGTTCCGACCATAACCCCCAAGAGCCGGTCAAATTCACCGGGAAACCGGCAAGGCGATGAATACCATACCGCCCAATGATTTCAGCTATTTCGAGATGATCAATGACCTGGTGCAAAAGGAACCGGCAGAGGCGCTCGATCCAGAGATTATGGGGTCGCTGGCCGCACTTGGCATCATCAAGGGCAAGCCCTTCGAGCCCGACGCCCAACGCCGCAGCTACCGATCGGTTGCGCTTGTAGGCCTATCCCGAACCTGCCGACTTATGCCGAAGAGAGACCCGAGGGCTTGGTGGTCAACGAGCGCGTGCGGGAACATGGATTGCGCGCCGACGGCGGTCGACGCGCTTCCCGGGATCGCCGACACCGTGGGCGGACGCATGACCATCCTCGCTGACAGCATCATCTGCCGTGGCAGCGACATCTCGATCAATGTCGGGCATGCTGCGCGAGTCGTCAGCGCATGAGGCGGCGGGCAGTCTTGCTAGTGCAGCGGGTCGGCGTCCGCGGTGGATTTGTCAGCGGCCAGCCCAAATAGAAGGGTTGCGTATATTCGCGCGCCCTAATGGAACTTTTAGCATCAGGTCCGATTCTACAATTATTCACCCGGTCACAAGGGGCCATCTCGCAGATGCAGCCTCGCCGACGCCGAAGAAGCTGTGCGGACGAATTCTTTCGATTGAGAGAATACAAAAGCCAAGGTGTAGTGGGCGGTTTGTTACATGCGTCGATGGAAAGCTCGTCGCGTTGGGCACGACCATCGCTGAGACGTCAAGTCGGGGCTAGCGGGGGATGGGATGGCATCATTGGTTAAGGTAAGACGATCGTCGCCTGCGCACCAACCCACCAAATCTTGTCGCTGGGGGAATGAACCCTCGTCGAGACGGGTTCCATAAAGCGGCATAGGAGTAAAACCGGACGGCTCACCCCCGGGGGGGGCAGGCACGATGAAGGGTGAGATACCGTCCGGCTCACTCACAACTGCCAAAACTTCTTTCGAATAGAAATGTTCCATCGTGTTCCTGCCGTTCGGACAGAGGAAGATGCTCACGACAGAAATCCCCGCCAGCAGGTTGGCTCGTTCCCACGTTAGACGGGTGTACCCGCGAGATGACGTTGCCCACCGCGTCGGCGACAGTGGGCGCCCCGTCTGGTCGAAAGTCACCGCGACCGACTCCCCATGGGCGTATCGCGTGCGCCGATGAAGAGAATGTCCTTTGGCTGGTCGGCTGGTTGACCGTTACGGAACTGCATGAATGTCACTTTGTAACCGCTGTGCACGCTGTCCTTCTGCCCGCCGAAGATTATGATTTCGAATGGAATTTGTTGAAGCCTTCCAACGACTCGGTGTGGCGCTTGCAATCGGGCTCCTTGTGGGTTGCGAGCGAGGCTGGCAGGACCGCGATTTGCCATCCGGCGGCAGAACCGCGGGCATCCGGACGTTCGGACTTTCAGGTTTCCTCGGCGGACTTGCCGGCTATCTCCAGCTACGATCGGGTCCTGTCATGCCTGCGGTGCTGCTATTGCTCTTCGGCACTGCTTTCGTCATTTTCAAGCGGCGCGAGGCGGAGGAAGAAGAGGATTACGGCGCAACGACAGTCATCGCGAGTTTCGTGGTCGTCGCGCTTGGCGCGGTTGCGGTCGTGGGCGACATACGGCTAGCCGCCGCCGGTGGGGTTGCAACCACGGCACTTCTTGCGGCCAAACGCAGCCTGCATGGCTTTCTCCGGCAATTGACCTGGCGGGAGGTTCGAGCAGCCCTCGTTCTTCTTGCCATGAGCTTAGTTGCTCTCCCGCTGTTGCCGAACGAGCCCATCGATCCGTGGCAGGCGCTAAACCCATTCGCGCTGTGGCTGCTGACGATCACGATCGCCGCCATCTCCTTTGCCGGCTATGTCGCAATCCGCGTTGCCGGCCCCAATCGCGGAATTCTGTTTGCTGGTGCCGCCGGTGGACTGGTCTCCTCCACGGCGCTGACACTCTCCTTTGCTCGCTTCGCAGCTGACGCACCGGAGAGTGCTCGGCGACTGGCTTGCGGCGCGGTGATTGCCGGCGCCCTGTCGCTGGTCCGTGTCGTCATTATCGGTGCCGTCATAGCGCCTGTTCTCCTGGTACCTCTCGCGATCGTGTTAACGCCGGCCGTGTTCGTGCTACTGGCTGCAAGTGGTTTGATTCTGTGGCGAAGCGGCGGTAAGCGTGATGCGCCGGATCTTCACCTGAAAAACCCATTCGAACTCGGCGAGGTACTGCGTTTCGGCGCCCTGCTCGGCGGCGTTACCGTGGCGTCAAAGTTTCTGGTCGAGAGAATCGGCCAGGTCATGCTTTTTGTGGTTGCCGCTGTCTCCGGCCTGATGGATCTCGATGCGATCACGCTTTCGACTGCACGGCTTACGCCGACGTCGGTCGATCTCACAACTGCCGTCGCGGCGATCCTGATCGCGGTGATGATCAATTTGCTGACGAAAGTGGTGCTGGCCTTTTCAGCCGGCGGCAAAGGACCATACGCGCTCACGCTCGCTTTGGCGACGCTTGCTGCAATCGCCGCAGGTTTGTTCGCCTATTTCGTGCTTGGTACCAGCTTTCCCAATTCTCAGTAAGCAGCACGTCCCAGCAATCCGAAAATCGACGAGAGTCGCTTCGCCAGCCGTGCGATTGGCGGCAGTAAAGGCGCGCAGCCGAGATCAATCACCGCCGCCGCAAGATTTCTTTTGCAGTGGCCGGGACGCGGTTACGAGGTCTGACAGGCTCGCCGTTTGGGTTCGGCGCTGGCGTCTCTCTCGTGTCTCGGCACGGATGATTGAGATCATCGGGTTCCGGTATCGTTTCCTGGTGCTTGGGGCGGCGGTCCGCTTGCTTCTTAGCTACAGTAATTTTCTTGGGCATAGCCAGTTACTCCCGTTTCAACAAGAGGAAGCGGCGTGTGGGGCTTAAGGTTCCAAAGCAAACGTGAATTGAAGCGGGCTCAGCTCGAATTGGTTTTCGGCACCGAGTTCGGTGAAGGCGAGAAAGGCTACCCACCCGCCGATCGAACGCGCCATTTGCTACCGGTTCTCACCAAAAATCCCGTTTGAGCCAGGTTCAAGGCATGGAAGTAACGTTGAGATCCCGCCGTCGGCTTCATCCCTCACCTCGATACCGAGACACTCCTCTCCGGTCAATTTCTCAAGCCGATGAACCGTCCCGGCACTGCCGCAGACCAACGCGTCTGACCTGCGGGCGGCGCAGTCTCCCAGTGAGCAAAAGCGGCCTGGTCGGAGACGATCCCGTTACCACCCGCCATTCCGGGGGAACAAAACTGTGCTTTAGCGGTTATATTAGTGCACGCGCAAAAAAAACGATCCAGATGATGATCCGTCGGGATCGTGTGCAAGGATGACCTTCGCCACGGAGGTCATCCTTTTTTGCATTCGGGCGTGGGACCCAGGTCCCACGCCCGAATTGGTCTGTTTGCCATCAGAGATTGGCAAGCAGGTCGTTGATGCGGCTCTCCGCGCTGCCAAGAGCTTCGTCGACTGTTTTGTCGCCGTTCACGGCCGCGCCCACCTCTTCGCCGATGATGTCCTGGATGGCGAACTGACGCTGGACAGCACCGGGCAGCGAGCGACCAGTCTCGGCAATCTCGGCGATGTTTTCACGGTGCGGCAGCGAGTTGAATTCTGGCATGTCGAAGACGACCTTGACCGCCGGCAGGTGACCGGTGCGAGCCCACTGGAAGTCGTTCTCGGCGAGGAACTTGAAGAGCTTGCCGATCGCTTCGATCTGTTCCGGCGAGCGATCCTTGTGCGGCATAACCCAGCTGTGGCCGTCGGCATAGGTACTGTCACGACCAGGATAGAGCTGCGGGACCGGATAAACGGTGTAGCCCTTCGCAAGAGCCGTACCCTCCTTTTCCGACTGGGCGACGAAATCGCCAATCAGCCAGGTGCCGTTGACCGCAATGCCACCATCGCCATTGGTGAAGGCCGTAACAGCAGCCGCATAGTCGAGACCGGTTGTCGTCAGGCCTACGTCCTTGATCTTCTTCATCAACTCGACGACGTTCTTGGCTTCCGGCGTGTTCAGCGTGATCTTGGTCGGATCGGCGAAGAAGTCAGCGTTCTGCTGCTGCAGCAGCGTGTAGAGTACACGCGCATAGGCGGCCGTCTCATTGGCGAGGATCTGCACGAGATAGGGCTTGCCAGTCTTTTCCTTGAACTGCTTTCCCTGAGCTATGAGTTCGTCGGCCGACTTCGGAAGAATAGGCGTGCCGTCTGCGTTCACGAGGCCGGCTTCCTTCATCAGGTTCATGTTGACGTGGAAGAGCATGGTCCAGTTGTCGAAGGGCAAACCGAACATCTTGCCTTCCTTGGTCACTCCGTCACGGGCGGCATCCGTGAAACTGTCAGGCGAGATGCCTTGGGTGGAAAGAACCTGATCGATCGGGTCAATCAGGCCCCGCGACTGGTAGTCAGAGATCGCGGAGTAGTGCATGGAGACGACATCTGGAGCGGCGCCCGATGAGAGCTGGGCGTTGAGCTGGTCGTAACCCGGCCATTCCACGGTGGTCACATTGACGTCGATATCCGGATTGTCGGCCTCGAACTTGTTGACCAGCGAAGTAATGATGCCGCACTCGCCGACGGCCTTGGAAACGTCGGTGACGGAACCATACTCTGCGTCGCAGGCGCCGAAGAAGCGCTGCAGCTCGATCTTCGTCTGCGCGTGGGCCGAGGTGCCGCAGGTCAGCGCAATCAGTGCTGCCGTACTGAGTAGAAAACGTCTCATGGTATATCTCTCCCTTTGAGGGGCTCTCGCCCTGGTTCAAGCCTGCTGCGGCCCTTTCCTCCCGGCCACAGCAGCAGTCACTTCACAGCACCGCTCGAAACCGCGGTGACGATATGGCGCTGGAAAATCACGTAGACGATCAGCACGGGCAGGCTGGCAAAGACGGCCTGTGCGCTGAGGAAGCCGAGACCTTCGCTTTGGGCGAAATTGGTCTGAGAGGAGGCGATGCCGATGGTGAGCGTGAACATCTCCTTCCTCGTGGCCGAGATCAGCGGCCACCAGTAGTCATTCCAGGCATGCAGGAAAGTAAAGATACCAAGCGTCGCCTGGGCCGGCAGCGTCAGCGGCAAAAGGACCTTCCAAAAAATGCGCAGCGACGAGGCATTGTCGAGCAGTGCCGCCTCGTCGATCTCCTTAGGGATCGCCTTGAAGAACTGGGTCATCAGGAAGACCCCAAAGGCAGAGGACATGCCAGGCAGCATCAGCCCGATATAGGAGTTATGCAGGCCAAACCAGTTGACCATCTGGTGACGGGCGATGATGACCGCCTGCTCGGGCACGGCAAGGCCGAAGAGCACGATGACGAAGATCGTCTTGCGAAACGGAAATTCGAGGCGCGCGAAAGCATAACCTGCAAGCGAGGACAGGATCAGCACGCCGGCCGTCTGCCCGATCGCAACTACGACGCTGTTGAAGAACCAGCCGAAGGCCTGCGACGAGTGGATGATATTGACGTAATTGACAAGCGTGTAGGGCAACTGGAACACCGATTCCGTGCCGAGCATCAGCTCCTTATTGTCCTTGACCGACAGGCCGACGAGCCAGGCGACGGGCGCCATCATGACGACCGAGAGCACAATGGCGATCGTAAGCAGCGTCCGATTACCAGTCAGGGCCTCAGGGCGATAGGTCGTTTGATCCGTGCTCATTCGGAGGCTTCCGTCTTGCGCGTCGAGACCACATACTGCGCCATCGCCGCCACGAGAATGATGAGGAACAGGAACTCGGAAGCTGCAGCAGCCTTGCCGACATCCCAGCGCACGAAGCCTACTTCGTAAATATACATGACCAGCGGTCGAGACGTGCCGTTGGGGCCGCCATTGGTCATGATCTGCGCCTGTCCGAAAAGCTGAAACTGCATGACGATCTGGATAATCGTGACCAGCATGATGGTGCGAGCGATCGAGGGGAGCGTAACGCGGGTGAGCACGCGCCAAGGGTTGGCATTGTCGAGTGCTGCTGCTTCATAGAGATCGTTCGGGATTTGTTGCAGAGCGGCAAGAAACAGCATCATCGGCAGGCCGAGGCACCACCACACGGTCGCGACGCCAACCGAAAACAAAGACCAGCCGCTCGTCGAGAGGACGTTTATCGGTTGTACCCCGAACTGTTCGGAAACAACCGCCAACAGTCCGTCACCGGGGATGAAGACGAAACGCCAAATCAGCGTCACGATCGTCACCGAAAGTACTGACGAAGAAAAGAACAGGCCGCGCAGGAACGAGGTTGTCCGTGTCGTTTTATTGAGGGCAAGTGCTAGGAAAAGTCCGAGCGCCACCAGCGACGGCACACTCACAAGCACGAAGACCATCGTGTTGCGCAGAGCCTGCAGGAAAACTGGGTCGGCAAGCACGCGCGCATAGTTTCCAAGACCGACGAAACGACCCGGCCCGAACAGATCGGCCTTGTGCAAGCTCAGCCACGCGCCCCAGAAGAGCGGAAAGACGAGCAGCGCCATAAAGACGGATAGGTAAGGTACGATGAAAAGGCCATTGCTCCACTGGCTGCGGCGATAACTCTCGGCCATGTCAGTCGCGCTCCGAATGGTGGGCGATACCGGCGGCGTCAAAAAGATGGATGGCAGTCGTATCGATAGCGATCTGCAATATCTCGCCGCCGCGCGCCTCGCTGCGTCCGTCGGTTTCGGCCGTCAACTTAGTGCCGTCAGACATTTGTCCGTAGATCAGCGTGCGATCGCCAAGCCGCTCGACGACTTCGGCCGTAAGAGCAATGCCTTCCTGACCGGCCGGCAGGACGGCCACATTCTCGGCGCGGATGCCGAGGCTTGCACCTTCTGGCGAAAAACTCGGTGGCAAGCGGAAGGCCGCATGGATGTCGCCAAGGCCCCTCGTCCCGAGCGTCAGTGTGTTGCTTTTGTCGGCCACACTCTTGATCGGCACGAAGTTCATGGCTGGCGAGCCGACGAAGCCTGCAACAAACCGGCTTGCGGGACGTCGATAGATTTCCATCGGTGTGCCGATCTGCTCAATCCTGCGGTTCTGCATGATGACGATGCGGTCGGCGAGCGTCATCGCTTCCACCTGATCATGCGTTACGAAGATCATCGTGCTGCCGAGGCGGCCGTGAAGCTGCGCAAGTTCCAGCCGGGTGCGCCCGCGAAGGGCAGCATCAAGATTAGACAGCGGCTCGTCGAACAGGAAGGCCTTCGGCTCCTTGACGATGGCGCGCCCTATCGCCACGCGTTGGCGTTGTCCACCGGAAAGTTTCTGTGGCTTTCGATCGAGAAGATGGGCGATTTCCAGCGTTGCGGCGGCCTGCTGGACGCGACGCCCGATCTCCTTCTTCGGCATGCCGATGTTTTCTAGGCCGAAGGACATGTTCTGGGCGACGGACATATGCGGATAAAGCGCATAGGACTGGAAGACCATGGCGACGCCGCGCTTGCCTGGTGGCAGCGTGTCGACGCGCTGATCGCCCACCGCGATCGTGCCGCTCGTCACATCCTCCAGACCTGCAATCATACGCAGAAGGGTGGACTTACCGCAGCCCGAAGGCCCGAGGAAGACGACGAACTCGCCTGCCTTGATCGACAGCGAAATGTCGTCCAGCACGGTAAGCGCACCGTAGCGCTTTGTGACGTTGCTGATCTCGATCGATGCTGACATGGTCCCTCCTCCCTGTCGTTGGCGTCTTACGCGCCGAGCCGGATCATCCGGTAGCTCAGCGGCGCGATTGCGGCGACCAAACGCCTGCCAGCAACCGATGCACCCGAGCCATCCCGCGGCTCGATCGCTTCGCCTCCGGGACCATTGACGGCGCGAAGATCGTGACCCTCCATGACCTTGTCCATGATCACCTTGCGGTCGCCGAAGCCTTCAAGAGCGAGTTCAAGCTCGATCGCTTCCTTCTGGTGTCGGTTGACGATGAAGAAGGTAAGGGCACCATCGGCCTCAGTCTCGACAGCGGAAACGTCGAGATAGGCGACATTTTCTGCAAAGTCGGTGGAATAGCCGGGGCAGTCCAGCGCCAATTGCAGCGCCTTGCCTCGACCATATCGCGAGGCGTAGGCGTAGGGGAAGAACGTGGTCTGCCGCCAGGCGGGTCCACCCGGGACAGTCATGATCGGTGCGATGACGTTGACGAGCTGTGCCAGGCAACCGACCTTTACCACGTCCGAACGGCGGATGAAGGTGTTGAGGATGCAGCCGACCTGCAGCACATCCTCGAAATTGTAGATGTCTTCCAAAAGCGCCGGGGCATGCGGCCAACCGTCGTTGCCTTCCAGCACCTTCCGGTCGGCCTCACGCGAGTGATACCAGACGTTCCACTCGTCGAAGCTGATATAGACATCCTTCTTCGAGCGCTTCTTGGCCTTGGTGTAGGTGATCACGCCTGCAACGGTGGCGATGTAGTCGTCGAGACGGGCGTTCTGCGCCAGATAATCGGCCGTGTTTCCTGCATGATTATCGAAGTACATGTGGAGGCTGATGTAGTCGATGGAATCATAGGTGTAATCGAGAACCGTGGCTTCCCACGCCGGGTAGGTCGGCATCTTCGGCGAGGACGAACCGCAGACCACAAGTTCGATCGACTTGTCGAAGGCGCGCATGGCCTTTGCGGTCTCGAACGCGATGCGGCCGTATTCTTCCGCCGTCTTCTGGCCGATTTGCCAGGGGCCATCCATCTCGTTGCCCAAGCACCACATCTTGACGTTCCAGGGCTCGTCGCGGCCGTTCTTGCGGCGAAGATCCGACCAGTAGCTGCCGCCCGGATGATTGACATATTCGAGGAAGGCGCGAGCCGAATCCAGGCCGCGCGACCCGAGATTGACGGCGAGCATCATGTCGGTGCTGGCCGCTTCCGCCCAATCGGCGAATTCATGGATACCAACGTGGTTGCTCTCGGAGCTGTGCCAGGCGAGATCGAGGCGCACGGGACGTTCTTCGCGCGGGCCGATGCCGTCTTCCCAGTTATAGGCCGATACAAAGTTACCACCGGGATAGCGTACGATCGGAACATCGGCTTCACGAACGAGGTCGATCACGTCCTGGCGCATTCCGTTCTTGTCAGCCGTCGGGTGATCCGGCTCGTAGATCCCCGAATAAACGGCGCGGCCGAGATGTTCGACGAACGAGCCGTAAAGGCGTGGATCAACGGTACTGATGACGTAACCGCTGTGTGCGGTACCGACTGCGCGCATGCTTTCCTCCCTGTATATCCAAAATACAGATATATATCAATTAGTATGATAATTTACACGGGAAGGCGCAGGCGTCAATCCGCCAATTTCGGCAACAAGCGCCCAATCACCAAATCAGATCTTCAAACGCAGCACGATGTCTTGGTCGTAATTGCCAAAACCTCGACCGAAGATATTGATTCCACCTGGGTGTTCGGCCGTTTCCGGAACTTCAATCCGTAGACGAATTGAACGATGTTCGAGCAGGTTGAGGTCAGCGAGATTGGTGTCGGAAAAGCGCACACCATCAATGAAGGTACCATGTTCGGTGACGCGGAAGGACTTCAGTACGCCATACTGGCTGCCCCGAAGCTTCCACCAGTCGGGAGTATATTTTCCCCGGCGATCGCCAAAGTCGCCAGGCGAGGTCCACACGAAGATACTCTTGCCATTGATGGAAAGCGTGATGTCCGATGGCCAGTTGTCCGAGGTTCCCGGCACTTCGGAGGAGAGCTCTAGGATGACCTCGAGTTCCTTGACCTCCGCACCCTTGATGCGGGCATTGTTGGGAAACTGATAATCGACATATCCCTTTGAAAACCATAGTAAACCAGCCTTCATGCGGTCTGGCGCGAGGAATGTGTCGGGGCTGTCGAGGTAACCGATGATGCCGTCACGGGAGCACATGCCGCAGGGCGCGTAGACCTCGTATCCGCTATAGAGACCGACTGGCATCGCAACCTCGATCAACTCCTGCGCTGTTCGGGCCGGGCTGGCAAAAGAGAGAATGATCTCCTCGTGCACGGCGTGGCAGATCTTTTGGCTGCCCTTGCGCGCCTTGGAAACCTCGGTTCGGATAAGACCCGCTTCCTCCAGTAGATTGAGATGCGTTGACGTGGTCGACTGCGGCAGCTCCAATGCCTCCGCTATTTCATTGACGTTCAGCGGTCCGCGATTGTGCAAAAGCTCCAACATCGAAAGACGCGCGGGAGCGGCAAGGCATCTCAACACGTCCTTGCCGTCTTCCGGGCTGATCATCAGAAATCGCGTACTCATATGTCCTCCGAAACGTCGCACCCGATCTGTATCAAATACCTTGATATAATCAATTGCCACAGGGCCATTCCGGAACTCGACGCCTCGCGCGTTTCCCCAGCTGAAAATTGTGTTCTCCAGGCTTTGGATGATGTGGTTGGTCAAGCCAGGGACGTGCAGTTCGATATTGAGATGCTTGCCGCCAAAGTGGGCGAGCAACACCGGCCCGCTGACTGATCCCTGCGGACAGCGCGACAGCAAATTCGCCAATTCTGCCGCAACGCACACCCCAGCGCTTGAGCAGGCATTACTCCCGGAAATTCTCGATTGCACCGCGCCAAATGCGGCGCATAATTATCTGCGCTGGGACAGCATGACATGTCCTCCTTACCGGTGGGGAGTTATGTGTGATGAACAAAACCGTTGGATCTCGCCAAGAGATAATAGCGCCTGAAGACTTTAGGAAAATCGAAGGTGTGTTTCGCGAATTGGTGCGTCGAAAGCGGGTTGCACTGGAAAGTGAAGAGGCTGATGCGCTCGCCGCCCGCCTTATAGGGCTGTACCAAAGCGGCATCCAAGACGCGGAGGCCCTCAGGCACCTTATGAGCTGTTAGCGGTCGTCGCCGCTCCAAAACAAGCGGGCACTGCGTAGGCCGCAACCGCTCAAGATTTCGAACCGGCCGAGCAATGAGGGCAGGATCGATAGCTCGTCTTTGATCCTGTCTGGGTCTTGGAAAGGTCCAATCTATTCAAGCCGCGAAGCGGCTTTCGACAACTCTTCATGGCCCTTGCGAGGAAAGTTCTGCTACCTTGCTAGGGCGCAACCGACTGACCACGGCTTCAGTGAACAGTAGGGTAGTTTGTTGTCACCTCTCGTGTCCCACTGACGAATATCAATTCGTTGTTTTCGCACTTGAAAAGCACTTAGCGGAAGATAGATGGTCGAACACGAGGCACCGCAGGAGGGGTCGAACCATGGGACAGTTGACGACCATCGAACGGGGGCTGGCGTCCGCCATATTAATTTTGCTCGCGATTATCGGGATCGCGATGGGAGTGGCTGGTCGAACCGACCCCCTGGGCGTTCATGGCGCAATAATCTTCTTCTACAGTGTCGCGCTCATATTCATCATCATTTCGCGTGCATTTGAGGGTGTGCCCGATCCGACCCGTATCGAGCGATACTATGATGATCCGATCAAGGCCGGTGTCGCATTCACCCTCGCCTGGGCGATCTTTGGGATGTTCATCGGTGTTTGGGCGGCCGCACAGCTCGCTTGGCCCAGTCTTAATTTCGATACGGCATGGACAAGTTTCGGCCGCATCCGTCCTGCGCATACGACGGGCGTCATTTTTGGATTTGGTGGCAATGCCTTGATCGCAACTTCATTCCACGTCGTCCAGAGAACGTCCCGCGCAAGGTTGGCCGACCAGCTCAGTCCGTGGTTCGTGCTGATGGGCTATAATCTATTCTGCATATTGGCAGTCACCGGGTATTTCATGGGGATCACCCAATCGAAAGAATATGCCGAGGCGGAATGGTATGCTGATCTCTGGCTTGTAATTGTCTGGGTGACCTACTTCATCCTGTACATCAGGACTTTGGCGCGTCGCCGTGAACCTCACATCTATGTCGCCAACTGGTACTATATGGCTTTCATCCTGGTGGTCGCTATCTTGCACATCGTCAACAACCTGACGATCCCCGTCTCACTCGGCCACGCAAAAAGCTATACAATCTGGGCAGGCGTCCAGGATTCTATGGTGCAATGGTGGTATGGGCACAACGCTGTTGCTTTCTTTTTGACTGCAGGCTTTCTGGCAATGCTTTATTACTATTTGCCGAAACGAGCCGAACGACCTATTTTTTCGTATCGCCTATCGATACTAAGCTTCTGGGGTATTACATTCTTTTATATGTGGGCCGGATCCCATCACTTACACTACACGGCATTGCCCCATTGGGTACAAAATCTTGGCATGACATTTTCGGTCATGTTGCTCGTTCCATCATGGGCCTCAGCGGGAAACGCGCTGCTCACGCTCAACGGCGCGTGGCATAAGGTGCGGGATGACGCCACACTTCGTTTCATGATGACCGCGGCCTTTTTCTATGGGTTGTCCACCTTCGAAGGCTCGTTTCTCGCCATACGCCCGGTGAACTCCCTTTCCCATTATACCGATTGGACCGTCGGGCACGTGCATGCGGGTGCACTCGGGTGGGTGGCGCTGATCACCTACGGATCACTGTACACGCTGGTGCCCGCCATCTGGAAACGGGAACGCATGTATTCAGCCACGCTGGTCGAAGTCCACTTCTGGCTCGCTCTTGCAGGCACGCTGATCTATGTGTTTGCCATGTGGAACTCGGGCATCATCCAGGGTCTGATGTGGCGCACCTATAGTGAGGACAACAATCTTACCTACTCGTTCGTCGATTCACTTGTTGCAATGTATCCCTATTATATCGCCCGCGCCTTCGGGGGGTTCCTCTTCCTGTTGGGCGCGATCGTTGCGACCTACAATATCTGGATGACCGTTCGGGAAGCCCCTGTGGGGGGTTACGCAGGAGATGCGCCGCCCATCACGTCAATCCCACAGAACACGGCAACAGGCCCAGCGGAGTAAAGCGATGCCAGAACTGTTTCATCGCAAGCTCGAACGGACTGCAATCGGATTTGTACTGGCAATCATCGCTGCGGCAAGTGTAGGAGGCATTGTGGAGATTGCCCCCTTGTTCACGATCGACGAGACGGTCGAAACTGTGGACGATATGCGGCTTTATACGCCGCTCGAGTTAGCAGGCCGCAATATCTATGTCCGGGAAGGTTGCTACGCCTGTCACAGCCAGATGATCCGCACGCTACGCGATGAGGTTGAACGGTACGGCCCCTACTCGCTTGCAGTCGAGTCGAAATACGATCATCCAATGTTATGGGGATCTAAACGCACGGGACCCGATCTTGCCCGCATCGGTGGGAAGTATTCAGACTTCTGGCACGTCGCTCATCTAAGCAATCCTCGTGACGTTGTGCCGGAGTCGAACATGCCGGCATATGCTTGGCTTGCGAGGACGCCATTGCGGATGAACGACCTTGCCGAGCACCTCCAAGCTCAGCGAGTGGTTGGCGTGCCCTACACAGACGCTATGATTGCCAATGCCTCGTCTGACGCCTACGGCCAGGCAATGCCCGACAGCACGCAATCCTCAGGCGTCTCCGAGCGATACGGGGAGAATACGACAGTCACTGCCTTCGATGGCGTTGCCACGAACGTGACCGAGATGGATGCGCTCGTGGCCTACCTCCAAGTGCTTGGCCGTCTGACCGAAGCCGCCTATGCCAACACGGCAGCGACGGAACAAGCACCCGATCCCAACGATTGAACCCGGGGAGAGCCGAAATGTTTACGCACGATACTCTGGTTAAAGCAGCCAAGAGTTGGGGCTTATTCTACCTCATCGGCTTCTCGATTTGCGTGCTTGTTTACACTTTCTGGCCGTCTAACAAGGCTCGGTTCGACCGGGCAAAACACAACATTCTCGATGAGGACGATGTGCCATGGAAGTAGACGAAATCGATCCCGTTAGCGGCCGCAAAACAACCGGGCACGAATGGAACGGCATAAAAGAACTGGACACTCCGGTACCGCGAGGGGTCCTTCTTTTCCTCATCGTCACGCATATTTTCGCGCTTGTATGGTGGGTGCTGCTTCCTACATGGCCGCTTGGTTCGACCTACACCAAGGGGCTGCTGGGTATCGACCAGCGCAAAACCGTCGAAGAGAAATTGGCAAGTGCCACATCAGCCCGGGCCGCCCTGACGACACAACTTGAAACCCTATCTTTCGACGAAATCAGAGCCAACGAACGTTTGATGGCCACCGTCAGATCGATGGGGCACCAATTGTTCGGAGATAACTGTGCTGCCTGTCATGGCGTCGATGGGCGGGGTAGGAATAACTACCCAGACCTCACGGATGACGATTGGCTGTGGGGCGGCAGTCCGGAAAACATTGCTCAGACGCTCAAAGTCGGGATCAACACCCAGCATGAGGAGAGCCGGGTGGCGCAGATGCCCGCCTTTGGCCGTGACGAAATGCTGGATCGCAATCAGGTCAGGGATGTCGCATTGTATGTTCGCTCCCTCACTATTCCCGCCGCCTCCACTGCCGATAACGTCGGGCAAATGGAGCGCGGCCGCGAAGTCTTCCTCACAACGTGCGCTGCGTGCCATGGTGAGGATGCCCAAGGAAATCAGGAGGTTGGGGCACCCAACCTTACAGACCAGTATTGGGTATATGGCGGTAGCCTTCAAAATATCATCGATACAGTTCACGGCGGACGGCAGGGCCACATGCCAACTTGGGACGAGCGGTTGACGCCCCTCGAGATCAAGGTCCTGGCTCTTTATGTGAACTCCCTTGGAGTAGAGAAGCCGTGATGACGACAAGAAACCGATCAAAATCGGCCATCCTGGTTTTCTCTCTCATTGCTGCGGCATGCGCGCTCTTTGTGGGCGCGAATGCTCATTTGTTGTTTGTGGCGTACGACAGCGATCCTGGATGTGTAGCGCATCTGAAGGATGCCGGAACTGGACCGGGGCAGTTCAAGGCAGCCAAGTCATCGTGCTGATCGCGAGCTTAAGGAGAGTCATATGGTTTCGCACAACAAAACCAGGCGTCTCATTAGTGAGGTCTCGGGTATAGAAGAAACTTGGAACCCAAAATGGCAACGACACCTGCCCATAAACGCCCCGTTCACCTGGCTGGCTAAAGGCTGGCGCGACTTCTTGATCTCCCCTGCCCAAAGCCTGGCCTATGGCGTCGTCGTCTGCGCTCTTTGCAGCCTCTCGGTATGGGTATTGTTTGCAACCGGGCGCGATTACTTTCTCTTTCCAGTTGTTGCCGGTCTGATGATCATCGGACCACTTCTGGCGTCGGGTCTTTATTTGAAGAGTGCTCGCCTTGAGAGCGCGCAGCAGACCACGTTCGGTGGGATGCTTGGCGTCCGCCCGAGAGCTGGCGCTCAGGTATTTTTCACAGGATTGCTCCTTTGCATGCTCATGCTTTTGTGGATGCGAGCCGCAGTCCTGATTTATGCACTCTTTTTTGGCGTTCGCCCCTTCCCCGGCCTCCAGCACGTCGCCGAACTGCTCCTCACCACGCCGACCGGCTGGGCGATGCTAGCCGTGGGTCTATTTGTGGGGGCCTTGTTCGCAGGTTTCTCATTTGCAATCAGCGCCTTTTCGATTCCAATGCTACTCGACCAGCAGATCGATGCCTTCACGGCGATGGGTGTCAGTGCCGCGTTGGTCTGGAACAACTTGCGTCCAATGCTGCTCTGGGGTGCGCTGATTTTGGCTCTGTTTGTGATCGCAGTGGCCACCGCGGGCATCGGGTTGATCGTCATTTTCCCGCTTCTCGGCCACGCAACCTGGCACGCGTATAAAGCGGTGAAATAGCCATGGCTTGCTGCTCGTTCGCTGATATTTGTCCAGACAAGGATGCGGTTCGTTCTCGTGGCGAGGAAATATTCCTGGCAAGCCGGGGTGTTGGAAATGGACTTCGACAGGTAACCCTTTCTACACCTGAGGTGCATTGCGCAGGTTGTATCGCAAAGATCGAACGGGCGTTGGGCGACCTCCAAGCTGTTGAATCCGCGCGCGTGAACCTGTCACGAAGACGCGTCACAGTCAGTTGGGACAGCGAAAAGGCCCAATGCCCCGATTTCATCGGGGCGTTAGCCAGGGCGGGCTATTCTGCTCACATCGTCACTGATGTGTCCGCCGATGAATCCTTGTCGTCGTTCTTGGTAGCGCTTGCGGTTGCCGGCTTTTGCTCAATGAATATCATGATCCTCTCTGTTTCGGTCTGGTCAGGGGCAGATCCAGCAACACAAAACGCATTTCACATGATTTCCGCTGGTTTGGCCCTTCCGGCTGTCTTCTACTCCGGCAGGATTTTCTATGCATCCGCATGGAGGGCGCTGCGGAGCGGACAGACCAACATGGATGTACCTATCAGTGTCGGCATCATCCTCGCTTTCATCCTCAGTTTGTACGATACCTTTACAGGCGCGCGACATGTTTATTTCGATGCCAGCGTGTCGCTCATCTTCGTCCTCCTGGCTGGCAGGACCCTGGATCAAATGATGCGGGGCAAGGTACGTTCCGCGATCGATGATCTTCAAAAACTCATACCGATGGGCGCCAACGTCGCGCATGAGGATGGGACGTTTTCTTACACCCCACTCGAGGAAGTTCAGCCGGGAATGCGCCTGCTTGTCCGGTCAGGCGATCGCGTACCGGTCGACGCCGTTGTGCACGAGGGAGGAACCGAAATCGACTCGTCCTTAGTGTCAGGGGAAAGTCGATGGAGGTCCGTCGACGTGGGCGCAACGTTGTCAGCGGGCGTACTGAACGCTGGTAGCCCAATCCTGGTTGTTGCGACCAAAAATGCCGGCGACTCATTTTTAGCAGAAACGGCACGCATGGTGGACGCGGCCGAGAGCGCTCGAACAAACTACAGGCGCGTGGCGGATCGCGCCGCAGCCTTGTATTCGCCGGTGGTCCACTCCATTGCCGCAATCACGCTTGCTGGCTGGTTGTACGTCTCGGGAGACCTTCACCAAGCCGTCACAACTGCGATCGCGGTTCTGATCATCACCTGCCCATGCGCACTTGGATTGGCGGTTCCCATGGTCCAGGTCGTCGCAACACGGCGGCTTTTCGAACGGGGCATCATGGTGAGGGACGGTTCTGCCCTGGAACGGGTATGCCACGCGCGCACCGTGTTGTTCGACAAGACAGGAACGCTGACGCTTGGCCTACCTCAGTTGGTCAAGGCCGAGCAAATACCTGCCGGCGCTCTTGGAATTGCAACCAGCCTTGCGCAGCTTTCAAACCATCCCGTCGCGCGAGCAGTTGCCGATGCGGGTACGCGCGCGGGTTCGAAGCCGGAAGTATTCGACAGTGTAGACGAAATTCACGGTCTTGGTATCGAAGGGCGCAGGCACGGGCAGACCTACCGTTTGGGCCGAGCATCCTGGGCAACGAACCTTCCGGACTTTTCACGAGACTTCGATGGGACCGCTTCGGTGCTCACCAGAGACGATCAGATACTTGCCGTCTTCGAATTTGAGGACGTCGTCCGACCAGGAGCGTCAGAGCTGGTTCAAACACTGAGGGCGGGTGGGACCTCGCTCGGTATTGTCTCGGGAGATAACAAACGTGCCGTATCTCGCGTTGCAAACCGTCTCGGTATTGAAAGATACAGCGCGGAGCTGCTCCCGGCTGACAAGGTTGCCGCGATAAGGGCTCTCCAATCCTCATCAGATAAAGTCGTGATGGTTGGCGATGGGTTAAATGACGCCCCTGCCCTCGCCGCAGCCGATGTTTCGATCGCGCCATCAACGGCCTCGGACATTGGCCGAAACCATGCTGACTTCATATTCCTGAGCGATAATCTGTTGGCTGTGCGAGACATTATCGAGACCGCCAAACGAGCAAACGATCTTGTCCGCCAAAATTTCGGTTTCGCGGTGGCCTATAACGTCGTCAGTATTCCGTTTGCGATTGCGGGAAGCGTCACGCCGCTAGCAGCAGCAATTGCAATGTCGTTGTCGTCGGTTCTTGTCGTTTGCAATTCCATGCGGTTAGCTAGCCCGATATTTCGCTGGGAGCAATGGAGCGGCCACCCCGCCGTGATATCATGAGTTATCTGGTGGTTCTCATACCCGTGGCACTCCCTTATGGGCCCAGTCGGCCTGTGTGCTGACAGTTCAGCAGTTCAGCGATTTGGACGGTGCAGCGGCGCGAATCCTCTTGAACGACGGCGAGGGTCGCCGGCGATACAAGGGCGTTTCGCAAGTGGGCAATTGAAGCGGCGATAGGGAGTGGAAAATGGAGCAAGGCGCAGAAAACGAACATCCGCCGATTGATGACACCGCACGTTCAACAATGATCGATCCGTCGGAAACGGTGACGGGCTTCGCAATTATGCTTGGCATTGTGGGTGCCGTTTTGGGGCTGGCGGCAGGGATTTACGTGCAGGCCGCGTCCGGCGTCCTGCCTGCACTGCTGAACGCCTTCATCGCAGTTCTTGCGGGCGGTTCCGCAGGCGCGGTTACAGGTGGAACTTTGGGAGCGGTTCTGGGCGTCGTCCGGGGCCGCCGCGTACCAAAGGCCATTGAGCAACCTTGAGCCGAATGGCCATCCATAAGCCTAGGTCAGCTTGACGGAGCGACGGCTCTTGATGCGTCGCGGCGAAGTGATGGGGCGTGATCCTCGCCCGGCTCGATCGAAAAGCCGAGATCGGCGGCAAGCAAAACACCGCCAAGCCCGGCGACACATCCTGACAGACCAGCGGATTGCTACTGCCTCAGCGACAGTCGGCGCTCTTTTGAGAGTGAGGCTCCACCTGCCCACCAGCTGACAACAATCCAGGGCGGCGCTTTCCAGGCTACGAGCAGCATGAACCCTGTCAGCGCTAAACCGTAAGGATCGAGCACAGCATTGGCCCGCACAGGGCTGTAGAGAGTCGACATTTCGCCCAACATCAGCATCAAATCAGCCTCATGCGGCTCGCCTCTAGTCTACCCCTCGCTACCTACGAGAGCGCAGGATTGTTGCCAAGCGACCTGCAGCAAAGCCTGGCCACTATGATCACTGGATCGCGAGGACGGCCAACGAAGCAGCGAGCGCGGGCACCATCACGACAAAGCCAGTCTTCATGAATGCCCAGGCTCCGATCTGAAGTCCCTCGCGGCGAAGCGCGGTTAGCCAAAGTATCGTCGCAAGCGATCCGGTGATGGAGAGGTTGGGGCCAAGATCGACGCCGATCAGCACCGCGCCGGCAATCTTATCGGACGCGTGTGCCAACTGAACGGCGCTTCCAGCGACAATCCCCGCGGGCAGATTGTTGACGAGATTGGACGTCAGAGCCACGACTGCGCCCGCAGCAGCTGCGGTCTGTGCCGGAGAGGCCGATGCCTGGTCGGAAAGATACTGCGCGAGATGATCAATCAGTCCTGTTCGGTTCAATGCCTCAACAACGACGAACAAGCTGGCGACCAGAGGCAGCACACTCCACGAAACATCTTTCAGCGTCTCGATAGGGCTTTTTCGCGTGATCAGCAGAACTGCGGCGGTTGCCACACAACCGGCGAGAAACGTAGGGAGACCGAGATCGAAATGCAGCGCCGATGCGCCAAGCAGTATGACGGCCGTCCCGCACAAAGCAAAACCAGCAAGCTTCGCACTGAAGGATAATGGCACGGCCTGTACATTGGACGCGACGCCATCAGCCGCAATGACCGAGCGTTGCGTCCAGTACAGTGCGAGAAATGTAACGATGATAGAGGCGAGCGAAGGCTGTGCGAAGTTGGCGAACCAACGCGATAGTGGCGGCATGTCCCCGCCTCCGAAAATCACCAGGTTGGCCGGATTGGAGATGGGAAGGACAAAGCTTGCAGCGTTGGCGATGAAAGCGCAGATAAGGAGATAGGGCATAGGGTCCCTCACCTTCGCTGCCCGGCAGGCCGCATAGACTGCAGGAGTGAGCACGACCGCTGTAGCGTCGTTCGACAGGAATACGGTCACAACAACTCCGACCGCGTAGATCAGGACAAACAAGCGTTTGGGCGATCCCTTGGCGTGGGTGGTGGCGATCGAAGCCAGCCAGTCGAACAGCCCCTCCTGACGAGCGAGCTCGGAGAGCAACATCATGCCGATTAGAAACAGATAGACATCAATACCCTTTGCAATACCAGCCCAGGCATCGGTCGGACCGATAAGCCCAAACCCAACAAGCAGAACCGCGCCGAGCATCGCCCATATTGATTCCGACCAGGCAAAGGGCCGTGTAATCACCCCGAGTGCGGTCAAGCCAGCTATGCCCCAGGTCATGGTCAATGCGTTCATCGTGTTTCCAAATTAGATTTCGGAGGCTGCAACAGCAGGAAAGAAGGGCGGTATATCCGCAATCGCTCACCGAAAAAAGGCCCGTGGAAATGCGCTGCCCTGAGTTGGGGTAGCCAACCTGTCCGGAATCAATCCGCGTCTGAAGAAGTGCATCTGAAGCCGGAAACCGGGCGCTGGATTAGGCAAAGCGTGTCATCGGTAAATCGGGGTTCATCGCCCGGCTTGCCGCATACGACCCAGTCGCGCTTCGCCCGCAGGTAATTGGTCAGCTCGGCCAATTGGGTTGCCTTCTGCTCAAGCTTGACGAGCTGGATGTTCATGATCTCGATTTCCCGCGCCGGCGATAAACCCTCGCGTTGGAGTTCCGTAGCAATCTCCGCGATCTCCTTGAGTGGCAGACCCAGTGATTGTGCGAAACGGATCATCCGAACCGTCGAGGCGTCCCGGTCGGTGAAGATCTGATAGGGATTGCGACCACCTTTGGCACCGAGTTGCGGCGTGAGCAGACCTTTGCGGACATAAAATCGGACAGTGTCCTGGCTCAACCCTGTCCGCTGGGCGAATTCTCCGATCAGCATATTTCACCCCTCAAGCTCTTGACCATGGACCTTAGTCCAGCCTTATACGAGGTGTTCCCTCAAATATGGAACACTTTCATGCTGAACTATCCCAATAATGATTCCCATGCGCCCACTGCCTTCGTGACGGGCGCAACCGGCCTCCTTGGCAACAATCTGGTCCGCGAACTAATCGCCGACGGCTGGAGCGTGCGAGCGCTGGTTCGCTCGCCCGAAAAAGCAACATTGCAGTTTGCCGGGCTGGATTTGGAGATCATCACCGGCGACATGCTCGACGTGCGGGGTTTCGCTGACGCGCTTAAGGGCGTGGACGTGGTTTTCCACACAGCGGCCTATTTCCGCGACTCTTACAAGGGCGGGAGTCATTGGGACGCCCTCTACGCGGCCAATGTCGCGGGAACCCGTGGCTTGCTCGATCACGCTTATCGAGCCGGCGTCCGGCGCTTCGTCCATACCAGCTCGGTCGCTGTACTGCGTGGTGCGAAGGGACAGACCATAGACGAGTCCATGTTGCGGGATGAGCGGGATGCCGATGATTATTATCGCAGCAAGATCCTGGCGGACCGCGTGGTGCTCGATTTTCTCGACAAACATCCCGATTTCTGGGCGGCCATGGTGCTACCGGGTTGGATGCACGGGCCGGGGGATATCGGGCCGACCTCGGCTGGCCAGACGGTGCTGGACGTGGCGCTCGAGCGCTTGCCCGGTGTTCCACCCGGCTCCTTCTCGGTGGTCGATGCGCGCGATGTGGCGCGGGCGATGATCCTGGCTAACCGCCGGGGGCAACGGGGCGAACGTTACCTTGCCGCCGGACAGCATATGACCATGACCGATTTGTTGCCCTTGATCGCACAAGCCACCACGGCAAAGGCACCGACGCGCCGCATTCCGCTCATTTTGCTTTACCTGATCGGCGCTGGCAATGAACTCTACGCTCGGATAACTGGCAAGCCGGTCCTCTTGAGTTGGGCCATGGCGAAAACGGTGGCAGCGGAGAATGATCGCTCTCGCTATGATTGTGCGAAGAGCACACGAGAATTGGGTCTGGAGTTCCGGCCGGTGATCGAGACCCTGCGTGATGAAGTGGCTTGGTTCCGTACGCACGGCTTCCTGCCTAGCTGAAACGTTCGGTGAGAAGGCCCTCATGCGAGTCCATCGGCAAGATGGTGCCGAGGTGCAATAGCAATGCGCCGATCATTTACGCTCGCAGCCAATGGTGGTCCCGATCTACTCGAGGACCCACCCCACGCTGGCGGGCGTCACCTCTCATGTGATGGGGCATCAAAGTCGGGGACGTTTCTTCGACCGCCACCGCGTGCTCAGGTTTCGGGTTGGCCAGCACCCGACGGCACCATGGTGGCGAGGAGCGACTGCGTTTCGGCTATTCTCGGCTGTTCATCCATGTTTCTTCGACGGAGCTGAGAGCCCTTCCTCGTCGCTACTGGCTCCCCTCCTGGAAATGCGGTCAGGTTTGGTAACGACAATCGAGTTCTGCCAAAGCGCGCTGAACCTCGTCAATAAGGACCGGTTCAGGTGTTCCTGGAATTTGACGCAGGGCCGGTTGTGAGTCTATCGCGTAATAGTCCGAAGCCCAGGCAGCGAGGATCGCGCGCTTGTCATCGACAGAAAGTGCGGGTGCCATCACAACGTCGATTGGCCGTTGAAACGCCAGACCTTGCAAGGCCAGAACTGTTGGTCCTTTCGTCATCGCATCGTTGACCGCGTTTTCCAAAGTCTTGTGGATCATTGGGCCACTCAACGCACGTGCGGATCTCTATCGCGCGGCAGGCGAAACGCAACGATGGATTTGGTGTCCGGCGTCAGCACATCGTGTTTCTCTGCAAAGGCCGCGAACAAGCCACGCGCGGTCTCTGCTTCTATCTCGCCGCGAAGCGCGGCTCCACATGCCCTTAACGCAATAGAATGTGCCGTGTCTCTGAGTGACGTCGGACACTCGGAGAGATAGCGGTAGGCCTCGAGGACGCTGCGAACCTCTGCGGGAAAACCGAGGCCAACAAGAATGGATACGGGCTCTTTGAACATATCGGGTTTCATCGTCTCTCTCCTTCCTGACCCGAAGTGTCATAGGGCGCCGACGCATCGGCGCCCCCTCACAGCTTCTCAAGCAGCCTTGTCCGCTTTGATTTGTGCCGGAGCGGTTGATGGCGCCAGAGATGGTTCGCTCTGGATGGAGATTTTCCTCGGCTTCAGTGCTTCTGGGATTTCTCGAACGAGATCGATGGACAGAAGACCGTTCTTCAGATCCGCGCCAGTCACCTTGACATGGTCGGCAAGCTCAAACCGGTGTTCAAACGGGCGGCCGGCAATGCCACGATGCAGATAGCCGTCCGTGGAAGGTTCCTGCCTCTTGCCGGTCACGGTCAGCAGGTTGGACTGAAAGGTCAAGTCAAGATCGTCCTGCGCGAAGCCGGCCACTGCGATCGAAATCCGGTAGCTGTCCTCGCCGGTCTTGACGATGTCATAGGGCGGCCAGTCGCTGATCGAGCGGCCGCGCTGCGCGTCTTCCAAAAGATTGAAGATCCGATCGAAGCCGATGCTCGAGCGGAACAGCGGTGCGTAGTCGTAAGATGTTGCCATAGCCATATCCTCCTTGAGCAACATGGGTACGGAAGCGCCGAAAGACGGGGCTTCCAGCAAAGCCAGCCCTGATCGCAGCGGCTGGCGACAATTGATCTGGTTTTCGCGAATTTCGGATTCAAGAGCGATGGCTGGGAAAATTTTCGGCCTTCAGACCAGCGGTAAATCTCTGGTTTCCCGATCAAGCTCATCGATCCTCGAGAGCACATGGGCCAGGGAGTAACTAATTCCGTTGAAGCCTCAATACAATCTGAACTCGCCGTCGACGCGCCGCCATTCATTAGGCCCGATCAGACGCTGATACGAATAGCGGACAGAGTGCAGCGGACCTTCAAGATTGGGCTGCCAGAAGTCGAGGAACCTATGCAATTGCGGGAAATCGGGAGCCAAATCGTAGTCCTGCCAGACATAGGCCTGCAGGACGGATTCGAAATCGGGAATGCGATAGAGGATATGCGCAGTGGTGAGACCATAACCGTTAAGCTGGCAATCGAGATCTGATGAGAATTGCATGCTTCACCTCCGTCCATTTGACTTTGTAAGGCGGTGCCTTTGCGCCTATAGCAAAAAAGCGAAACGCGGCGCGAAGGTTTGTTGTTCCTTTCCAGTGCCTTAGCAGCCACCGAGCTCGAGTGCTATTTTTTTGCGTCTTCCTCTTGAAATCGAAAATTCGGCAAACCAGATCATTTCGCGCAAGACGCTCGATTGAGGTTTTGTACCTGACCGGACTGGTCATCCAGGCCGACTGGGGGAACACCAACATCATTGTTTGTCCATTGGAGGAAAACATGTCGTTCCGACCGCTTCATGATCGCATTCTCGTCCGCCGGGTCGATTCCGAGGAGAAAACCAAGGGCGGCATCATCATTCCCGACACCGCCAAGGAAAAGCCGCAAGAAGGCGAGGTCATCGCCGTCGGCTCAGGCGCGCGCAACGAGGCGGGCCAGATCCAGGCGCTGGATGTCCAGGCGGGTGATCGCATCTTGTTCGGCAAATGGTCCGGCACCGAGATCAAGATCAACGGCGAGGATCTGCTGATTATGAAGGAAAGCGATGTCTTGGGCGTCATCGAGCCACAGGCCGAGCAGATTAAGGCCGCCTGATCCACGTCAGTCAACAAAGCTGCCTATTGAAGGAGTGAAAAATGGCCGCGAAAGAAGTCAAATTCAACACCGATGCCCGTGACCGTATGCTGCGCGGGGTCGATTTGCTTGCTAATGCCGTGAAGGTGACACTGGGACCGAAGGGTCGCAATGTCGTGATCGACAAATCCTTCGGCGCCCCCCGCATTACCAAGGATGGTGTTACGGTCGCCAAGGAGATCGAGCTTGAGGACAAGTTCGAGAACATGGGCGCCCAGATGCTGCGCGAAGTGGCATCCAAGACGAATGATCTCGCTGGGGACGGTACGACGACCGCGACCGTCCTTGCCCAGGCGATCGTGAAGGAAGGCGCGAAGGCCGTGGCCTCGGGGATGAACCCGATGGACCTAAAGCGCGGTGTCGACGTGGCCGTCGACGCGGTCGTCAAGGAACTGAAGACCAACGCCCGCAAGATTTCTAACAACTCCGAGATCGCTCAGGTGGGCACCATTTCAGCCAACGGCGACGAGGAAATCGGCCGGTACCTCGCTGAGGCAATGGAAAAGGTTGGGAACGAGGGCGTCATCACCGTCGAGGAAGCCAAGACAGCGGAAACCGAGCTTGAAGTCGTCGAAGGCATGCAGTTCGACCGTGGCTATCTCAGCCCATATTTCGTTACCAATGCCGACAAGATGCGCGTTGAGTTCGAGGACCCCTATATCCTCATCCATGAGAAGAAGCTCTCGAACCTGCAGTCGATGCTTCCGGTTCTCGAAGCTGTCGTTCAGGGCGGGAAACCGCTCCTGATCATTGCTGAGGACGTCGAAGGCGAAGCTCTTGCCACGCTTGTCGTGAACAAACTGCGTGGCGGGCTCAAGATCGCTGCCGTCAAGGCACCCGGTTTCGGCGATCGCCGCAAGGCCATGCTGGAAGACATCGCCATCCTCACCGGCGGCACGGTCATCTCCGAAGACGTCGGCATCAAGCTCGAGAACGTCACTCTCGAAATGCTCGGACGCGCCAAGAAGGTGGCGATCGAAAAAGAGAATACCACCATTATCGATGGTGTCGGTTCGAAGACGGAAATTGACGGTCGCGTGGCCCAGATCCGGGCGCAAATTGAGGAGACCACCTCCGATTACGATCGGGAAAAACTGCAGGAACGCCTTGCCAAGCTTGCCGGCGGCGTCGCTGTCATCCGCGTTGGCGGCTCCACCGAAGTTGAGGTGAAGGAAAAGAAGGATCGGGTCGACGACGCTCTGCACGCGACGCGGGCTGCGGTCGAGGAAGGTATCCTGCCCGGTGGCGGCGTCGCGCTGCTGCGCGCGGTGAAGGCGCTCGATAGCCTGCAGACAGCCAACCGGGACCAGAGGGTCGGCGTCGACATCGTTCGCCGCGCAATTGAGGCCCCCGTCCGCCAAATTGCAGAGAACGCCGGTGCGGAAGGCTCTGTGATCGTTGGCAAGCTGCGCGAAAAGAGCGAGTTCTCCTATGGCTGGAATGCTCAGACCGGTGAATATGGCGACCTTTACTCCCAAGGGGTCATTGATCCGGCGAAGGTCGTCCGGACCGCGCTTCAAGACGCAGCATCTGTCGCGGGTCTGCTGGTGACGACGGAAGCCATGATCGCTGAAAAACCGAAGAAGGAACCCGCCCCGGCCGTGCCTGCTGGTCCTGGGATGGAATTCTAATTCTTAAGGCCCGCCCCGACCGGCGGGCCCTGTCCAGAGTGTGCCACGCCCCAGGCGGTTCTTACCATCAAAGCAGAGGTGCGTTCGTGTGCGAGCGCACCTCATGGATGACAACAGGACACCCGAGTCTGGATCTGGGACTCCAGCCGAGGCGATTTAGACCGCCGAGTGTTGACGATCACCGCCGGCGTTGGGTCCGAGCGTTTCGTCCGCGTCCGATAACATGCCAGCATCTCGGCAGGCATCAATGAACGCTTCTCGCGTTATCGGGACTGGCGTTATTCGGCTTAGAGCACGTCGGCGCGTTTGAACCGCTCGATTGTGTTTTCTCCCCGTAACCTTACTGTTCCTCGGGACAGGACGATCGACGATCACGGTCGAGGTGGCTTTAGCGCAGGCTTTCTTGCGCGTTCTGCCAAGTGCGACCGCCATGGTCTTTGGCTTTAGGGCTTAAGGACCACCTTGATGCAGCCGTCCTGCTTGTCGCGGAAAGTCTTGTGGAGGTCAGGTCCCTTTTCCAAGGACGCTCGGTGGGTGATGATGAAGGAGGGATCGATCTCACCCTTTACGATGCGCTCCATCAACAGCGGCAGGAACCCTCCATAAATCCCCACGATGCCTGGCGCTACATGCCAAGGGGGCGCCGGCCGCCGAAAACCGGGCGTTCGAGATCAAATTGGTTGGATATAGCCTTATAGTGCTTGTCCAGCCAGGCCGGGTGCGCAATCTGAGGCGCGATGGACGGCTGTACACATCCATTCAGGAAAGAACGCGTTGTGCTGCAAGCCAGCCTTTGCCACTGAAACCACCTGTACCGCGATGACCAGTGGCGGGGAGCTCCGCCCCGCTCTGCCAAATTCATGCGTGAGCTGCTACAAACGCGCTAGCTGGATCAAGCTAGCGAAAAAGCCGAGATTGTCGCGCCCGGGCGTCGGCCTCACAACGAGGCTGTAATACCGCCGTCGACGTAGAGCACGTGGCCGTTGACAAAGGAGGAAGCGTCCGAAGACAAAAAGATGCAGGCGCCGACGAGTTCCTCGACCTTGCCCCAGCGACCGGCCGGCGTGCGCTTTTCCAGCCAGGCGGAAAAGGTCGGATCCGCGACGAGTGCGGCGTTCAGCGGCGTGTCGAAATAGCCCGGTGCGATCGCGTTGCATTGCAGACCGTACTTCGCCCAGTCGGCCGTCATGCCCTTGGTCAGGTTACCGACCGCGCCCTTGGTGGCCGTATAGGGTGCAATGCCAGGGCGAGCGAGCGCTGTCTGCACGCTGGCGATGTTGATGATCTTGCCGGAACCGCGCTTTATCATGTGGCGGGCAACCGCCTGACCGACGTTGAAGACCGTCGAAACATTCGTCTTCAGGAGCCGCTCGAATGCATCGGCCGGAAAATCCTCCAGCGGCATGCGGTGCTGCATTCCGGCATTGTTGACGAGGATGTCGATTGCGCCGACCTGCGCCTCGAAGGTGTCAATGGCCATCCGCACTGCATCATGATCCGTGGCGTCGAAGGCTAGTGTATGCCTTGCCCCGAGGCTTTCGGCGGCAGCCTTCAGCTTTTCCTCGTCGCGTCCATTGAGAATGATCTCGGCGCCTGCCGCTGCCAGCCCGTTTGCCAGCGCATGGCCGATGCCCTGCGAGGAGCCCGTAATGAGGGCGCGTTTGCCTGACAGGTCGAAGAGTTGGATGCTCATGGTTCCTCCCAAATCGTTTGGTCGCTTCGCATATCCGCTAAAATCGATCTGCGCCTTCCTCGCCCTTTTCCGAGCCAATATTGAAAGCCTTGAGCGCATCCGACAGTGCCAGAGTATGGGTGATTAGCGGTTTGACGTCGATCAGGCCACTCTGCATCAGCTTTACAGCAACGGCGCGCGCCTAGATGCGCGGAAACGGCACGGCCGAGCTTCGGCAGCCATTTCGGTCGCGCCCGTCCTTGGTATCCCACGAGATCGCCTCTAACGGTGGCGCTTGCTCACTTGGCATTCCACAGGCCCAATCGAGCTCGCTTGATAGTCACACTTGTGCACGCTCTGGCAAAGCAGGGTTTGAGTCGCGGCGCGCAGGTTTCGCTCTGCATGGGCCTTGGATCACGACGCGGATCACTTCTTGGCGGAAAAGCCGGCGCAAGGCCAATGCCAAGACACCGATCAGAACGGATAATGATCGAAGGCTTACCGCAGCGAGAGATCAGAGATGAATTGCCGGTTCAAGTGAGCGCCATCCTGGCCTCGTCGTGATGTCGCACCTCCCGTTCGGCCTCACCAGGTGTTTGACGAGCGCATCCAGGATGCGACGAAATTGGAGATTGATTTCCTTGATCTTGGATCTCCTCGGAGACCGCGCTTTCGCGTTCATCGGCCCCAAATGGCAAAAGCGACCGTCACGGTCAAAGCTGTGGGACGATTTCGAATGCTGCTTCTTTAGGTTGCCACTCATCACGAAAAGATATGATTCCATCTGAACCTTTCATGATTTCGTCTGCTCGACGGCCTTGACTCGGGAATATAAGCACTGACACATTCAGTTGTCAGACATCTTACATAACAGGGGATCATGGCTGACGGATCGAATAGGAGGATCATGTGAGGAAGCTCTTTGTACGATTGGCCGTAGGCGCCGCATTTATCGCCGCGGCCGCGTCTGCCCATGCCGGGCAGACGCTCGACCGCGTTATGGAAAAAAAGGCGATGGTCGTCGCCACCAACAGCGGCTGGCCGCCCCAGAGTTATCTGGACGACAGCAACGAGATGGTCGGCTTCGATATCGACGTCTCCCGGGAAATCGCCAAGCGCCTCGGCGTCGAAGTTAGCTTCGAGACACCGGACTGGGCGACGCTGACCGGCGGCCGCTGGCAAGGACGCTACGATCTCGGCGTCGGTTCTGTAACGCCGACCAAAGCGCGCGCACAGGTCATCGATTTCGTCGGCATCTACTACTACAGCCCCTATGTCTATGTCGTGCACAAGGACAGTGAGGCGAAGTCCGTTGCCGACCTCAACGGCAAAGTCATCGGCGTCGAGACCGCGACGACGTCGGAAGACTTCATCAACCGCCGACTGGAAATCGACGCGCCTGGCCTGCCGCCGATCGAATACAAACTGGAGCCGGGCGAAGTGCGAACCTTTGCCGATTCCATGCTGCCGTTCGACGATCTTCGCCTTGGCAGCGGCGTGCGCCTTGACGCAGTCATCGCGCCTGAGCAGACGGCCCTCAATGCCATCAAGAATGGCTATCCGCTCCGCAGCCTGGAAGGTGAATATGCCTTCCGCGAGCCGCTCGTCGTAATCGCCGAAAAAGTCGATCCGGAGTGGACGGCAAAGGTCGGCAGCATCATTGAGGAGATGAAGAAGGACGGCACTCTCAGCACGTTGACCACCAAGTGGTACGGCAAGGACTACAGCACGGACTGACGACATGGCGGCGTGGGTCGATCTGTCTCACGCCGCACCAAGCATCTGGGAGCCGGACAGCATGACCTATCCTGATACCTACTATAAACGCACCATGGTAGATCTGACAGCGCGTCCTTCGCTGTCGAGCTCGCACGATTGCGACGTCGTGATCGTCGGCGGCGGCCTCGCGGGGCTGTCGACGGCCCTGCAACTGGCGCGAGCCGGCAAAAGTGTTACGGTTCTGGAAGCCGAAAGCGTTGGTTACGGCGCATCCGGCCGAAACGGCGGCTTCGTCAGCCCGGGCTATGCAACCGACGGCGACGAAATCACGCGTATCGCCGGTGAAGAAGCAGCCCGTAGCCTCCATCTGCTGTCGATCGAAGGCATGGAGTTCATCCGCGAAAACATCCGCGACCTATCGATCGATGACGCTCAACCGCAACCCGGCCTGATGAGCGTGCTGCGCTACGACAATGCTGCAAGCCTAAAGACCTATGCGGAAAACACCAGCCGGCGCTACGGCTACGAACTCGAATTCATGGATCGCGAAGCGGTCCGCGCGGCCCTCAAGTCAGACCGGTATTTCCAGGCATTGCGCAACGACAATGCGTTCCACATGCACCCGCTGAACTATCTGCGCGCCATCGCCCGCGAGATCGAACGCCTTGGCGGCCGCATCTGCGAAATGTCCGCGGTACAATCCGTGGACCTTGCAGGCGCCCAGAAGCGGGTGAAAACGGCAGGTGGACACGTGACCGCCCGCGATGTCGTCTTCACGACAGGTGGTTACACCGGATCGCTCAATGGAAAATTGAAGCGCTCCTTCCTGCCGATCGCAACCTACGTCATGGTCAGCGAGGATGCACCGGATCTTATCGCCTCGGCGATCGCAACGAAGGATGCCATCGGCGACAATCGGCGCGCGGGCGACTACTACCGCGTGATCGATGGCGGCCGGCGCCTCTTGTGGGGCGGTCGCATCACCACCCGTGCAGCCTCGAGCGACGCGCTCGTGCGCGAACTGCGCGCCGAAATGGTCGGCACCTATCCGCAACTCGCCGGGTTGAAGACCGAAATTGCCTGGTCCGGCCTGATGTCCTACGCCCGCCATTTGATGCCCCAGATCGGGCGCATGAGCCCCGGCGTGTGGTATTGCACTGCCTTCGGCGGGCACGGCCTCAACACGACGGCGATCGGCGGCAAGGTCATCGCCGAAGGCATTCTCGGTGAGACCGAACGCTACAAGCTCTATGAACCGTTCGGCCTCGTCTGGGCGGGCGGGCTTGCCGGGCTTGCCGTCGCCCAGCTCACTTATTGGAAGCTCCAGGCACAGGATTGGTGGCGCGAGCGCGCCGCCTGAGAAGACGGGAAAGGTCTAAACCATGATCGGTCGATTGATACTAATCTATCCCGAGGCCTCGCGCCGTGCCGGAGCGCTGCTGATCCTCACCCTGGTGGTCCTTGCGCTCTATATGCTCGGTGTCAGCTCCGCCTGGATCGGCCATGTCTTGCCCGCCACGGCCGGTTGGCTTGGCGAAAACCCCACCATGGGACGGCTGGCTTCGTCTCTCCTGATCGCGCTCATCGTTGCCGCCAACTGGAAGGCATTGCGTCAGCTGTCACGGCGCCAGCAGGTGGTCGGCGTCTGGCTTGAGCTTTTCGTTCTTCTGATGCTCTTCTTCTACTCGTTCGATCTGTCCTTCGCGTTCATCGCCAAGAAGATCGGCTTTCTCATTTCACAGGGCGTGGTGACGACGCTCTACATTTCCGCGATCTCCATCGTGATCGCGACGGTCATCGCGTTGGCGGGCGCAATCGCCAAGTTGTCCAGCAACGGTGTCATCTACGGCCTCGCCACCTTCTACACCTCGCTGTTTCGCGGCCTGCCGCTGCTGATGCAGATCTACATCATCTATCTCGGCCTGCCACAGGTCGGCTATGTGATCGGCGCGGTGCCTGCCGGCATCCTGGCGCTTTCGCTGTGCTACGGCGCCTACATGACGGAAATTTTCCGCGCCGGCATCCAGAGCATTTCACGCGGCCAAACGGAAGGCGCCACCGCGCTCGGGCTCAGCCCCAACCAGACCCTGGCGCTCGTAATCCTGCCGCAGGCGATGCGTGTCATCATTCCTCCGACCGGAAACCAGTTCATCGCCATGCTGAAGGACTCCTCACTCGTCTCCGTCGTCGGCGTCTGGGAAATCATGTATCTCGCCCGCACCCAGGGCCAGACGGAGTTCCGTCACATCGAGATGCTGATCACCGCTTCGATGATCTATTGGATCCTTTCGATCGGCCTGGAATACGCCCAGTCTCGCATCGAGGAACGTTTCGGCCGCTTCAATGCCCGTTGATGCGCCCGCCCACGACCCGCGGCGGCGCATCCATCGTGCCGCCGAACAGCCGTGGACCTTCTTGTTGTTGCCCTCGCGATCTTCTCCGCCCACTGGTGCCATCTTGAAGGTCATGGCATGGGGGGTTGCCGGCGCCTAAGGCGACCTTTCTTGTAACCGAGGCCGCCCTCGTGGCACTGTAGATCCAGTCTTTCGCAACCGGCCGAAGGCTGCGGCTGTTACCGCGACAGCCTGGGCTCGCCGTCTGACATGCATCGCCCGCCCCGTCAGAGCGGCTGCGGCACCTGCGGAAAACCGCCAACATGCATGCAGGTCATTGCGGCCCGATCGCGCCCGGCCGCAAGGCAATCAGGCAGCGGCAGACTTGCAATACGGGCTGCGAGAAAGCCGGCAATGAAGCTGTCGCCGGCACCGGTCGTGTCGACCACCTCGACCGGCCGGATGCCGATCGAAACAGTTTGTCTTCCATCGCTGACCAGGGCTCCCTTGCTGCCTCGGGTAACGACAGCGAGCGGCACGCCGCATTCCAGCAGGCGGCGCAGCGTTGCGTCGTCGTCGCCGGCGGAACCAAAGGCGATCGTCAGACCTTCGATTCCCAGATTGACCGGATCGGCATTGACGGACACATCCTGGGACACACTGACACCGGCATCGGCGAGCGTGCGACGCAGAACGCCTTCATCGTCCATCCAGCCGAGATGCACGTGATCCATGGTCTTGAGGACGGCAATTTCGTCCGCGTCCGGCTTGTAGCCGGCGCAGACGCCGAAATCCTCGAAAGTGAAGACACGCTCCCCGGAGGGAAGCACGTCTATCTCCGTGTAGGCGGTGATGCCGAAACGTTCCTGCATGTGGGTTACGTCGACACCGTTTTCAGCCAGGAGATGCCGCGTTCGCTGTCCGGCCGGATCCGAACCGACTGCGCCGAAATAGTGCGAGCCGTGGCCGAGCCGGGCGAGCTGTACCGCAACGTTAACAGCGTTGCCGCCAACCAGCGATTGCGAAAGCGGAGGCTGGAACCGGTCTATGCAATTGTCGCCGACGGCGGCGAAGCGGAGGGTTTTCATGCGTATCTCGGGATAGGACGCGGAAGCCGCGAACGCGATAATGCGCGTTCGCAGCTCCGGATTATAGCGTCAAGCAGCTATATCAGTAGGCGACGCGCTTGTAGTAGCGCCTTGTCGTGAGAGGATGATTGCGCAGGACTTCAAGATGGGCGCTGATGCGCTCCAGGACAGTCGCCATCAGCACCGGCGACACCAGCGCCCGCACATCGGCCGAAACGCCGGGCAGTTCGAACTCGGCAGTGTCGAGAACGGTAAGCTTGTCGGTGTAGCCCGGCGCAAAGTTCTGGACGCGTTCGGCAAGCGGGCGTGCCGCATCCTCGCCCTTGAAGAGAATGACACTGACGCCCTTTTCGACGAGTTCGAGCGTGCCATGGAAAAAATCGGACGCGTGCACGGGACGGGTGCGGATCCACTGCATCTCCTCGAGGATACACATACCGTAATAGAACGCTTCCGGCCAGACGTTCCCGGCGCCGGTAATGATGTGGTAGTCCGAGGCGGCGAGGACTTTGGCAAAGGCCTCTGCCTTGGGCTCATAGGCTCGCTTCACCTCCAGTAGCAGCGCCGGCATGCGGGAGAGCTGGCTGACGATCTCGGCGTGGTTTTCGATCTCGTCACGATGGTTCAGGATCGCGAGCGCAATGAACAGCGACTGCAGATAGAAAGATTCGCAGGACGTGTCGTCCTCGGCAAAGTTGACGAAGACGTGGTCCCCGCCCTTGCCGAGCGGTGTCTCCTGATGGCCGACCAGGGCAATAACGGTCGCGCCGATTTCCTTCAGCCTGGAGAGAAGGGCTACACTTTCCTTCGTCGTCCCGGAAAGCGACGGCATGACGACAATCGACTTGTCCGTCAGCTGCGCCGAGCCTGCGAGCACCAGTTCCGCCGGCATGTCTATGAAGGTGGGAAAGCGCGAGCGCCGTTGCAGCAACTGAGCTGCGGGCTGCATCAGTATCGCCGCGCCGCCGGTGCCGAGGAAGAAAATGTTCTCTGCGCCCGCCGAAAGACTGGATACGATCACGGTTTCCAGGCGGCTCTGCAGTGCGATTGCCCCGGATTGGATACGCAGAAATCTCTGTTCGTCAAAATTCAGCATGGTTCTGTTCTCGGTGTCTACTTGAGATAGTTGTAAGACAACTGACATCATCAGGAATATCTGTCAAGACGGCTTTTCCGCGATCTACGGAAACGCCACGTGAACCGAGGCGGACGCGCTGCCCAAAGCGGGGCCTTCGTACACTTGACCGGCAAGGATTTGTCAGACAAGAACGATTGAACGATTAACAACGACATGAGGCGTTTAAGTGCAGGAGCCCCTTCGCGACTCGCGCACCCTGGCCATTCAGCTTCGCGACCGGATTGCCGATCTCATCCGGTTGGAGGGGCTGAAACCCGGGGACAAGCTGCCCACAGAAGCGCAGCTCACGCAGCGTTTCAAAATTTCCCGCCCGGCGCTTCGCGAAGCACTGAAGCTGCTCGAACAGGACGACGTCATCTATGTCGAGCACGGTCGCGGCCGTTTCGTTTCGGCGCTCGCGGCCGTGCAGGTCGATCGCCCGATCACGGTCTTCGAGAGCGTCACCGACATGGCGCACCATTACGGTTATACGACCGTCAACAAGGTGCTGTCGATTTCCGAGGAAACACCCGACGCGCGCGTCGCTGATAGCTTGCATCTCCCACCCACCGGTCGCGTGATCCGCATTGAGCGCATCCGTTTGCATGAGGACGAGCCGATCCTCTACTGTATCGACTACGTTCCGCGCAGCATTATCCCGGCGAAGCTCTACGACCTCGACTGGAGCGGATCGCTGATGGACCTGCTCGAGGAATGCGGCAGCCGCCCGCGTATGTCCGCCGCAAGCGTATCCTCCGTCATGCTTCCCGATGACGTCGTCGCGCGCCATGACCTCAGGGATTTCGGGCCAGCCCTGCTCATCACCGAAACCTGCTTCAACGCAGCCGGCATCCCGGTGAACTACGCGATTGACTATCATCGCGGCAGCCATTTCTCCTTTAGCCTGATGCGCAAGTAGGCGCTTTCCGAGAAGGCGTGCCGGACTCGATGTGGGGCCGTGCGTCGGCGTCCGGGGGCCCGCGACGGCAATGCAGACTGGCGATGCCGACCTGGCTATGGATTTTGCGATCTCACAGGAAGTCGATGACAGTCTGCCTCCGATCTTGGGTGTCCTGGAAGCTGTCGATCCCTCGTTTCGGGCCGTCCCCCATCAGGCCGACAAGGCGCGCGTGTGACCGCATTCGTCAACCGGACCAATTTCCTGACGGGAAACCCGGCGTCGCCGGCTGCCATTAGCGTTAAGATCATCGCACACGAAAACTCTGCAAGAAGGATCGCTTGAACCTTTACGAACAGAGTGGTTCAAATATATTCAAAGTGAACTTGAAAGGTCCGCTCACGGCAGCATTCACAATCCGCGTCCCGGACGAAGTTGCCGACCGTCTAAACCAACTTGCCCAAAAACACGACCGTTCCCGCTCCTACATGGCACAGGCTGTTGAAGATTTCGTATCATTCGAAGAGTGGCAGGTTGCGGAAATGGAAGCTGGTATTGCCGAGGCGGACCGAGGTGAATTCGCGAGTGACGACGACGTGGCACGCGTGATCGGCAAATACGTCAAGGCGGCTTCTCGGTAATGAAGCAGAGGCGCATCCGCTGGACCGTGTGGGCGTTGCAGCGGCTTGACGAAATCGGTGCGTACATCGAACATGACGATCCAAATGCTGCTGCACGGGTCGTTGCCCGTCTCGTAGCGTCTGTCGATATGCTAGCAGAGCTGCCGGCAGCTGGACGCATCGGTCGCATCGCAGGCACGCGCGAAATTGTATTATCCGATATTCTTTACATAATCCCTTATCGGGTTCGACAGGACATTTAAATCATTACTATGATGCAGAAGCCGTAAGCGCGCGCATTCATTTCAACGGCCTTCCATTTCCGCGCGTCGCTGTTTGTCCTATCCTTGCGGAGCGAGGCTCGTTCTGATGCCGGCCTCGGCAAAGCGGGTCAACTGCATCTGAGTAGCGTCGTCGGTATAAAGGACGTGAACGGCACGGCCGCTTGCAGTGAGCTTTTTGGCCTGCTCGAAAGCCTCTTCAAAACTGACAGGAATCGCATCGGTGGGGCTGGAGGTGTCGTGCTGTTCCAGGACGTAAAATGTCGAGCTTCTAATATCTCGTGTCATCGGTATTCTCCTTTTAGGCACCAACAGCTCGCGAGCACGATAGTTCCCGACGTCGGTCGTCAAACCCGGCCAGCAGCAGCGGAACCGGCCGGCCTCTCGACTACCGAATTGACAAAGTCTGATCGGCGCCCCAATTCATCAAGATGAGTTTGAGCGAGGTCGTGCGGAGCAACGCACAACGAGCAACAGCACTGGTCAAATGGTCCCTCCGCGGAAAACGCCGACGCCGGAGCAGCCCTGTTTCCTCAATGCGCAGCTTCTGGGGCCTATTGCTGGCTTATTGGCTATCTGAACGGTGGCGCGAGGCCTGGGGCTTAACGTTCCTCATCCTTCTACTCACCGGTTTGTCGGCTCAAGCGAGCGTCTGGTTCGCTTTGACGTCCGGCGAGCTCGTCAATCGGATTGCCAACTTCCACCATCCAACCGTGCCCACCACACCTTCGTCGCTGCTGACTACCGCGGCGACCCTCGCCGCGATCGCGATCACTAGGGATGCGGGATTTACTGCGGTCCGTCACTTCTTTTCGACCACGCTCCATCGGAAATGGCGCCAATGGCTTGACGCACGCTTTAACCAGGCCCTGCTCGATTCCAACCATACCCATTTTCATCTTCAGCAAAACGGGTTCGGGGCGACGACGGGCCAGGACACTTCAACGCCCGACAACATCGATCAGAGGGTACAGGAAGCCATAAAGGGCATGACGGGTGGCGCCATCGGCCTTGGCGTGGGAATCGCCGGCGTTGTGCTATCGCTGGGATTTGTCGGGACAAAACTGATCGAAACCTCGAGCCCCGTCAGGGGAATTGAGTTTCTGGGTAGCTACGGTACCGCCTGTCTGACATTGCTGGCCATCGCGATCTACGTGCCACTCAATACATTTGTCGCAGCCAAGCTCGGCAGTGTGATGCAAGGCCTATCCGTGGGCATTCAGTCCGCAGAGGGGAGTTATCGTGGCGAACTGAACCAATTGTTGCACCGTAGTTTTCATGTTGCAGTTATCAAGGGCGAACCGGCCCAGAGAGCCATCAACGGGCGCCGATATCGCGAGATTGACCAAACTTGGGCGAGCCTTAATCGCGTGACCGCCGGTTACATGGGCTTCGAGCTGGTGCATAACTTCCTAGGATCGCGTATCGTCGCCTATGCGCCCGGACTGATCCCCTATGTCGACAAAACGATCAGCTTGCAGGATTACGTCACCGGCGCCGAGCTGGCGACAGCGCTCATCAACGAATGTTCCTGGTTCATCCATGCGATGCCCGATATTGCGACGTTAAGGGCCGACGCACGCAGAATCACCGAACTTGCGCAAGCGGTCGAAGCGGTTCAGCAGCCGCAGGATTATTATGCTCGCAGCGGTCCCTCAGTTTTCGAATACAAGATCCAGGATGCTGCGCTCGGTTTGACCATCGAGCGGATTGAGCTCCTGCACACGGGTGATGACGAGCCATTCTTGGCCGCTGACCAGCTGCGCTTCGTTCCCGGAGAATGGATTTTAGTCGTGGGAGAATCCGGAAGTGGCAAAACCTCGCTTATCAAGGCGATAAATGGTCTCTGGGCGCACGGCCGCGGCACGATCACGACGCCAGAGACCGGAAAGAGCCTCTATGCCGCACAGGACGTGAAGCTTCAGAGTATTTGCCTGAAGGATCTCATTTGTTTGCCGGACCGGGCTGACGCGCACACCGACGCCTCTGTAGTGGCGGCCTTGGAAGGCGCCGGCCTCGGAGAGTTCGGGGAGGAGCTTTTGAGCGATGGACGCGATGGGCAGAACTGGGACAAACTCCTGTCGGGGGGCGAAAAACAAAAACTCGTCCTTGCGAAAATTCTTCTGCTAAGGCCGGATCTGCTATTCCTTGACGAGGCGACGAGCGCACTTGATGGCCAGGCGGCGCAGTCGTTTCACCAATCGATCAAGGACCATTGTCCAGAGGCGATCGTAGTCGCCGTGATGCACGATACCTCGTCCATCCAGTCAGAAGAAGGAGCGGACTTCTTCGATAGCGTGCTCGCCATCAACGACGGCGTTGCGGAAAGGATAACAATAAATGCCTGGCGTGACGGACAGGGATAGGATCGACACCTTAATGCAGCCACCGGTGGAGCCCTTTGCCGGCACCAGTTTTATATCTTCGAAGAAGCCCCCGGTACGCCCTCGGTTCACACGAGGATTCTAGCCAATGACGGACGGAACAAATTCCGGCGTAGGCAGTTCGATTTTCGAAAGTCGCTGCGCAGACCTTCACCCGCAAAGTTGAAAGATTACCGATGGCACGAAGGATCACAGCCGACAAAGCCCATAAGATGAATCTGATGCTCAGCCACGCCATCACCGCTATACGCGTCAATGAGCAGCTGATCTGTCGCCTCCTTCAGTGGGCTGCGGCGCACAGCCAGGATCCTCATGCCTTCATCGAAAGTGCATTGGAAGCAGCCAGGAGCGACATACGCCGTTCGGCCGACGATGGCAGCACAAACTCGGCGATCGCAACGGGCGAAGCGCTTGAGTATCTTGATGATCTCGCCAACGAGATGAAGCCGCGCCTTTCCAAGTCTAACAGCCAGTAAAGGACAGGATCAGCCTACGGCGCGGCGATTGGGGTTTGATGAGCACCGTTAGGTGCACGAGGCGTCGGGCCGCCGAGTGTCGACTAGGCTACGCGGGTTAGAACTGCGGATTCGCTTGGCACACTACCAAACTGGCCGCATAGCGCTGACCAGTTCCTAAAACGACAGCTATCGGTCTATATCGAGCGGTTGCGGCCGTGGAGCCTTAAACCATCTGGGTCAGCGCAATGCTTGCCTTGACACCGCCTCGGCGTCCGCGACGCGCCACGAGGTCGCTATGGTGCAGTGCCCAACTCTTTGAATAATATAGGTGCGTAAAAATCCACGTATTCTCCAACCCGTGCCGTTACCTCCTCGTCGGTATCGTTCCATGGTGTTTCTAGGCCGATAGCGGCCCTGCGCAAGGGCTCAGCAACAAGAGCGGCAAGGATCATCCGGGCAGATCGGTTGACATCAAATGATGGGACATCGGCTTGGTACTCGCGCAGCCAGTTTGCCACGGCCTGCACTCCTCGCTCGACCCCGTTTCGATTATAAATTTCTGCGAGCCGTTCTCGACCCTCCTTGTCAGCACAGATGAGACGGAAAAGGGCTACAGCTTCCTTGGATAGGGCGATCCGGTAAATCCTGCTCAATAGCGCCCGCAGGCTCCCCGGATCAGGACGCGCCTCGCCCGGCCGGGGATCTCCACTGGTTTGGAGTTGCTCAGTCCAGGACGCTACGATTTTCCCGACTAGTTCCTCACGATTGGTCGCCATAGCGTAAACAGTCTTTTTGGCAACTCCTGCGCTACGCGATACCGCATCGATGCTGAACTTGGCAAATCCCTGGTCAAACAGAAGCTGGGTTGAGGCTTGGAGAATACTGCGTTCCACCTCAAGCCGATTACGGGCCGGACGCCCTCTCGCTCGCTTTGCCAAATCTTGATCTCCTTGACCAACGTCGTACGAACGGTATACCGATTATATTTAGGAAACGACACACGTTTCCTAAATATAGGAGATTGGAATGCAACATGATTTGGAAGCCGCAATCCCTGTCGCACTGCTGCACGCCGACCCAATTAGACTGGAAATGGGGATCGAGCGCTTCGCCTCCGGCACCCTCACGGTCGCCTGCAGAACGGTAATGCCAGGGTGCAATGGAGCGATGCTGGAATGGTGGTTCAAGTATTTTGAAACCGACGAACACCTTCGCTGGTGGCACCCGATTGATCACAAGCGCCATTTCGGCTGGGACGAGCTTTGGAAAAAAGGGGAGAACTATATTGGCGCGACGATCAGGGCGACGGAGTCGTTAGGAGAGGTTCCTCCTGTCAAAGCAACCATCAAATTCCTAAGCCCAGCCGCATACTTCAGTGCCACGGACATCGATCCCGCAAAGCGGGTGGGCGGCGTCTCCGCACTAATCTACGCCGGAATTGGCTTTGGCGATAATGTTGAGATTGACGAGCATGGAATTCCATTAAGCGGCCGGATGATGCACGTCGCACGGGACACGCCCGACGGCCTCGTTCTGCGAAGCAGATTCGTTCTTGGTCTCGATAGCGACAAGGGCGGCCACGCCGTCCCGGACGAAATCGGACTGGGCCTGATGCGCCATTGCCATTCGGAGTTTTCATTCCTCGCGAAGGCACTCCCGTCTGTGTTTTACGGTGATCCAGCAAACCCCAGACCAGCTGACAACTGGTAGGTTGCTCGACTAGGAATAACGCAAGATAGCCGAGCGTCCAAACACCAGGAACGCTCGGCCTTCTGAGATGCCTAGTCGGTGATTGTGTTTTTGAGCACTCCTAGCCTTGTCGACTTCGACAACCTCGCAGGGTTTCTCCCAAAGCGCCGGATTACACTTGGCCGACCGTTGGTGCCACTTGCTGTCACCTGTCGTTAGGAGCGTAAAGCTGTAGCTATATTCGATTTGCCGATGTGGGTGCCCGCTGTCGGATGCCGCTTATGGCCGCTTCGAGCGCCGAATCCCGCTCGGCGTCGACGTCAAGGAAGATCAGGTCGACGCTAGCTTTAAGAACGGCGTGCTGAGCGTAACCTTGCCAAAGACCGATAAGGCGCAGTCGCAGGTCAAGCGCATCGCAATCAAGAGCTGAGCGAATATACGCGCGCGGCAACGCCGCTTGGCGGTTGCCGCGCATACTTCGCCGCGTGCGCGGGCTCGGGATTTCCGGCCTTCGAACGGTAGGTGGACCATCTTTTTTGAATTCTGTGCACCCACTCTCGATGCGGAAGCCGTGCCCTCCACATCTACTCAAGCTCGGCGGCGATCGATGCGTGCTGAGCAGATGACATCTAGAGGTCCCTTAATGGTTTACGGGCGACGATCGCGTATCGGTGTTGCAATCCGCGAGAAAGCCCTTTCAGGTAACTTAAGTGCTTCGATTGGGCACGATGGATTGCCTTCAGATCAGTATCGACGGTTACGTTCGCAAACCCGGAATTCTGGATCAGGGCAGCAACATCCGCAGCGCGCGCGCCTTCTGAGAAATGCACCTGCGACAGGATGCGGTTGTGAATTTCGGCCATGCCCACCGGCGCGGGGACCTGGTCCGCTTTCGTCAATCCCAACTGCTGGAGCAATTCTGCTGCTGTCTTCACGACACGCTCCGCCATACTGAGGTTGACGAAGTCACCATCAACGACAAGCAAGGTTCCGCCGGGCTTCAAGACCCTCAACCATTCCGCAAATGCCTGCCTCGGATCGACGAGTGTCCAAACGAGATGACGTGTTACCACGACATCATAGCTTTCATCCGGCTCCATGGTATTTTCAGCATCGGCGATGCGAAACTCAATCGCTCGTCCACGCGTCTTCGCCTTTGCCCGGGCCCGTTCCAGCATCGGCTCTGCCCAATCGAGGCCTGTGACCTTGTAACCTAAATCGTCCATGAGATGCGATATGACCCCAGTGCCGCACGCCAGATCCAATGCGTGACGTCCTTCTCCTCGAGCGAGGTGCCTGATGATCAAATTGTGCCAGGCCTGGCGTTCCTCTTCTGAAAAGATCTCATGTCCGGGCGATTGATCGAAAGTCGCCGCACGCGCCGACCAATAGGTTTTAATCTCGTCCCGCAGCCCAAAATTGTGGCCCGCAGCCGCTCCTGTGTTCATCCTGCTCGATCCTGATTGCATGAGATTAAAATGGTTCTAATAGATATAACTTGACTGTTAAAGTCATAAAATAATACAGGCATCGCAGTTTCCACGGAGTGAAATTCGATGCGCATTAAAGCCAAAGCAGCCGCACTTGCAATGGGTCTACTTGCCACCGCTACCTGGCCGGCTTTCGCCGACAAGATTACCATCAAGGACGTGACCGGACGCGACGTCGAAGTTGAAGCTCCGGTCAAGAACATGATTCTCGGCGAAGGCCGGCAGATCTATTTCCTTGCTGCGCTCGACAGGCAAGCTCCGTTCGAACACGTTGTAGGCTGGCGCGACGACCTGCCGAAAGCCGACCCTGAATCCTACGAAGCCTATCTGGCAAAATACCCGGAAATCGCCAAGCTGCCGACGTTTGGCGGCATGAAGGACGGGACCTTCGACATCGAACAAGCCGTCGCACTTAAGCCCGACGTGATCCTCATGAACGTCGACGCCAAGACTGCCACGGAAGAAGCTGGTTACATCGAAAAGCTCGGCAAGGTCGGCATCCCACTGGTCTATGTCGACTTCCGTGAAAAGCCGATGGAAAACACCGAGCCGAGCATGCGCATCATGGGCAAGCTGATGGGCAAGGAAACAATCGCCGAAGACTTCATCAAGTTCCGCGCCGACAGCATCGAGCGGGTCACGGGCGTGCTGGCGAAGGCCGACGCGAAGAAACCGCTGGTGTTCGTCGAGCGTGCCGGTGGATATTCCGATGATTGCTGCATGTCGTTTGGCAACGAGAATTTCGGCAAGATGGTCGAGATCGCCGGTGGCATCAACATCGCAAAGGACATCATCCCCGGCACCTTCGGTACGGTCAATCCGGAGCAGGTGATTGCCTCCAATCCGGACCAGATCATCATTACCGGCGGCAACTGGGACAAGTATGTTCCAGGGGGTGCCTGGGTCGGTGTCGGCTACGGTGCCGATCTGAAGGAAGCCCATCGCAAGCTTGAAGCGCTGACCAAGCGTCCAGCCTTTACCGGCGTCAAGGCTGTCGCGGCCGGCAATGTCCACGCCATCTGGCATCAGTTCTATAACAATCCGTATCAGTTCGTTGCAATCCAGGAGATCGCCAAGTGGCTGCATCCGGAACTGTTTGCCGACCTTGACCCCGAAGCGACATTCAAGGAACTGCACGCGCGCTTCCTGCCGCTCGATTACAAGCCGGGATACTTCGTCTCGCTCAAGGATGAATGATCCATGGCGATCGAGGCTGCGACCACCGAGTCAACGGGACGCGATCTATATCGCGCCCTCGCTTTTCGCCGAATTGCCATCTTGAGCTTGCTTGTCATTGCATTGTGCTTCAGCATATCGCTCGACATGGCGCTCGGGCCGGCAAATTACCCACTTTCGGACGTCCTGTCGGCAATGCTCGACCCGGCGGCCGTCGCGCAACAGCTGCGCGTCATCGTTTGGGATATCCGCATGCCGATTGCATTGATGGCAGTGACGGTAGGCGCCTCCCTATCGGTTGCGGGCGCCCAAATGCAGACGATCCTTTCCAATCCGCTTGCCAGCCCTTTCACGCTCGGGATTTCCGCTGCAGCCAGTTTCGGAGCTGCGTTGGCATTGGTCGGTGGCGTCGCGCTGTTTCCGGCAGCGATCCAGTACATGGTTCCACTCAATGCCTTCCTGATGGCGATGGTGGCAGCCCTCTTCATCCATTTCGCCTCGACAATGCGCGGCGTCAGCGTCGAAACGATCGTGCTTCTCGGCATTGCGCTTGTCTTCACGTTCAACGCCGCACTTTCCTTGCTGGAATATCTGGCCTCTGAACAGGCGCTTGCAGCGGTGGTGTTCTGGACAATGGGCAGCCTCACCAAGGCGACCTGGCCGAAGGTTTACTTTACTGGGGCCATTCTGGTTGCGATGGTCCCGTTCCTGATGAAGGACGCCTGGGCATTGACGGCGCTTCGTCTCGGCGATGATAAGGCAGCCAGCATGGGCGTGAACGTGCGTCGACTGCGCCTGCAGACGATGATGATCGTCAGCCTGCTTGCTGCCATCCCGGTGTCGTTCGTGGGCACTATTGGCTTTGTCGGCCTGGTCGGACCCCATATCGCCCGCATACTCGTCGGCGAGGACCAGCGCTTCTTCCTGCCGGGCTCGGTTATTTGCGGCGCGCTGCTGCTCTCGGCGACATCGGTCGTCAGTAAGATGATCATCCCTGGTGCGATTTTGCCGATCGGTGTGATCACCGCCCTCATCGGCGTACCGTTCTTCTTCGTCCTGATCTTCAGCAATCGGAGGCGCGCATGGTAGCGCTCGCACTTGATAAAGTCGGCGCCATGTATGGCCGCAGTTCTGTCCTTTCCGGCGTCAGTACCGACATTCTGGAAAAAGGCAGTATGACCGCCGTGATTGGCCCGAACGCTGCGGGCAAGTCGACACTTTTCAAACGCATAGCGTCGCTTATTTCCGGGCCAGGTCTCGTCCATCTGTCTGACACCGAGCGCGCGCAAACGAGCATCTGCTACATGCCGCAGGACACCGGCGCAAACGCTGTCTTGACGGTATATGAATCTATTCTCCTATCTGCAAAGCAAGGCAGCGGCTGGCGCGTTCACAATGACGAGCTCGATGAAATCGACAGCATTTTGAAGGCACTACGGATCGACGCGCTTGCGTTTCGCGGCCTCGGCGAACTTTCCGGCGGACAGCGCCAGTTGGTCTCCCTCGCCCAGGCGCTAATCCGCAAGCCCGAAGTGCTGCTGATGGACGAACCGACCTCGGCTCTTGACCTTCACCGCCAGGTTGACGTGCTGAGTTTTGTTTCCAACCTTGCTCGCCGCAAAGGCATGATCGTTCTCATCGCGCTTCACGACCTCAACCATGCCCTGCGTTATTGCGAAAACACCATCGTCATAGCCAATGGAACAATGGTTGCAAGCGGCAAGACCGCAAGCGTCATCACCACTCCGATGTTGCAGGAAATCTACCAGGTCAATGCCCGCATCGAGAATTGCTCGCAGGGCCGTGCATTGGTGATCGTCGACGGCCCGATCTAGTCCGAGCCGCTGGCAAATGGCAGTGACTTTGGCTTCACGGCGCGTGTGATGGTGCATAGGCCTAAGCGATCACCTTGGGGGCGGAACGGAAGCCGGGTGAGATCGCACTCACCGGCCTGCTTGGTTGCCTTCCGCATGCGACAGGATCGCCTCCGGACCGGGATTTCGTAGAAAGCTGCGGGTGCGCGATTACATCGGGATCTTGCGGGTAACGGGCTTTCGATCGCTCCAGCCATGTAGGCCAGTGAAACGCCGATCGCGCCGGTATTGCAGCCCAGCGTGTGGGCGGCATAGTCAACGTGGGCCGTGTTGCTAGTTCCCTGGCGAAATGAGCGTGCTCGTTGTCGGGATCAGAGGTCGATAGGCTTCGACGCTCCCATCCGCGATGATACGATACATCTTCACCGGCTGGAGCCAATCCAGCGGCGGGCAGTAGGTCATCTTGAAATTACCTTTCGGTGAGCCAGTTGATTGTTCAACTCTGAAGCAAGCGGGAGGCAGCCGTGGATCGCTCCGACAGCTTTCAAATTCAGTGCCCGAGGTGCGGCATGCGCGAGAGACTCACAATCTCGGGCATGGAGACGAGAGAGGTGTTCCAGTGCTTTGTCTGCGGGACCACTCGCAGCTTGCAGAAAGAGGACATTCTGCAGACTTGCCGCGATGCAGCGAGCAAGACGCGGCAAGCGCTTTGAAGGATTTCACAGAATGCAAATGGCCGCTTCTCATACGGATACAGTTGAAGCTCCGTCTGAGCGTTCAAATTAACAGATCGGCGGACTAGGCTGAAAACGTTGAGAATTCGAAGCCGGGTAAGGTTGACTTTTTTCGCGTCGCCTTTTGCGATCAAAGACTGATCGTCGGCCATCTGCACAAGCTCCGGCGCGTCAGACTCCGGTTGCATTATGCAAGCAGATTTGCGATCCTGCGGGGACGGAGGTGTGATCCATTTGCCCGATTGAAATGGCCGCAGAGGCGTTCCGTGAAGTGGTGTTCCTGCGGGGCATCATGTTCGAGGACGGACCGTCGGTGGTTTCGTGACTGAAAGGAGACGAGACAATGCCCAAGTTCATCACAATCGGATATGGCGATCCGGCCGACTACGACCGCACGCCCAAGTCCGCCAGAGACGCCGCGCACGCCCAGGACGCCAAACTTCGGTCCGACGGCGCTGTGATGGGGATCGCTGGCGAACCGGTGCAGGTTCGCAATCCAGACGCTCACGGCGTGGAAACCCGCGATGGACCGTTCATGTCGTCCGCCTTGCCGATCGCCGGTTTCGCCATCATCGAAGCTGCCGACCTGAGCGAAGCTATCAAAAAGGTTTCGTGCGTGCCCTGTGCGGTTGCGCATGGCGTCGTTGAAGTTTGGCCATTGAAACAGGCAACTTGATCCGAGCCGCAACGTCTTCAGCAGCCACGAGCATCGCCGATGCACTGGCAGGGTCGTTTCGTGCAAACCGCTCGGCCAGATGATGGATTTCGCCCGACCGCACCTCGAGATCACTGTCATTGACCAGGGTGTGGGTTCCACAGTGCTTGCTCACGGCCGTGTACCCCTCGACAGCTTCGACGATCTTGCCGTTACGCTTCATCGCAAGTCGAACCTCGTCCGGCCCCTTCCGCAGGTGCCGCAACTAGTCTGGATGTTGGGCCTTTTGGGGCAAGTACGATCAACGATGATCAATGCGGCACGGCATCTGTCCTCTCGGGCAGATCGGAAGCGGTGATCCAAATGTGGCCGTCGAATGCCAATTCTCCGCCATCGAGCTTGCGGCTGGCAATCCTCTCAAGCGTCGTAAGCTTGGAACGAATATCGCCAATCGCGCTGTCATTGACCACGCAGACCGCCTGACAGGTGCTGCCATCTCTCATCACGATCAAGGTATGGTGGCTGTTCTCCATAATTCTTCCCGACAGTGTCACGAGCCTCATGCTGTTTTCCTTCCGTAAGAGATTGCGGAAAGCCCCAGGGCTGGAGGTTCCGGATATATGGTTAACGAAAGGTTAACAGGAGCCAGGCCTGGCCGGTCATGGACGGTCAAACCCACCTTGAGAAGTCCGGTGCCCACCGCGTTTCACGCGCCAAGCGTGGCCTTCTATTTGAATTACGGGACGCGCGAACGGCCCCTGCGCTGTACTGCGCCGAGTTTGTTTTCGTCGACAATTTTTCTATGGATCTAGATGCAACTACCGCATTTACAATGCCGGCAGCGACATTGGAGCTTGCGGGTGCTGCAACAACGCTATCGAGCTGAGCGCTTAAAAAGCCTTCTCCCCGGCAAGCTGCTAGCTTCGCTGCAAGGTTCGCTCCTCCAACAGGGCGAGCAGCGTAACTACATCTACCTGCAGGTCCCGGCAGACTTCCTCGTATTCGTCTATAAGCGCCTCTCGATGGGGCATCTCACGCCGGAGATTGTCGAGCGTCGTTGATGCCAGCGCGTAGGATTCAAAGAGATCGTCCAATCGCCGGTCCTTGGTTGCGAGCAACCACCCACGATGGCGCGGTAGCGCCATCCCCAGGCGAGCCCGCCCTAGCTTTAACAATCTCATTCCGCGCCTCCCTTGGCCCTGAGTAAGGCTATTTCGCCTCTACCTTAGGAAGGTACACGGCGACGGCCCGGCTATTGTCATTGAGAATTTCGCCTCCAACGATCAGGTAAACGGCTATCGCTGCTACCGAGAGAAGCATCACACCGATGGGCAACCCGGTTGATGCGGTTTTTTCCGGCTGCCCATAGCTATGTCTTTCATGCATCCTGATATCTCCCATGGTCTCCTCGAACCGAGGTAACAGCACCAGAGCAGCCGAAGGGACGGAAGAGCCGCTCTGGCACCGTTACAAACCCATGGCTTTTTTGTGAGGGTCTTCAGCGACATGGGCTAATTGAGAAATTTAGTGCAACGCGGCTTCCCAACAATCGACCTCAGACTTTTGCCAAGGGCCGATCAGACTGAAGTCCCATGCCGGAACTTTTCACATTGTCGCGGGTTTTGGTGCGCCTGCCAAATGGCGTGCCTAAGGCTAGGCTGGCAGTCCGCAACAAGCGCTTGTCTTATCGGGAACCCAACCCCGAACCCGCTTCGAGATGGAGAGGAACGGCAGGCCCAACACACTCGTAAGAATCGTCAACCCGCGGAAGCGGAAACCTCGCGCAGCCACTCAATGAACAGTCTCCCACTTTCTTTTTTTGGCTTCCTTGTTGGAACGACGACGAAGTAGGCCGCCCTGGTGCGGATGGATGCATCAGTAAGACGGACCAAGCGAGTTTGCTGGATAAGGTCGGCCACTAGACGATTCCAACCGAGCGCAATGCCTTGCCCGTTCATTGCGGCATAAATGGCCTCGATGTAGAAACTGCATCGAAGGCCTCGGGCCTTTTTCGGCGCCTTCACGGAAAAGGCCGCTAGCCACTCCTCCCAGCCCGTCCATGTAGGATCTTCCGTATCGCTTGATATCAAAGGATGGCCGACAAGATCTTGCGGTGTGCGGACCTCGCCAGCCGTGAGCAAATAATCTGCGCTGCAAATCGGGAAAACTTCGTCGTCGAACAATAGCTCCGCCTGACCGTCCGACCAAGTACCGGTTCCGTAGCGGATCGCCAGGTCTACATCGCTCGTCTCGATGCTTGTTCGGGCATCCTGCGTAATGATGCGAAGTTTGATTTCGGGATGGGCGCGAGAAAACGCGGCGATCCTTGGCAGAAGCCAGAAGTGCGAGAAGGAAATGGTCGCCGAGATGGCCAACTCATCATCCGGGCCTTCAGATCGGAGGTCGGCTACGGTGTCGGCAATCAGATTGAACGCGTCGCCGGCCGCTGCTGAAAGCAGCTTGCCCTTCTCCGTCAATTCGATCTTGCGGTGGAGCCGCCGAAACAAGGGGAAACCGAAATCTTCTTCCAGCAAATGGATTTGCCGGCTTACGGCAGCCTGAGTAACACCGAGCTCCGTCGCCGCGCGCGTGAAGCTGGACAAGCGGGCCGCCGCTTCAAATGCCGTCAAGGCGGTGAGCGGCGGTAGTTTCTTCCTCAGGTTCGACATCTGTCTTCCATTACATTTGGTAATGTCACCTGCGCATATTTATGCCGTTGAGCGACCAGAATAGTTGAGCGATTTTGTCTTTCAGCCCCTCGGCCTTTCGATCGGAACATAAGGTGGATTTATGCTGCAGACATTTGCTTCTCCCATATCGGCCCTCCTGGACGCAAGGGCTGAAGGACATTCACTTCCAGCCGGCCTTTACACACGCGAGGACGTGTTCGAGGCAGATCTCGAGGTGTTCTTCCGCCGGCACTGGATCTGTATCGGCCTTGAATGCGATGTGCCGGAGCCTGGCGATGCATCCGTTATTGATATCGGCAAGACGAGCCTCATCGTCCTTCGCGACGACGACGGCGATATCCGCGTCATGCACAACGTCTGCCGTCACCGCGGCTCACGTCTGCTGGATCCGGGCAAGACGATCGTTTCGAAGCTCGTCTGTCCCTATCATACCTGGACCTATGAGTTGACGGGCGAGCTGAGCTACGCGCCTCATATGGGCAAGAACTTCGACAAGGAATGCCGCAGCCTCAAGGCGGCGGCATTCAAGTCGGTTGGCGGCCTCATCTATGTCTGCCTATCGGACAATCCGCCCGAAGATATCGAGCGCCTCATCGACGTCATGGCCGAACGCCTTGCACCCTACGATATCAGCAACGCCAAGGTCGCGTACGAATCCGATGTCATCGAACAGGGCAACTGGAAGCTCACGATCGAAAACAACCGTGAATGCTACCACTGCTCCGCTAACCATCCCGAACTCTGCGTCTCCTTTGTCGACCTCGATTTCGGCTTCGACCCGGACGCCTTGAGCCTGGAAGATCGCGCCCAGGCCGAGGAGCATTTCTCGCTCTATGCGGAACGCACCAAGCGGTGGGAGGCAGACGGGTATCCATCTGCAGCGGTCGAGCAATTGGTGAACTGCACCACTAATTTCCGAACGCAACGGCTCGTCATTTCGGGTGCTGGCGAATCCCAGACCCCCGACGCGACCGCAGCCTCGGCAAAGCTGCTCGGCACGATATTGCGCAAGGATCTCGGCGATATGCACCTCTGGGGCCACAACAGCTGGAACCACTTCATGGGCGACCACGCCGTCGTTTCGATCGTCATACCGCTCTCAGCGGATAAAACGCTCGTGCGGACGAAATGGCTCGTGCACAAGGATGCGGTCGAAGGCATCGATTACGACCTCGAAAAGCTGACCAACGTCTGGATCGCCACGACCGAGCAGGACGCCGAACTCGTCGCCCGCTCGCACGCCGGGATCGAAGATCCAGCCTATGTGCCAGGCCCCTACTCACCCTTCTCCGAAACCAACCTCGACAAGTTCACGTCGTGGTACATCGACCGGATGCGTGCCCATGGATATTAAGAGCTCCTTTTCTCCGGTCGGGCGTCTTGAGCCTGACAACTTGTGGAGCCGCGACAGGGATGAAGATCTGGTCTGCGTGGATGTCCATCAGGAAACGCACGACGTGAAGACCTTCACCTTTGCGTCTCCCGAGGGCAAACGTTTTGCCTTCGAAGCCGGTCAATATTTCCTGTTCGACCTCGATGTCGATGGCGAGCCGGAAAGCCGGTGCTACAGCATATCGTCGTCCCCGAAGCGCAGCAATGCGTTCTCGGTCACGGTCAAACGCGTCGCCGGCGGCAAGATATCGAACTGGCTTCATGACAAGCTCGTCGTCAACGCCAAGGTCAAGGCAAACGGTCCTCTCGGCCACTTCGTTCGGCCGAACGGCCGGAAGTATCTGTTTCTGTCCGGAGGATCAGGGATTACCCCGGTCATGGCGATGGTCCGCGAGTTGGCAGACACGTGCGAACCCGCCGATGTTGTCTTCATGCACGCGGCGCGGACCCCGAAGGACCTCATCTTTCGCAACGAACTCGGCAATCTGGCCAACCGAGTGAAGGGCCTGCGACTGCAGTTTCTGCCGGAAGTCGTTTCCGGTGAGGCCAATTGGCACGGTCTGACGGGACGCATATCGGCTGCATATATGCAACTCGCGGTTCCCGACGTCGCTGAACGCATCATCATGTGCTGCGGCCCTGCGCCGTTCATGGCGGCGGCGCGCGCGATCACGGCCGAACTGGGCGTTCAGGCGTCCAACTATATCGAGGAGAGCTTCGATGCAGCGGTGATCGACGACGTGGATATTCCTAACGTCGAACAGCCCGCCACCCGAACATTCCAGGTCGAATTTTCCAAACAGGCTCGCAAGATCGAGGTTGCAGGTGAGCAGACCGTGCTCGCCTGCGCAAAAAAGGCAGGAGTAAAGCTTCCCTCATCCTGTTCGAATGGCGTTTGCGGCACATGCAAGTCGAAACTCGTATCCGGCTCGGTCGAGATGAACCACAATGGCGGCATCCGGCAACGAGAGATAGATGCCGGACTCTTTCTGCCTTGCTGTTCGAAGCCGCTGAGCGATCTCGTCATCGATCGCTAGCATCATCCGAGAATCGGGACACGGGTTCATTGTCGGGCCTTAGCTTGTCAGGCCGCGAGCGCGCCACTCTTCTTTGCCGTCCAGGTGGCGACGGGTCCCATGAGGCCAGTGTTGTGGCAGTCATAGGCCTCAATACCAAGCTCTCGTCGCCGTTTTCTCGTATCTCGACCTTGTCTGTCGGGGCGGCGGCGACGTCCGAGAACAGCACCATCGGGCTTCAGCACTTGGTGCAGCCGCAGGCATGGTTATCGGCAATGTTCCTCCTGCGCTCGGTTGCACCCGAGCCGTTCACTTCAATGTCTCGGGCGATCAGGCAACAACGCCCAGAAGGCGAACAACGGCGTTTCGTCGGAGCGCATGGCGTGCCGGACACCAGGTGGATTGTAAAACGAGCCTCCGACCCCGGGTGAGAACCACTCGGAGGTGCCATGCTGAAACTCTCCCTCCGACAGAACCAGGTAAATTTCTTCCGGGGCATGGTCGTGATCGGGATAACGCACGTTCGGCGCCATCAGCGTCGCTCCAAGCCATAGGTCACTTCGGTCCTCCAAGCCACCCGGTCCGACGATCATCGTATTGGCGTGGCTCATCAGGAAATTCTCGCTTGCCGTATGATCGTAGACGGAGCGCCACTTCCATTCGAGCATCGGCTCAAGGTCCGCGAAGCGCTCAATCAGCGCATCCAGTGACGGTCGCCAGGTTTTCGTTGCCAGAACGCTCTCGATATGTCGGTTGCACACCGGAAGGCGCTTTCCGATGTTCAAGCGTTGGGGTTGTGGCGCTTCGAGTTGGGCAAATATCTCCATGACGGACCGGCGCGCCCTTAAATCCTGAGCGAATTGGTCGAACGCGACGAAAGCCGCATCCAGAAAAGCTTGCAGAGCGTCGACCCGCGCCATCGTTAGAGATCCTTGGCAAGACGCAGCGCGTCGTAGATGGCCGCATGCGTGTTACGCGCCGCGACCGCATCGCCGATCCGGAAGAGTTGGTAGGCACCTTCCGGGTTGCGTTCAACCGATTGCGGCGTTCCAGAAATCAGGTCGTCGTAGGACACTTCGCCGAGGTTCCTCGAACCAGGCTTCAGTTCGAAATAGAGGTCATCGAGCGGAATGGTGCCGTGATTGACGACGATCTGATCGAAGGTCTGCTGCTTGGCCACGCCGCCATAGTCGCTGCCGACATGCGCGATGATCTGATTGCCGCTCTTCTCTGCCGCCTCCAGCCTGTAGGTGACGGTAAAGGTGACATCGAGTTTCTGCAGCGAGCGCATGTAGGGAACGAGGTTCATCGCCATGACTTCCGGCGCGAAGGAACGGTCCGGCGTCATGATCTCGACTTTCGCACCGGCCCTGGCGAGGAACTCCGCAGCCTGAAGACCAGCATGATCGCCCGCATCGTCGAAGATGAGCACGTTGGTTCCCGGCTTTACATCACCCGAGATGATGTCCCAGGAGGAAACGACAAGCTCGTTTCCCTTCGAAAGAACCTCCGTATGCGGCAGTCCGCCTGTCGCGATGATGACAACATCGGGCGCTTCGGCATGCACGGTGTCAGCCTCGGCCCAGTTGTTGAACCGGAAGGTGACGCCGAGCTTTTCGCACTGGTTCATGCGCCAGTCGATGATGCTGATCATTTCCCGTCGGCGCTCGCTTTGGGCCGTAAGCCGGATCTGGCCGCCCGGATTGTTCGCGGCCTCGAAAACGACGACCTCATGCCCCCGCTCCGCAGAGACGCGAGCGGCTTCAAGGCCAGCTGGGCCCGCCCCCACAATTACGACCTTCTTGCGGACCACCGCCTTCGGGATCCGGTGCGGCATCGTTTCTTCCCGGCCGGTCGCAGCATTATGGATGCAGAAGGCCATGCCACCTTGATATATGCGGTCAAGACAGTAGTTGGCGCCGACACAGGGGCGGATATCATCCTCTCGCTTTTCCATGATCTTTCGCACGATATGCGGGTCGGTCATGTGGGCGCGGGTCATTCCGACCATGTCCACCTTGCCCGACGCGATTGCGTGGCGCGCGGTTGCCACATCCGGAATCTTGGCTGCATGGAACGTCGGAAAATTGGTCGCGGCGCGGATCTCGCCCGCGAAATCAAGATGCGGCGAATTTGCCATACCCTGAATCGGGATGACGTCGGTCAGACCCGCATCCGTATCGATATGGCCGCGAATAACATTCAGATAGTCTATAAGGCCGCTGTCGCGAAGGCGTTTTGAGATCTCAATGCCTTCGCTCATTCCGGTCCCGCCGGGAAGACATTCGTCGGCTGTGTAGCGAACGCCCAGGATGAAGTCGTCACCGACCCTTTCACGCATTGCCTTGAAGACGTCGAAACAGAAACGCAAGCGATTGTCGAGCGAACCACCATAGGGACCATCGAGCTCGTTGGTGAGCGGCGAGGTGAACTGGTCAATGAGATGGCCGTAGGCTTCAAGTTCGACGCCATCCATACCACCGGCCTTCATACGCTCGGCCGCGTCAGCGAAGTCCTTGATGATGCGCTCGATATCCCAGTCTTCGATCTTCTTCGGAAACGCGCGGTGTGAGGCTTCGCGATGGTGCGAGGGTGCAATGACCGGGAGCCAGTCGCCCTTGTCCCAGCGGGTGCGCCTGCCGAGATGAGTGAGCTGGATCATGATCGCGGCGCCCTCATCGTGCACAGCGTCCGTCATCTGCCTAATCCACGGCACGATCTCGTCCTTGTAAGCCAGCAGATTGTTGAAGACCGGGGGGCTGTCTTTCGAGACTGCAGCTGAGCCGGCAGTCATCGTCAGCGCCACACCGCCCTTCGCCCGTTCAACCGTATAGGCGCGGTAGCGGCCCTTCGGCATACCGTCTTCTGGGTAGGCAGGCTCGTGGGACGTGACGATGATGCGGTTGCGCAGGGTCAAATGCTTCAACTGAAACGGCTGAAGCAGGGGATCGTTCGACATGCGAGGGGCTCCGGTTTAAGGGACTTTAATTCGCAACGGTAAGCGAAAATGTACACAAGTGTCAACAAACAAAAACACCGTAGTTTGGAACTTCGACACTCGTGTACATTTTGCTTGAAGCAGTCCTTTGGATTTGTTAGGAGGTAATCATGGAACAGGCGATGAGTGACACTGGCTGGCGCGGTTCTCAGGAGGGGTGGCTCGAAGCGGCCTACGACGCCCTGCTCGAGTCTGGCGTGGAGTCGGTGAAGATCCTGCCGTTGGCCAAACGGCTCAATCTTTCCCGGACTAGCTTCTATTGGTTCTTCAAGGACCGCGAGGAACTGTTGAACGCTCTCATTGCGCGCTGGAGGGAGAAGAATACGGGTAACCTCGTCAAGCAATCCGAAGCCTATGCGGAGTCCCTGGCCGAGGCGATGCTGAACGTTTTCGACTGCTGGGTGAGCAAGGACCTGTTTGACTCCCAGTTCGAATTCGCCGTTCGTAGCTGGGCGCTGCAATCGCCGGAGATACTGGCCGAAGTCCAGCAGGCCGATCAGGTCAGAATGGAGGCGCTGGGCCGCATGTTCATGCGTTTCGGCTACGAGGCGGGACCAGCGGATGTTCGCGCGCGAACAACCTACCTGGTCCAGATTGGATACATCTCGATGCAGTCCAAGGAGGACCTGGCGCTCCGTATGAGGCGCATTCCGGATTACATCGCGATTTATACCGGACAAACGCCGCAGCAGAGGGAGCTCGACCGCTTCTACGCCCGGCATGGCTACAAAGCAGAGTGAGAGAACAATGGAAACGGGCGGACCTTTGAGGGTTGGCGTACTTGGTGGTGCCGGATGGCTGGGCGGCGCAATAGCCAAAGCCATTGTCGGCGCAGGCGTCGTTGAACCTGAAAACCTGTCCCTCTCCTATCGCCGCGAGCGTCCCTACCGTTTCAACCGCTCCTCCTGGACATCAGACAACCAGGCACTCGCCGACCGCTCTGACGTTATCGTTCTCTCCGTCCGCCCGGCGGACTGGCCCACCCTGAACGTCGATGCCGAAGGCAAGCTTCTCATCTCCGTCATGGCGGGTATTCGCCTGAGCGCTCTTTGTGCGCACCACCGGACGGACCGTGTGGTTCGTGCCCTGCCGAATGCGGCGGCCGAAGTTCGAAAGTCCTACACGCCTTGGATCGCCACGGCCGGCTTGCGAAAAGATGATCGGGCGATCGTGCGGGCTATATTCGATGCCTGCGGCTCTCAAGATGAAGTGTGCGAAGAGGCGGAAATCGACTATCTGACCGGCCTCACCGGATCGGGGCCCGCCTTTCCGGCGCTGCTCGCCGAAGCGATGATGACAGACGCCATCTCGCATGGACTGTCGCCCGAGATCGCCAAGCGGGCCGTCAACACCCTCATGGTGGGTGCGGGCCGGCTGCTGGAACAGCGGGACGACTGTCCCAGTGAAACAGTCCAGACCTTCCTTGACTATCGCGGCACCACAGCTGCCGCGATCGAGGAGATGCGCGCGGCCGGGTTCGATGATGCCGTTTCGCGCGGGTTGACGGCTGCATTGAGGAAATCGGTTGGCATGGGGGAAGCCTCCTAGCGCCGTAAGGGCGGGTTCCGCGGCACTCCGCTTTCAAAAGATAAGCCGCCAAAAGAGGGAACGATAATGAAACGCTTGCTTGCATCGACATGCCTGTTTCTTGGAACCGTCACTGGTTCGTCGCTCGCCAATGCTGCGGACTGCGGCGGCGTCACAATCGCCAGCATGAATTGGCAAAGTGCCGAGGTAATTTCCAACCTCGACAAGATCATCCTCAATGAAGGTTACGGCTGCAGCGCCGAGATCACCATCGGAGACACCGTCCCAACCATCACGTCGATGGCGGAAAAAGGCGAGCCTGATATCGCGCCGGAAGCCTGGATCGATCTGCTGCCCGACGTGGTCAAGAAAGGTACGGAGGAAGGTCGCATCGTCAAGGTTGGCTCTCCCCTTCCCGACGGCGGCATCCAAGGCTGGTGGATCCCGAAGTACTTTGCCGATGCCCACCCCGACATCAAGACAATTCCCGACCTCCTGAAACATCCCGATCTTATCAAGGATCCTGAAAACCCGAGCAAGGGGGCAATCTTCAACGGGCCGCAGGGTTGGGGAGGCACCGTCGTAACCGCACAGCTGTACAAGGCCTTCGAAGCTGAAAAAGCCGGCTGGACTCTCGTTGACACCGGATCCGCCGCAGGTCTCGACGGTTCAATCGCCAAGGCCTACGAACGCAAGGAAGGCTGGGTCGGCTACTACTGGGCGCCGACCGCCCTTCTCGGCAAATACGAGATGGTGCAGCTGCAAGCCGGCGTGCCATACAATCCGGCCGAGTGGAAGCGCTGCATTACGGTTGCCGAATGCACCGACCCCAAACCCAGCGCATGGCCGGTCGACACGATCGTTACGCTCGTCGCCAAGCCCTTTTCCGAAAAGGCAGGCCCCGAGGTCATGGATTATCTCAACAAACGCTCCTGGAGCAATGAGACGATCGCCAAGCTCATGGCCTGGATGACCGACAACCAGGCGAGCGGCGAAGAAGGTGCCAAGCACTTCCTCGAAGAAAACCCGGATATCTGGAAGAAGTGGGTTTCCCCGGAGGCCGCCACCAAGATCGAGGCTGCGCTTTAATCACCACTGCCGAACGCCGGTGCGGTGCGCTTTCGGCACACCGCACCGTGCGTGCCGATATAACAACAAGAACGGATCGGCTCTTTCGAGAAGGGGAACCGAATGGACTGGTTTTATCAATTTCCTCACATGAACGACAACGCACTTCGAGATCTGAAGAAGGTCATCGACGAGACTTTTCGCGGCTTTACGCGCAGCTACGGCGACCTGATCGAGGGCTTCTTCACGCCCCTGCAGCATTTTCTGATCGCCGCCGATCGGTTCATGACCAAGACGCCTTGGCCGATCATCACGCTCCTGATCCTGGTCATCGCCTGGGCAGCCACGAGGAGCCTGCGGATCGTCGGCGGCTGTCTCGTGACGCTGTTGTTGATCGGCTACTTCGGCATGTGGGACGACACGATGCGGACGATCTCGATGATCTTCGTGTGCACCGTTCTGTCGATCGCGATCGGACTGCCGACGGGCATTCTGATGTCGCGCTCGGACAAGGTCCAGCGGATCGTCAATCCCGTGCTCGACGTGATGCAGACCATGCCGAGCTTTGTTTACCTGATCCCCGTCGTCATGCTGCTCGGCATCGGCAAGGTTCCCGGTCTGATCGCCGTTGTCATCTATGCCATCCCGCCGATGATCCGGCTCACCAATCTCGGCATTCGTCTCGTCGACAAGGATGTGCTGGAGGCGGCCGACGCCTTTGGCGCTGACAACAGACAGAAGCTTTTCAAGGTGCAGCTGCCCCTAGCGCTTCCAACCATCATGGCCGGCATCAACCAGACCATCATGATGGCGCTCGCCATGGTCGTCATCGCTTCGATGATCGGCGTTCAAGGTCTTGGCCAGCCGGTGCTCAAAGCGATCGCGAACCAATACTTCACGCTCGGCATCTTCAATGGCCTTGCCATCGTCGGCATTGCTATCATGTTCGACCGTGTCAGTCAGGCCTATGGTGAACGGCTCCAGAAGCATCGGGAGGTTGTCCATGGCTGACCATGCTTTCGGCGGCATCGCGATCCGCCATCTCTACAAGATCTTCGGGCCGAATGCGCAGGCTCATGTCGAGGCCGTCAGGAGCGGTCTGACCAAGACCGAACTGAATGAGCGGCACGGACACGTGCTCGGACTTCGCGACATCAACATCGAAATGCCGTCGGGCTCCATTCAGGTGATCATGGGGCTTTCCGGATCGGGCAAATCGACGCTCATCCGCCACATCAACCGGCTGATCGACCCGACAGCCGGCGAAGTCCTCGTCGACGGCATCGATGTGGTGAAGATGCTGGATAAGGATTTGCGCGAATTCCGTCGTCACCAGACGGCCATGGTATTCCAGAAGTTTGCCCTTCTTCCGCACCGCAGCGTGCTCGACAACACTATCTTCGGCCTTGAAATCCAGGGTGTGTCTCACGCGCAGAGCATCGATACCGCCATGCGATGGCTGGAGCGCGTCGGGCTCAGAGGTTTCGAGCAGAAGTACCCGAACCAGCTGTCGGGCGGCATGCAGCAGCGCGTCGGCCTTGCCCGGGCGCTTGCCAACGACGCACCGGTGCTCTTGATGGATGAGGCTTATTCGGCACTCGACCCGCTCATCCGCACGGATATGCAGACGGTGCTTCTGGACCTGCAAAAGGAGATCAAGAAGACGATCGTCTTCATCACCCACGACCTCGACGAGGCTTTGAGACTCGGCGACCAGATCGCCATTCTGCGCGACGGCGAGGTCATACAGCAGGGGACCAGCCAGGATATCGTGTTGAGACCCGCCGACGACTATGTCGCGAACTTCGTGAAGGAGGTGAACCGGGGCCGCGTCGTGCATGTCGAGGCCATCATGACGCCACTTGGGGCGGGCGCTGTCGATAGCGGGCAACGGATTCCCGCCGATTTCACGATCGAAGAGGCGGTACGTGCGCTCACAGCTGCACCCGAAGGCGACATCACCGTCGTCGATTCTTCCGGCAAGCCTCTCGGCACCGTCACGTTTCGCCAGCTGGCCGGTGCGATGGTCAATGCGCATGAAGCCTACGATCGCACAATGACGGTCGCAGCTACCGCCGCGTGACATGACTGGTCGGTCGCCCAAACGCTGCATGCTCCGGGTGGCCGGCCTTTGCCCCGAAAAGCGCGAGGTGGCCGAGGCACTACCAACTCAATCCCTATCCCCTCGCCGCCGGGGGCGCACAGACGGCAAACACGGCGGTCGAGGGCCGCCCGACGGAACGTCATGCAGCCTACTACACAGAACGGGCAATCGGGATCGCCGCGATGATTGTCGTCGAACCAATGCCGGTTCATCTGCGGCCGTTTTGACCCCCCCGGGCAACTTCTGGCATTCCGCGTAACGATCCTGCCGAACCCCATTCTCGTTCAGATCCAACGCGGCTAAGTTTAGCTGCTTCCTACTGCGGTTCCCGGGTAGTTGGTGCGTGCTATCGCGCCTGCGTTTCTTTGGTCGCGTGACTTGTAAGACTTTGCTCGGTCAGCATCCTCAAATATGGCTCGATACTGTTTTCGATCTTCAAGCAAATCTGGTCGTATTCTTCAATCAAGACCCCATCGGGAGTGTCGGTACTGCGCAGCACATCGAGTTGGATTGACGCCTCGGCATAGGCAATGAAAATCTCGATCATCGATCGGCTTCTTAACTCGGAAAGTAAGCGCCCGTAGGCAGGCAGCCGTAGAATCATGCGTGCTCTGCCGATCTTTTCCAGGTTCATTTTCTTGCTCCGTTTTGGCCACAAGCAGTAACCGCAGCGGTCCAACTCTGACTGCTAAGAAAAGTTCCTGGTGAGGGTCTATGCCTTTACGGCCCGGGCGGCGACATTCGTGAGCAGCCCAACAACATCCATCTCGATCCTCGCGCAGTCGCAATCCAGTCGGGTTTACATGGCGCGTTTTGTGGCCTTCAACCGCACGCACCTGGTCCCTCTGAATGGCCGCGAACCCGTAGGCCTTTAGGAGGTCCTTTAGGGCTGGGATTTTCAGCGTTTCTAGCTGCCGTCGATACGCCGGCAAGCGCATCATCAGACGCCGACGGCCGATCGTCTCGAAGTCCACAGCTGGTCTCCAATTTTGTCGTCTTTCTAAAGATTCAAATCGAAACCAAAGGAAAGGTTCCCTCAGGCAGCGCTCGGCGGGCGTGGCGCCAAGCGCGTCGTCGGCCAGGCGCTGTTTTATGCATTCGACGAACAGCCCATGCGCTTTGATTGGCGTGGAACTTGTCCTTCAAGGATGACGCGGAAAGCCTGCACCGGTTCCGCGATATTCTTCACCTTCTGCGCCCATCGGCTCGAGCCCGGAAGCCAGCTTATTCTCAACCTCTGGTGACCTTTGCCGAGACCATATCTCGCCCGGTCTGCCACCTGTCGAAGCCGGGCCGCGACATTGACGCCCTCGCCATACCGGTCCTCGCCCTCGACGATCACCTTCCCGAGATTAACCCAACTTCGTCGAACGCAGCCCGCCTCAGGCGACGGATCATCCACCGTCCACCCAGCAGGTTCGCGCCGGTGATTAGGCTCGCAGCTGTTTCAGGACCCATTCGGTTCCATCCACCCGCGGCACGCGATCGGTCGCACGCTTCTGGAGCCACTGGAGATCCATGGGCTGGATCGGCGCCAGGAACGGGTGAACAAAGCACTCGAAGATGTTGGTTTGCCACAGAATTTTCGATATCGGTTCCGGCATCAGCTGTCCGGCGGCCAGCGCCAGCGCGTGGCCATTGCCCGGGCGCTTATCCTGTCACCCCACATTCTACTGCTCGATGAACCGACGTCGGCGCTCGACGTGTCCATCCAGGCCGAGATCCTGAACCTGCTGAAAGATCTGCGTGAGCGAGAAGGGCTGACATATATCCTCGTCACCCACGATCTCGCCGTGGTCGCTCACCTGTGCGACCGCATTGCCATGATGCAGGATGGTGGCTTCGTCGAAGTTGCGGAAAAGCGGCAGCTGATCAAGCGGGCCGTTATCCACCCCTACACCCGCACCCTGATCAACGGCAGTCGTGGCTACATTCCTCGTCGCGATGATCTCACGTTAACCTGCCATGATTTTGTTTGCTTATAACTGGCGACGATTATCCGGCCCCCTGTTAGCTACAAGCGCCATCGTTTTCCAGCATCTGTCATCGCTGACGCCTCTAGAAAGTTCGGCTCGGCCTATGCCGGTCGCTTACGTCGAAAGCCGGCTACTTCAAGCCATAGCGAGGCAACGCGACAGCCACCTTTGCAAAATAAACCATTGGCTGTGTACCGCGATCATAGCGCGTTTTGGGAGGTAGTCTTATATTCCGTTTTTGAAATATACATTGTGCTTATGTCCAATGGGAGAGGAGGACACCGTGCACGGACCTAGCGTCAAGGACACCCGCGAGCGCGCGGCTTCACCGATCGAATTACAGGATCTCGCAAAAAAGCTTGCGGCTCTCGCTCGACAAATCAAGACAATCGCAGCAACACCTCTCAGCGAGGGGGGCGATTTGGACGACAGCGGCCAAACCTCTACGAGTGCAGCAAGGCTGAATCAGCCGCGATCTATGTGACAAGAAAGTCACCGAAGGCAAAATCGAAAAACCGTTGGTGACCGTTTCGGCATCGACACCTTTGGCATCAGCGCGGACACGGTCAGCCCGTCGCACTTGAATACAAACCACCGTTTGCATTCAACGTGCCCCTGAAAGATGTCCAGATCGAACTGATGCCGCGCTCGAAGGAAAAGTCACGGACGGGCAATATGGCGGGCGCGAGGTGCAACAGCGCCACCGGTAGCGAAGGCTAGGCGGCGTTGGACCATCAAGGCGCGTCACGTAGGTTCTGTTTGAGGCGCCCCCGCCAAGCTGATCCGAGCCCGGTCAGATGCGCGCTTCGAGGAACGGAAGCATGCCACTGCTATGATGCGTAAGTAAAAACAGAAATTGCACGACAAAAGCCCGTATTGCACCAAAAGCGGGAGTTCAGGCCCATCACCCAACCGAGGCAGCTTCCATAGCCTGGTACAGCCGATCAAATCCAACGCCTGTGCCACTTTCTCTTCTCTCTGCGTGCTTGACATCTGCAAACATGGCTTGCTCGGTGAAGGTCATCTCGGTTCCTGTAGGAGTGCTTTCGAACTCCACGGTTACAAGAGATGAAGAAATGCTTCGGCCATCTGTCCGCATCGTATAGGCATAAACTATGCGTTGCCGCTCGGCGATTTCGAGGAAATGAGCAGTCATCTCCTGAACGATCCCCTGGGGCATGCGCCAGACCAAGCGTTCGCAACCATCGACTCGGAAGTCGAACCGATCTTCCAGCACATGCCAGTCGGGATGACAGGCATTCCATTGTCGCTTCAAGGCACGATCAGACCAAAAGCGAAATGCGTGAGCGGGGCTACCCGGCAGTGCGCGCTTGATGACGAACGTGCGGTGGTCGACATTGACTCCCATCAGTGATCCTTCTTTTCCGGTGTTTGCGCCATCAGAATAGCCAGTCGATCGAAGGCATCGTTCATCTCGCTCTGGCGCTCATCGATCCAGTTGCCCACTGCACGAAAGGCGTCTGGGCGCATCCGGTAGGTCCGCACGCGGCCGACCTTTTCGGAGATGACGATGCCGCCTTCCTCGAGGACACGAAGGTGCTTCAGGACCGCCGGAAGTTGCACGGCCGCTGGTGCAGCGAGTTCCTTCACCGCGGCCGGTCCCTTCGAAAGCTGCTCGATGAAGGCTCTTCGGTAAGGATCCGAGAGAGCATGAAACATCCGATCGAAATTCGTCTGCGGTGTGTTCTTCATTCAGTCTTCTCCCGGAAGCGCTCTGGCAGGGCCTCCTTATAAGGGAAAAACCGGAAGAAGGGACGTGCCTCGTCCATTACACGCGCCACCGACGGGCGTGACAGGAGCCGATCCAGATAGGAGGACAACGCGGGCCTCACGCCTCCAATCGGATGAACGACGGATGCGAAAAACAAGGCTGGGAAGGCGGCGCAATCCGCCAGCGTGAAGTCGTCACCCACCGCCCAGGCCTTTCCCGATAGCTGCGTCTCGATCATTGCATAGGCCGTCTCGAGCGCCTCATGCGCCTCGGCAACTCCGTACGGATCTCCGGCTCCGGCCGGCCTGATCCGGTCCGTGACGATCTTCTGCATGGGCACACTAACATGGAGATCATAGAAGCGATCCCAGAGCCGCGTGTCCAGCCGCAGCCGTGCGTCGTCAGGGAGGAAGCGGAATTGCTCGGGGTATCGCGTCTGCAGATACTCAATGATGATGCTCGTCTCGGGCACGACGCGACCCGTTGCGCTATCATGCAACACGGGAATCTTCCCGACAGGCCAACGTTCAAAATGCGCTGCGGCCGATCCCGGATCGGAGAAATCCACCGTCCTTGCCTCAAAGACCAGCTCGCTTTCATAAAGGCTTATGAGAACCTTGTGGCAGAAGGAGGCAAGTGGGTGGATGTAGAGCGTCAGCATGGGTCACTCCTAAGTTTCCAACATTGGAAACTTATAGACCTGCCCTTCCATCGACGCAACAACAGTTTCCTTTCTTGGAAACCTTTTTGCGATTTCGAATGGCGATAGACTGCAGGGAGTAGCACCGGTCCGATCACCCGAAAACGGAAGGCGCGTCCGACAATGTTGCCCATGCCGTTCGGCTCTCTTGCCGAATCTGCTGGTCGCGGCTGCCCTCTTGGCATCCAGCCAAGCCGTTGCCGGAGGACTGGAGGAAGCGCACCGGGCGATGCAGCGCCCGCGCACGCCCGGCGCGAACTTGCGCATCTCCAACCTCAAGGACTGGCTTGCGATCCATCGGCAGAAAGATCTGGAACGCTTCGGGTCTGCGCCACGCGCAGGCAAGAGAGATCTTGCCGAGTGGAAAGCGGCTCGCACATTGTCGCCGGCATCCCTTCGCTTTCATCTCGTCAAGCTAATGCGTCTTTGACCGCCGCAAGAAGAACTCGGGTGTCGAACGGTTTGCGGAAAATCCCCAAGTTCGATGTTTCGCTCCGTTTGCCTTCAATGTCGTGGCGGCCGGTCATCAAGAAAACCGGCATTTCCGGCCGAACAGAGTTCACGGCATCGCAGAGTTCAAAGCCATCCATTCCTGGCATTCCAATATCGGTGATTATGACATCCAACCCGGAGAGACCGTTGGAAAGCAAAGACGCGGCAGACGGGAACCCGCGCGCAGAATAACCGGCAGATTCCAGCAAGTCTTCCAGCGCTTCGAGCACAACCGGATCGTCATCGACGACTGCAACGACGGGTCTCTGTTTACTTGCCTGCTGTTCCTGTTCCCCATCGATTGCCATGGATGAACGGTCCTCCTGGCCATGCACTGTCACTTGAACAGACTGCGGCATGCAACTTTCTCCACCTGCACCAATGGCTAGCGAAAGCACAACGCATTGTCACGGCACTTCTCGTTAAAACAATCTTAAGGTGAACGAGGCATTTGGCGATTGGTTCCTTCTTCCAGGAGCCCTATCACTCCGGAGAACTATGTCACCTCGATCATGTGTGCAGATCGGCCTGCTTCCGGCGGTATTGTCGGGGAGACATGCCCGTCACCCGGCGAAACATGGCACTAAATCCACTGTCAGTCGCAAATCCAAGTTCCTGGCCGATATGTGATATCGGCAAATTGCTTCCGCGGAGCTTGGCGGATGCCAATCTCACCCGCCAACGGGCGATATAGTCCATTGGCGACAATCCCACATGAGCGCGAAATCTTGCCGCAAACCCAGACCGCGATTGCCCGGCGATGCGCGCCAGTTCGCTGACCGTCCAGGCACGAGTCGGATCTGCGTGAATGGCTCGCATCGCTGGGCCCAAGTTTCGATCAATCAGAGCGTGAAGCCATCCGACGCCCTCGTCGAGCTTCGCCAAATGCGCACGCAATACGTGAATGAAAGCAAGGCGCATGAGGTCGTTACTCGCCAGTCGAGCTCCAGGCCTGCCGCTGTCCCATTCGTGATCCAGCTGCTCCAATAGCCACCCTACTGGTGCCATTTCATCCGCCCGTATTACGACAACGGAAGGTAACACGCCCGTTACGAACAGAACGTCACCAGCGTCGAGTTGAAGCGTCCCACCGAGGACAGTGAAGTCCGTCACAGCGCCGATTTGTGCGGGTCCCGCTGGCGAAAACACCTCCTGTGCAGGAAGGGCCGGCGTATCCGGATCGTTGGCAAGCTCATAGTGGACGCCGGCTACGATGATACAATCACCAGCGTTGATCCGCACTGGCTCGGCGCCACTGAGGCGTAGCCAGCATTCGCCGCGCCGAACAAAGTCGAACTTGAGTACCCGCGGCAAGGGAAAATGGACGGCCCAACTCCCGCCAGCCTCCAATCGCATCGAGCAGAGGGCTCGGGCGCCAAGACATTCCAGAATGGATGAGAGTGCATCTTCGTTGGGCTTTTGGACGATCACGACAGTACTTTGGCGCCTTGATGATGGATCCTCCAGAGGTAGTGCCGATATATCCCTGGCACAAGCATCACGGAGCCATACATGCACAATCCGAATCTCATTAACTCGCGTTTTGGTGTTGCCAGCACAGCACAGCAGGTGGTCGAAGGCCTTGACCTAAATGGCACGACCGCCGTTGTCACCGGCGGCTATTCAGGTCTAGGTCTGGAGGCAACACGCGCGCTTGCGAGCGTCGGCGCCACCGTCATCGTTCCGGCGCGGGACTGCTCAAAGGCCGAACGAAATCTTGCACATCTGCGCAACGTAACGATCGCTGATCTGGACCTCTCGGTTCCCAGCGAGATTGCGGCATTCGGGGCAGAAGTCGTTTCCAGTGGGCGACCCATATCGATGCTGATCAATAGTGCCGGCGTCATGGCAACCCCACTGTGGCGCAACTCGGACGGCCACGAGGGACAGTTTGCGATCAATCACCTCGGCCATTTCCAACTGACCGCGGCTCTATGGCCGGCGCTCACGCGCGCGAATGGCGCGCGTGTTGTCAGTGTTTCCTCACGCGCACATCAGGCGGGAGGTATCGATTTCGACGATATCCATTTCGTCCGCCGCGCCTATGACAGCGTGCTCGCCTATGGTCAGGCCAAAACAGCAAACGCATTGTTCGCAGTTGAGCTCGACAGGCGCGGACGCGAAGTCGGCGTGCGCGCCTTTTCATTGCATCCGGGCCAAATCCTGACCGATATTGTCAGGCACCTGACGCCGGAATACTTGGCACGGTTCGACGCATACGACGCAGACGGAAACCTGCGCATCGATCCGGCGAACGGCCGCAAGACCCCGCAACAAGGCGCCGCTTCAATGGTCTGGGCAGGTGCCAGCCTCGAGCTTGATGGGTTTGGAGGTGAATATCTCGAAGACTTCGGCGTCGCCCAACCCTACAACGGCGAATTAGGCAGCAAGGGGGTTGCAAGTTGGGCAATCGATCCTGTTGCGGCACGGCGTCTCTGGGACGCATCGGTTTCGATGACTGGAGCCTTTGCTGGATGAAATATAGGGGGACGCCGACCCGGCTGCAGGTGGGCCGGCAAGATCACGGCTGCACCTATCCACGAGTATAGTCCTCACCGCAGCCGGCTGCTGATAGCGTCTATCCATCGACACAAGCATTGATGACATACCGCTTTTGACGCCACTCCCCGATCATGCCCGTATCGCCTTGGACAATTCCGCCTATCGGCGTCGCTCGGCGAAAAACGGCAATCAACAGACCGGTAAAGACCCGGTGACCATGGGTGGCGTCCAGAACGCTACGCCTCACGATATCGCCAATACAGTTGCGGCCGCAGCTCTTGGTGCTGCGGTCTTCTACATCGATGCGTTTACTCAAATCGAGAGCGCGATAGCGGTGCTCTATGTAATCGTGATGCTACTCTCGGCGGGCTTGCTGAGCCGACATGGAGTGATTTTCGTAGGCGTGACATGTAATATTCTGACCCTCGTCTCCTATACGATGGGTCACGGCTTCATTTTCGACATCTCCAGTCTGCTTCGCCTGACGGTATCGCTTTCAGCCATTTCCGTTACCTGTGCACTCATCCTCAGGAACGCTGCAGCTCGCACCGAACTCATCGCATCGAACAAGGCGCTTCGCGACAGCGAGCGCCGTTATCGCTCGATCTTCGAACAAAGCCGGGTCGCCCTATGGGAGCGCGACTATTCCTCAGTAAGAACCTATCTTTTGTCACTCAAGCGTGAAGGCGTCGCCGACTTTCGATCCCATGCCCTTGGTAATCCTGACGTCGTGGAAAAATGCGCCCGTTTGATCAGGACGATTGCTGCAAACGATGCTGCCATCGAACTGCTTGGCCATGTAGCGACAAAGGGAATCACCGTCGCGATGACAGGACACGTCCTGGCCGACCGTGAAACGACCATCAACCTCCTTGATGCGATTTTCAGTGAACGAAAAAGCCTCGAGCAGACCGGAACTATCGTCAGGCACGACGCCGAGACCCGGCAGGTGATCATCAGTCTGCGCTTTCCGGAAGACACGGCTGCCTTTGACCGCGTCGTTGTCGGAATGGTCGACATCACACAACGAGAGATGACACAGAAGGCGCTGTTGGAGGCGCAGGCCGAGTTGGCCAAAGCAGCAAGAGCCGCAACCGTGGGCGCCCTATCTGCCTCGCTTGCCCACGAACTCAACCAACCGCTCGCCGCTCTGACTGTCAACACTCAAACCCTGTTGAAGTGGTTGTCCAGGGCCCCGCCAAACCTCGTCGCGGTGCGGCGATCAGCGGAACGAATGGTGCGGGACTGCAAGCGCGCAAGCGACATTATCGAGAATACCCGGCGCCTGCTAAGGCAAGAACGACGCATGCCAGAGGTCTTGGATCTGATGTCGCTGGTCGACGAAACCTGTGCATTGATGACGCCGGATCTGCTTCGCGGCAAGGTCGACATCCGCGTCGAGTCCGAAAGGGATTTGCCTGCTGTGAACGCAGTCAGGATCGAACTTCAGCAGGTGTTAGTTAACCTGATCGCCAATGCAATCCAGGCGATGGAGAGCATGGACGGCGCCAGGAAAATGATCCGGATCGGTTTGGCGCAGGCAGGCACCACTTCGGTTAGGATGTCCGTCATGGATAACGGCCCGGGGATATCGCCTGCTATCATGGGTAAGTTGTTTGCAGCATTCCAGAGCACAAAACCATACGGCTTGGGGATCGGCCTCGCCATCTGCGTCAGCATGGTGGAGGCAAATGGCGGCACTCTCAAGGCTGAGAATGCCGCCGGGGGTGGCACTGTTTTCGAGATAACGCTTCCCGTATGATATCTTTCGCACAGGGACTGGCGATAATTGGGTACTAGCGAACCCGGCGAAGCGAGCGAATGATATTCATCTGTAGCTCGTGGCGGGACGCATATCGACCCAGCAAGGTAATCAGCCGCCGCTCCTCCGCCTCATCTACACCCGCGTGCCGGCAGTACTCCGATACTTCCAGTAAAGGTTGCGCTTCCCGGCGAGAAAACCATCTGACCTCATTCGACGGCATCGAGCCAATTCCATCTACATCTCACTCACCACCAGCTCCCTTTGGCAAAGACATGGGAAACATGAGGTGTCGCAATGCTAGACCGAGGTGATAGGAGCCGAAACTATACGGAAGTTAGTCAAGGTGCTGCCGAAGTTGGGACGCGGAGCCGGAAGGCGTGTCCGTGACAACGTTCCGGGCCAACGCTATACAGAGCCGCCGTTAACGGACACTATGGCTTTGGGTTTTCGCGGCACCGAACGGTCGAAAACTCAACACGGATCTAAATCTCTACCCGTTGGGCATAGCCCATAGAACGGGTGTTTTTTCCGTCTGGGAGGGAGGAGCGTCAGTATCTGATTGCCCGTCGGATATGGTCCTGGAAAGCCTCGATGCGAGATCTTCCGCCAATTCTGGGTGAGATCCGACAACTTTATCGAGCGCCTCCTTTGCGATCACGGAGACGGAGATTTCGGTCAGCGCCTCGAAACTGCCGCTCTCCGGTGTGTCCGAAAGCAGATGGCGCGCGCCGAACATTTCGCCAGGATAAAGCCGCTCGATATCCTTTCCGTTTTGCCGCCTGCAAACGACACCGGACTGTATGATCATCAAGCTCGAAAACGTTTCATTCTCTGCCACGATTGTCGCGCCTGCAGGAAACTGGCGGGTCGTCGCTTGACTACCAAGCGCGTTGCGCTCGTCGAGAGGCAATGCAGCAAAAGCAGGCACGGCCCGCAGCAACTCCCTCGCAGAGAGCATCGTCGGCGTCAGGTGGCTCCCGATGGGAGATTGTGTGCCAAACACATAGGAGCCGGCCGGCATCGCGAGCGAGACGCCATTTTCCGCGCAATGGCGGAAGACAACATCGATGACCTCATTGCATGCAGCCACGCGTTCGCCCGGAGCGGAGACATAGAAGAGCAGCTCCACGTCTATGCCCATAGCATCCATCTTTTTGAGCGCCACCGTTGGCGGCACCTCTTTGGAAATCAGCTTGCAGCTATCGAGAGCCAGACTCAGGACCTCCATCGATACGCCAGGTGGCAGTGTAGGAGCGATCCTCATTGGCAGTTTGATCTGGTGCGTTTCGGTCGGGCGGCTGAAATTCGTCAGGCCGAGCTTCGCAAGCACACTATTTGGAAGCACGATGAGATTGTTTGCCGATGTAAGGATGCAGGTCGCCCGCCAATTGCTTGCGACAACTCTTCCCTCGGTTCCATCTGCCAGCAGAATCCAGTCGCCCAGAACATAGGGACGCCCAATCGTCAGGGCGATGCCGGAGAAGACGTCCGACAGCGTATTCTGCAAGGCAAGGCCTAGAATGATCGCCACGACGCCGGAGGTTGCAAGAAGTGTACCGATCGGCACGCCGAAGACGAAGGCCATCATTGAAAGAGTAGTGCCGAGATAGACGACGGCCACCAGGAGATCTTGGATAAGACGCGCTTCCTTGGGGCGCTTGTCCAGCACTATGTAGATGCGCGTAAAACCGATCACTGCCCAGGCAAGGTGCGTCCACCACAAGACCTTACCGCAGTCGACGAGAAACCGCGCGAACACTTCTTCGTGGATCCTCTCAAACCGAAAAGGTGCAACCTGTGCAGTGAAAAGAGCTGCCGTCATCGCGGCGAAGAAGATGATCTGAACGACAAGTCGTGCATTGGGACGACCTCGTCCCTGCAGATGCCATACTATGATTCCCGCCACCCCAAGCAGGTTCAGCATTACGAGCGGCACTAAAGGAAGGGGCGTCGGCATGGTTTGCTCCGATTAACGGTTCGCCGGCATCGCGCGAAAATATGGGAGACTCGCGTCAGCGCGGCGGCACAGAACGACGGGAGCCACTGTGCAAGGCTGTAGCCTTCGCACGGACACGCAGGAACCCAAACGAAGGTACAGCTTGCTGTAGGAACGAAGGTGTGAGTTCGATTGCCGACGGCGGAGGCAGTTCGGCCGCCGCCGCTCGAACGAAGCAAACGTTGGTTTTATAGCCAGCTTAGTCCCTTGGAGTAAAATCGCGGTCCACGAAGTGTCGAAGCGTGACAACTAAGGGAGCGATGCCGTGCCTGAACACGCAAACACCGTTGAGACAATCACCGACATTCCGGTGGTAAACATTATCGACGACGACGAGCAACTTCGCTTGTCGCTGCTCGAACTTTTCGAAGCCGTAGGGATGCAGGCCGTGGCCTTCGTCGACACAATCGATTTCGACCACCGGGGCGACCCACAGACTGTCGGTTGCCTGTTGCTTGATGTCAATTTGCCGGGCGTAAGCGGTATAGAATTTCAGCGGAGGCTGTCGGAAGCCGGCTTCGATGTACCAATCGTCTTCATGACTGGAGACGGAGACGTGACGACGAGCGTCTCCGCCATGAAAGCGGGAGCCATCGACTTTCTCTTGAAGCCATTCCAGCCAGACGACCTCATTAGCGCGGTCACCACGGCGATCGAAGAAGGCAAAAAACAGCGTGAAATCGCTTTCAGACGGAGACATGTTCGCGAATGTGCGGCAAGCCTCACACCGCGCGAAAGACAAGTGATGAAGCTTGTGACAGATGGGCTGATGAACAAGCAGGTCGCCTATGAATTGGGGATCAGCGAAATCATGGTCAAGCTTCATCGCGGGAGCGCCATGAGAAAGATGCAGGCCCGCTCTCTCAGTGACCTCGTGAGAAAATCCGAACTGCTTCAGTGAACATCGCACGTGCATGCCTCGAGCGACACTTCACAACGAACTCCGGTTGGTGGCAGATTGGCAGTGTCAGTATCACCGCTGTCGAGCCTGGGTAATGACGGACACGTCCGCGTCGAGGAGATACCTGGCTCCACGCAGCGTCTTGATCAATAGCGGGTTCGAAGGCTTCTCTTCAATCTTGCGTCTCAGCCGCAAGATGAGAACGTCGACGCTTCGATCGACATCCCTTCCTACCCGTCCTTGTTTCAGCCATCAGCGGCTCGCGCGTCAGCACTCGACTTGAACGAGCGAACGAGATTGGCCCGAAACGCGTTTACGATCGTCCGGGTGGACGATTTCGACGATCAACCCTGCCAACTGGTTGGCACTTTTGCGTCGCTCCACCCTCCTTATCCTCGATGCCGGCCCATTGAAGCAGCTGGCGATTGAGATAGGAGGTCCCATCGCGGTCGCTGACCGAGGTCAGGACCGCAGTGAATTGGAGGGCGGCCGTGAGGTCACCGGCCACCCATTGCTCGTTAGGCCAGTTGCGCCTTATCGAGGCCGAAAACCTTGTCGGCGGAGCCGGGCACAGCTTTGACCGCGATGCTGGCGCGATTCCATGCATTGATCGCCATGATCTGGAAGGTGAGATCGGAAATTTCCTTCTCAGACAATTGCCCCCGGACCTTTTCGTAGAGCTCGTCCGGGACGCCGCTATCAGAGACCTTGGTCAAGGCTTCGGTCCAGGCAAGCGCTGCCCGCTCGCGGGAGGAGAAAAGGGTCGAGTCGCGCCACACGGCAACGTGGTGAAGGCGAAGCGGGCGCTCGCCATGCATAGTCGCTTCCTTGGAGTGCATATCGAGGCAGAACGCGCAGCCGTTGATCTGCGATGCGCGAATGTCGACCAAGTCGAGAATAGACTGCTCGATCGTGCCTTTCTTGACTTCGTTGCTAAGCGCCATAAGAGCCTTGAAGAGGTCCGGCGAAAGTTGAGCGTAATTGAGGCGTTGGGTCATTGTCCATCATCCATGGTGAGGAATGAAATTTTCCACGCGCAAACAAGCTTTGCTGCGACGCAAGCATCGTGCCCAAGCGATCCTCGGGCGAATAGCTATCTGTTTGGCTTGCCGCCGGTTCGATGCCGCAAAATTCCTCAAAGGTGCCTTACAGGCGGGGATAACCCGCCCGCTAAATAGGTATCGATACGCTTTCGAGGAAGAGAGGGCGCCGACGGCACCCTCTCGCATCATCAAGCCGCGATAAATTCCAGCAGATCCTCGTTGATAAGACCGGCGTGGGTGGTCGCCATCCCATGGGGAAGACCCTTGTAAACCTTCAGCGTCGCGTTCTTCAGGAGCTTTGCCGAAAGGAGGGCGGAGTCTGCGATCGGGACGATCTGATCGTCATCTCCGTGGAGTACGAGGGTCGGTACATCGATTGATTTCAGATCGTCAGTAAAGTCGGTTTCAGAGAACGCCTTAATGCCAAGATAGTGGGCGTTTGCGGCACCAGCCATGCCCTGGCGCCACCAGTTTTGGACCATCGCCTCAGAGCGTTTCGCTCCCTCCCGGTTGAAACCATAGAAGGGGCCGCCGGCAAAATCGAGGTAGAATTGAGACCTGTCAGCCGCCAGACCGGAGCGCAAGCCGTCGAAGACCTCGACTGGAAGGCCGCCAGGGTTGGCCGAAGTCTTGACCATGATCGGGGGGACAGCGCCGATAAGGACAAGCTTGGAAATGCGCCCCTTTCCATGGCGGGCCGCATAGTGAGCCGCCTCACCGCCCCCGGTGGAGTGACCGATGTGAACCGCGTTGCGAAGATCGAGGTGCTCTACCACAGCAGCAACATCCGCTGCATAGTGATCCATATCGTGTCCATCGCTTACCTGGGCGGAGCGACCGTGGCCGCGTCGGTCATGCGCGACGACTCGGAAGCCCTTGCCGAGGAAGAACAACATCTGGGCGTCCCAGTCATCGCCGCTGAGGGGCCATCCATGATGGAATACGAGCGGCTGCGCGCTTTTCGGACCCCAGTCCTTGTAGAAAATCGCAGTACCATCTTTCGACGTGACGTATTCGCCATCGGACCGATGTCCGGCACCCTTGGCGGGCTCCTTGGCTCGCGCCGAGCTGGCGGCAACTGCCGTTGTGGCGGCGGCAATACCCAGTGTGCCTGTCATCATGTCTCGCCGCGTCGGCGTGGTGGAACCCAGGTTCATGTTCATCTCCTATTCAAAGAAATATTGGAAAATAAACCGTGTAAATCTGAGGATCTAAACTTCATCGATCTACAAATCCGGCGACTAACCGTACCAATCGATACGATTGGTTGTAGCTATACGTTCGTTTCGTACACCTAAGTTTAGGCGAACGGCGACAGGCACGGATAGAAGGTATCGGACGGAGTGGGTCGTTTCGCCCGGCGTCCATGTCGCCGATCGCTTCGACAAAGCTTGATAGGTGCTTCTGGCGCATGCAAGGCAACCCAAACTTCTGTTTGATGTCTCGATCAGGAAGAGAGCGGTAAGACTGGCGGCGCCCTGCCAACGATCAGAGCGTCACAACAAGTCGGAGATCACGACATGCTTAGGCTGCTGAGGGAAGCAACCGGACTGATAGCATTCGTTCGCACGGTTCAGACAGGCTCCTTCAGTGCGGCTGCGCGGAGCCTCGGAGCGACGCCATCGTCAATTTCTAAAAGCATTTCGCGATTGGAACGCCTGCTGGGCGTGCATCTGTTCCGCCGCTCGACCCGACTTCTGGCGATGACGCAGGAAGGTGAAGCCTTCTACGACAAGATAATGCCGTTGCTCGAGCAGATCGACAGTTCGGCAGAGACGGTTCAGTCTTATCGGGCGCCCGCAGGTCATCTGCGTGCCAGTTTGCCCAGCGAACTCGGCAGGATGATTCTGGAACCGATATTCACCGAGTTCGTCCCGATGTACCCGGAGATTTCGTTGTCTGTTGGCATGACGGACCGGCACGTCGATCTCCTGAGGGAAAACTATGACGTGGCATTCAGGGTCGGCCAGGTCGAGCAGGCAGGCCTGATGTGCAAGACACTCTCGCACCTCGACATGACGCTTGTCGCATCGCCTTCCTTTCTCCGTAAGCATGGAGATATTGAGAGCCTTGGCCAACTGAAGAACATACCATTCGCCCGATATGTCGCAGATGGCAAACCTTATCCCATCGGCTTTGTTGACGGCGGCAGCATCTTGCCGTCAGGCCGGATCGACCTGGATTCAGCCACGGCCATCCGCGATGCGGCGCTGAGCGGCGTCGGTGCAGCACATCTGATAAAGCGGACGGTCCAGGACGATCTCGATCGGGGTCTTCTTGTCGAGCTCCTTCCGCACGTGAAATTGCAAACGGTTCCGTTCCAGGCTGTGCATGCATCAGGCAGATTGCCGAGCTTCCGCCTGCAGTTGTTTACCGACTTCATCGCAACGTTGATGCGATCCTCGGCAAGGGAATAGACTGACCGTGATAGGTGCTAATAGCGAGCAAAACGGTACGAGCGCCCGCGCATGCGAGGGAGAGCCGGAGCCTTCATCGGCTCCGGCAAAGGCGTTAGCGCGCGGGCGGCGGAGTGGCCGTCTTGACCCACTCCGAAAAGCCAACTGCGCCGAGCCGGACACCGGCGGCAGGCATCAGGGTCGTGTCGTCTAGAAGAGCGCCGAAGTATCGCGTCTTGTTGTCAACGACGATCTCCCGGTGGTCTCCGATCTGCCGGAGGTATTTCGTGACGGCATCTGCGATCTTGATGGGCTCCGGGCCTGCAATTTCAACGATGGCATTGCGAGGTTGGCCAAGCACCAGATCGGCCAGAGCGTCAGCCACGTCATCCGACAAGATCGGCTGCATCATGGCCGGCGAGAGATGAACTTTTTCACCCTCGGTCCCAGATTGGGCGATGCCGAACATGAACTCGAAAAATTGCGTCGAGTGAACCAGCGTGTAAGGAATTTTCGCTTCCTTGATAATCTTTTCCTGGGCCAGTTTCGCCCGAAAATAGCCGCTCGCCTGAAGACGTTCGGTTCCAACGACCGAAAGCGCGACGTGATGCCTCACGCCGGCGACTTCTTCAGCGGCCATCAGGTTGCGGCCGGATGTCTGGAAGAATTCCATGACCGCGTTGTCTTCAAAGGACGGCGAGTTTGCAACGTCCACCACGACTTGCGCTCCGGCCAATGTCTTCTCCAGCCCCTCGCCGGTGATTGTATTCACTCCGGATGCCGGCGATGCGGCAATGACTTCATGCCCCTTCCCCTGAAGGCGCTTGACCAATTTCGAGCCGATGAGGCCGGTTCCACCGATAACGACGATCTTCATAGTTCGCTCCTTGAGTATGAGAAGTCCAGCTGGAAAGCGCACCAGTCGGGTGCGCCGCGTTAATTACTTCAGGTCTGCTTTGTCGAGGCCGAGCATGGCATCGGACGAGCCCGGTACTGACTTGAACGCGGCATTTACGCGGGTCCACGCGTTCGCCGACATGACAGCAAAAGTGAGATCGGAGATTTCCTTCTCGCTGAGATGCGAACGAACGCGTTCATAGATTTCGTCGGGAACGCCGAGATCCGGCAGTTTCGTCACGATTTCCGCCCATGCGAGGGCTGCGCGCTCCCGGGGTGCAAAAAGCGTGGATTCACGCCACGATGCCACGTGGTAGAGGCGCAGTTCACGCTCGCCCTGGATCTTCGCCTGCTTGATGTGCATGTCGAGGCAATAGGTGCAGTTGTTGAGCTGCGCGATGCGAACGTTGACCAGGTTGCGAATGGATTCCTCGACGGAGTTTTCCTTGGTCGCCGTCACGAATTCCATGAACTTCTTCATGAGATTCGGCGATTCCTTCGCGAAATTAATGCGCTGTGTCATTGTGTAGTTCCTATATTTGATCCGTCGGTCCACTGGTGTGACTGTCGGCAGATGCAAATCTAGGGAATTACGATTGGGCTCATAGCTAACCATAGGTTTGGGGGGCGTGTGCGGCTTGCTTAATCGCGTTATCCTGGCTACGGGGATTTCCACCCTTGCGGCCTTCGGCAAAAGTATCAATTTGCTTCTGATGTGGTGGTACTAAGGAAGTGACAAGGTGGCTCCGCATCAAAGGCACGGCGATGCTCCGCTGGCCAACTTTTCCCGATTGCTGGTGTCGGCTTCTCAGTTCCGTCGAACTTGCTCGACCTTCCGAACGAGATCCGCGAGCGAGCGAGCCTGCATCTTGCGCATGAGGCTCATGCGATGGAGCTTCACGGTCATTTCGCTGATACCGAGCTGATACGCGACCTGTTTGTTCATCAGCCCGCTGACGACCGCAAACATCACCTCCAATTCGCGGGGCGTGAGGGTGTCGACCAATGCTTGGATTCGATTCCGTTCCGCGTCCACCTTGCGTCGTTCGGAATCGAGCTTGATGGCTCGATCCACCGCATCAAGGAGATCCTGATCGGCGAAAGGTTTGATGATGAAATCCATCGCCCCCGCCTTCATCGCCTTTACACTCGTCAGGATGTCCGCATGACCTGTCAGAAAGATCACGGGAAGACGACTACCGGCCTTCGACAGACGCTCTTGAAGATCCAGGCCAGTTCCTCCCGGCATTCGGAAATCGAGTACGAGGCAACCTGGCGCACAGATGTCAGCCGTTTCCAAAAACTCGGGACCGTTGGAAAATGCGGTCGCCCGCTTGTTGGTCACCATGAACAGATCAAGCAATGCTTCTCGCATCGCCTCGTCGTCGTCAACGACGTACACAATCGGCTCGGCCGCGTCTTCTATCTTGGGTTGAGTGTGTTGCATCAGATTGCCCTCAACTTTTATCGCGCAACGGCCCGTCATACATTCGAGATATGGCGTTGTCCGACCGACGGTTCAAACCCGCACGCACAGCGAAGGTTATGACGGCTTGTCTTGCCGTTGAAGCTATATTTAACACGGATGAGGGAGCTCGTGACCGTACACCTTGGTCTATGCGGTCCTATACCCTGCGGCATGTTCTTCACTGTCACGTGGGTCGTGGAAACCGGAGCTTGAGCTAATGGATAAGGTGCAGGGATTGGAGGCTAGATTGCAGCAATCGGCGGTCAACCCATAACTTCGTTTAGTCGAACGCCCGGGCCAAAGGCCTATCATCCGCTCGGCATGTATCGGATGGAGTTCGAGATGAAAGTAGCGGTAATCGGCGCGAGCGGCGCCATGGGTTCCAGGATCGTCGGCAGACTGCAAGGGGACGGACACGATGTCGTGGCTGCATCGAAGAAAACAGGGGTCGATGCCTTGTCCGGTGAGGGTCTGGAAAAGGCACTGGAAGGTGTCGATGTCGTTATCGACGTTACAAATTCCGGCTCGTTCGGAGATGGCGATGCGCTGACCTTCTTCAGGCAATCGGGGAAGAACCTGCTCGGAGCAGCCAAGACGTCCGGGGTCCGGCATTATCTGACGCTCTCCGTCGTGGGAACGGACCGCATGGTTGAGAATGACTACTTCCGCGCCAAACTCGTCCAGGAAAACCTGATCCGGTCCTCCGGATTGCCTTACACGATCGTCCGTTCCACCCAATTCTTCGAGTTCTTCAGCGGTATCGTGAACGCTGCGGCGGTCAACGGAGATTTACGCCTGCCGGCGATCGCCGTACGTCCGGTCTCAGCAGACGAAGCGGCAAACTGGATCACAAAGCTGGCGGTGGCCGTGCCGCAAAACACCATCGTCGAACTTGGCGGACCGCAATCCATCGAACTCGCCGATCTGGCCCGCGAATTGCTCACTGCCACCGCGGACAATCGCCCGGTCAGTCTCGACAAGGACGCACTATACTTCGGTGTGGCATTACCTCCAGACGGGCTTTTGCCCATGAAGCAAACCATCTCTGGCAAGCTGTCTTTCCACGAGTGGCTTACCAAGAGCATTGCCGGTTAGAGAGTACCCGCAGCTTCCGTTCGGTTAGATGATGGAAAGAGCGGTGCAAACTGCATCGCCCTTTCCATGAACGATTTCGTCCTTTCAGGAGACGATCTCTTTTGCATTTGGCAGAGTAGCCAATCCTTGACCGCGAGCGCATGCCCAGCCAGTGGCGGCAATGCCGAAAAGTGCCGGCAAGCTCACAGCAGGAAAATCGCGCAGGATAACGGAAGCCGAACATATCCCGACCGCAACTTCCCAGAGATGAAAGATGGCGTGTGCGATCAGCCAGAGAGTTGCAGCTCCCCAAAGCTCGATTCGGCGGCCCGGCCTGAACCAGCCGATCGCGAAGGCCAGAGCGATGAAACCCTGAATGATGCCGATGTCTCGAATGAAATGCTGATTGTAGAGGCCCGTATCGGTTACTCCGGGGACGAAATAATACCATCCTTCCGGATCATAGAGCATGTATACCGAGAGCCAGGCGGCGAGCAGTATGTTAAACCATACCATGGCAAGGACGGTGTATCTGAGGGGTTCCATTCTTCTCTCCTGCTTTCGATAGGCAACAGGGTAACACCGAGAGTTGGGCTGTGCCTCCCAAACCAAGGTTTAGGAGATCGCGACCCATGCTGGCCGGAGCGTCGCCCGGCCAGCTTTGGAGAGGCGGCGCGCGCGCCAAAGTCACGCTACGCGATATGGACGATCGTTTGGGAACCCGCCTCCCGACACCGGCCCATCGCAGCAAAGAATTACTTCGCCGACGCGGCTTGCTCGATGAGCTTTGCAACTTCGCCGGGATGAGAGATCATGACGACATGTGAGCCACCTTTAACGACAACTGTTTTCCTGGAGTTTGCGCGGTCGGCCATCCACTGCAGCGTATGGGGCGGAATATTCCTGTCGGCATCTCCGTGGATGAACCAGGATGGTATTTCCTTCCATGCCGCCTTCGGAGCGGGCTCCGCCAATGCCGCATCGGTGATAGGGCGCTGGGTCGCAGCCATGAGCTTCGCCTCCGCCAACGGCACGTCGGCTGCAAATTGCGCCGGGAACTTCCTTTGATCGATGTAAAGGTCCTTGCCCTCCCCGTTGGCGAGTGCGACCGCCTCACCCAGAGCCGAGGCGAGTGTGCTGCCCGGGAATTTACCCGAGAGATCCACCGCCGACTCCCCGATTTCCGGAGCGAATGCGGCCACGAAGACCAGTGCTTGAACGTTTTCCATGCCGGCGGCGGCATCACTGATCACAGAGCCGCCGTAGGAATGTCCGACAAGGACAATTGGCGCCTTGATGTCCTTCACGGCACGCCGGACATAATCCCCGTCGCGCTTTACGCCACGGAGCGGATTGGCCACCGCTAGGACCGGATATCCATGCTTTTCCAAATGTGAAATGACCTCGTTCCAGCTCGACGAATCGGCGAACGCCCCGTGAACCAGGACGATCGTCGGCTTGTTCGATTGCGTGAAGCCGGGTATTGCCGACGTGGTGTAGAGCGCCAAAGCCAAAGCCAGTTTTGCGATCTTGTGCATTCCCTTGTCCTTCTAATTTTGCCGGAGGATGTGTTTTCGCCGCTCGACTGCTGTCCGTTGCCCACATTCCTAATGCGGCGGTGGCCATCAGGCGCATTCCCTGAGGCTACGCGTGATTTGGATTGGTTTTTCCGGATGCTTCAACCCAAACCTAGGTATGGGCGCCCCCCGCTGACGGCAGGTGTGGACAGAGCAACAGCGCGCGCGGGAGGGGCGAACGGTGTCCAGGGACCGCACATTCATCCGGAAATGACCCGTCCAGTCACCAGCGTTGCTCGACCGGGCCGCTTAGGAAGACGCGCCTTCGACAACCCCTGATTGGCAAAAGGCGCCGACCCGCATTCGATGGAATTCGGCACCACGGCTTCAAACCTGAAGCCTTTGAAGTGAAGCCGAGCGGCACCGATCAATGACGGCTTACCACTTTGTGCGGAGGCGGTCGGTTGCCGAGAAGGGTTCAGCAACCGACCTCGGTGTCATCAGGTGAGCGACATTCCACCATCCACGTGCAGTTCGATGCCGTTCACAAACGTTCCAGTGGCCGCCAGGAATAGGGCTGCACGCGCCAGTTCCTCAGGACGCCCCAGCCTGCCCGCTGGGATAAGCTCCGACATCTGTTGCTCGAACGCGGGACGTTCAGCCTCACCTATGCCCAGTTTGCCAAGAATCTCCGTCTCGACCGGGCCAGGGCTCAGGATGTTCACCCGGATCTTGCGATCCTTGAATTCAAGCGCCCAATTGCGTGCGAAGGCCGCAAGCGCGGCCTTCGATCCCGCGTATACTGTATGCTGCGGCAGGATTTTCGTCGCTGCGAGCGAGCTCGTGACGATGATGTTTCCGCCTTCGCGGATGAGAGGAGCCAACGTCTGGACTCCAAAGAAGACGCCACGCGTATTGGTGGCGAAATGGCGGTCATATTCTTCTTCCGTCACCATGGAAGAAGGCAGGAGGTTTATCACGCCGGCATTTGCCATATAAATGTCGATTGCGCCGAACTGGTCGCGAACTCTTGCGGCGAGGCGCTGGTGATCGGCGATGTCGGCAGCATCGCCGCAAAAGCCGGTGGCACCGTTGCCGATCTCATCGACAGCCGCGTCCACAACGTTTTGCCGCCTGCCGGTAATCACGACTTTGGCCCCTTCACTGGCGAACAGCCGAGCGGTTTCCTTGCCGATACCACTGTTACCGCCGGTGATGATGGCTACCTTGTCTTGAAGCATTTTCATTTTTTGATCTCCGTGTTTGCGTGCCAGAGATAGATCTTGTCTGGGCCCGCGATTAGCGGCCCCCTGGGAACAAGATGTGTTCCCGGCAACGGGTAATGCGCATTGTCTGGCAGGTGCGCGCATCCCCGGCGCCTGTCGGCTCGTGGCAACAGCGCCGGTCAAAGCACTGAGCCTCGCCATCTCGGTGTCGACGTTGTCGCCCACAAGCGAGCCGGCGGTCGTCGTTGGTTGCTCTCATCCGCCGCGGCACCGCATTCAGGTCGCGCGGCTGCTGACCCGGAAGAGACGGTGCCATGGGCGTTCTGGAGCGCATATTCGTTTGTTCGGGCATTCAGGTTCGCGGAATGGACGCTCTGCTCGCAAAGCGGACCTGGAGTAGCGCTTGCCGCGAACCAATACGAAAGCCCAATGGCTGTCATGAGCGTTGCACGGACGCACTGAAGGGCTATTGCCGCCGAAAAGGAAAGCTTCCTCTCAGCATCGCGTATGACGCTTCCGTTGCAAGGCCGGACTGGGTTGGGTTAGGGCCCACCGTCATATATAGCGCGATTGCGAGCCGATTAGTCTGCTCGCAATCGCAAGGCGCACGCCGGCACATAGGCTGGCGTCGCACCTGGCAGCGTTCGACTGGGTTCAAACGCGGTGGTCATTTCTGTCAGTGCCAGCTCAGCAACTGTCAGTAATCCCAGAAAATCGGCACCCAACGGAAGGCGTCTCCGTCAACCGCCACGCGGCCAACGGACGGGAACGGCAGGTGTGTGGCCACCAGCTGTTCGCCGGTCTCCGCCAACTCCGTCAACAGCCGGACCCGGACGCGGGCCGCCTCCTCGGGGTCGTGCTCGAAACCGTTGTGCCAGTCGGGATGGTCGAACCCGACCGCGAACACAGCATCGCCGGCGAACGTGAGCCGGTCGCCGCCAGACGCCAGGCGGACAACGCTGTGCCCGGGGGTGTGGCCGCCGGTGCGAACGGCAACCACCCCCGGCGCCACCTCATGTTGCTCGTCGAACAGCCGCAGCTGGTTACGGTACTCTTTCGCGAACTTTTTCGCGGCCGCTCGAAGCGCGTCCGGGAACCCCGGCGGCATGGAGACGTGGGTAAAGTCGGGCGATTCCCAGAATTTGACCTCGGCGGCGGCCACGTGGATGCGCAGGTCCGGACGAAGCCGGTCCTTCACCCCGTCGACGAGCAACCCGCCAACGTGGTCCATGTGCATGTGGGTGAGTACCACGTCGGTAACGGATGCAAGATCGATGCCGGCCGCCTCGAGCCGTTTGACCAGTTGGCCGGCCCGCGGGAGGTTCAAGTCGGGGTCCAAGCCCAGCCCAGCGTCGATGAGTATGGTTTGACTGCCGCTGCGTACTACGACCACATTCAGTGACCAGTCGAAAGCGTCCTGCGGAAGGAACATGTCGTCCAGCCAGGCCGCCCGCACCGCCGGGTCAGCGTTGTGTCCCAACATCTTGGTTGGAAGCGGCAGCACCCCATCGCTGACCACCAGCACTTCAATCTCGCCGATTCGCAGCGCATAGCGCGACGGAACCAGCTCCTCGGGAACCGGCCTGCCGGTATTAACGGTGTTGTCCAAGCTCATTTTTGTCTCCTTTTGACCAATCGTACGGAGTGCGGCTTCTGCCTGCGACATGGTGCACTCCTGTTTTGAGTGACCGAGACGGGTCGATCACGAGCCACGACATCGACGCTATGTTGAAGCGTGTTGGCGGTCGAGCCAAACCAATGGATAGGGTAGCCGTGCCCCCAATTGGCGTCGGCGAGGCATGGCTAAATCCGCCGCGCTCTCAAACATACATGTCAAAACAGCGGGTTAGCACTTGAGTGGCGGCGGTTTGCAGCCGCAGGCGACAAGCCGCAGAAACGATAGTTGCAACGCCATTTCCTGCTTCCATCCCGCGGCAACACATGGCGCGCCAGCGGCACCAGCTCGCTCTTAAGAACCGGAAGCGTTCTGGAGGTCTGCGGGCTTGAAGCCCAGAAGCGTGCCGAGCGCCGAGCGTCTCTCGACGAGATCCGCCAGCGTATACTTGTCGAAAACCGCCACAAAGGCCGCAGTGGCTTCCGAAAGAACGATCGGCAAGGTGCAGGCCGGTGCGATACGACATCCTTCGCAATCGATCAGGTCCGTCAAGCCCTCGGTGTGGCGAAGCAGAGCTCCCAGATTGATTTCGTTTGCAGGGCGGGCAAGCCTTATGCCCCCGTTGCGGCCGCGCACGGACACCAGGAAGTGTGCGTTTGCAAGGTCCTGAACCACCTTCATCATGTGGTTTTGTGAGACCGAGAATGTATCCGATATTTCGCGGATCGAGCTAAGCCCCGATGACCGTGAGCCCAGATAGATCATCAATCGCATGGCGTAGTCGGTGTATTTCGTGAGCTTCATCGGGGGTCTGCGTCAAAAAGTCCAATCCAAAAACATGCATTTCGTTAGCATCTTTTCTCTCGAGCGAATAGATGCATCTCAGATACATCTTTAAGGCAAAAGCGATGAGTACCGACGCGATAACCGAAGCAGACATCCGGATGGTCGTGGAACGCTTTCACGGAGAAGTTCGGGTTGATCAGCTCCTCAACGAAGCATTCACCGCCATAACCGAATGGGACGATCATCTCGAACGCATGACGGAGTTCTGGAGTTCGATGATGCTGTCGACAGGGCGTTACAAGGGAAGCCCAGTTGCAATGCATCTGATCCACCTGAAACACATTCGGCCGGAAATGTTCGAGCGCTGGTTGGCACTTTGGGAGAAGGTCACGTCAGACGCACTCAAGCCCGAAGTAGCGACAGAGATCCAGCGAAGGGCCGCTAGAATAGCCGCGCGTTTGTCGGCTGCCTTGTTTGGAGCACAGCGCCCAGATTGTAAGACCTTGGCCCCCCAGATCTCCTGCCGACCGTATAGAAGCACGCCGGTCTTCAACGAGGCCACAATCCCCGGACCACTGCTGAAATGCCATCAGCTTCGACCCGGGACCTGGGTCAAGCTCAGCGTGATCGAGGGCAGTCTGATCTATCACCGTGATACGCAGCCGGCGATCAACGCAGGCGCTGGCGCCACAATCATTATCCCGCCGGACGTTGCTCATCATCTTCAGATCGTGGGCCCGGTAAAATGCCAGCTGCACTTCTACGATCACCAGCCCAGCCCCCTGTGACACATCGTATCGAAAGGAAAGACCATGCCGAAACCCCTCTCGTCCCAGACAGTCCAAATTGTAAAGGCGAGCGTCCCGGCGCTCGCCGCGCACGGCACGAACATTACAAAGAGCATGTATGCCCGCATGTTCCGCGACGATCATATTCGGGAGCTGTTCAATCACGCCAACCAGGGTGAAGGTGGCTCGCAAGTCAACGCGCTCGCCGCGGCCATTCTGGCCTATGCGCAGAACATCGATAACCTTGGCGTGCTCGGCCCTGTGGTTGAGCGCATTGCTCACAAGCATATTGGCTATCATATCCTGCCGGACCACTACCCCTATGTCGCAAAGGCACTGCTTGCCGCCATCGAGGACGTGCTCGGAAGCGCGGCAACACCTGAACTCCTGGATGCCTGGGGCGAGGCCTACTGGTTCCTGGCGGATGTTCTTCAGGAACGCGAGGCTGAAATACGCGATGAGCTTGTGAAGAAATCCGGCGGCTGGAACGGCTGGAGAGATTTCGTCATCACCTCAAAGGTTCGCGAAAGTGAGGTTGTCACATCATTCGTCTTGGAGCCCAAGGACGGCGGTCGCATCTTGAGGCACAAACCCGGCCAATACCTCACATTGCGCTTCAAGCTTCAGAGTGGCCTGGAGATCAAGCGGAACTATTCAATCTCCAGCGGCCCGAGCGACAGTTCCTACCGGATTTCTGTAAAGCGGGAAGCGCATGGACAAGGTGGATCGCGCCATCTTCACGATACGGCGACGGTCGGTACGGTCTTGAGCGTCACGCCTCCGGCGGGTGACTTCTATCTTCCGGAAATCCCTCGGGCACCGGTCGTCTTGTTGTCGGGTGGCGTCGGGCTTACACCCATGGTCAGCATCCTGGAGACAATCGTCGAAGAGCATCCGAACCTCGAAGCTCACTTCGTCCACGGCGCGTTGAACAGCACTACTCACGCCATGGATCAGCATGTCCGCAAGCTCGCCAACGCTCACGGCAACATCAGGATCAGCAGTTTCTATAGTGATCCCCGCAGCGAAGATGCGGCCGGCTTGTCTCACGACTTTGATGGCTTCATCACGGCGGAATGGCTTCGGGAGAACACACCTGTTCACGAGGCCGAATACTACCTCTGTGGACCCAAACCGTTCCTTCGTGCCCTCGTCCCGGCTCTTGTCAGGGAAGGCGTTTCAAGCGAGCGGGTGCACTACGAGTTCTTCGGGCCATCGGACGAACTTCTTGCCGCCTGAGCGGCCGAAGGTAATCTCTCAGAAAAGTGCCTCATGGTACTCCTTCTGATAGCTTTTCCACGATGGAGTGGCTCTCGTTAGAGCCGGCGCCAGAGCCTGCTGCGGCCATTGCCGCGGCTGCCAGCGTGAAAATGAACCTCGCGCCACGGGGTTCATTTTGCTCCGCCCATAGCTTTCCGCCATGGGCTTCCACGATGGAGCGACAGATAGCCAGACCCATGCCCATCCCTCTTTCCTTTGTCGTGAAAAACGGGTCGAATATCCGCTCCGGAAACTCAATACCTCCACCTCGATCAATAACCTCGGTGAAGACCTCATCGTCCTTGCGATAGACCCGAATTTCAAGCAGCCTGTCATCCGGCGCCGACACCATTGCATCCAAGCCGTTTTGAACAAGGTTCATCAGGACCTGCTGGATCTGCACGCGATCGAATGCCACCAGTTGCTGGCTGCTCTCGATCTCGACCTGAACGCGGATACGCTGCCTGGAGGCTTCAGCCGCCACAAGATCGGCCACCTCGTCAATGATGCCCTCCAGCGAAGTAGCGTCGCGAACATCCATGGAATGCTGGAACAGGGCGCGGATCCGTCGCACGACCTCCGCGGCTGAATTCGCGCTGCGAATGATGCGCTCGGCCGATTTCCTTGCTCGCTCCACGTTTGGTGGGTCCGCGTCAAGCCAGCGCACGCAAGCATCCGTCGAGTTGACGATGGCCGAGAGCGGCTGGCTGACTTCGTGTGCGATGGACGCTGACAACTCGGCCAGACTGGCCGCCTGGGCCGCGCGTGCCAGTCCCTCTTGTGCAATGCGCAGATTCTCTTGGGCCTTAACCTCCCCGTCTATATCCAGGTAGATGACATTCCATTGGATGATGGCGCCCGAGGCATCGCGCATTGGAGCTGCTCGGGTCTCTACCCAACGGTATTCACCGTCGAACCGGCGAAGACGATGTCGGCGCGCGTAAGGTTCGCCCGATGCGAGGCAACGCGCATATTGCTGCTTGACGCCCTCGACGTCATCGGGATGAACCCCGGCATCCAGTGTCCCCTCAAGCCGGGATTTTCCGGAACCATCAAGCGCCTGCAATTCGTAGCCGAGGAACTCTCTCAGGCCTTGCCCGCGGAATATTGGCTCCCCATCGGGGGCGGCGCAGTCGATCATGAGCGGCAGGGTTTCTACCAATTGCCAGAGAAAGCGCTCCCTCTCCCTCAAGGCTGCCTCGGCCTGCACCTGGTCGTCGATATCCAGAAGCACACCGTACCATTGCAGAATGGAGCCGTCCTCATCGCGGAAAGGCTCCGAACGGCCCTCCACCCATCGGTACGTCCCGTCAGCGCGTCGCATTCGGTACCGCATAACGAACGCCTGACCGGTGCGCCGACACTTGGCCAAATGATCACGGACAGCCACCAGATCGTCGGGATGGACCTGTTGCCGACGCGCGACCTCCCCTCTTGGCTCATCCGGGGAATCGAAGTCCTCGAGATCAAAGCCAATGAAATCCCTTAGCCTCTTGTTGACGTAGGTTGGATCTCCCTCGGTGTTCGAACACCAGATCTGCGCAGGAACGGCATCGACCAGGCGCCGAAGCTGCCGCTCACTGTCGCGCATTGCCTCCTGTGCGCGCACCTCGTCGTCGATATCGAGCGAGATGACGAGCCATTGCACGATCGTTCCGTCGTCATCGCGCAACGCCTCCGCACGCCCATCAACCCAACGATAAGCTCCATCCGCCCGCCGCATGCGATACTTCATGGAATATGGCTCGCCGGTCACCAGCGAGTTTCTGACGGCATCAAACAGGCGCGTTGCGTCCTCGGGATGCACGAGAGAGTGAATCGCCGCGCTCAGACGACTTATGCCCGGCCGGTCCAGTTGATTTACGTCACTCAAACCAAAGAAATCGAGTAGTCGGCGGTTAAAGAAAATCGGCTGACCCTCTGGGGTCAGTCGCCTGATCTGCACGGGCACAAGGTCGACCAACTGCGAAAGTTCACGTTCGCGTTCCCGCAAAGTCTCAACACTCCGACGCAATGTAACGAGTGCCAGTTGGTGCTGCCTAGAGATCGCTGCCACGACCAACGCAGAAAACGCAGAGATGCCCAGAAACAGCTGCAGCATGATTTGTTTGTGTTGTTGAGATTCGGCGTCGCCCGCAAACTGGCTTGTGCCGGAAATCGTGAAGGCCGCAGTGATGAGCGCGAGGAAAGACAGGGCGAGAACTGTACCCTTGAATTCGAAACGGACCGCGACCCAGAGAAGCGGCGGCATGATGATGTATGCGTAGGGCAGAAAGCCGCTCAAGGAAAGAGCGGCGATTCCAAGAAACACCAGCGCCAGAGCAAAGACCTCGGTCCAGCGCGCCGCGAGAAATTCACTCTTTCCACGCCAATTCTGGAACACCACAAGAGCCAGGGGTGCGATGATGGCAACCCCGGTGGCATCGCCGATCCACCATAGCGGCCAAGCTGTGGCAAAGGCTTGGATGTCAAACCAAGCAAGCGTCGCGCTACCTACCGTTGCACTCAAGATTGGTGCGACACCGGCACCCAGTACAAGCAGCGCCAGTACCTCGCGCAAAGTCTCTAGCCGAACCGGTTCGCCGCAAAATCGCTTTAAAAGCCATGCGCCGAACGCAGCTTCGCAAGCGTTTCCAACGTAGATCAGGGTCGCGACGGGAATGGAATTGTGAAACCAGGCGAGATTTCCAAGAAGTTCGCCTGTGAGCCCCACCAGTATCCACCAGGGCCAACTGCGTTGCGAGGCAAGGACAAGGGTCGCAAGGAACAAGCCGCTCGGCGGCCAGATTGATATTCCTGTCCCAGGAATGATTGCAAGAAGGTGGGCAAACCCGCTACCCGCAACGTAGGCCGCGACAAACAGCCCCGCGTGGAGCGCTTGGGGGCGATGTGATCGGACGCTCATCAAGACCTGTTCCTGTCGAAGTCGAACCGGATTATGCATTCAACGGCATCAACGCTGCGTGTGCGAGCGCGTTTTGGCATACCCCGGCGATCCCCTGCTTGGCCGCGGCATCGGTCTTCTTTCCCGAGCCGGCCCGCTCAACACCTATCGGGCATATCTATATACACGGAAGCCAATGATAAAAAGCCGGCTGCAGGCACGACAGGTCTTCTTCGCCTGGGCCCGGGCGCGTTTCTTCCGGAAGACTTGCGCCGGATCGGCGCAGACTGGACGACACCGCAAAGCCTCCGGCGGGCTATGAGAAAGCGGCGATCGCTGCGGATATCGAGAAGCTCGTGAAAGTGCTCAAACTCGGCCCGCCCATCAATCTGGCCGGCCACGGCATGGTCGCATACGCCTACGCGGCTCAGTATCGCGAGGAAGTGACGACTCTGACGATCCTCGACGTACCTCTGCCCGGCATAGAGCCATGGAGCGCGCTGTTAGAGAGGACTCGCTGACTAGCTTTCGAACTCGTTGATCTCGCGATGACGAGCGAATTCGCAATCGACGCAGTTTGACAGGTCGCCCTTTGTAATCGGAGCGACGCCGCCGGCACGCAGAATGGGGGAGAAGGCCGTCCGCAAGGGGCGGCTGGGACGGCCTTCTGGCGGACAACGTCCGCTTTGCGGCGCGGAGGGGAACGCCGCCGCAGGCCTCGTCCGGCAACACGCTTGAGATGTTTCCGAAGCCGAGTGCACCTTGATTATGCTGGCGGTCGTCCAGGAATGAAACCTATACCGACGTTTCACGCTTGACGATGCTGACTACTTCTCCTTGATCGTGGCTCCGGGGAAGTGTCCCTGTAGACGCAGGTACAGTTACCTTATTTCCAAAGATTGGATACGCAGAGTGACCGGACAGCCGTCTGCCAAGCGGCCCGATCATTTCCAGATCACTGATCGGTCACGCCTTGTTGTGGCATGACGCAAAGCCAATTTGAGACATGCATGCACTGCCAAGACACCATCGCCTCGAACGGGAGGCCCGTTGAATGCGCGGGACAAAGCGCTTTCACCGGAGCAGCATTGCTATGAGGACGGTGACCGCCACTCTCGTATTCAACCAGACGGAACGCCGTTCGCAGGCTTGGCTCCGGCTGCCGGCGTCGGACGAGAACGTTTCAAAATGCTTCAGTCGCTCTCTTGGTTAGCCCTGCATCGCGCATCGATCCAGGAAGGCTATCCCAGGCGCGGATAAGTTCACTCAGGGATGCGACTTCCATCTTGCGCATGACGTTGCCCCGATGAAGCTTCACCGTCACTTCGCTGATGCCGAGGTCAAAAGCGATCTGCTTGTTAAGCCGTCCATGCGCCACCTCCTGCAAGACCTCGCGCTCTCGTGGCGTCAGTGTCTCGTGCCGCTCCATGTTGCGTTTGACGAGCATCGTCTCCATCCGCCGCGCCGCATCCAGGTCGATCGCGGTCGTGATTGCATCCAGCAGTGTCTGGTCTCGTACCGGCTTTATCAGGAAATCGACGGCGCCAGCCTTCATCGCCTGCACGGTCATCGGAATATCCCCGTGTCCCGAGAGGAAAATCACCGGTTTCGGGTTTCCACTTTGCGTCAGGTGACGCTGCAAATCGAGACCGCTCGCTCCCGGCATGCGAACATCCAGGATCAGGCAGCCGGGGCTATGCAGCGTGTCGGAAGCGAGCAATTCTCGGGTCGAGGCGAAGCAGGCTGATTGGAACCCCGCTGATGCAATCAACTCGGACAGTGCCTCACGGACAGAGGCGTCATCATCGACAATGATGACGAGCGGCTGTTCGCCGTCACTCCGGTGCCACGAACCTGCCTTTCGCTGTAGTGACTGGTCAGATTTCATCATTACCCTCCATTTCTGGATCACGCAGGGCGTTGGCGAGCGTAGCAAGCAGAACCTGCGCGTCGAACGGTTTTCGGAAGCAACCACCAATGTCCTGGCCGCTATGCTGTTCGGCAAGCTCGTGACGTCCGGTTATTAGGAAGACGGGCAGATCGGGACGCACTTTCCTCACGAAATCTCGTAGTTCAAACCCGTCCATACCGGGCATGCCAATATCCGTGATAACTGCATCCACGCCAGCCAGACCGCTGGCAAGAAACGAGCCTGCCGATGAGAAGCTGCGAGCCAGATAGCCAGCGGACTCCAAAAGATCCTCCAGCGACTCCAGTAGTCTCAGATCATCATCGACAATTGCCACCACCCGCCGATGCTTGGTCATTCTAGGCTTCCCCACCCTGCGAGAGTGCGTGATCGGTATTTCCAGGCGTTCTGCAATACGCACGAGGTCGGCAAGCGAGGCCGCCTCCATCTTCTGCATCACATTGCGTCGGTGAATCTGCAGCGTCACTTCACTGATGCCGAGCGCGGCGGCCGCCTGCTTGTTGAGAAGACCGCTCACCACCAGAGGTAGAACCTCGCGTTCGCGCGGCGTCAGGTCAAGATAGCGACGCTTCAATTTCCCTGACTCGGCGCGCACTGCCCTCTTTTCCTTATCCAGTGCAATTGCCGCGTTTATGGCGTTCATCAGATCCGCGTCGGTAAATGGCTTGGTCAGGAAGTCTACCGCGCCGTCCTTTATCGCGCGCACGGAGGATCGGATATCACCGTGGCCGGTTATGAACACAATCGGTGGATGCTCCCCTTCAGCAATCTCACTTTGGAGGTCGAGACCGTTGATGTCGGGCAGTTCGATATCGAGGATCAGACAAGCGGGTGCATCCGGCTTTTCAAAGTTGACATAGTCCCCGGCGGATCCGAACGCCATCGCGCGAATGCCGTGCGAGGCCAGGAGCTCGCAGAGCGCCTCACGAATTCGGCTGTCGTCATCGACAATGAACACAATATGCTCGTCTCTCATCATACCGAAGCATCCACTTTGATCGGCAGCGTAAACGCAAACGTGGCACCCTCAGACTCGTTGTTCTGCGCCCACAACCGCCCTCCGTGCGACTCGATGATCGAACGACAAATTGCCAGGCCCATGCCCATTCCGTTCACTTTCGTGGTAAAGAAGGCTTCAAAGATCCGTTCCGGATACTCGACGCCCGTGCCGTGGTCGCTGACTTCGGTTTGAATCATCCCCGCGACGCGACGTGTGCGCACCTTCACCACCCGATCGGTCGCAACTTCGTCCATCGCGTCCATTCCGTTGCGGATAAGGTTCACCAGAACCTGCTGAATATGCACCCGATCCAGAGCGATCTGTGGAAGGTCGAGCGCGATATCAACGTCGACGCGAACACGACGTCGTAATGCGTCCTCTGCAATGAGATTGATTGCTTCACCAATTACGCTTGCCAGGTTGGTATTGCTCCTCGCTTCGACGGGATGTTTGAACAGTGCGCGGATCCGACTGACGACGTCCGCGGCGGAGTTTGCGTCACGGATGATGCGCTCGGCGGTGATCTTGGCCCGCTCCAGATTCGCAGGCTTGGCCGATAACCAGCGATGGCAAGCGTTGGAATTGGCAACGATTGCGGCCAGCGGCTGATTGACCTCATGCGCGATCGACGCCGACAGTTCGGCAAGGCTTGCCGCCTGGGCAGCGCGAGAGAGCCGTTCTTGCGCTAGCCGCAACTCTTCCTGCACCTGAACCTCGCCATGAATGTCCAGGCAAATGACGTTCCACTGAATGATCCTGTCCTCCGAGTCCCGCATCGCGGCGGCTCTTGTTTCAACCCATCGGTATTCACCATCATAGCGCCGCAGGCGATGCTTGCGCGCGTAGGGCTCGCCGGTTGCAAGAGAATGCGCATATTTCTCCTTCACGCCGGCAACGTCATCGGGGTGCACTCCGGCATCAAGCGTACCGTTCAATCGGGACTTTCCAACGCCGTCCAATTCCTCCAGGTTGTATCCGAGAAACTCTCGGAGCTGCTGGCTGCGATAGACTGGTTCACCATTCGGCATGGCGCAGTCGATCATCGCCGGAAGGGTTTCCACCAGCTGCCACAGCGACCGCTCCCGTTCACGTAGCGCCTCCTCGATCCGCAACTGATCGTCGATGTCATGCGACAGGCCGTACCATTGCAGGATATCTCCATTCTCATCGCGTAGCGGTTCAGCGTTGCTCTCGACCCAACGGTAGACGCCGTCCGCCCGGCGCAGGCGAAACTTCTTGGTGAAGTTCCCGCCGGTTGCGACAGATAATTTAAGCGCTTCCTCGAGGCCGGTCGCATCGTCGGGGTGGACCGCTGCCTTCAGAGTTGTTGCCAGCCGGTCTATGTCTGGCTGCCGTGTATCCGCGGCATTCAAACCAAGAAAAGCCATCATGCGTTTGTTGAAAAAGGTCGGTTCGCCTTGTCGGTTCAATCGCCAAAGCAGGCTTGGGACCATATCGACCAGTTGCGAAAGTTCTCGCTCCCGATCGCGAAGGGCCTCCTGCGCTCGCATCTCGTCATCGATGTCGATCGAGATCGCGTACCAATGCGCGATCGCTCCATTTGGATCGACCAGGGGCTCTGCGCGGCCGTCGACCCAACGATAGGCGCCATCGGCTCGGCGCAAGCGATACTTCATGGAATAAGGCTCACCTGTTACCACTGAATGGCGGACGGCTTTCAGAAGGCGCACGGCATCGTCAGGGTGAACGAGCTTTTCCATCGCGCGGGCCAATCGGCTCTCGCCTTGCCTTTCCAGCTGCGCAAGATCGGTCCAGCCAAAGAAATCGAGCAGGCGCTTGTTGAAGAAGGTCGGTTCGCCCTCGGGTGTAAGACGCCTGATCTGCACCGGTACCATGTCAACAAGCTGCGAAAGCTCGCGCTCCCGGCCGCGCAACGCCTCAACGGTTTTCTTGTAGACATCGATGTCGAGCGCTATGCCGAACCACCCGACGACACGGCCCTGTTTGTCGCGCGCGGGCCGTGCGGCGGTTCTGGCCCAGACATAGCTTCCACTGACACGACGAAAGCGAAACTCGACATTGAAGTCGTCGCCAGTTTCCAGACAACGACGCCATCTCGCCGCGACGTGATCATAGTCATCGGGATGTAACAGTTGCTTCCAGGCGGTATCGCCCTGATCCAGCGAGGTGTTCAGCTGCTCCGGCGTCACACCCAGCGAGCTTTGGGCGAAAGGATGCAGGTAGATCCAACGTCCGGCGGCATCGAATGCCCACCCGTTGCCGAATATGCTCTCGACGGCCCTGGCCGACCGCATCGGCTCGATATCATCCACCGCCGACAGGTCGGAAACCGCCGCTATATGCGGCTCTCTTTCCGTTACCAGATCGTCGATGTCGATGCTGACACTGTATCCTGGCTCTGCGCGGGTCTCCGTCCATCGATACTTGCCGTTTGTCTGGAGTTGGCGGTGCCTGGTGACCTGGGGAACGCCCGTCCAGAAGGCGCGGGCGGCCGCATGAGCGGCCGTCGTCCGGTCGGCTGGATGAATACGGCTCAACGAATGCGGCTGTTCTTGCGTGACCTTCCTCTCCAAAGCCGCGGTTGCGACATCGCCAAACCGCTCGCTGGCAACGGAGGTATCTCCAACAATGAACGTGCCGTACCAACCGAGCACACGGCCTTGACCATCGCGCAAGGGCTGGGCCGAACTCCTGCTCCATCCGTAAGCACCACTTTCACGCAATAAGCGATGCTCGACGTTGAAATGCTCACCCGTTTCAAGGCACCTGCTCCATTGAGCAGTAACGAGCCCGTAATCGTCCGGGTGAATCATGCGCCTCCAACCAAGCAAGCCACCATCTGCCGGCGAACTGAACTCTTCGAGCGTAATCGCCAGGTGCGACAGAACCGCAGCGCTCACGTAAATGATCTTGCCGGACGCATCGGCGGCCCAAGCGTTGCCGACCACGCTCTCGATGAACCGCACAGCTTGCAATACATCGGGCGCGATTTTGCCAGGTTGGTTGAACGCCTTCGTCATTGCCTTCTCCTGCCGGACGAGGAAAGCCTTTGTCAGCGCTCTGCATAGCACTTGTCTTGAGATCAGGACCGGGTGAACTCGTCACTTATCCTATTCCCGCTGCGCCTCCTGTGCACCCTATGGAAATCTATGACAACCGGGTGGTGCAATCTAACCTGTACTTCAGGATAGCTTGGTCTGGATCGTTGCGACGGGGTGGGAGCCGCCGGACAACGAGGTGACCTCCCTTAGGTGTCTGCGTCCAGGGTGCCTTCGCGCTCTACCTCACGTTGATCATCGTTCTGGACTCACAAGCGATACCGAGCCAAGGCGCCGTTTGTCGCCCACAAATATCGACGGCCGACCAAGCTAGGCTAGTGGTTTTTGCTGCCTCTGAGCGTAGATTTCGATAGATTGAAACTTTGGCATGAGGGGTAGAGCGGTGGCTAATAAAGCCCAGGCTTTCTCTGTCCGGTTGGAGAAGCCAATGAAATCAACGTTTCGCCCAGTTAGCAAAACCAATTCAGAAGCAGCGCGTACACAAACGCAACACCGAGATGGATCCGAACCAGGATCAAGTGGGGAAGCAGTCGTTGTGCCGCCAGTTGAAAGAGAATCGGCCCGGCGCGATTTTCCAGCAATGCGCCGATGGCGTGGGGTCGGGCTGCACCGCCCGCGGTTCAAGTATCTCGCGCTATTTTTCGCAGCCTATGTGTTGGGATGCGGATTCGCAAATGTGCTGGCGATCGTGCCTGGCATAACTGTTTCGATTTGGCCTCCTGGCGGGGTCTTCGTCGCTACCCTGATCCTAACATCTCCATACAGTTGGCCCTGGTGGATATTGGGGGGCTGCCTGGCTGAGATGTTCGCGCAGATCGTGTGGTTTCACAGTCCGCTGCCTGCCGGCTTTTTGATCTACGTGGGCAATGCCCTGTGCGCTATTGCCGGCGCTGCTCTCGTCAGCCGGGCGACCGGCAAGCCGGTCAAGTTGGAGACCTTGCAGCAGGTCCTTGCATTCGTCGTTTTTGGGGCGGGAACTGCGCCGCTCATAAGTGCGACGGTGGGAAGTGCGACACTTGCTTGGTTCGGTGTAAAAGCGCAGACTTTCACAGGCGTGTGGCCGCTATTTTGGATTGGAGATGCTACCGGCATCCTGCTCGTTGCGCCACTTGTATTGGTTTTGGTCCAATACTGGCGCAGCAAGTCCAAACTATCTGCCGCGCAGTTGGCAGAAGCCGGAGTGCTCGGTCTGATTTTTTTGGGAGTCGCCGCTCTCTCCCTGAGTGATAACTATCTTCCGTCTCCCTACATCATCCTGCCATTGCTTCTTTGGGCCTCAGCGCGTTTCGAGTTCCGGGGAGCCGCAGTCGCGCTGACACTCCTCGGCTTAATGACGATGGCACTTACAATATCTGGTGACAGTCAGTTTGTCGGCGAGTCCCAAAGGCAAAGGCAGGTAATGCTGCAGCTTTTCCTGGCGATATCAGCGTTTTCAGCGCTGATTGTCGCCGCCATCTCGCGACAATATCAACTGGCGTTGCTGACTGTGCGCGAAAGCGAGCGCCGCCTTCAGCAATTGATCGATGCAGTTCCAGCGCTCATATGGTGCACAACTCCAGAAGGCATACCCAGCTACCTCAACAAACAGGCCACGGACATCACAGGCATGACTCTCAAGCAGGTGATCGCGCCCGACGGGTCAAGGTCTCTGACAGACATTCATCCAGACGACCGGCAATCAACAGATGAGGCACTTAAGCGCTCGTTCGAGACGGGCGCGTCCTTTGTGGGTAGGTATCGCCAATGCCGAGCGGACGGACCCCACAGATGGGTTGAGGCGCGCGCCGAACCATTGCGCGACGAATCCGGCACGATCATTCAGTGGTATGGCGTGTCTGTTGACATTGAAGACATGGTGAGGGCGCAGGAGGCCCTGAGTGAACGAGAGGAGGAGCTCTCCCAGCTTGTCAATATGGTTCCAAGCCACGTTTGGCGTCTGACCCCTTCGGGCGAACCAGCATTCTTCAACAAACGCATGATCGACTTCCTTGGCTTGAATGTTTCAGATACGGTCAAACCGGGTATGACAAGGTTAGCCGCCTTGGTGGAGGCATCCGTTCATCCGGAAGACGCGGTTCCGTTCAACGATTTGCTTTCCCGCGCGCTCGCCACCGGGGAAGTCTTTGCCATGCGATACCGTCTGCGCCGGGCGGACGGCGTTTACCGCTGGATGTCCAGCCGCGCCGAACCGCGTCGGGATCAGTCCGGGCTTATCGTCCAATGGTACGGCATTTGTCATGACATTGACGATCAAATGCGTGCCCAAGACGCGTTGCGCGAACGGGAACGCGAGCTATTGCTGCTTGTGGACATGGTGCCGGCTTTCATCGCACGTCAGGCTTCAGACGGAGCGTTGACGTTCTTTAACAAGCGGTTGGTAGACTTCCTCGGGCTAGACGTTGCGCATGCGGACAAGTTGGGGATGAGGCGCGTGACCGCCATGATCCAAGCTGTCGTCCATCCCGACGATGTTTCCCTGGTGAGGGAGAACGCCACACGCGGCTTGTCGACGGGCGAACCCTTCTCGAATCGATATCGTATGCTTCGCGCCGACGGTGAGTATCGCTGGATGGACGGGCGCGCCGAGCCGTTGCGTGATGAGCGCGGGACGATAATGCAGTGGTATGCGGTCGCCATCGACGTCGATGATGAAGTGCGCGCGCAGCAAAGGTTGTACGATCGGGAGCGAGAGCTTTCGCAACTGGTGGATATGGTACCCAGCCCGCTCTGGCGGTTGACCCCAGAAGGGGAGCCGGTCTTCTTCAACAAGAGCTTGATTGAATTCCTGGGCCATGATGTTGGAGATGGGCGGCGCAAAGCATTGGCCGCTGCTCTTGTGTCTGCGATCCACCCGGATGACATGACAGCGCTTGAAGCATCACTGAACAAGGCACTTGCCACTGGCGAGAGCTTCTCCGTGAACTATCGCATGCGCCGCGCCGACGGCCTGTATCGCTGGATGTCTGGTCGCGGAGCGCCTCTGCGGGACACCGGCGGGCGCATCCTGCAATGGTTCGGCATTTGTCACGACATCGACGATCAACTTCGCGTCGAACAGGTCCTGCGCGAGAGGGAGCGCTCGCTGCGCCAACTTATTGAAACCTTGCCCGCAATGGTCGAATGCACGGGGCCAGACGGCCATCCGGTCTATCGAAGTGAGCAGCTTTGCGATTTCCTAGGATACAAACTTGAAGCGCCGGTCGGATCGGGAGAGCCGCGGCCGTCCGCAACGCTCAGTGCCGCTGTCCATCGTGAGGATATGCCCCTCGTCCGCGAGAACCATGAGCGCGCATTGGAAACCGGCACCCCTTATGCGCAGAAGCATCGTCTGCGGCGTTCGGATGGTGAGTACCGCTGGGTGGAAACCCGAGCTGCACCCATGCGAGACACCGACTCTTCGATTATTCAATGGAATGTTATTTGCCTGGACATCGATAGCGAGGTCAGGACGCAAGAGGAATTGCGTTTGACGCGAGAGGGCCTGGCGCGAGCATTTCAGGCGGCAAGCCTTGCCGAACTTTCCGCTTCGATCGCCCATGAGGTGAACCAGCCGCTGGCAGCGATCGTGGCAAACTCGCACGCATGTCAACGCTGGCTCACAGCCGACCCTCCAAATCTTGAGCGAGCGCAAAAGACGATCGGACGCATTACGCGCGATGCAAACGCTGCGGCTGATGTTGTGAGCCGTATCCGCGCATTGTTCAAGCGATCCCTGGAGACCGAAGCGAGCGCCACCCCCCACGAGGTCATCGCGGAGGCCCAGAGCCTGATGGCCGACGAGGCTGCACGACGTCGTGTCCGGATCGAGGTGAACGTTGCGAACGAACTTCCGTTTGTTCCTATGGATCGCGTTCAGGTCCAGCAGGTGCTGGTCAATCTGATGAGAAATGGCATCGAAGCCATGACATCCTCGGATGCGCCCAGGGTTCTAGGTCTAAGCGTGTATCCGATGGACAACGCGGTACAGATCGCGGTGAGCGATCTGGGCACAGGCGTGGAGTTCCCGGACAGGATCTTCGAGCCATTCTTTACAACGAAGGACGACGGCATGGGCATGGGGCTTGCGATCTGCCGTTCGATAGTCGAATCACACGGTGGGCGGCTTTGGGCGGAGAAAAACGAGCCGCAGGGCACCACCTTTTTCTTCACATTGCCGACTGAGCCAATAACAGTCGCTTGAGGCGAGACTTACATGGAGTTATATCGCCGGTCTCGAGGAGCTGCACCTCGGCCCCGGCCGTTAACGGCCTACTTTGCCGGTGTTACGAGCTCCGTTTCGGCAGTATCAAGAACGAAGACAGCCAGGATCTTTGCTGGCTCGCTATCGCTGGCATTCGCGCTCACGCGGTGATGGTCGCCGGGAACTTCGACCCAGTTTTCGCCAGTCTTGTATACCTTGATTTCGCCGTCGTTGATCTGGCTCTTGATGTTGCCTTCGATTACCGTGGCATAGATAAAGGCGCTCCTGGGATGCGTGTGTGAAGGGTTGTGACCACCAGGGCCATATTCGACCAGAACACCGCGCATGCTTTTTCCTGGCACGTTGGGAAGTGCTTGGTCGAACACCACTGAGACCTTGGCATTATAGGGCTGGTCCGAGGCTGCTGCAGGTGTAATCAGCGCCGCAAACATCAAGCCAGTCGCCAACCTTCGCATGAATATCTCCTCTTGCTTCATATTCGATTAATCTCGGGTGCGATCGTATGCCCGGCGCTGCGAAAGGAGGAGCTATACGTAGGTTGGTGGTGTTATACATACATGTCCGCCCCTGCGGCCGGGCGTAATCAAACATTGCACGTTGTTGCTCGACCAGCCGGGATTGGGCAGCATCAATGGTTTCGGCAGCTGGCATGAGCCGCATCGCCTTTGTTGCCGGCGCGACAATGCCAGACCTCAAACTCGACGCCACGCACGCCGCGTCGCCCTATACCAACAGACAATTGGAATTTTAACACGTTGTGTCAGCTTACGTCAGACTGGCGCAGCGCGGCTCGAGACAATTCGGAAAAAGCGCGCGGCGCCTCTTCCGAAACTGCGTCCGTTCAGTTGGCTTTCGAGGGTTAGATTTTCATGTCAGATAGCCCGCTCAGCCGCTGTTGGTTGCTGGCAAGCCTCGCGCTCCTCTTCGCCCTTGGCAGTGCCCATTTGACGCTCGCCCAGATGCCACCGTCCTCGATCACCGTCATTCTCACACCTGATCAGAGTGCCATCGAGATCGAACAAACGCTGGGCGCCGCCTTAAAGGTCGGCGGGTCGGTGACGGTCGAATGGCGCGACGAGTCAAATGAAAATGCAGGCTCCGGCAATGCGACAATACCCGGCACTGGAACGAGCGAGACAACGCCCCACATTGCAACTTCCGCCGACACGGATGAAAATGAGATAGCGGCCAGGACGCTGCCAGCTTTTCAAGCCGCGGATCCAGTGGAATCGTTCGACAGCGTTTCCGATCACCTTCTCAATGGGCTGCAAATCGGTTTTGCCGGCATCTGCGGTATCGCGGGGGCGATGGCAGACGTCGTGGCGGGGATCCATGCCGAGGGATGGTCGGTGATTTCTGTTGCCACAACTGCCCTCTGCGCCATCACGGCTGGCGTCGCCGCAGCACTGGCCAGCCGCCTCCTCATGAACCGGCTTTTCGGTGCATCGGTTGAGGTTGTCGACGGGCTGCACCGTGTGCGGGCCTCGATGATCAGACTCTGCTTCGATATCGCCTATCTCGCGCTCCTTGCAACCGTCGCACACGGCGTCATCAGGGTCTTCCTAGGGCGGGGGACCGCTTCGGCTGAATTGGCTCACGCTGTCGTCACCATCGCGCTGATATCGGCGGCCTACATTGCGGGCGCCCATTTCCTCTTCGCGCCGACACGCCCTGCAATCCGTCTGCTCGATATCGCCCATCCCCGCTTTCACGCCAACATGCTGTCAGCTTATGGCGCGATCGTCGCCGTCGTCAGCGCCAGCGTGCGCTTTGCCGACCAGCGCGCACTAGGCCCGGTCGCCATCGACGGCTGCTTGCTGATCGGCGTCACGGCGCTGACATTCGTGAAGCTCTACTGGTTCATCGCCGGCGCCCGCGATATCCGCACGCTGTTTGCCGGCTCGAATCCCGGACATTTGCGCCGCGCCATCGCCTTCGGTGTGCCGGAATTCTATGCGCTGAGCGCAATGGTACTGTGGCTAATGACCGCCATCGTCGCCGGCAGTCCCCACAGCGCCGCCTGGAGCTTTGCCGGCGGCGCCACACAGATCATCCTGCTCGCCCTACCGATCCTGGCCTTCGGGATCCATTCGTTAGCCGGAGCCGCCGCCGCGCGCCGCCGCACGCTGACCTCCTCGCCGCTTCATGCGGCGATCTCGGGCAGCGTGCAGACGGCGCTTGCCGGCGCTATCTGGCTGATCGGCCTGCATGCCATCATCGGCCTGTGGCGGCCGGTAATGGACGGGCACGAGACATCTGGCGCCGTCGGCTGGATCGCCGTCCTCGAGCGCATCAGTCTTGCAATCGTGGCTGCCTGGGTAATCTGCAGCTTCCTGTGGAAGAGTTTCGAGGCTTTCTCACCTTCCGTCCGCGTCGCGATACCCGGCGACCAGGAGGACAACACGGATGCCCACCAGCGAAGCCGGCTCGCGACGATCCTGCCGCTCATCCGCAACCTCATTTTCGGTGGCATCTTGGCCGTCACCAGCCTCGTCATTCTCTCCGCCCTCGGCATAAATATCGCGCCGCTGCTCGCAGGCTTCGGCGTGCTCGGTCTAGCCCTTTCCTTCGGTTCACAAACGCTGGTAAAGGATGTCGTCTCCGGCATTTTCTTCATCGCCGACGACGCCTTCCGCGTCGGCGAATATGTCGAAAGCGGCAAGCTCAAGGGCACGGTCGAGCGGATCTCGCTCCGTTCCCTGAGGCTCCGCCACCAGAACGGTCAAGTACACACCGTCCCCTATGGCCAGCTTCAAGCGGTGACCAACTACAGCCGCGACTGGAGTACGGTGAAGTTCGAACTCAAATTCGAGCGCGACGCCGATCCCGAAAAGATCCGCAAGACCATCAAGAAGGTCGGACTGGCCATGCTCGAAGACCCGGAAACCGGCGGCGAGTTCCTCGTGCCCTTGAAGATGCAGGGTATCCAGGACGTGACCGAAAACTCTCTCGTCGTCCGCCTCAAGTTCACCGCGCGGCCCGGCAACCCAAGCATACTCCAGCGTGAGGCGATGAAACGCCTTCTTCCTGCATTGCGCGAAGCCGGCCTCGACCTTGCCTCGAACGCTGTCACCGTTCGGTCTGGTGGCGCCAGTATTGGTGAAGCGGAGGTTGCGGCGGCAAACATGACGCTGGCCAGTAAGCCGGTAGAAATCGAGGCGGCCGTGTGAGGCATGTGTCGCCGTGCCGACCTGGTCGCCGCAGTTCACGAAGCCACGATTACCTAAGCGCGCCGGAGCGGATTACGCAGACACCGTAAAATGAATCGAAGGGGAAAACATTTGGCAAACTGCTATCGCGTTGCTGACCGTGGGCTTGGCCGCAAGTTCACCAGCTCTTCCGAACAGCTCGGGTTGATTTTTTGGCGGGCCATGGCAGTGTTCGTCTTCCTTTTCTGCCTCGCTGGTTGTGCAACGCAGCGCGTGGAGCTTGCAACGCTGCCCAAAACTGTGTCTCCCACCTCGCAAAGCCCTCAGACCATTCACGCAAGTTCCGAAACCTTCGACCTCCTCTACGTTACCGATCGCGCACGTGTAGCCGCTTCGGAAAGTGCACTGGCTTATGGTGCCGAAAGGGCCAGTTTCTTGAGCTTTGGCTCGGTGTCGATCACCCCGACACGTAGCTCTCTCAGCAGCAAAAAGCGGTTACGTGCCAGCGCGTTTTCCGAGACCGGACGGTTTCCGGCGACACCCTACGGCGTCGAGGCGACCGCAAACGGGCTACGCCGCCCTCCGGCGGCACTAGCGGCCCACGACCAGGCCGCCGCATCCCTGCAGGCTGAAGTCGCTCGTCGTCTCGCAACAGCCGATCGTAAAGAAGTCGTGGTCTTTATTCACGGATACGGTAACAGTTTCGACGACGCCGCGCTCGCGACTGGCGAGATTTGCAGGTCGCTGCAGAATCAGTTTGTTTGCGTTGTCCTGACGTGGCCCGCGGGAGGCTCCGGCGGCTTATTTTTCGGTTACAATATCGACCGCGAGTCGAGCGAATTTTCAGTCGCGGACCTCAAGAAAGCCATCCGGATCATCGCAGAAACACAGGGTGTCGAGCGACTTCACCTCATGGCCCATAGCCGCGGAACCGATGTCCTCGCCAGCGTGATCCAGCAACTCGGCATTGAGGCTTATGTTGGCCGATCCTCAATATGGCAGCGTTTCAAAATCGCGAATGTGGTATTTTTCGCTCCCGATATCGATCTCGACGTGGCTTCCTCCAAGATGTTCGCGTGGGTATCGGATCCAGACCTCGCCTTCGGCAGCATATCAAGGCCAAGCGAGATCCCGCCTCAGGGCCCTCTGCATCTCACGGTCTATTCGTCTCCCGGTGACAAAGCGTTGGGGGCATCAACACTACTCTTTGGCAGCGCCTTGCGGCTGGGGCAGCTCGCTGTTGATAGGCTGCCCAAGGACAGGAGCGAGGCGGCGACCAGGTGGGCGGGGTCGCAGATGGGCGGTTTGGTCGATTTCATCGAGTTTTCGGGCGGCGGGTTGATTGGCCATAGTTATTTCTTGTCTGATCCGGCTGTTAAGGCGGACTTCGTTGCGCTCATCCGCGATAGAGTGAAGGCTGGCGATCCACGTCGGCAAATCGTCGAGATCAAACGCCCTTTCTGGCGAGTAACTGATGTCCAGCAGGCCTTGCGATGATCGCTTTTCCGAACTTCGAAGCGATCTGCGGTAGGGCAGCGTCGTGCGGGGCGCCGACTAACGAATCTCTTCTTTTGAACGGAGTAGAACGACGGGCCATCGCTGACAGCCCAGGCCGGAAATGAGCGGATCGAGCGGCGGCAGCCAGAGCCCGTTCGCGCGCGATTTGACCGGATAAAAGCCTCGTCTCGGAGGATCAGCATTGCAACGGCGGGGATCCGGGAAGCCCGGTCAAGCCGATCCGTTTGATTGAGGGACCCCAGACAACGAGGTTTTCGCCACCTCGCCTATCCCTTCCCGCTCTGTCCAGAGCTCGTGCTATATCGATAATGTCGGTCTGGCGGCAGTCGGTTCATTATTGGACCAGGCGACCCAAGCCCGATCCTGAAGTCGCCCCCCTCACCTTTCTCAGTTCGAAATTGCCGTTGGGAAGATCAAGCGTCCATTCGGGGCCAAAGCCGATACCAAGAACGGCCGAGACGAGTGACACCAGCGAGAAGGTGTTGCCCCAGGTGTGGACGACGCTCTCGACCGCCGTTTCCATGGTCGGTAGAACCGCGTCAACTTCGCGGTGGGCCGCTACAAGCTCGGCCAGCGTCTCGTCCGCGTCACGGATGATGACACACCCTGTCTTTGTACAAAGTTCGAAGTCAGGGATTTCGCGTTTGATTATCTCTATCTGGTCGTATGCCTGCCGCCTTTTCGCTTGCCTTCATCATCCGCGCTAACCGGTCCTGCACCGCTTGCGGCTCGTTGAAAATGTAAAAGAGATGTGATATGGCGCCGCGCCTGATAGAGCTGCTCAGCGATCTCAAGAACGAAGATCCTTTTCCTGAATCCTGACCATGGCGTGACTGGTGCCTCGCATGCAGAACGCTTGGGAAGAAATGCTTCAAGGACGGGCGTCTCCGCCGGCCGGCAGGCAGCCATGTTTTCTTGATTTGCTCGGATCCGCACTTCCGCTCACCAATGTGCTTCGAATTTAATGAAACCTGCAGGCTGGGTCCACGGCTGGTTTGCCGTATAACTGCATGACCTGAAAAATAGAGGAGAGAGACTTGCCGTCGGCAATGGCGTTACACTGCCACTCGGCCCGCAATTTCGCGGTTGGGGATTGCCTTTGCTGCGGCTGCAAGCAGGTCGGTTTGCGAAATCAGCCCCAGAACACGACGATGATTGTCAACGATGATGACGGCGTGAATTGTGCCACTGGTCAAGGCGGGCAGCAGGCTCATCGCCCGATCATCGGGGCCGGCCGTTACGGGAACAGCGAGATGGTCCGACAGCAGGACGTCAGGGTCTGAAAGCTCCCTGAGCCCAACGGTGCCGACGAGCCGGTTGTCGATGTCCCTGACTGGCAGGACGCGAACATTGTGCTTGAGCAAGAGCGAGCGCGCCAACGCGCTGTCGTCACTGTCCCGGACGCTCATGACGTCGCGCGACATGATATCCCTGCACAGAATATTCGGCGTCGCGCGGATCGCAGCCTGCAATTCGACCTGCCTCAACAACCGTTCGAGATCGTCCCGGGTGATATCGAATGTTTCCTCCAGCGCTTCGAGTGCAGCGTCGACGTCTGCGCCCGTGAAACCAACTCGCCGATCCGAAGGCGGATCAACCGTCTGATGCGCGTTTGCAACGGGCACCGGAACATGTGGATAGTTGCGTCTCGCCACTTTGTGGAACAGCACGCCAAGCCCGACCAGCAGGCAGGAGTTCAGCGCGACGGGCACCAGCGGGAACAAAAGCCTCCAACTTGCAACGACCGGCCCACCAAGCACCGCGGTCAGGGCCGCTGCACCGCCTGGCGGATGGAGGCAGCGGGCAAACGACATCATAGCGATCGCGAGCGCGACGCCGACACCCGTCGCGATCAGCGGATCGGGCACCAGCATCGCCGACAGGACGCCGATAAAGGCCGAGATCGTATTGCCCCCGATAATCGACCAGGGTTGAGCAAGCGGGCTGGCCGGCACGGCGAACAGGAGAACGGCGGATGCGCCCATGGGCGCCACGATCAGAGGAAGACTGGCACCGCCGCCTAAGACGCTGCCGCTGATCATGCCGGTCAACAGAATACCAACGAGCGCCCCGAGGCAGCCAACAAGGCGCTCGCGCAGTGTCGCCCCGGCGAGAATTGGCACAAAGAAACGGCGGGGCGGCTTTGAAGGAGGCACGATGTTGGGTGGAGCGTCCATGGAAGTTTCCGTTTTTGGTAGTGCATGTGAAATCGGTCCAGCCGGTTGCCAGCCGAGAGGGTCAGTGTGCGTATGAGCCGCGATTGGCCAGCATCGCTTGATGCAGGATCTCGACCGCCGGAAAGCGTCTGTCCTTGCGGCTCACAAGCAACGTCTCAACATCGCGCAACGGGTATATTCTGACCGCCCCCCAGTCCATGAGATCAAATACGGATCTCGGCACCACGCCGATCGCGTCGCCGGACGCGACGCTCGCCAAAATCGCATGATATGAAGAGACTTCCGTGGTTGTAATCGATCCGGCTGACTTGGTCCATTTCTCCGCCATGCGCCGGTAGGTGCAGCCGGGCTCAAGCGCCGCAAGGGAAGCAACGCGCACGTCCGCAACCGTCGCGATCGGCGGGTGGGACGCCGGCAACACGATGAGAACTTCTTCCCGGTATATCGGCTCAGCGTCAAGATCACCGAGCAGGTCTGACGGCGCATCGACAATGTCGATCGGCATCCGTGCGATCAACGCGCAGTCGATTTCCTCGGCGAGGACGGCCCGGGTCAATTCCTCTGACGATCCCATTGTCAATCGCACGGAGATATCCGGGTGAGCCAGGTTGAACGCCTGCAGCACCAGGGGCAGGCGCGCGGCAGCCGTGCTTTCCATAGTGCCTAGACGGAGCGTATTGGGCATGCGCGTCCGGTTCAACGCACTGCGTGCCTCCTTCCCAAGCGCAATCAGACGGCTGGCATATGAGCGAAACAGGCGGCCATCCCGCGTGAGGGTCATCTTCTTGCCTTCGCGACTGAAGAGTTCAACGCCCAGCTCTTCCTCAAGTGCGCGAATGCGGTTCGTCACGTTGGAAGGCGCGCGTTCGGCCGCGACGGCAGCGCGCGTCACGCTGGCATGCTCGGCGACAGCGAGAAAGATTTCAAGGCTCGTAAAGTCCATTTTAGCCTGAAAGAAGAATGAAACTGCCCTATTGTTCTTGATATCGGAATGACAATCAAGGCGACCGCAGGAACTGAATTCGAAACTTCGCGAGATCAGGAGAAAGGCAGACGATCATGAACCGGGACAATGAGGACGACATTCCGCCGACCTATTCGTCTCCCCCATGTCTCATGAGCGAGGTAGATGCTGCATATATGGGACTCGAGCAGGCAAACCCAGCTTCGACCTATGTTTGGCGCCACCAACAGCGTCAAGTGCTCATCAATGCAAGACAAACACGATCTGCCGCGGAACGCGCCACGTGGACGCAGGCTATCCAAGCAGCGATTGATGCACTCTTGCCCGACGTTGAAGGCAAGGCGATCGCTCTTTACTGGCCGTTTCGGGGCGAACCGGATCTACGTCCCTGGATGAACGCGCTTGTTGCCCGTGGCGCCAACTGCCTGTTGCCGGTGGTTGTCGCAAATGCGCGGCCATTAAGCTTTCGATCGTGGCGACAGGGTGAACCGCTGGAAAGGGGCGTGTGGGGCATACCGATACCGGCCGCCGGGCAGGATATCAAACCCTCGATCGTGATCGCACCTATGGTGGGTTTCGACGAAGGCGGTTTCCGTCTGGGCTATGGCGGCGGTTATTATGACCGTACGCTCGCCGGTCTCACACCAAAGCCCCTTGTGATCGGGGTGGGGTTCGAATTGCAGAAGATGGAGAGTATCCGTCCGCAATGGCACGACATTGCCATGGACGCGTCGTGACCGAGGTGAGGACGCGGTTGCGAACATGAGGTCAGTGCTCGAAATCGCGCCGGTTCTCCGGCCGGCGGTCAAACGGTTAAAACTAACGGGCCCGCCAGGTGAAGGTAGGAGCAGAGAGCCACAGTCGAGATGACGAGCGAGATCGTAGGCGAAACCAGTCGGGCGGCCACGAGCGAAAGCCCGATCCCAAACAACACCGCCGCGACGCCAAGCCAGAGGCCTTGATAGCTGAACACCAGACCGAGCGCAGTCAGGCCGACGGATGTGTGGACTGTTGTCCGCACCGCGTTACCGCGCGCCTCCTCAACATGTTCGTTCAATCCGGAAGTCGCTCCCTTGACACTGAACCCTATCGAAACGCTCAGCAACAGCGATAGCAACAATCCATTCCACATCGTCTGCCCAATCCTTGAGTTCGTGCTTCAGAAGGAGGAAGCAAAAGCCGGGCCAGGCGGTAACATCCTGGCTGCGGCGCTCGAACCTATGCCAGGAGACCAGATTGCCGGAAAATCCGGCACGTGAGCAGACAGCTTGTCCATTCGATGTGCAGATTAAGTAATCGCAGCCGAGGTGTCGTCGTGATCGCCTCGATGAATTCAAAGGCGGCATTGCATGGGGTGCTGGCACACTGGTTCAAGGAACCGTTTTTGGTGATGCGTCGTCGGCGTCCGTGCGGACCTTGATGATGTTTTTGAGATTGTCGATGCCATCTTTGGTGAAGAGGATCATGTTGCGTATCATGACGCCATGCGCACGCACGAAAAGCTACCGTCGGCGAACTCTGGAGCGGTAGATGTTTGCTACCTGCTCCTTGCCTCATTCTTGCAAAGCTCTAGTCGGCTGCGATGGGATCATCGGTATCCTGGCTCTGAAAGTGGTCTAGCAGGAACCGAGCGGCAGGGCCGGGCGGCGTGTCGGTGCGATAGACCCCTTGAAGACGGTAGGGGCCGCCCTTGCAATCAGGAAGGTCGAGTTGGACGAGTCGCCCCGCTACGATATCATCGCATACCATAGGTTCCGGCATATTCCCCCAACCGATACCTTCCTTGAGAAGCATGTGTTTCGCACCCAGATCGGCGAGCCGCCATGTGTGGTTGCCGACCACTGCGAACTCGTGGCCCTGTGTGAGCGGTGATCGGTCGGTCAATACAAGCTGGATATGGCCGCGTGCAGCACCTGGCGGATGTGAGCTGCCGGCGAGGGGATGTTCTGGCGATGCCACGGGTATAAGCTTCACGAAGCCGACGCCGATCCTCTCCAGGCCTGCTATCTCCACATCCAGGGGACCGCTGATGCCGATAGTCGCTGTCCGGTTCAGCACCAATTGGGTGACGGCTCCCAAGGCTTCGACATACAGCCGCAGCGACACGCTCGGGTACTCCCGTCTGAAGGCCTTAAGCGCGTCCATGACGCGCGCTGCAGGAAGCATGACATCGAGCGCAAGATGAACTTCCGGCTCCACACCGCGCAGCATGCTCTTGACTTTAGCGCGGAGGTTATCGATCCCATGGGCGACGCTTTTAGCCTCAGCGAGGACAGTTCGGCCTTCCAACGTCAACTGAGGCTTCTTGGTCGAAAGCCGGTCAAAGAGTGTGACGCCCAGCTGTGCCTCGAGGTTGGCGATGGTGTAGCTGATCACCGAAGTCGCCCGGTTCAGCTTTCGCGACGCGGCTGCAAAACTGCCTGTTTCGACAACTGTGATGAAGACTTGGAGCTGATCAAGCGTGGGCTGACCCGGATCTGACATTTCGATTTCCTCGACCGTTTTCGCCGAAATTATCTGAGTTTTCCGAAACGTCCAGCGGCACTAGGTTTCAGACATTGAAACGAACCCACCCGGAGACGACAATGTCGTATCTATCCACAGCTGACATCGAACAGGTGATATTGCCTTCTACGCGGGATCTCGGTGGCTTTTCTGTTCGCCGTGCCCTTCCGGCGGCGATGCGGCAGATGGTCGGTCCATTCATCTTTCTCGACAGTTTCGGTCCCGTCAGGTTTGGCGAGGGCGAAGGTATCGATACCCGGCCCCATCCGCATATAGGCCTCTCCACCCTCACCTACCTTCTTGAAGGCGAGTTGTTGCATCGGGATAGCGAAAGTTACGTTCAGTCTATCAGTCCCGGTGAAGTCAACATGATGGTGGCGGGATCAGGCATTGTTCATTCCGAACGGACACCGGATGACGTGCGCCATACGGGCGGCAAACTCACGGGCTTGCAGAGCTGGATAGCCCTTCCCCGGCAGTATGAAGAAACCGACCCGCTATTTCAGCATCTCGCTGCAGATACACTTCCCGGCGTAAATGGCGACGGGATCACGATGAAACTCCTGGCGGGCACACTCCACGGCAGCAAATCTCCCGCAGCCACATTCTCAGACCTGTTCTCGGCCGAGATCCAGCTTCAGGCAGGAGGCCGATACAGGATTGATGGTGAACATGTGGAGCGTGCCATCTTCGTGGTGAGCGGATCTGTCGAGGTCGCAGGGCAGGACGGCACTTTCGGGCCTGATCGCTTGATCGTGTTCAAGCCTGGCGCCGAGATCGTCGTTAAAGCCAACGAGGCTTCGCGCTTTCTGGCGTTTGGCGGGGAACCGCTTCCGGAGAAACGCTTCATTCGCTGGAACTTCGTCGCCACCGATCAAGAACGCATCCGGCACGCTGCAGATCTCTGGCGGAAACGCCGATTTCCGGGAGTACCGGGCGACGACGAGTTCATTCCTCTGCCCGACAACTTCAGCTGAACCTTAACATCCATCCCAACAACGGAAGAACCACGATGACCACATATGCAATCATCGGCTCGGGCGCTATCGGCTCGGCTCTATCGGAACGCTTTCATGCAGCCGGGGTGGCAGCAGTTATCGCCAATACCCGCGGCCCCTTCTCGCTCACCATTATCAACGACAAGTTTGGCAGCACGGTCAAGGCCGTCGAACTAAAGGACGCGCTTCAGTGCGATGTCATCATCCTCGCAGTCCCCTATGACGCGGTACCAGAGGTGTCGAAGACCCTCACGAACTGGAATGGCCGTATTATCGTCGATGCCACGAATGCGATCGACTTCCCAGCTTTCACCCCTCGCGATCTCGGTGGCCGCCTCTCGTCGGAGGTAGTAGCTGAGTATTTTCCCGGCGCGACGCTGGTCAAGGCATTCAACACCCTTCCAGCAGCGGTGTTGGCAGCCGATCCGAACAAGGGTACCGGAAAGCGGGTGTTGTTCCTTTCGGGCAATCATTCCCAAGCCAACAGACAGGTTTCAAACCTCATCGCGACCTTAGGCTTTGCGCCTACCGACCTGGGGACGCTGAACACATCTGGCTCCCTTCAGCAGTTCGGACGTCCGCTGGTCGCTCTGAGCCTGCTCAAGGATTGATGATCGGGGCCGCCCCTCTGCGGGCGGCATCCCTCATAGGTATCTGCAACCTTTGAGGGCACCATGGGGGCATTCCGCTGAGAAGAACGAAACACGCGCTATCTAGGAGTAAGGCGAACTGCCATCCGAACAGCTGGAACTGTTGAAAACGCGAACCCCAAAAGTCTGTTTCGGGCAGGAGGCGAGAGGTTATCGCTCAGGTCGGCGGCTAAGTTGGGGCTAAGCTGAACAGGATTGTCGGCGCCACCGAATGCCGATAGGTTTTCTGGTAGTTGCCCGGTAATTTGAGAAACAGAATGATTGAACGGCTGGCCGGTATCCTGGCGAACAATGCGACGATCGATGGCGTAACTGAAACCGGGATTGCAAGATTGAACATTCTTCGGTCGGTCACGCCGACTGAGCCAATTCCTCTCCTCCATAAGCCTGCCGTTTGTTTTGTAGCGCAAGGACGTAAGCAGACGAGACTTGCGGAAGAGGCCTTTGTCTACGAGCCGATGAAGTTCCTGATCGTGAGCGTTGATCTGCCGATCGCGGGTCAAATCCTCGACGCGTCCAGCGATCATCCCTATCTGTGTCTGCGGCTCGATCTCGAACCTGCAGCGATTGCTGATGTGATCGGCGCAGCCATTCCCGGGGGCATTCGCGACGAGGAGCCGCAGCGAGGCATTGCAGTCAGCGACGTGCCGACAGAGCTTCTTAACGCCGTCATCCGCTTGGCGGAACTTCTGGAATCCGGCCGCGCCAGCGATCGCGCCGTGCTGGCGCCCCTTGCCGAACGGGAAATCATCTATCGCCTGCTTTTGGGCGACCAGGGCGACCGTCTTCGGCAGATTGCCATCGCGGAGAGCAAGCTCAGCCAGATCAACAAGGCGGTCGCGATTATCAGGAGCCAGTACGACCGCGCTTTACGAGTGGAAGATCTCGCAGCGCAAGTGAACATGAGCGTTTCGTCGTTCCACCATCATTTTAAAACGGTCACCGCGATGAGTCCCCTGCAGTATCAGAAGCAAATCCGGCTCCAGGAAGCGCGCAGACTGATGATCGCACAGGCCCTTGATGCTGCGTCGGCCGGCTTCAACGTCGGTTATGACAGCCCGTCTCAGTTCTCGCGCGAATATGCGCGGATGTTCGGACTGCCGCCAAGGAAGGACGTCGAGAAAATGAAGTCAATGCCGGTCACGACGTGGCAATAAGCCTAACGAAAACCGAGGCGGCGCTCCGAGTGCCGCCTTTTTTATACATTCTATTTTTCAAGATCGGCAGTGGTGCGCAAAGCGAACGCGTCGACAGACGGGGTTGCTTCAAAGGTGGCGGCGGGGGCGTGTCGACTTTTCTAATTTTTCGAACGTAAGAGATCATTTTATCCGGCTGTTTCGAAATGCTGGAACCCTGCAGTTTGTCTTCATCGAAACCAACTCGAAGGAGACGCACAATGACCAAAGTACTCGTTCTTTACTACTCGTCCTACGGCCACATCGAAACCATGGCAGGCGCGATCGCAGAGGGCGCTCGCAACACCGGCGCACAGGTCACGATCAAGCGTGTGCCGGAGACTGTGCCGCTCGAAATCGCCGAAAAAGCCCATTTCAAAATTGACCAGGATGCGCCAGTCGCAACCGTTGCAGAGCTGGCCGACTACGACGCAATCATCGTCGGCACGGGAACCCGCTTCGGCCGCATGTCGTCGCAGATGGCAGCTTTTCTCGACCAGGCCGGCGGTCTGTGGGCACGCGGCGCCCTGAACGGCAAGGTAGGTGGCGCGTTCGCGTCGACAGGCACGCAGCATGGCGGGCAGGAAACCACCTTGTTCTCAGTCATTACCAACCTCATGCATTTCGGCATGGTTATCGTCGGCCTGCCCTACAGCCATCAGGGCCAGATGAACATGGAAGAGATTGTTGGCGGCGCCCCTTATGGCGCAACGACCGTGGCCGGAGGCGACGGTTCCCGTAAGCCTTCCCAAATCGATCTGGCAGGTGCTTACCATCAGGGCGAACTGGTCGCCCGTACTGCCGCGGCCCTTGTCGCAGCTCGCGGCTAACGCCGCTAACCCGCCCAAAAATATCAACCTCCAAGCGGACCAGCCTTTAGCGCCGCTGGCAAGGGGAAGTTATGTCTCAACTTTTCGCCAAGAAAGTAGCAGCCATCACAGGAGCAGGTTCAGGCATTGGACGCGCCTTAGCCATCGGGCTCGCCCAGGAAGGCGCCACGGTGCATATCGCTGATAGAAACGCCGAAGGACTTGCCGAGACTGCCGAGCTGATCGGGGCTGGAGACGCTCGGGCCTTCATGACGGAGCTCGACGTATCGAGCGAAATCCAAGTTGGCAGCTGGATTGAGCAGATCGGTTCAACATCGGGGCGGCTCGATGCCGCCTTTAACAATGCCGGCATCACTGGTCCTGCGCTGCCGATCGAAAATTACCCGCTGGAGGATTTCCAGCGCGTCATCGCTGTCAATCTGCAGAGCGTATTTCTTGGAATGAAATACCAGATCCCACTCATCAAGCGGAGTGGCGGTGGCGCGATTGTCAATACCGCCTCGGTTGCTGCGCTGACGGGCCCCGGTGGGATGAGCGCCTACGCTGCGTCAAAGCACGGCGTGCATGGCCTGACCCGTGTTGCCGCTATGGAGAACGCAGTTCATGGCATTCGGGTCAACGCAATCGCACCCGGCTGGACCGAAACTCCAATGGTCGTGGCAAACAGCCAGCAGAATCCGGGTTTCGCAGCGCTTGCGCGAAACGCCATTCCCGCCAAACGCGGCGGCAGGCCCGAGGAGATCGCGGCTGCAGCGATCTGGCTTGCCTCTAACCCCGCATCTTATGTCACCGGACACATGCTGACCGTCGACGGCGGCATGACGATCGGTGGTTTCGAACTCTGACTCCGAAGCTAGAAAGGATCATCTCATGTCAGACCAACAGGCTTCACCAAAGGCTGTCGTAGGTCGCAACACACTTGAAGTGCAGTCCGGCGGCGATTTCGAGCTCTTCGACGAACTGTTCGCCGACGATTTTCTTGACCATACGCCACAGCCAGGCGGAACGCCGGACAAGGAAGGTGCGCGTCGTCTCTATCACGCCCTTCGTGAAGCCTTCCCGGATTTCCGTGCCGAGATCCACTGGCAGGCGGTCGACGGAGACATTGTCACGACCTTCAAGACCTACCACGGCACCCACAAGGGCGTAGTTCTTGGGATCGAGCCAACCGGCCGGAAGATCAAATTCGAAACGGTCGATGCCATGCGCATTCGTAACGGCCAGATCGTCGAGCATTGGGGTGTCGCCAACCTCTACTACCTTCTGCAGCAGCTCGGCGCCCTTCCTCCCTCGGCTCCCAAAGTGCCTGAGCTTTAAGGATCACCATCATGAGCAATAGTAACATTCTTTACGGCAAGGTCGTCATCGTAACCGGCGCATCAAGCGGTATCGGGCGCGCAATCGCCATTCGGGCAGCAGAGCATGGTGCCAAGACAGTCATCGTCTCAGACGTCGTTGAGGCCCCGCGCGAAGGCGGCGAGCCGACTGCGTGCGAGATCCAGAAGCTCGGCGCGCAGTCCGTTTTCGTAAAGGCGGACGTTAGCCGTAAGGCTGACAATGACGCCCTGATCGCTGCATCGGAGGAATTCGGTGGTGTCGACGTCATGGTCGCAAACGCCGGCATCACGTTAAGGACCGATGGCGCCGAGGTTCCTGAAGAGGATTATCGCCGGCTGATGTCCATCAATCTCGACGGCCCGCTGTTTGGTGCCCAGGCTGCCGCCCGTCAGATGAAAGCGCTCAGTAAACAGGGCAGCATCGTCTTAATGGCAAGCATGGGCGGGATTGCTGGCGCCGGAATCACGGTTGCCTACTCGACGAGCAAGGGCGGGGTCGTGCTCATGGCGAAATCATTGGCCGATGCTCTTGGCCCTGACGGCATCCGCGTGAATGCCGTCGCACCTGGCACAATCGACACCGAGCTTCTCCGCACAAGCCCAGGGATCGCGCAAGCCTCCGAAGGCTTCCGTCAAAGGACCCCCCTTCGCCGGCTTGGCAGGCCATCGGAGGTTGGAGACGCCGTAGCCTTCCTCGGCTCGGACCTATCGAGCTATGTTTCCGGCACGGCCCTCATAGTGGACGGAGGCCTCCTCTCCGTCATCTGATTTACACGACCCTCCAGCCGGACCCGCGCATTCAAGAGCGCGGGTTTTTCTTTGTCGCTACCATTCGAAAAAATCGATGATAATAGGAGAAATTAACCAGCTTTTTCGTTGGATCGGATGATGGCAATTTCTTCTCAAGACGCAGCCACGGTGGCTACGCCCAACTCAGGAGAACGTCCATGCCCTATTCCGATGCAATCGCTCAACGCGTTGAAACCATTTCCCAATCGGCCCTGATCAACGGTGTGACACCGCTTGCGGGCCGTGTCCTTCTGGCCGCAATCTTCCTTCTTTCCGGCATCAGCAAGATTTCCGATCCGGCTGGTACGATCGGCTACATCAACATGGTGGGTCTGCCTTTCCCTTCTCTTTCCTACGGCGCCGCGGTGGTGACGGAAGTCATCGGCAGCTTCGCGCTCATCCTGGGTTTCCAGACACGCGTCGTGGCCCTTATTCTTGCATTCTTCAGTGTCGCAACGGCCGTCACGTTCCACAACAACCTCGGCGACCTGAACCAGTTCATCCACTTCTTCAAGAATATCGCGATGGCCGGTGGTCTGCTGCAGGTGGTCGCGTTCGGCGCGGGACGATACAGTCTCGACGCCCGCCGCTAATCGGACGAACAACGACAGTCAAAAGCCCAGGCACAACGCCCGGGCATTTGTCGTTATTCCTTTGCCCCACTCAGGGCCACCTTCCGTGCAGTTCCCGCCCCGTTACGATGGCGACTTTTCCTTCGAAACGCTTCGCCGAGAGGATCTTCTGCCCGAAGCGTATCCGACAGGCCTTCGACTGCGAATTTCGTCGCGCAATAATACCCAACGCCGGTATAGCCGACTATGCCGCCGATTGATGTCAGATTGACAATAGTGCTACTGCGGCGAGAGCGCGGAAGTAGCGCATCGATGGTGTTGGCAGTGCCGAAGAAATTGGCGTCGAATAGGCGTCGGGCATCCTGTCCATCAGTCGATCGCGTCGAAGAAGTCGATACCAGCATTATTGATCACAACATCAATTCGACCGACGTGGACCTTGGCAGCTTCTAGAACTTGCCGGCACTGATCGCGGTCGATGACATCGAGGGGCAGGATCAAGGCTTCGCCGTTGAAAGTCAGCGACCTTGTCGGTCTTGCGTGCGGTGACCACACCTTTTTCGCCGGCTTCCAGGAGATGCTCATCGATGTAGCGACCCAAGCCGGTCGAGCAACCGGTCACGAGCCAGACTTTTGCGTTTTGCGTGCCCATTTGATGTACTCCTTTCATATCTCAGACCTGCGGGGATCGTTGCTGATAGCCGCAAATTTCCACGTCTTCGGAGCACAGATCCGGTAGCTTCGCCATAAAGGCCTGGACGTAACCCGTCCCCATGTGAAGATCGAAGTCGGATTCGTACCTCCAGTCTTCGAGCACCATCCAAACGTCTGAGACGTCGTTGGATTGGTGGATCTCATAGCGGAGGCAGCCCGCTTCACGTCTGGAAGGGGTAACGAGTTGAAGCAGCTCCTTACCCAGATCTGTCGAGCGGCCCGGCTTTGCAGTGAAGTAGGCCACGTTGGTCAGTTCGGCCATTTCGGGTCTCCTTTCAATTCATTCCGATCCGAGCCATTGTGATTGATCCTCAAGTTTAACTTTCGCTGACCCATGCAAGATCGGTCGGGTTTTTGCGCTTTTCAGACCCCGGCGAGGGCAATGATGCGGGATCGCGCAGCGGCTTGGCGTTGCGTCGCAAGCGGTGCGTATTCTGGCGATGAAAACAGCTGGCGGATCGCTTCCTTGTCGGGAAACTCGATGATCAGCATATTGGTCGCCTGCCAGCCTTCGAGCTCAAGCGGCTCGGCATCGAGAGAGATAAGGCGCCCACCTGCCTTTGCGACAAGCGGCAATGCCTTGGATCGATAGTCTTCGATCGCCTGTGGATCGTGGATGTCGAGATCGACCACGAGATATGCGGACATGACGTCTCCTTCTGGTTTTGAATGTTGCGAACGGCGCCCGTCACGGGAGATGGCGCCATTTCACCATGCGGTCCTTGAGATCGAGCGTGCCGCCGTCGACAGTAAAGGTGCCGTCACCCCGGTGATGCATCATCCGACGCTCTTTGCGGTCTTCGTTGATCCAGACCCTCGTCGCCTCAAGGACGAAGAGGTTGTAGGGATCAGTGAGGGTGGTATCAACGATCCGACACTCGATGTTTGCCAGACAATCGTTGATGAGCGGGGCGGAAACGTCCTTGGCCGGCCGTGTCTTGAGGCCAAACCTCTGGAACTTGTCCATCCGGTCGCCGGAGCAGTTTCCGACGTCAACGACCGTCTCACCGAGATCGAGACCGGGAACAGCAATCACGCATTCGCCAGTGTTCCGAAGGGTCTGATAACTGTGGTCCCAGGGACCGATAACGCATCCGATCAGCGGCGGGGCGTGTTGGATCATCATGTGAAAGCCCATCGTCATCACGTTTGGCTTTCCATTTTGGCTTGTCGTGACCAAGACAATGGGTCCTTGCTCGAGAAGACGATAGGCTTGAGATGCAGGTATTTCCTTCATTGTTTTCTCCCTCGAAGGGAGCCCCCGCGCATAGGCGGGGTCCCTATTAGGGCCGGCTTTCACCAACCCTGTTCAACGGGCAGGACGAACAGCTCGGCGACATCCACGTGAGCCGGGGCCTGAGCGGCAAACACGATGGTGTCGCCGATATCCTCGCCCTGGAGGAAGGTCATCTGACCGGCAAGCTCATCCATCTGCTTGCGGTAGCCCGGGTCGGTGATGTGGTCATAGAGCTCGGTTGCGACAGCGCCTGGCTGGATGCAGGTGACGCGGATACCGTGCTTCTGTCCGACTTCCATGCGCAGCCCGTCCGAGAAGGCAGTTACCGCATGTTTTGTGGCGCAGTAGACAGACAGACCCTTGAACACTTTGCGACCAGCAATCGACGACATGTTGAAGATATGGCCGGAATGCTGCTTGATCATCTGGGGCAGAACGGCGGCCGTCGTGTTGAGCAGGCCCTTCACATTCACGTCCACCATCCGGTGCCACTCGTCGACCTTGAACTGGTCGATGTCGGAGAGCGGCATCAGGCCAGCATTGTTGACCAGGATGTCGATCGAGCCGTAGGTATCGACAAGCTTCTTGACGCCCATTTCGATCGACGCCGCATCGACCACATCCATCTCGATCACAAGAGCTTCACCGCCCTTGGCTTCAATCCGGCTCTTGAGATCTTCGAGCTTTTCGGTGCGGCGAGCCGCGAGGCCGACCTTTGCGCCAGCTTCAGCGAGCTTTACCGCGGTAGCGGCGCCAATGCCGCTTGATGCGCCGGTTACCAGTGCGATCTTTCCGTTGAGGTTGGTCATTGTCTTCATTCCTTGTCTTGAAGCCCACCACCTCGGTGGGCGTTTCGTTTCGACAAGGAGGAACCTAAGTGTTTCATGCTTGCCCTTCTCTCGGGGCCTTGCTCGACCTGTTGCGATTTTGCTCAAATCGCAACAGGCGAAGAAACTAACCCCGGCGGTAGTGGCTCGGCGGCAGACCCGTCTCGCGCCGGAAGACCTGGGCAAAGTGGCTGGGGCTCGAATAGCCGACGGACATGCCGATCTCGATAATGCTCGTGTCCGTTTCCTGTAGGAGCTGCTGTGCCTTAGCAACGCGCTGGCGGATGAAGTATCGGGAGGGCGAAAGGCCTGTTGCCTTTTTGAACAGACGGCTGAAATGGAATTCGCTCATGCCAACTGTTCCGGCGAGCTGAGCGAGATTAAACGGGTCGGCCAGGTGGCCTTCGAGGTAGGCAATAGCCCGTCGAAGCTTGAAGCCTGGAAGTGCTGTCTGCCGGCCGATGTCAGTCTCACTCGACGCATAGTTACGGATGAGGTGGACGGCCAGGCTCTGAGCGAGCCCCTGGACGAACAACTGACTACCTTTGCCTTCAGCGGTAAGTTCCTGATGAATCAACGCCAGAAGATGCGAAAGCTGCTCGTCTTTGCCGCCCGATACATCACGCAGTGCGGGAGGCGCATCGCCGCTAAGCACCTCTGCCACGCGTTCGAAGAGAGGAACTGACAGATAAAGGTGCATCACCTGAAAAGGGGCCGGGCCGGTCGCGCGCCAACGCATTTCATAGGGTGTCGGAGAGCGGGTGAGGAAGAAGTCACCGACTGTTACGATATTGGAGACCCATTCTCCATCCAGCTCTCGTTCTTCGACGATGGCTTCCCCCGACATGACCCAAACGATGAGCGGTTCGGCGACAGCCGGTACAAGAAACGGTTCTTGCTTAATGTGGCGGGAGTAGACCTGCACGAACATATCGGTCCATGCTGGACTGTCCCCGCTCACCAGAATGCGGCCGGCGATATATTGTTCGAGACCAAGGGGCGAGGTCCGATCCGGGGTGATTTCGTCTAAGAGAGGGAGAGGCGACGCAACGTGGAGCCCATCTTCAACGCGGTTGCGGATGGGAGGGACTGCTTCCGATTTTGTTGCATCTGCGATTTCCAACTTGAACCCCTTTTTAGAGGGCATGAAGCTACGCCCTCGTGCTTGACGAGCGAGCATTCTTGGAATGCCCCTCGTTTCACTAGTCCGCCCATGACATTCTCAATGCTGACATGAAGTATTTGGTTTCATGAGCCGGGAAAGAAATTCACCCCCTCAGGGATCACAAGGCAGGTCATGTGCCGATAACTATCCTGCGGGAACTCTGGGGTAGGCGGTAGAACGTTGCTCTCGAACCATTGCCCATTTCTCCAACGATCCACCCGTCACAATTAGACTTCGAACCGAATGATGCCGACAAAAGCCCAAACAGACCACCGTGGGACTGGGCTCTGCAGCCAACGAAACACCATCCACAACTTTCGTTGTGAATGGCGGTCTGTTTTTCGATAAAGCCGTGCCCACCTGGCAGGGTCTAACGGCGTTAGTACTGGGCACGATAGACCAGCGGCACCCAGTCATAATTGCTCTCATCCCGACGAACGTGGCCGATCCCAGGAAACGCATGATGGGCACCGGCGACCAAATACCGCTGATCAGCGGCTTCGGCGAACGCGGCTGCCCGGGTCGATGCTGCTGCGCTCTGATCCACGTCGAATTCGACAGTCACTTCCGGATGATCATACTGGAGAACATCGCCATGGGCGATATCACCCCAGAACACGATCTTTTCGCTATTGCTCTCCACGACGATACCGCTGTGACCAGGTGTATGACCGGCCAGCAGGATTGTTCCAAAACCCGCAACAGGCGTACCATTGTCATCGAAGGTTTCAAATTTGCCGGCGTCGACATAGGGGCCGACACATTTCTCAGCCTGAGCGATCTGCGGGCCGAGCACCTTGTCTGTTTTAGCCTTGGCATCTGCGTTTAGCCAAAACTTGGCCTCTCGCTGGTTGACATGTAGGACGGCGTTTTCATACACGCGGCTGCCGTTGGCAACGAGCCCGCCTGAGTGGTCGGCGTGGATGTGGGTCAGAATGACGTCGTCGATGTCGGAGACGTTGTAACCCGCTGCACGGATATTGGTCGCAAGCTTGCCCAACGCCGGGCCCATCAGGTCGCCCGTGCCGGTATCGATGAGAACCAGGCGCCCGCCCGTGTTGACAAGGAAGGCATTGACAGACGTTTCGCTAGAGCTCGATTGAAACCGGTCAGTCAGGTAAGTGCCGATCTCCTTTTCATCCATGTTTCTGTAGATTTTGGACATCGGCAGCTTCACCGTGCCGTCGGAGAGGGCGGTAATCTCGTAGTCGCCGAGCTTTATCCGATAAAAGCCGGCGGCTTGCGTGCCGACGATGGGCGCCTTGGCAAAGACGCCAGCCGGAAACGCTGCCACGGTCCCGGCGGCGACCGCAAATCCAGCTGTGTTGATGAGAAGCGAACGGCGTGTGTGCATTAAAAAACTCCAGATGCTGTCAGGTTTCCAGAACTCAGGCCTTGAACTGCCCTGGAGAGCAAATATGTTCCGGGGCATCAGCACGCAAATCGATGCAGGTCATGACAACTATCGATCATTTCAATCTTCGCTCCTTCGATCTCAATCTCCTCGTCGCTTTCGATGCGTTGATGGCTGAAGGAAATGTTACGAAAGCCGCGCGACGCTTGAAAATCCAACAGCCAGCGATGAGCCATTCGCTTTCGACGTTGCGCGTGCTGTTACAGGACGAGTTATTCATACGCGTCGGACAGGTTATGCAACCTACCGCGCGAGCCCGGAGCCTCGCCGTGCCCGTGCGCAAGGCGTTGCGGCAAGCCCAATTGGCGCTGACAGGCGGCGAGGAGTTCGATCCGGCTACAGAGGAACGAATTTTTCGCGTTGCAATGTCTCCGGAAATCGAACTCTTGCTTATTCCGGATTTGACGGCGCGTTTGCGACGGCTCGCTCCCGGCATCAAGATACTCGCGCGCGTCTTCCCGTACGAGGCGATGGAGCCTTCCCTTGAGGACGGGTCGATAGATCTTGCCGTTGGCTGCACCTATACCCTGACAAGCCGCCGATCGTTTGAGAAGCTTTACGAGACGGGAGTGGCTTGTTGCTTCAATCCAGACCTTATCGCACTGTCTAATCCCGTTGGACTTGACGAATATCTGTCCGCTGAACATTCGACTATATCCCAGAATGAAACCTTGCATGGGTGCATCAAAGATGCGCTGGAGATTGCGGGGGTGGATCTCAACGTTGTTGCAGCGGCACCAGGCTACATGTCCGTTCTGTCCGCGGCGCAGCTCAGCCCCGTCATAGCCACAGTGCCTGCGCGGATTGCAGAACGATACGGGCCGCTATTGGGATTGGAGGTCAGCCCGTTGCCAGTATCATTGACCTTCCCGCCCGTGAACATGGTTTGGGCAAAACACGCCGACAGCGACGCCGCAAATTACTGGGTTCGACAGCAGATCCGCGACAGTCTCGCGAGCAACGGCGTTGCCGATAGGTTTGAACGGCCTGTTGCCCCGATCTCCAACCCTTGAGCCGGCGGGAGCGCTGGGCGCGAGGCAGTTGACGGTGACGTTAGTGGGCGAGCCGGCCCGAACAGGCCCGCCTCGGACGCACTCGCAGACATTGGTGACTTCTGGCTGTTCGTCGTCTGTTGCGCTCAGTTGAGCTCTTGGGCGAGCCCGATGAGAAGTCCTTCAGGCCCACGGACGTAGCAGAGGCGGTAAGCGTCTCTATACTGGACTACTTCGCCTACGAGCTGCGCGCCGCGGGTGCGGAGCCTTTCAAGCGTCTCGTCAATGTCGTCCACCGCGAACATGACGCGCAGGTAGCCTAGGGCGTTAACCGGAGCGTTCCGGTGATCTGCAATCACAGGCGGGGAGAGGAGGCGGGAGAGCTCTAGCCGACTATGGCCGTCTGGCGTGCGCATCATGGCAATCTCGACATGCTGATCGCCCAGTCCAGTGACACGTCCGGCCCATTCACCTTCGGTCGTGGTCCGCCCTTCGAGCTCGAGGCCGAGTTCGCGAAAGAAATCAATCGACCCTCCCAGATCTTCGACGACGATTCCTACGTTGTCCATCCGCCTGAGCGCCATGTGTCCAATCTCCAATGTGTTGCTCCAGACTACAAGGTGTCGCCGGTCCAACAACGGACGCTTGAATTGCCTCGTTTCCGGCGGCCATCGGGCCTGTTTTCGCTGCTGCCCAGATCAGAAGCTCGGATCACGGGCCGTCCGCCGAATTGTTTTTTAGAAGCGATCTCGAATCCACCGCGCGCAGATGTCCGACGTCCATCGCATCCTGTTTTCGCAGCAGTCCTCATAAGCCACGAGCGGGCATTCGCGGGCTCGTCATGAACACTGGCTTCAAAGTCTGTCGCCGGAGAGGCGCGCAGCATGACCTGCGACGCGCAATTTCTTCCGCCCGGACTACGAGAGTCGACCTGCTGGACGAGGCCAGTCAGATCTAGCCTTGGACGCCTTGGATGCGGGTAGGCCGCGGTCTGACAAGCGTTCAAATACGCCCGCTGCGCGCAGAGGCGGCATTAGCGATATAGGCGCTGTATTATTTGCGCTTGCTCACCAACAAACTGAATAACCGCTCGAAGCCGTGGAAGGCGTCGTAGATCCTGATGATACCCTAGCCAGGTATCCCTTCCAGGGGGAGCCTCCGACACGTCGACACGCTTCAACCCCTCCATCGAGTCCCCCAGCGGCCTCGGAAGAACGGCCATACCTGCACCATCTGCGCATAACCGTGCCTGAACATCGCGATTGTTGCTTCGAATCGAAACTTTCGCATTCGGGAACCGGCCCTTAAGCCAAGCCACATCGGGCATGCTTCCAAGTGCCTCATCCATAATGATCACGCTGAATCCCGCTCCTGTGCCGGGCGAAGGGTCGTCCGATCCTTTGGCGACATACAGGCCATAGGGAATATGCAGTAGCTTGCGTGAAATGACTTCCGGCTCCGTGAAGGACCGTATCCGGAAAACCAGATCGGCTTCGCGACGCGCCAGGTTCAAAAGCCTGGAGTCAGTGAGAATCTCGATGATTACATTGGGATGCACACGTCTGAAGTCGGCAAGGATGGGGGCGAGAACATGGACGCCGAACCAGTCAGAGCAGGATATCCGCAAGGTGCCGGACAACGTGTTCTCGGTACCCGCAAGTTGGCGCTGGAGTGCGATCGCCTCCTCCTCCATCCGCTCGGCGTGCCCCATTACGACGGCACCCTCATCTGTCAGGACAAACCCGTCCGGTGTGCGTTGGAACAGCGAGTGGCCGACCGCGGCCTCAAGAGTCTTTAGTCGTCTTCCCATAGTCGGCTGCGTCAGGCCCAACTTTCTCGCGGCCGCACCCAGCGTTCCTTCCCTCGCGATCGCAAGGAAAAGACGAATGTCGCTCCATTCCATCATGACTTACGACCCATTCAAAAATGCATTATCAACATGCAAGCTATATGATGTCCATTCGGAAGCTTCCAGAGCAAAGTGCTGACATCAAGTGAAAGGGATCAATCCTATGGGCACGATGAAAGCATTAGTTCTTGAAAATCACGGTACCGAATTCCGTGTCGCGCAGATTGCACGACCGGTTGCGGGCGAAGGTCAGGTGCTCGTCCGCGTAAAGGTGAGTGGCGTAAACCCATTGGACACGAAAATCCGCGCAGGTGCAGCCGCTCACGCCCGTCATCCGCTTCCCGCAATCCTAGGTATCGACCTTGCCGGGATTGTTGAAGAAGTCGGTGCAGGCGTGACGGGGTTTCGCCGCGGAGATGAAGTCTATGGCATGACAGGCGGCGTAGCCGGCGTGCAAGGTTCGCTGGCAGAACTTGCGGCCGTCGATGCACGGCTGCTGGCCATTAAGCCATCTCACCTTTCCATGCGTGAAGCGGCTGCGCTACCGCTCATCTTCATCACGGCGTGGGAAGGCCTCGTGGACCGTGTGGGCGTCCGGGCTGGCCAGAAGGTGCTCGTCCTCGGTGGCGGTGGCGGGGTCGGACACGTAGCAGTTCAGATTGGCAAATCTCTTGGTGCGGACGTCTATGCAGTCGATGGAGCCCGGAAGGCTGACTACATCAAGAGCCTCAATGCGACGCCGATCGACTACGCCACGGAAACCGTTGAAGAATACGTCGCCAAATACACACAAGGGCAAGGATTCGACGTCGTCTACGACACGATTGGCGGCGCTGGTCTGGACACTGCGTTCAAGGCAGTCGCCCGCTTTGGGCATGTGGTTAGCTGCCTCGGCTGGGGCTCGCACGCCCTCGCCCCGCTTTCATTCAAGGCGGCGACATACTCCGGCGTGTTCACACTGCTTCCGCTACTCACTGGCGAAGGTCGTGAGCATCACGGGGACATCATGCGGGAAGCAACGCGCCTTGCAGAAAGGGGTCAGTTGATGCCGCGTCTCGACGATCGGTCCTTCACACTTGAGAATGTGATGGCGGCCCACGAGTTGATTGAAGCCGGCCAGGTTGACGGAAAGCTCGTCGTAGACATCGCTTAAAGGCCAGGGTCCCGCGTCATCATGGCCGGGACCCGTTTGCCCTGCAATCCCATCGAGTTCTGCATACACCCAGACGCGAGGATGTCCTTCTCTTTGTCTCGCTCGCAAAAGATCATGCGGGGACGGCTGGGTGGAACAGATCTGGTGTGTCTGGTTTAGCAGCAAAGGACCTGTCGTTCGAACGGACCGTGATCCCGACGGCGAACAAGACTGCCTCCGCGCCGACGCGAGGTCTTCCATTCAACTTCGCCAGTTCCGATCGATGTGGCCTTCTTCGGCTTTATGAAAGTATTGGGAGCATACCAGCCAGCCTTTCAAAGGCCTCAACAGCACGACACATGCTGCCGTGGTTAAAGGTAGAGTTGAAAGATGTACCCAGAGCGAGGGCTCGAATGTCAGTTGGAGCCACAGAGCGAAAGCAAGCGCAGGAACGGCGACGATACTCATGGCGAAAAATGCGGGCCGTCCGCAGGGTCAGCGAACGCATAGTCCAGACCACTGACCTCACAAGACGACGCCAATGACAGGAGCCCGTTAAACAGGTGTCCCCGTTGACAACGCGGACAACGCCCCTTGAATCCGGTGAGCGCAGGATTGGTAGTCTCGTTGTAGTCGATGGTCATGTATCCGTTCCCTCACCATCGAAATCGAGATGGATGCTGTTGAAGGCTAGCTGGCCTCGGCCTTGGGTGGCAACGCCGCTGCAAACTCGTCACGAGAGGTCGGGTTCCCGTCAATCATCTCGTAGACGGCCTTAGAGCGGCCAAGGGTTTCCATTAGCGAGGATGGCCCCGCGAAGGGTTGCCCGCCAATATGCCAGCCATCGGTGTGAAGCTCCTCTATCAGAACCCAGGTAACGGAACGGAATGCCTCGGAGCCTTCGAACTTGACCATGACATCGGTGATCGCCTTCGCCAGCGCGTGTTTTTGGGTGCTGGTAAATACACCATCCACGAGTTTGATGTTCACAAAGGGCATCGTATTCTCCTCTGGTTTCTTTGGTTAGGGAAATTCGACAGGGCCGACCGCAACTAATCGAGCTCGACAACAAGCTTGCCGTTGGCCTTTCGGGTCTCGATTAGCTCGTGGGCGCTGGCAGCGGTCTCGAGCGTAAATGTCCTCGCATCGAGGCGTGGCGACACCTTCCCTGCCTCCACCAGTTTCGTAGCCTCCCGCATGATATCGCCATCGTGCTCGCGCCCATCACCGGTCAGCAGTGGGATCAGAGTGAAGACACCAGAGTAGGTAGCAGACTTGAACGAGAGGGGAGCCAGGGCATGAGATCCCCAACCAAGGCAACTCACCACGTGTCCGAACCGGGCGACGGCCTTGAATGCGGCGTCCAATCCCGCGCCGCCGACGGTGTCGTAAACGACATCGAATCCTTTGCCGCCGGAGTGCTTTGCAACGTAGGTCTCAACGTCATCGGAGGAATAGTCGATCGGCGTTGCTCCCAGGCTGCGGAGATAGTCTCCCTTGCTCCCCGAATCGACGGCACACACGACAGCTCCCAACGCCACTGCGATCTGGACAGCGATATGCCCGACGCCCCCGCCAGCACCAATTACGAGAACTGATTGTCCAGCCTGAACGTTCACTCGGTCGACGAGCCCCTCCCATGCAGTGATGAAGATCAGTGGCAGTGCCGCTGCTTCGCGCATTGAGATGTTCGACGGCTTGATTGCCAGAAGGCGCTCGTCAACCGCCGCGTACTGCGCAAGTGATCCTTGATTACCACCCACACCTCCGGCCATCCCGTAGACCTCGTCACCGGGAGAAAACCTCGTCACACCCTCACCAACCTCCTTCACGACCCCGGCAAGATCGATTCCAAGTATCGCAGGCAATTCATGTCGGGCATGCGCCGCGGCTCCGGCACGGATTTTCGTATCCAGGGGATTCACACCGCTAGCCCAGATGCGAACCAACACCTCGCCAGACTTGGGTACCGGATGCTCCAATTCAGAAATCCGGAAGGGACCATTCGCGGCTTCGACCACCGCTGCTCGCATCGTCGGCATCTCGCGTCTCCTTGTAGCGTTCGTCGGGGGAGACTGTGCGCCAACTTCCTGGTGGCCGAAATCATATATACCTTTAGATGCGCGCTTTCGGCGAAGTGGCAACCGAGCCCGGCGGTTGCAATTTCAGGTTAGAGCTCTCGCCCTAATGGAAGATATGATTTCGGATTTTCAGCAGAGGTGTACCTTATAGGAAGAGCTGATCAGACATGATCGAGCGGGTCGTTGTCACTTGGTATCGGGAGCGAAAGTTTGAACAAGCTGCTCGACAAAGCCATCGTTGCTCATGGGGGGCTGACAAACTGGGGCGCACATAATGTTGCGAAGGCAACGGCTTTACTGGGTGGCGATTTATGTGTGAATTTTGGCAACCCGGCGCCTCGACAGATAACTGTCTTCCCGCAGCTGCAACGAGCGGTCATTGAACCCCTTGGATGCGTCAATTGCCGAAGCGACCTCGAACGCAACCGCTTGTCCATCCTGGGTGACGACGGCTCCCTTGTTACCGGAGTCGAGGACGTGCGTTCCGCGCAATTGCAATACGACTTCAAACTGCCAGTCGATGCATTGGTCGGAGTTTTGCTGGCATGCTCCACTGTTAGATCGTTTTTGACCGCTCCATTCCATTTAATGCTGGAAGGTGTCGAGGTATGTGAGCTTGTTCCCTGGAACGAAGGTGGAAACCAATGGCGGGTTCTCAGGGCCCAGTTGCCGCCGGACCTTGCAACCGCTGCCCGCGTACACGATTACTTCTTTGACGGCAACTTCCTCTTGCGCAGGCATGACTACCATGTCGATGGCGACGCGGGCATAACCATCACGGAATTGCTTTCTCACTACGAAGAGTGTCATGGGGTCAACATACCAACGAAGCTACGTGGGTACCCTCGCCTAGCAGACCTCACGCCCGATTTGTCTCGCTTGATGATATCCATCGATGTAAGCGGTCTGGAATTTTCGGTCGCCTAGAGTTCGCACCCAACCACGCAGTTGCAGGGGGCGGATATGGTGGACACTGGTGATTTCCGCCTCGGTCAAAAGGAAGAATGCGATGAAGGACCTCACGCGCTGTGTCGTGACACCCCACGTAAATGCCGAAGGCTTCGCAACGTTCGGGGTTGGAGTGCATCGTGCTTCAACGATCGTCTTCGACACCGCCGAGGATTACGCAAACCGCGGACAACGCGGACCTGACGGCTACAGTTACGGTCTTTACGGGACACCGACCACCAGAACGCTCGAGGCAAAACTGACAGCTCTCGAGAACGGTGCCAGAACATTCCTCGTGCCCTCGGGCCAGGCGGCCAACGCGATTGCGATGCTTCCATTTCTCAAGGCGGGTGACGGCATCCTCATAGCCGATTCCGTGTACCCCCGGTGCGCGATTTCGCCAATACGGAACTCGCGCGCTTCGGTATCGAGGTTGCCTACTACGATCCCGTCGATCCATCCGATCTCGTCGCTAAAATCAACGCCAGAACCAAGATAGTCTGGTGCGAATCTCCTGGGTCGACGACAATGGAAGTCCAAGATCTTCCCATTATTGCTGACATAGCCCATCGGCACGGGGCACTGGTTGGCTGCGACAATACCTGGGCGACACCTCTGAACTACAAACCCCTGACGCTCGGAGCAGACATCGTCACAGAGGGGCTGACCAAGTACATTTCGGGGCATTCAGACGTACTGCTGGGATCGTTGACGGTCCGCGACGAACAACTAACCGCTCCGATACGGTCAACGCTCGGACGAATGGGGATCTGCGTGTCACCGGATGACGCCTCTTTGGTCTTAAGAGGACTAGAAACGCTCGGCGCTCGCATGAGACATGCAAGTCAAGGTGCCCTGCAGTTGATCGAAAGGATACAGGCAGCGGAAATCGTGGAACGTGTTATCCATCCAGCATTGCCGACCGATCCTGGCCATTCGATCTGGAAGAGGGACTTTCTTGGGGCGTCAGGTGTCTTTGGCGTCGTTTTCAAAAGAGGCCTGTCCGATCGCGTCTCGCCTTCTCTCAATGTGCTCAAGACATTTGCGATAGGGGCATCCTGGGGCGGAATGCGCAGTCTCATTGCGCCCATGCCTGTCAAGGCCTACCGCACGGTGCGGAGGTGGGACGCAGATGATCTCGTCTTGCGCATAAGTGTTGGCCTTGAAGATCATCAGGACCTTGTCGATGATATCGAAGCGCTTCTCGCCGAGATTTCCAGATGATGACAGCACGGACACTTGGGCCTCCTGGCTCAGGCGATCTGGCTCTGGTCTGCCGGCTTAGCCGAGTCCTGTTTTCACATCGAGGCGGGCCTTCGTCGCCCACTATGGCCTCAGGCAGCTTTCGGGAGTGCCTGAGCATGAACCGAATCTTTCTTTTCTCAACCGAACCTCCGTTCACCCAATTGCGGGTTTCCCTGACAGGCCCGACCTGGGCTGAGCCTCAATGTAAACCGCTGAGGTTGTCATGAAGCCTTTGATTTGACGGCATCCATCACTCGCGTGGAATAAACGAGTCCTGCTCCAGCGTTGACGCCAATAGCCGTCCCGAGCGCCTCGGCGATCTCTTCGCGCGTCGCACCCGCTTTAAGCGCGGCGTCGGTGTGAACAACGATGCAGCCATCGCAGCGCAGCGAGACCGCAGCCGCTAGAGCGATCAGTTCGTTGACCTTGCTACCCAGCAGATTGGTCTTACGGGCCGCTCCGCCGATTGCCTGGTAGCCTCTGATCACGTCCGGACTCAGTGCGGCGATTTCGCCGACCCCCGCAAGCACCTGCTGATGATAGGCATTCCAATCGATCATAGACATCACATACCCTCGTGTTCGCAACTCAGACGCCATGATAGACAAGGCGCGTGAAGAACTCGGGACTGATGACGAACTGCCCCCACTTTGCGTCGAAGTCGGCAGTCGGTTTCGCGGCAATGATCTCGTCGATGGGCTTTCCCTTGGACTTCAGCTTTGCCACATTTCCGCGGATGTCGACGAGCATCGTACGGTAGTCACTTAATTCGGACTTTTTGCTGAGAGGCTGACCGTGCCCCGGAATGACAACTGTCTCTTCGGTGATGTTAGAGAGAATGTCTTCAACCGCCTTGATCTTGCCGTCGATCCCTCCACCAGTCGAATAGTCGATGAATGGGTAAATGCCGTTCCAGTACAGGTCTCCGGTGTGAACGATGTTTGCCTCGCTGAAGGTGACCGAGATGTCGCCGTCGGTATGCGCGTTCGGATGGTGCTTCAGCATCAACGTTTCCTTGTTGAGCTCCAGCGACATCTCGTCGCCGACCGTCTCCGACGGCACCGCGGCGAGCGGCGGGCGTGGAAACTCGAAGTCCCAGTCGTCCACCCTTTGAACGGTCATCAGATGTTTCCTGGTGTTCTCGTGCGCGCGGATCGCGGCCCCTTCGGCGTTGAGCCACTCATTTCCATCCGTGTGATCGAAATGCCAGTGTGTGTTGATCAGGTGCTTGATCGGCTGTTTTCCGAGGCCGGATAAGGCATCGAGTATGCGAGGACGGGACGCGGTTATGCCTCCATCGATCAGGACCTTTCCGTCGCCCCCGGTCAGCACTGCTATGTTCCCGCCTGAACCTTCAAGGATCGAAACGCCCGCCTTAGTTTTGTGAACCTTGATCGGCGCTTTTGCCGCTTCATCGCGGATCATGTCCACGATACCTTGGGCTTTCGCGAAAACCTGCCGGGGACTTAGCCAGCCTCCGGACGCCGCGAACGTGGAGGCTGCCATGCAGCATAGACAAAACCCGCGGCGAGAAAATTTGAAGTCTTGGGTCATCACAGATCCTTTCGGAAACGGGCGGGGCGGCTCCAGGGGGCTTGGGGTATCACCTGAAGCCGCCTTTCCCGCCGGGCGATCATGCCTGGAAAAACGCCAGCAGATCGGGATTGATAATATCGGGATGTGTGCTGCACATACCGTGCGGTAGCCCCTTGTAGACCTTCAGCGTACCGTGCTTCAGTAGCTTGACCGACAGGAGGGCAGCGTCGGCGATCGGAACGATCTGGTCATCGTCGCCGTGCATTACCAGAACCGGAACATCGATCTTCTTCAGGTCTTCAGTGAAGTTTGTCTCCGAGAAGACCTTGATGCATTCATAGTGCGCGATCGCTCCGCCGATCATTCCCTGCCGCCACCAATTCTGGATCAGCCCCGGGAACACCTTGGCGTCCTTCCTGTTGAAGCCGTAGAAAGGACCCGTGGGAACGTCGAGGTAGAATTGCGCGCGGTTAGCTGCGAGTTGGGCGCGGAGATCGTCAAACACTCCGATGGGCAAGCCACCCGGATTGTCGTCGGACTTCAACATCACCGGCGGAATAGCAGAGATGATCACCGCCTTGGCCACCCTGTCATTTCCGTGTTGGGCAACGTAGCGAGTGACCTCGCCGCCTCCCGTCGAATGCCCCACATGGATTGCATCACGCAGGTCGAGCGCCTTTGCAAGCTCCGCAACGTCGGCCGCGTAGGTATCCATGTCATTGCCCGTCGCGGTCTGCGTCGAACGGCCATGTCCGCGCCTGTCGTGGGCAATTACCCGATAGCCCTTGCTGAGGAAGAAGAGCATCTGGTTGTCCCAGTCATCGGCGCTAAGCGGCCAACCGTGATGGAAGACTATAGGCTGGCCCTTTCCCCAGTCCTTGTAGAAAATCTGCGTTCCGTCCTTAGTCGTGATCGTGCCCATTGTCTTTTCCTCGGCTGATCGTTGCTGTGTCGTCTGTCCACTCGCGGTCAATACCGGAGCAATTGCTGGAAACCCTAGAAGGGAGGCTCCGACGGCTCCTGCAGCGCTGCCCAAGACGGCACGCCGTGAGATCGGAGGAAGCTCTGTTTTTCGCTCTGCCATGAACCTTCATCCTTCAGTGGGCTGTCGCTCGGACGGCGGCTGGGACAGCGAGCTTGACGGGATTTAATTCGCGTGCGTGGGTCGCTTGCGGTGCTTTCGATGTTAGACAGGAGGCTCAGATCGGCCAATCATATGTTTCCGTTAGTCCTGGAAGCGCAGCTAGCCTGATCATACTGATCAAAGTATAGTTTCGCCGAACCTTGAGGGGTGCCAACCAGGGAGACTGTCGTGAGGGGGCCTGAAATACGGCAATACGCACCTGCACTTGCGACGGGATGCGCCGGAACTGCTCTGGGGATATTCGAACAGGAGCCGTACGGTGTGCTGTTCTTAGCCCTTGCGGCACTCATGCTTGTCAAACGCAGGCAGGTCGCTGTGGCAATTGCGTTGCTCTTGATTGTCGTCGGCGCTCTGATCGTTTTCCTATCGTCCGATGGGTTCGCCTCCATAGCCCGACCGACGGCGTTTCTGTTGTGTGCTCTGGGCGCCTTCTGGCTTGCGAGCATTTGGCGAGCGCGTGCTGATGTCGACCAACACCTGCAAGACGCGAAGTTGATCGTGGAAAGCATGCCGGGGTTAGGCTGGGCCACCGACGCTAAGGGAAACTTCGTCTACGTGAATCCAAGCGTAGTCGAGTACGTCGGCAAGCGTACCGACGAATTCAACGCGACAGGGCGAACCGGGCTGGAGGCCGTTCACCCGGACGAGGCCGAACGCGTAACCGAGGCTTGGCTTACGAGCATGAGGACCGGAACCTCCTTCGAGTCAGTTCATCGCATAAGACGGGCAGACGGCGACTATCGCTGGTTCCACGCCTACGGCCGCCCCCATCTCGATAAAGAGGGCAACATTCTCGGGTGGTTCGGAACAACAATCGACATCGATGAGAAAAAGCGCGCTGAGCAGCGGCTGGAGGATAGCGAAAGGCAGCTTCAAACACTGATCGATACGATGCCGGTGATGATATGGTGCGCCTCCCCGTCGGGCGTGCCGATCTACCAGAATCCCAAGACCCTGGAGTACCTTGGGGCGACATTCGAGGAGATCAGATCGAACAATTTCGGTGTCGTTCATCCGGATGATGCTGAAGGTTTTCAGTCGGCGTGGGCGGCGTGCGTCGAACGAAAGGCATCACTCTCCCTGGTCTGCCGATTGCGATACAATGACGGCACCTACCGTTGGAACAGGATCGACGCCGCCCCGCTCCTCAGCGAGGAGGGTGAAATCATCGAGTGGTATGGGACCAACATCGATATAGAGGAGCTTCATCGGACGCAGGAGGAACTCCGGGCGAACGCAGACCGGCTGAGATTGATGCTCGACACGCTTCCCGCCTTTGTGTGGTGCGCGAGCCCGGAAGGTCAGCCAACCTATTTCAACGAGCCTTTGATGGAGTATTCCGGGGTGACGCTCGAGGAGCTTCGTGGGGTAAATGGTTCAGGCTTCGCGCCGATGATCAGCAGTCTCGTTCACCCGGCGGACGCGCCTTTGTTGCGACATCGCTTTGAGCAATCCTTCAAGTCCGGAGAACCCATTGCTCTGAAATACCGCCATCGTTTGGCCGACGGCCATTATCACCTTGTCGACTGCAGGGCACGTGTCCTGCGCGACTGCCAAAGCAGGCTGTTTCAGTGGTATGGCGTTATTGTCGATGTCGAGGAGGAAACGCAGGCACAGGCACAGCTTCAGAAGGCCCAGCATCAGCTTGAACTCGCGACGCGTGCCGCCAGTTTATCTGAGTTATCCGCTTCGATTGCCCACGAATTGAACCAACCATTGGTGGCCGTCGTCACCAATAGCAGCGCCACCGAAAGCTGGCTCAGTGCGACACCACCAAATATCGAAAGGGCGAAGATCAGTGCCCGAAAGGCGGCAGATGCCGCGAACGACGCAGGCGAAGTGATCAGCAGAATAAAGGCTCTCTTCAGGCAATCGGGCGGGGCGAAAAGCCCGGGAAACATCAACGAAGTCATCGAGGAGGCCTGCACGCTCCTGCGCGAAAGGATTTCGGGTTCGAAATGCGATCTGCGAACTCGCCTGGAGCCGGACCTGCCGACGGCGAACTTCGACAGGGGCCTCATCCTCCAGGTGCTTGTCAATCTCATTCAGAACGCGATGGATGCGATGGCGACATTGAACGGGGCAATACGATTACTGGAAATCCGCTCGCGGTTCGATGACGGGACAATCCTCGTGGATGTGCGGGACAGCGGGGTCGGGCTACACGACAACGAGAAGATATTCGAACCATTCTACACCACGAAGCATAACGGCATGGGGATCGGGTTGTCGATCTGCCGAAGCATCGTCGGCGCACACGCCGGAAAGCTATGGGCTTCGCCCGCGGAGCCCACCGGCACGGTATTCAGCTTTGCACTCCCCTTGTCCGGAGAATAACCGATGTACAGTGAGGATCATGCAGTCTTCGTGATAGACGACGACAAGCGCGTCCGGGACGGACTTTCCGAGCTCCTGGAATCGTGGCAGGTCAACGTTACGACGTTCGCAACGGCGCAGGAATATCTGGATGCCCCAAAGCCCCAGAACCCTTCATGTCTCGTACTCGACATACGGCTGCCAGATATCGACGGTTTCGAGCTCCAAGCGCGGTTGGCGGATGAACCGCATCCTCCGATCATTTTCATAACGGGCCACGGGGACATACCGATGACGGTCCGCGCGATGAAGCTGGGCGCAGTCGATTTCCTTGCGAAACCGTTCAGGGAGCACGACCTGCGCGCTGCGATCGAATTGGCACTCGCGCGCGACCGCGAGGCGCGACACGATCGAGCCGCACTCAGTGAACTACAATCTCGGCTGGAATGCCTTTCCGCCCGGGAACGCGATGTCCTCCCACTCGTTGTAAGTGGGTTAATGAACAAACAAGGTGCCGCCGAGCTTGGAATAAGCGAGATCACCTTCCAAATCCATCGAGGCAACATGATGCGCAAGATGCATGCCGACTCCTTGGCCGACTTGGTGCGGATCGCCTCCAAACTCAGCATACCGATTACGCACTCCCGACATGGAAACTGACGAATGATAGCGCAGGCGAGCCATACCTTTGCAATTGTGGATGACGATAAGCGGGTTCTTGAGGGGCTGCGTGAGCTTCTTGAGTCCGTAGGTTATCTGGCCCGTACCTATAGGTCGCCGACGGCTTTTCTCTCGAGTGGAGACCTCTCCGCGTGTGACTGCGTAATCACGGATATCAGCATGGGCTCGATGGACGGGTTCGAGTTGGAGCAGGCGGTCAGAGGCCAGGAACCTGAAATGCCGATGATACTGATGACGGGTCGCAGCGATATCGATGATCGTGGTTTCGCAGGAGCCGATGACCGCAGGGTCTTTATGCGAAAACCACTGAACAGCAAAGTGCTTCTCCAGGCGATTACGCGGCTTCTTGCATTTCGGCAATGATCGGGGCCGCCCGGCCCACCTTAGCCTCGGCAAGGCTTTTCCTGTAGTGGCTGGGCGCGGTCCCCATCACCTTTCTGAAGGCCTTGGTGAAGGCCGCCTCGGACTGGTAACCCACGCTCCGCGAGATGACAGAAAGCTTGTTTGCATTCCCCTCAATCAGTCTGGCAGCCTGGAAAATTCGCCATTCTGTCAGATACGACAGCGGAGCTTGTCCGACTAGATCCTTGAAGCGGGCGGCGAAAGCTGAGCGCGACATTCCAGCCCTACTTGCGAGTTGACCCACCGTCCACGGCACTTGTGGCTCCGCATGCATGGCTTCGACCGCCAAGACCAGATTCTTATCGGAGACGGCCGCCAGCCATCCAGTCTTTGGCGTCGACCATTGTTGCGCAAACGCGCGGATCGCATGAACGAAAAGCAGTTCGAACAGGCGTCGCACGACGGCATCCGAACCCAGCCCAGGAGCATCGGCTTCTGCCGCGAGCAACTCAAGCACCGACTGGAACTGTTGGCTCCGGCTCTGCTCCGATTTAAGGTGAAGCAATCTTGGTAGCACATTCAGCAAGGGCTGGGCGTCAAGCTTTTCGATCTCGAAAAAGCCGCTGATGAAAGTCGTCGTGGCGCCACCTCCTCCGAACTGAATGCGGTTGCCCACCCGAAGGGTCTCGACATCAAGACAGTCCGCCGTGCGCGAGTCTGCATGATCGTAGACCTGGTAAGGTTCGTTCCCGAACATGATGAAGACGTCGCCTGCGCGCAACGATACCGCATCGGGGTTTTCCCGTGTGGTCAGGACTCCTGATCCGCGGACCACGAGAACGAATTTGATCGCCGGATCACCGTCCGAGGCAACGCCCCAGGGCGCAGTCGCCTCCAGCGTCGTGAACTTCGCTTTCCTAATTCGCATCGAAGAGAAGATGTCGGTCAAAGGGTCCAACTAAATGTTCCTATTATGGACGATCGAGCCAAAACTTGGGACGATCGAGACTGAAGGCTCTTGCTGTTCGTCGCTATATGGTGACCCGAAAAGGAGATTCCAATTGCAAAACCATCTCGCTCTGGTCGAAACCAAACGCACATTGAAAGCACGTTATTGCCGATACGTGGATACGCAGAACTGGCCGGAATTCGCTGCGTTATTCGCACCTCAACCGTCGATACGCTTTATCGGCGAGGACGGTGTCACAGTCGCCGCGTTTGACTCCATTGATGAGTTCCTGGCCGTCACCAAGAACTACCTCGCTGGGGCCCGGACAATCCATCAGGTCCACAATGACGAGATCGACGTCGTTTCGGAAACGGAAGTCCGCGCCATCTGGTCCATGGAAGACTACCTGATTTTTCCCGATGTCAATGATGGCCGTCCCGCCTCGATGCACGGGTACGGCCACTATCACGAAACATGGCGGCTCGAAGGCGGACAGTGGCGCTTGGCGCACCTGGAGCTTCGCCGCACGATCCTAGAAATCAAGCCGAAGGAGAATGCGGCATGACCACCAATCCCATCAACGTCGGCATCATCGGCGTCCATCCGGACAAGGGCTGGGCCAACACAGCCCATATCCCCGCCCTGAAAGCGTTGCCTGAGTTTCGCATCGCGGCTGTAAGCCACAACAGGCCGGAAATAGCTCGCGCGTCTGCCGAGAAGTTTGGCGCGGATAACAGCTATGGAACGACGGATGAACTGGTGAATGACCCGAACGTCGACCTGGTCGTCGTGACCGTCAAGGTTCCACATCACCTTGAACTCGTCACCCTGGCCCTGGAAGCAGGGAAAGCGGTTTTCTCGGAGTGGCCGCTGGGCATGAACCTGCCCGACGCCGAAAAAATGCTAGCACTGGCGAAGAGCAGGAATGCATTTACGGCGATCGGGCTTCAAACGCGTTCGGTTCCGGCCATCAACTTCATCAGGGATCTGATCAAGGACGGCTATGTCGGCGAGGTCCTGTCTGTTCCCATGATCGGTTCTGGCATCATCTGGGGTGAGGAGATCAACGAGAGTTACCTGTACACCCTGGATATGGCAAATGGAGCCTCGATGTTCCACGTGCCGTTCGCGCACACGCTCGACGCGACCCTCTACGCCCTCGGGTCGAGACTGAAGTCCATCAGCGGCGCGCTGTCGAACAGCCGAGCGATGACGCGAATAGCGGAGACGGGGAAAGAAGTTCCGTTGACAGCGCCAGATCAAATCATTGCCGCTGGCTTGCTCACGAACGGCGCAGCCCTCAGCGCACATTTCCGCGGTGGCCTCTCGCGCGGCACGAACTTCCATATCGAGATCAACGGTACCAAGGGCGACCTCATTCTGACCAGCCCCGTCGGCTATGTCGGGCTGGGCGGCTTCACTGTTAAGGGCGCACAGGGGGACGGGCAGATGCAAGAATTACCTGTGCCGCCTCTCTACGAGACCCTCGGCTTCGAGGATGGGTTCAGCCAAAGCGTCGGGGTCGCCTATTCCCGCATCGCGTCTGATATGAGAAATCACACCAAACTGTCTCCCACCTTCGAAGACGCTGTGAACCTGCATCGCGTTCTGGATGCCATCGTCTCAGGCAACGGGGAACGGCGCGATGTCTGAGAAAATGCAGGCCCTCGTTGTCACTAGACCCGGCGGACCCGAAGTGCTTGAGGTGCGCGAAGTCGACCGCCCTCGGCTAAGGGACGAGCTTGATGTTTTGGTCCAAGTGAAGGCAGCCGGGATCAATCCCGCTGACTGGCAGAACAGGAAGAACGGAGCTGTTTACGACAGTGATGGGAGGTCTCAGAAAGAACCTACGATCCTCGGAATTGACGGCGTCGGCGTGGTGGTGGAAGCCGGACGAGAGGTAGTGAACGCCCGAGTAGGTGACGAGGTCTGGTACGTGGACGGCGGCTACGCCGGAAACCCGGGAAGCTATGCCGAATACAAGGTCGTCCGTTCAGACTATGTCACCGCGAAGCCGGAAAAGCTGACCTTTGTGGAAGCCGCTGCCCTGCCAGTGGTGGCCCTCACCGCATGGGAGGCCGTGTTCGAGAAGGCGACGGTAAGCCCAGGTGATCATGTCCTGGTCCACGGCGGCGCGGGCGGGCTCGGGCATATCGCAATCCAATATCTCGCTTCCCTCGGAGCCAGGATCGCCACGACCGTCTCGAACGAGGCAAAGGCGGAATTGGTGAGAGTGCTCGGTGCCGAACTCGTAATCAATTACCGGACGGAAAGCGTTGAGGAGGCCCTTGATGCGTGGCGGGGCGAACCGGGAGCTAACATCGTGTTCGACTTTGTAGGACATGGCAACTTCTCGGAGAGCTTCAGGCATACGGCTGCCTATGGGAGGCTGATCAACACAGTAGTGTCGGATTGGCCCGCCGAGGGAAACGGGCAGGCCGAGTGGAAAAACCTGGACATCAGCTTCGTCAACATCGGTCTGCCGCAGATCAGCCGCCACCATGCACATCGCCTTCGCCAAACCGCCGCGCTCACGGAGATCGCCGAACTCGTCGATCGGGGTGGCTTGCGGGCGCACATTGACAGGGTGGTACCCTTCACGGGTGTCGGTGAAGCGCAAAGGGCACTCGAAGCAGGCGAAACTCTGGGCCGCCCGGTCCTTTTGATCTCAGGTGGATAAAGCCATGAAACGATGGGAATATCGGCCGCGGGAGAGCGGTTTCGCGCTATGTGATGTCCCGATCCTCAGTGGGGCATTAAAGGCCCTGATGGCTTGGAGGCACGGTCCGTCGTTGCAGCTCTCGGAACCTAATATGAACCCATAATTGGCGGGATCGGCCCAGTGTGTAGGTTGTTCGGGCGGGGCACCAATGAAATTGCAAAATCCCTCGCCTTAACCGCCAACAAGGGAGCCATGACATGTCAACCGCCAATCACGCAATCACTATCGATGTGCCGGTTAGGCTGAAGTCGGTAAAATCCGTTCACAGCATCGGCTCGCTTCAATTTGAGGGGGATTTGCCTGCCGCCATCTTCCACCTTCAACTCATTACGAACGATATTGCGGACTGGGGCGCTGAGGCCGAAGTGATAGTGGTATTCCACACAAACGCGGGACACCTCACTTTGCATGACGAGGCGTACAACGGCTCACGGAAGATCGCAGCGGGGAATCCCAACAAGAACTTGATCGCCGATTTGGTGAAGCGGGGTGTCAAGATAGAGCTCTGTGGGGCCACCGCGGAGGCGAACGGGTGGGGCAATGCAGACCTTCTTCCGAACGTGAAAATTAACACGGATGCGATGGCGCGAACAATCCAGCTTGTTCAACAGGGATACGTGAAAATCACTGAGGCTTAGTCGCGGGGGCGCCGCCCCGGCGGAGCGGCGTACCGACCGCTCCGCCACATCTGTCAACATCGAACGAGAACGGCAGGCAATGTCCTTGCCCTGGTCAAAACACGCCCATAGAGCTCCGTTCGCGCTGCTGGGACCGGCAACGAACTACCGTCCTCAAGCTGCACGAGCTGGCCCTTAGTGCTCTACCAAATCGATCTTCGCCTGGATTTCGGCAAAGCCCGGGCGCTGCCGCCGCTCACTGATCGACTCTGGTCGAATGCCGAAAGTGACGGCCTTGCCGAGTTGGCGAAGCCACTCGGGCCTGAAACTATGGTCTATTTTTCCATCGGGGATCGGGGCATTTTCGCGCCTGTATCGACCCCGAAAGCAATCCGAAGCCCAAAACCACGATGCCGCTGTCGTTCAACATGAACCAGATGCATCTGTTCGACGCGACGACGGGCCGCGCGTTGTCGATCGGCTGACTGGTGGTCTGAAACGACGGTTGCAGGCATAAAGTTCATCGCCGGCGAGCCAATGAAACCTGCAACGAAGTGGCTGACCGGCCGATGATAAAGCTCTTGCGGCGGTCCAGCCTGTTCGACGCCGCCATTCATCACTACCACACGATCAGCCATCGTCATGGCTTCCACCTGATCGTGCGTCACATACCCGTCGTCGTCGGCAACAGCTGGTGCAGCCGTTTGATCTCGGTCCGCATCTGAACCCTGAGCTTTGCATCAAGGTTCGAGAGCGGTTCAGCAAAGAGGAAAACCTTTGGATTACGCACGATCGCCCTTCCCATTGCGACGCGTTGGCGCCGACCGCCGGACAACTGACCAGGGCGGCTGCACCTTGGATCAGATTGACGAAAGGCCCGCCTCGATGGGAGCTTGCGACGCGTTTGCCCAGGCTGCTCGATTCAACGTGCCATCTGCAAAGCGTCTTCTACTTCGGCAATATCGTTGGCGATGACGCTGCGCATCATGCGAGCAAAAGCGATGGCCAAGGGAGAGTGCTCGCTACGCGGATAAATGGCTGAAAAGTCGAAAGTCAGTTCCGGCGTAAAGCGGCGCATGACGATGTTCGTACGATCAGCGCCGAGCACTGAGAAGATATCGGTGACCCCAATGCCGAGGCCGCGCGCGACATAGCTGGGCACGGTGTTGGAAAAAAGCGTCTGTATGACTGTTCCGCCTCTGATGCCGGCGCTCTCCAGCGCCGCCTCGATCTGGAGCCGAAGCAGGCTACTAGTTCCGAGCGAAATCAGTTGCTCTTGATGAAGGTCAGTCACGGAAATCGACTCCTTCGCCGCGAGCCGATGGTGTCTGGGAACAAGACAGATTGCCGACGATGTGGGCATCGGCAAATGCTCAATGTCAGTACGCTCTGTCGGCACGCGCCCGAAACCTATATCGAACTCGTTCCTTTGGACCGCATCGATGATGTGATGCGAGGTGTCGGAGTGAATGTAAAAATCGAGTTCGGGCTCGATCTGCTTGAAGCGGTGGATTGCTTCCGGCAAGGTACGTGACGACAGGGTGGACATTGCGGCAATCCGTAGCCGTCCACCCCGGCGATTACGCAGGTAACGAGCAGTTTCGACGATGCGGTCGACGCCGTTAAAGTACCGTTCCACCTCGCGAAATAGCTCCAGCGCCTGCTGTGTCGGTTTTACGGCGACGCCGGTACGGGTGAACAACGGAAGGTCCAATTCCCGTTCAAGGTCTTTGATCAACCTCGTCACTGCCGGCTGGCTGAGGTGAAGGATTTTGCCCGCGCCGGTCATGCTCCCGGTGACCATAACCGCGCGAAAGCTGAGCAGCTGACGATGATTTAATGAACGCATTTTCCCACCGTACACATTTTATGCAGAAACCCGACACCTTCGTCATTTTATAGGCAGAAATCGCTCCTTGTATAACAAAAGCTGATACTAAATCCGTTAATTCGATTGGCACCGGGCAAATTCTTGCTGTTAGCTCGCGAAATCAAAACAAACTTTGCGAGACAAAAATGGCAGATATCATTGGCGAATACGTCGATCGCTTGATCACCGTAGAAATGCGCAACCGCGCCATGAACCACAACATCATCGCATCAATCTATAATGAAGCACGGCGCGAAGGCGGCGGGCGACCGATCACGGCACGGGCAGCCGAGGCGTTGGTTGAGAAGGTTAGCGCGGGCGACGTCGTGATAATCGTGACCGGTGCAGGTTATGCCCCCGAGGTTCCGAACGGTGAAAGCGACGGTCCTCCCGGAGCCGCCGCGCTGGCTAGGGCGCTTTTCTGGGGCCTCAACGCTGTTCCTGTCTATGTCACCGAGGTTTGCCATGCTCCCCCGGTCGTTGCTTCAAGCAATGCCGCAGGCATCATGATCCGCGAATACGAACTGGCCAAGAACCGCCGAATGGGCGCGGCGATCCTTACCGCGCCAGAGGTACAATCCGAAATCGACGATTGGGCAGGCAAGCTTCTCGACGACTTGAAACCAAAGGCGATCATAACGATCGAGCGCCTGGGTCCGAACGAGAACGGCACTGTCCACTATTCGACGGGTGTTGCTCCCGAAGGCTGTGTCAACATCGCGCCGCTCATCGATAAAGCCACCGAGCGCGGTATCCTGACGATTGGCATCGGCGACAACGGCAATGAGATCGGCTTCGGACGCATCCATCCGTTCATGCAGGATTTTCACCCGTATGGTCGGGAAACCCAGACCGACAAGCCAGGCGGCGCAGTGACCGTGACCGCAACCGACATCTTCCTGCCGGCTTCCGTGTCCAACTGGGGCGCATACGGGATAGCCGCCATGCTTGGTTTCCTCCTCAAGAACCGTGATCTCGTTCAAACGCCAGAACTTGAAAAGCGCATCGTTCAAGCATGCCTCGATGCAGGAGGCTGGGAGATGCGGTACTGCACCTCGCGGTTCATCGTCGATGGTACCGAAGGCGAAAGCTCGATGGCGATCGTCCAGCTTCTGCGAGATATGGTGCGTCTCAATATCGCCGGGCCTGACCGTGGGCTTTCGCACGGCCAAATGAAAAAGACGAAGGGAACAAGAGAATGAATAAGCTTTTCAAAGGCGGAGCTCTTTTACTGGCGATTGTGGCGGGCCTAGCCGGGCCAGCCATCGCACAGACCTATCCAGATCGTACGATACAAGTGATCGTGCCTTATGCCCCGGGTGGCCAAGGCGACATCACCGCGCGACTGATCGCCGAGCAGCTATCCCCCGCACTTGGCCAGCCGGTCGTCGTCGATAACCGGCCCGGCGCGAACGGCTCGATTGGCAGCACATTCGTCGCTCGAGCCGACCCAGACGGCTACACGCTCGAAGTCGTTGTCCAGTCGCATGTTTTGGGCAAGGCGCTCATGCCGAACCTTTCATACGATCCGGTCCAGAGCTTCGAGCCGATCTCGCTGTTGGCGCGTACGCAGGTCGGTCTCGTGGTTCCTGCCACCCTGCCCGTCAACACGCTTGCGGAGTTCGTGGCATATGTAAAGGAACGTCCCGGACAGCTGGGCTTTGCCTCCGCAGGGATTGGCAGCAACGTTCATATCTTCTCCGAGTGGTTCCTCGACAAGGCCGGACTCGACATGGTGCACGCGCCGTATGCCGGAAGTGCTAAGGCTCATCCCGACCTTATTAGCGGTGTCGCGACGATGGCGTTCGATACGCTCCCCTCAGTTAGCGCACTCGTGCGCGAAGGACGCCTGAAATTACTCGCCGTGGGCGGAACCGAACGGTCGCCGGAGTTTCCCGACATACCGACCGTGGCTGAGTCGGGCTATGCCGACTACAATGCAGGCTCGTGGAGCGCGATGCTGGCGCCGGCCGGCACCCCGCAGGAAATCATCGATATGCTGAATGCGGAAGTCGTGAAGATTCTGAATAAGCCCGAAGTCGCAGAACGCCTCACGAAGCTCGGCGCAGTGGTGGTTGCAAGCTCTCCCGAAGAGGCGAGAGTTGCCATCGAGAGGGAAGGCAAGGTCTTCGGAGAGCTGATTGGTCGCCTTGGCATCAAGGTCGGCCAGTAAGGTTCCAGCACCAAGAGGGCCGCAAGTTGCGGCCCATTTCCCATGCAGCCAGGAGACGCTTCGATGACCGTCCTTGCAAGCGGCACTATCACCATCAAGAAAGATGTTGTGGCAGGCGGCTTCATCACCGCTTTCGCAATCGGATTTGGCGTAATCGCCTGGAACTATTCATTTGGCAACGCCTCACAGATGGGGCCTGGCTTTTTCCCGCTTATCCTATCGGCCATACTCGGCTGTCTCGGCCTGGCCGTCGCCATCAAGGGAATAATCGGTCCGGGTGAGCAGATGACGTTCGTCGCCCCGGTCAGATTGCTTTGCGTTCTGGCCAGCCCCCTTCTCTTTGGCCTGCTCGTGAGACCTGCCGGTTTTCTAATCGCAGTGACCGTGACGGCCTTTGTTGGCACTCTGGCGGCGCCCGAGATGCGCATGTTGACGCGCCTAATCGTTTCCTGCGTTCTGGCAGTCCTCGCCACCGCGGTTTTCATATGGGGGCTGGGTCTGCCGCTGCCGGCATTGGGCCGCTGGCTAACGCTTTAACCAGGGGGACCGATTGTGGATCTGGTAACCAATCTTATGTTCGGGCTGCAAACGGCCCTTACCATCGACAACCTGTTTTACTGTTTTCTCGGTTGTCTCCTCGGCACTCTGATCGGCGTGCTTCCGGGTGTCGGGCCGACTGCAACAATAGCACTTCTTTTGCCCATCACGTTCGGCCTCGATGCTTCAACGTCGATGATAATGTTGGCAGGCATCTACTACGGCGCACAATATGGCGGCTCAACGACCGCCATCCTCGTCAATCTACCGGGCGAAGCAGCCTCGGCAGTCACAGCCATCGACGGCTACGAAATGGCCCGAAAGGGACACGCGGGCATCGCGCTTGCGACGGCCGCAATCAGTTCATTTATTGCCGGTACCATCGCTACTGTTGTCGTAGCTGCCTTTGCGATGCCGCTCGGCGAAATGGCGCTGAAATTCGGCCCCCCGGAATATTTTGCGCTGATCGTATTCGGCCTAATCCTGTCGGTAACGCTCGCCAACGGCCAGCTAATCAAAGCGGTAGCGATGATCGTGCTTGGTTTGCTGTTCGGCATCGTCGGCGCCGACGTTTACACCGGCGTCGAACGATTCACCTTCGGCGTCCCCGATCTCTACGATGGGATCAGTTTCGTCGCATTTGCCACCGGCATCTATGGCCTGTCGGAAATTCTTCGCAATCTCGAACCGAGCGACACACCAAGTCGCTCGGTTCGCGAGATCAGTCGACTGATGCCGTCGCCTTCTGATTTCAAGCGGATGATCATGCCCGCCCTGCGGGGCACGGGCCTAGGCTCCATTCTCGGCGTGCTGCCCGGCGGTGGCGCAACGCTGTCATCCTTCGCATCGTACGCTTTGGAGAAAAAGCTGTCGAAAGGACCGGTAAGGTTCGGTGAGGGGGCGATGGAAGGCGTAGCTGGACCGGAAGCAGCCAACAATGCTGGTGCGCAAACATCGTTCATCCCGATGCTGACGCTCGGCATTCCCGGCAACGGCGTTATGGCGATGATGATCGGCGCGTTGATGATCCAGGGCATTCAGCCCGGACCTAGCGTGATGACCAATAACCCGGCGCTTTTCTGGGGCTTGATCGCATCCATGTGGATTGGCAACCTTATGTTACTGATCCTGAACTTGCCCTTGGTAGGGCTGTGGGTGAAGCTGTTGTCGACGCCCTACAACATGATGTTCCCGGCGATCCTCGTCTTTAGCGCGATCGGCGTTTACTCGATCAATATGAGTTTGGTGGACCTTGTCCTTTTGAGCGGATTTGGAATGCTCGGCTACATCCTGTTCAAGCTGGATTGCGAGCCGGCTCCCTTGCTGCTGGGGTTCATCCTTGGGCCGATGCTCGAAGAGAACCTGCGCCGGGCGCTGATCTTTTCGCAAGGCGACTGGACGGCGCTTGTGTCCAGCCCGATCAGCATCACCCTGCTCGGTATGTCCGCTCTGGCGCTCATCCTTATATTGACACCCAGCGTGCGTCGTATGCGTTCCAACACGTTTGCCGAGGCCGAAGACTAAAGAACTCAGCAGAGACATGTTCGCATTCGGCGCCTGGCCCCTTCCTTGCAAATCTCAACCCAAAGTCGCTTCACGTCTTGTGGGATTATCCTTGGCGCACTCTGAAACGATACAAACCGGTAATGGAGACCAATTTGCTTTCAGCCATATCCACCACCAACGCCCCCGCCGCAGTTGGCCCCTTTTCACAGGCGATAAGCACGGGACAACTTCTGTTTGTTTCTGGCCAATTGCCGATCGATCCGGCCACGGATGAGATCGTTTCGAAAGACCCGGTGCTACAACTGCGCCAGTGCCTAAAGAACATCTCCGCCATCGCAACGGAAGCCGGAACCAACCTTGCCCGGACAGTGAAAACGACTGTGCTGATTACTGACATGTCGAAATTCGGCGCACTCAACGCGGAGTACGCTACCTTCTTCAAGGCACCGTTTCCCGCTCGCGCATGCTTCGAAGTGTCCGCCCTGCCAAAGGGCGCACAGATCGAAGTGGAGGCGGTGTTGACGCTACGCCATTCTAACGAATAGGGACCTTCCCACACTGATCTAAAAAGCAACGCCCTCATCGCGCTGGCGTTGTTCAAGAGCATCGAGCATGTAACAGCGTTCCCACGCGCGCGCCCCTCGCATCTCTGACAGCACCTACGCCGATGTGTATGCCGTCTTGACGGTTGTGTAGAATTCGGCGGCATAGCGACCTTGCTCGCGCGAGCCATGGGAGGAGCCTTTGCGGCCACCGAAGGGCACGTGGAAATCGACGCCGGCGGTCGGCAGGTTGACCATCACCATGCCGGCCTCGGCATTGCGCTTGAAATGCGTCGCATGTTTCAGGCTGGTGGTGGCAATGCCCGACGACAGCCCGAACGGCGTGTCNAGCCATGGGAGGAGCCCTTGCGGCCACCGAAGGGCACGTGGAAATCGACGCCGGCGGTCGGCAGGTTGACCATCACCATGCCGGCCTCGGCATTGCGCTTGAAATGCGTCGCATGTTTCAGGCTGGTGGTGGCAATGCCCGACGACAGCCCGAACGGCGTGTCATTGGCAACGGCAAGCGCCTCGTCATAATCCTTCACCCGGATTACCGAAGCGACCGGTCCGAAGATTTCTTCGCGCGAGATGCGCATCTGGTTGGTTGCCTCGGTAAACAGCGCCGGCTGCAGGTAGAAGCCGGGCGTGTCGCGCTTCAAAAGCTCGCCGCCGAAGGCGAGTTTCGCGCCGTCCTGTTTGCCGATGGCGATGTAGTCGGTGTCCTGGTTGAGCTGGCTCTGGTCGACCACCGGGCCAATATGGGTGCCGGCCTTCAGCGCATCGTCGATGGTGAGCCCCTTCATGCGCTCGCCCATTGCCGCCACGAACCGGTCGTGAATGCCTTCGGTCACGATCACCCGCGACGAGGCGGTGCAACGCTGGCCGGTGGAGAAGAAGGCGGAGTTGACGGCGGCTTCGACGGCAACGCNATATGGGTGCCGGCCTTCAGCGCATCGTCGATGGTGAGCCCCTTCATGCGCTCGCCCATTGCCGCCACGAACCGGTCGTGAATGCCTTCGGTCACGATCACCCGCGACGACGCGGTGCAGCGCTGGCCGGTGGAGAAGAAGGCGGAATTGACGGCGGCTTCGACGGCAACGCCAAGATCGGCGTCGTCGAGCACCACGAACGGGTTCTTGCCGCCCATTTCCAGCTGGTATTTGCGATTGTGTTCGACCGAGGCCAGTGCCACGCGTTTGCCGGTGCCGGTCGAGCCGGTAAACGTGATCGCCTGGAYGTCGGGGCTGTCGAGCATCGTCTGGCCGACGACCGAGCCCTTGCCCATCACCAGGTTCARCACGCCCTTCGGCAGGCCGGCGCGATGGAGAATRTCGACGATCGCCCAGGAGCARCCGGGCACCAGTTCGGCCGGCTTGAAGACRAYGGTGTTGCCATAGCAGAGCGCCGGCGCGATCTTCCAGGCGGGAATGGCGATCGGGAAATTCCATGGCGTGATGATGCCGACGACGCCGACCGGCTCGCGGGTGATCTCGACGCCGATATCAGGGCGCACCGAGGGGATGACCTCGCCAGCCAATCGCAGCGCCTCACCGGCAAAGAAGTCAAAGATCTGGCCGGCGCGCACGGTCTCGCCGATGCCTTCYGCCAGCGTCTTGCCCTCTTCGCGCGACAACAGTCGCCCGAGCTCGTCCTTGCGCGCCAGGATCTCGTCTGCGGTCTTTCGAAGGATCGCATGACGCTCGAGGATGCCGAAGCGCGACCAGGCCGGAAAGGCCGCCTTGGCCGCAGCAATCGCCGCCTTCGCATCCTCGGCCGAGGCGCGGGCATATTCCCCGATCACGTCGTTGGTGTCGGACGGATTGATATTGGCAACGCCATCACCGCCAACCCATTCGCCGGCAATCAGGTT
>NZ_LMDT01000055.1:0-1112 GCF_001425885.1 Ensifer sp. Root1252 | reverse complement strand
GGCGAGGGCCATCCGATCATCCCGGTGATGCTCGGCGATGCCGCACTGGCGCAGGAGATGGCGGCGCGCATGCTCAAGAAGGGCGTCTACGTCATCGGCTTCTCCTTCCCGGTGGTGCCAAAGGGCCAGGCGCGCATCCGCACGCAGATGTCGGCCGCCCACAGCGAAAACGACGTGCGCCGGGCGATTGCCGCATTCGAAGAGGTCGGCCGCGAGCTCGGTGTGATCAAGTGAGTGTAGAGCTCTGCCCCTCACCCTAGCCCTCGGCATGTTCCTTCTCCCCGTCTCGCGGGGAGAAGGTGGCGGCAGCCGGATGAGGGGCGGCCCCAGGCGGGCAGTTGATTTTGGAGACAACCAAATGACGAAGATGATGAAGGCGCTGGTCAAGACGAAGCCGGCGGTCGGGCTCTGGATGGAACGTGTGCCGGTGCCGGAGGTCGGACCGAACGACGTGCTGATCAAGGTGAAGAAGTCGGCGATCTGCGGCACCGACGTGCATATCTGGAACTGGGACCAATGGGCCCAGAAAACCATTCCGGTGCCGATGGTCGTCGGCCATGAGTTCATGGGCGAGATCGCCGCGGTCGGCTCGGCCGTCACCAAATACCATGTCGGCGAGCGGGTCTCGNACCATTCCGGTGCCGATGGTCGTCGGCCATGAGTTCATGGGCGAGATCGCCGCGGTCGGCTCGGCCGTCACCAAATACCATGTCGGCGAGCGGGTCTCGGGCGAGGGCCATATCGTCTGCGGCAAGTGCCGCAATTGCCGCGCCGGCCGTGGCCACCTCTGCCGCAACACGCTCGGCGTCGGTGTCAACCGGCCGGGCTCGTTCGGCGAATTCGTCTGCCTGCCGGAATACAACGTCGTGCCGATCCCSGAAGACGTTCCCGACGAGATCGCCGCGATCTTCGATCCCTTCGGCAATGCGGTGCACACCGCACTGTCGTTCGATCTGGTCGGCGAGGATGTGCTGGTGACCGGCGCCGGGCCGATCGGCATTATGGGGGCACTGGTTGCCAAGCGCTCGGGCGCGCGCAAGGTGGTGATCACCGACATCAACCCGACGCGGCTGGAGCTTGCCCGCAAGGTCGGCATCGACCATGTCGTCGAT
>NZ_LMDT01000054.1:0-2052 GCF_001425885.1 Ensifer sp. Root1252 | reverse complement strand
ACCAGCGCCGGCGATCCGGTCGAGCGCGGTTCGAGCGTCAAGGAGAAGGCTGACAGCATCTGGCGGGACTGGTCATCCCACATTCGCACCGTCGAGCCACGTAATGCCTTCCATGTCATCTTCTCGGCGCGGGCCGGAACCGATCCGGACGCGATGCATCGCGCCGTGCGGGATTTCCTGAGCGAGCAGGTCGCCGGGCATCGCTGGATCACGGCGTATCACCCCGAAACCGGCCATGTGCATATTCATGCGATGATCACGGCGCGAGACGACCTTGGCAAGGCGCTGCGGCTGACSAAGCCGGAGCTTTACGAATGGCGCGAGCGCTTTGCGGCCAAGGCRCGCGARCAKGGCATCGCCATGGTCGCCACCCGGCGCGCAGACGTCGCGGCCACACGGCCTTACAGCCAGTCGCAGGCCGGCGCCTACGAGCGCAGCAAGAGCGATCCTCGCTATCTCAAGACGCCCGCCGTCACCAAACGCGTCGAGCGCAAGCGCGCCGGCGTCGTCGATTGCTCCTCACTCACCGATGTAAACCTCGCGCTTGCTCCGAAATGGCAGGCAACCGCAAACGCCTTGAAGAAGGCCGGCGCGGAGCCGTCGGTGATCGCGGCGGCCGACCGGTTCGCAGCCGCGGCGGCCGGACAAGCTGCGCAGCCAGCGCCGCGCCACGCTGCCGGCTTTNCTCCTTCGTCTGGAGACGGAGGAGGTCGCTGACCGCGACGCGATGATTGAGATCGTCCAGCGGGTGGCCGGCGTCGATAGCAACTTCGTTTCGGCCGGCGGCAAGACAATTTATGTGCTGGCGCCCACAACGGCGAGCGTCAGCAAAATAGAGCGGGAACTCGCCAAGCAGAACGACGAGTTTGACCCGGGCGGAGAGACGCTGTCCGTCGTCAGGGATTTCGAGGCGCGGATGCTCAAGCTGGGGATGCGTTCTGACGTAATCATTGAGGCGGTGGGCTCCTCGAAGGAGGGTTTACCGTCGCCCTGGCTTCAAAAGCGGTTTGAAGCCTTTGCGCAACGATCCGGCGCGCCGTCGAACGAGCCGTCGGCGGCACTCAAGACTCTCATCGCAAACTTTCAACAGCAGAAGGAAAAGACCATGCCCCTATCGCTGGAACAGTTCGACGAGCGTGTTTCTCGAGCGAACAAATCGATGGACCGCCTCGAGACCATGGTCGACAGTAGTGCGGAGCGCCAGGCCGTCGAGGAGATGNGAACAGTTCGACGAGCGTGTTTCTCGAGCGAACAAATCGATGGACCGCCTCGAGACCATGGTCGACAGTAGTGCGGAGCGCCAGGCCGTCGAGGAGATGCGCAAGGAAATCTCCGCGCTCTTTGCCGAGCAGCGCCGTGACATCCAGATGCAGCAGATGCAATCGGTCGCCGACACCGCAGGGGGAGGGGGCAAACCGCCGGCCGCCCGCGCCGACGAGACACGCTCCCAGGACCGGCCCGCGCCGCCGACCGTCGATCCTGCTATAGCCGCCCAGCAGCAGGCAATTGCCGCCGGTCGTGCCGCTCGTGCGGCGCGGGAACAGGCTGCCACTGCCATAGGTGCCCAGGACGAGCAGCGCCAGCAGATCCTCCGGCAGGCTGAGCAGGATCGCCAGCGCAGCAATGACCGCGATGGCGCGGAGCGGTAGGCTCGATACTACTCTTCCATCAAGCCGTCAGTTCAGGGTCTCAGGTCACCGCACCTCCACCAAGGGATCAACAGGAGCTTGCCAGCTCGAAGCCGGTCTTTTCGCTCGTCGAGAACACGCGAACAATCGACGCGTTTTCTTTTTCCGCCATCGGACCCTTTTCGATACGATTGCGGGGAGCGCGCCTCCCGTTTTTCATTGCGGTGCGGCTGGCGCACCGCAATGAACAGACGCGAGCGCCCTGCACCTACGCCGATATGTATGCCGTCTTGACGGTTGTGTAGAATTCGGCGGCGTGGCGACCTTGCTCGCGCGAGCCATGGGAGGAGCCCTTGCGGCCACCGAAGGGCACGTGGAAATCGACGCCGGCGGTCGGCAGGTTGACCATCACCATGCCGGCCTC
>NZ_LMDT01000053.1:0-1533 GCF_001425885.1 Ensifer sp. Root1252 | reverse complement strand
CTGGCCGTTCGTCTATCCCTGGCCGCAGCGCCCGGCCGGCCTGGTCGAGACCGCCTTCGACGAACTGGCGCGGCGCTGGAAACCGATCCTCGATCATGCCGAGGATTGCGGCGTCGACATCTGCTACGAGATCCATCCGGGCGAGGACCTGCACGACGGCATCACCTTCGAGATGTTTTTAGAGCGTACCGGCAACCATGCCCGCGCCAACATGCTCTACGACCCCTCGCACTATGTGCTGCAATGCCTCGACTATCTCGACAACATCGACATCTACAAGGATCGCATCCGGATGTTCCACGTCAAGGATGCCGAGTTCAACCCGACCGGCAGGCAGGGCGTCTATGGCGGCTACCAGGGCTGGGTCAACCGGGCCGGGCGCTTCCGTTCGCTCGGCGACGGCCAGGTCGATTTCGGCGCGGTGTTTTCCAAGATGGCGGCCAATGATTTTTCCGGCTGGGCGGTGGTGGAATGGGAGTGCTGTCTGAAGCATCCCGAAGACGGCGCGCGCGAAGGCGCCGAGTTCGTCAGGCACCACATCATCCGGGTTACCGAAAAGGCCTTCGACGATTTTGCCGACGGCGGCACCGACGAGGCCGCCAACCGGCGCCTGCTGGGGATCTGAGGCGAAGCACAGCTTCGGCGGCAGCCCGCCGCAGCCGCAGTGCGCGCCCCGGCCGCAGCCCCTCACCCTAACCCTCTCCCCGCAAGCGGGGAGAGGGGACGTGCCACACGGTGCTGCAGAGCGAGAGGAAACGCCGTCGCGATCGCCCTTCTGCCAGCTGCTGGAGGAGGGGATGTGAGCTGACGCTGGCGCTGCTGCCTTGGCTGGCGGTGCGAGCGGGTGCCGCATATTCCTTCTCCCCGCCTGGCGGGGAGAAGGTGCCGGCAGGCGGATGAGGGGCAGCCGCACGACGATGACAACGAGACGATAGAGCAGGTTCAGAACAGGGAGACAAAACGATGGCAATCGCCACCCTTGTGCATCCAAGNAGATGATGGACTTGTCGCGCGACCCGGAGAAGCAGCAATCGAGGGAACGAGCGAGAAGCGCGAGCGGCGGATCCGGCTCGGCATGGTCGGCGGCGGCTCTGGCGCCTTCATCGGCGCGGTGCACCGCATCGCCGCCCGGCTCGACGATCACTACGAGCTGGTGGCCGGCGCGCTGTCGTCGACGCCGGACAAGGCCGAAAGCTCCGGCCGCGAGCTCGGGCTTGATCCGTTAAGGGTCTATTCCGACTTCAAGCAAATGGCGATCCGCGAGGCCAAGCTGAAGGACGGCATCGAGGCGGTGGCGATCGTCACCCCCAACCATGTGCACTATGCCGCCGCCAAGGAGTTTTTGAAGCGCGGCATCCATGTGATCTGCGACAAGCCGCTGACCTCGACGCTTTCGGATGCGAAGAAACTGAAGAAGGCGGCCGACGACAGCGATGCGCTGTTCGTGCTCACCCACAACTACACCGGCTATCCGATGGTGCGCCAGGCGCGCGCGATGGTCGAAAATGGCGACATCGGCGCTATCAGGCTGGT
>NZ_LMDT01000052.1:0-1573 GCF_001425885.1 Ensifer sp. Root1252 | reverse complement strand
GTGACAATGCGTTGTGCTTTCGCTAGCCATTGGTGCAGGTGGAGAAAGTTGGGGCCGGTGTTCCGACGCATTGACCAATGGGGGAATATCGACCAGCGGGCGCTGACGCCGCAGTCGGTCAACCTGATCCTGAAGGGCCGCTGCAAACATGCCGGGCTCGACCCGACATTGTTTTCGGCGCATGGGTTGCGGTCAGGCTATCTGACCGAGGCAGCAAATCGGGGCATCCCGCTCCCTGAAGCCATGCAGCAGTCGCTGCACAAGTCGGTGACGCAGGCCGCTCGCTATTACAATGACGTGGAACGCAAACAGGGGCGCGCCGCCCGGCTGATCACCTGAAAGCGCCGGTCATACCGGCGGAGGCGTGTGGTCCTGGACGTCCGGCNGACGCAGGCCGCTCGCTATTACAATGACGTGGAACGCAAACAGGGGCGCGCCGCCCGGCTGATCACCTGAAAGCGCCGGTCATACCGGCGGAGGCGTGTGGTCCTGGACGTCCGGTATAGCGCGACGATCAGGATGAGACGAATCTCACCTTGATTGCCGCCGCGCAACGTCCGGCTAATTCCGGGTCTTGGTTGCTTACCTTTGCTGTAAGCACAGTAGAGCCGACGTATCATGGCTGCAAGAACAAGACGCAGTCGTAAAGGGCTCGTGCTTATTGCGCCGATGCGCCTAATCCCAGGACAGCTGATCCTTCGGAAGCCGACCACTTGGGTCATGTACTTGCACTTTATGAGGCAGGCTGGGGCCCCAGTTCCAAAGCACCAGGTTTCGATCTCCCTCTTCGGAGCCAGGCGCAAAACTGGGTACTATGATGCCTGCCGTACCCCTCGCCTTCAGTCGATCGTATATCGACCAGGATGGGGGCCTCCTTCCTTCGGAAAGCGCGGTGGCCCAACTGCAGGCCATTTCCTCCACCGAAACACTATTCGCGGCCCGACCAACGTCAGAAGTAAGGTCCGCAATGTCATCACAGTCGACATCGTAGGAACAAAGTACGCAGGGGTCGATACGATGAGCAAATCCTTGATTGGCTTCCTTAATCGCCGTCATGACACTGAGGCCGAGATAGAGAGCCCGCACGCCTTTTGGGTTGAACCGCGCGCCCCTTATAGCCGCGCCATCTCCTGAAACCGGTTTGAAAGCCCAGCGTGGATCGTGCGCACGGTAACAATTGCCCACAAACCTCAAGCGAAGCCCCCTAGGGCCATATGATCGAGGTAATCTCGCACCGCCGCGGCCTTGCCGTCTTTTACGAGAGCCTCGGGCGTACGCCCGCCAAAAGCTGGTAGAGGTTGAGCCCGGTACCAAGCCATTGCTTGCTCCTTACCACCGGCCCAATCTGAGACGCGACTGATAATCTCCAGCATTTCCCGAAGGCGACTCTGCGTTTTCGCGCCCAGGCTACGCTCGCTTCTATACAGCGTTTCGCGGGCTAGGCCCGCCGTCTCGGCCAACTGGCTCTTAGACATGCCGAAGCCGGTTGCGACCCGTTCCACAGCGATCTTTCCCGAGCGATCCATATAGGACAGGACCAGGGGACCGCTTTGCTCTAGAGATTTCAGAACCT
>NZ_LMDT01000051.1:0-1728 GCF_001425885.1 Ensifer sp. Root1252 | reverse complement strand
CCATGGCCTGGCTTCGGAAGCCGCTTCGCTCAATGCGCTTCTGGCCCAGTTCAACCTCGGCAATACCCAGAGCGCCTATGCGCCGGCAGCTATGCCGCGCCGTCGCGCCGCATAGACGTAAAACACCTTAGATGCGAAGCAGGGCCCGGAGCACAACTCCGGGTCTTTGTTTTTGGATGCCCGTTTTTCGAAAATCGGCGCGTGCGCCGTAATTCGTTGTTCCGGCTTTCCTTTTTTAAGTTTTGATAAAGTGTCGAGGCATACCGTCCGATTGCCGCGAAATGACTTCGCACCGCACATCCGCCGATAGGGTCCATCTCCCGAAAAGCTCGCCTCAGGGCCACCGATGTGTTCCAGACACCTGCCTCACGCTGCGCGTGTTTTGGCTTTCCATCACGCGTTCGAAGTTTGCTCGCGATCTGCTTTTTCAAGCAATCGCGCGAAGGGAGACGAACGGTGATTCTCAAGACTGCGACCGCACGAAACATGTTTGCCATCGTGATGACTGGCCTTTTGACCTGTATGGTCACGGCTGCCATCGTGTTCTGGCTATCCTATCAGCAGCTGAAAGAGCGCAGCATTGCGGAGATGACCAACGCCGCCTATGCAAGCGCCGCCAACGTCGAGGCGAGGTTCGCAGAGACGAAAACGCTCGCCAACAACATGCGCTCTGCCCTCTATGCCATGAAGGACAGTGGCACGGCGTCTCGCGAAGGTACGGTTGCGCTGCTGAAAAAGCTGATCGCGGACAACCCGCTCGCCGTTGGCCTCAGCACCGGCTGGGAGCCGAACGCGTTTGACGGCAAGGATGCGGAATATGCGGGCAAACCGGGCCACGATGCCAGTGGCCGCTACGTTCCCTATATCGCCCGTTCGGGGGAAAAGATCGTGTACGAAGCGCTGGTCGATTACGACAAGCCCGGCGCAGGAGATTACTATCAGGTCCCCAAGAAGACTGGCCGCGACATGATCACCGAGCCTTACTTCTACAAGATCGACGGCAAGGACGTGCTGATGACGTCGATCATGGTGCCGTTGAAGCTCGACAATGCCTTCGTCGGCGTCGATGGCGTCGACATGGCGCTTGACCACCTTTCCAACGAGTTGGGCAAGCTGGCCCCGTTCGGTACCGGATTCGTTTCGCTGGTCAGCCAGGGCGGCAGCATCATCAGCCATCCCGATCAGACATTCCTTGGAAAATCGCTAAAGGACACCGGGCTTGAGGCCGGCGGTTGGGGCCAGCTTCTGGGCAAGACCGAGCAGGCGTTTGAATTCACCCACACGGATGGCTCGGTGCACATCGCCGTTGCCGTGCCGGTCAAGCTTCTGCCCGATACAACCTGGTACGTCGTCGTATCCGTGCCGCAGGCTACCGTCTTTGCCGGTCTCTCGCAGCTTGCGATGATCTCCGTCGCGGTTATCGCCGTCGCAGCCTTGATCATGATCCTGGTCGGTTGGACGCTTGCCACCCGATTCCGCAAGCGCGTTGCGGCGGTCATCGGCGTCACCGGTGAAATCGCTGCGGGCAAGACCGATGTCGACCTGTCGGAAGCCGAGTGCAAGGACGAGATCGGCGATCTCGCCCGCTCGCTGCAGGTGCTGCGCGACGCGACCATCGCCAAGCTCAAGCTCGAAGACGAGGCCGACGCCAACCGTTCACTGTCGGAGCGCGAGCGCCTGGAACGCCAGGCTCGCGATGCCCGTGATGCTGCCGAAGTGCAGCAGGCC
>NZ_LMDT01000050.1:0-2113 GCF_001425885.1 Ensifer sp. Root1252 | reverse complement strand
GCGACACTGTTGACGGTTTGCAGCTCGATCTTGGCGAGCGGACACGAAGAGCAGTGGACGCCGGCCTCGTTCTGCGCAGGCGCACGGCGGAGCACCTGGCCAGTCTCTCCTCAAACAGAGAGTATCTCGTCATCCGGTACCGTCCAGACCTGACGGCCTCGATCTCACAGATGAGCCGGCTTATGGCGACCCTTGATGAACTCTCGCGCAAGGTCAGAAAGATGTTACGGGCTTCGTCGTGAGGGTGCAGTCGCAAGCCTGGCTGAGGTCATGCGGTGCCTTGGCCACATCCAGAACGCCTTTCTGGCTGGGCCACTTGGGTCCCTTCGTAGAACCGGTGCGGTAGAAGGCTTCGAGCTAAAGGAGCAACAGCAAAGTGACGGCTCACCGCCTCTTCATCGGGCTTTTGAAGTTTTCCGCAGCCGCGGCTGCGGTTCGGTCGGCATAACTCGTTTGGGGAATGGCGCGCGCAGCGATGGAAGTTTAAAGACTGGCGCACGGTGGCAGCCGTTGGGATATTCGATGCGTCGGCACGAGGCGACGCTCGAATATCCCTCGCCCATCATTCCGGCTCACGCGCCACCGCGGTCGTCAAGCCAAGAGCGCAGCCGCGCACCCTTTGCGGTGTCACGGCGACGTCGCCCACACCATTTTGTCGAACGCAAGGTGCCGATCAATGAAATAGCGCGCCCACTCGGTCGGCATCGATTGACGATCGATTGCGAGATCAGCGCAATACACTCCTCGATCGCGAGCTGCCGGGATATAGCGGTTACTTCTCGACGGTTGCCGACGACATCAGCAAGAGCGTCGGCGGTGCCCAGACAAGCCTCATCGATCGCCAGCCCCTGCCTTGTGCAGAGCTGTCGCCCGGCGCTCGCGGAAGCGAGCCTCAACATCAGCATCCTCGACATCGGGTCGCGTGTCCTCGAGAGCCTGCAACACCTTGGCGCGGAACCAGGCATCGTGGGCGTCACTGCTACCAACCATTTCCAGCGGTAGTGAGCCTTCGTTCGCCGTCCGAGTTAGAAGGATTCCAACAGCATCCGAGACGGTCAACCCCATGTTCTGTAGGACGGCCGTGGCGCGGTCCTTAATATCAGCATCAATCCGCGTCTGGACGAGTGCATTTGCAGCCATCACATATCTCCTTCCCAAAGCATCAATGTAGTGCAACTGCATGACATATCCGGTAGCGTCGCGAAGAGTGAAACGCGCGGCCTCGGCGATCTCGTCAACGAAGCACGAACCGAGAACATTCGATCTTTACTATTTGGCGAGAATGCGCGTGTGCTCGCAGCAGTGGTGGATGATGTGGGACAATAGCCCGCAAATTCCCGTCCGAGGTAGGTCGACGCTTCTCTGCAGGCAGAGCCTGTATTTCTCCTAATGCTGCCAAGATTCGATGATGAAGAGGTCGGCGAGACTGTTCAAACAACCGATCTCGTGGTGCGCTCGATGAGACTTCGTCCCGGTGACGATGTCCGGTGCCAGGCTCAGGGTTACCTCCGCGCTCTCGCGGGCGGCGTCTGTCGGAGACCAAGAAGCGGATCTGGTTGTACAGGGCGCGAGCTGCCTTGCGGCGCGCAAACTACGCGAGAAACTACCTGCGCTTCTGGTCGAGATCGTCGGACCCGGGAAAAACGCTTTGGTCTTTGATCCCGGAGAAGCTGTGCCCGCGTTGAAGGGCCATTTAACCGACGAAATCATAGAGAACCTCGGAACGTGCACCGCGCTTCATGGGGCCTTGCTCGCAAACCGCAGTGGTGCGGTTCTTCTCTGTGGGTCGCCGGGCTCTGGCAAAACGACCTTGGCATTCGCGATGCAACGGGGATTTCAAAGTCATGCGGACGGAGCGATAACGGGTGAAAAGCGTAGCAGCGTACGCGGTAGAGCCCTGCGCGAAAGGCACTTCTTTTCAGCATCTATATCGTCTGATATATTGTGAGAAAGAAACAAACGCATTACTTTCTCAACCATGTTTATCTTCGATTTTTGTAAAGCCCGGCCCGGTCTAGGGTCCGGACTCACAACCACCAGATGACGGCGGCTGCGAGTGCGATTGCCCCCATGAAGTTTTTGATGTTGCGGTCGAAGCGGGTCGCGAGGCGAC
>NZ_LMDT01000049.1:0-3309 GCF_001425885.1 Ensifer sp. Root1252 | reverse complement strand
GCGCGAGGCGGCACTCACGGCTGCTGCAAGAGCTGAGGCCGAAGCGCGCGAAGCCGCCGACAAGAACCGCATTTCACGCGTGATCGAGGACGAGGCTGCTCGCAAGGCCGAGCGCGACCGGCGCTACGCCAACCGCAAGGCGCGGCAGGCTTAAAAGATCAGTCGAAAAACTCAGTGGGGGTGGTGGTCAGCATCGAAAGCGCATTATGCTCCGTGGCGAGACTGCTCCCCTTAGGTGGTTGTGCTCGGCTCGACTTTGGCCGTCACTCTTCGTAGCGTCGTTGACAGTGCTTGTGGCTTGGCAACGTGCTAACGGCTGTGTGGTTTGGTGCACACCAACGCCGCTCCTATAGACCACCAGAGCACGCCCCTGAGACCGCTATCCTACATTGAACATGACATCTAATGGTCCGCGCTGAAGCAAAAAGGTAGCAAAATGGACGAGAAACATCCCTATGCAAAGAAGCAGTTCTTTGCAGCCGTGCGAACGCTCGCGGCGTCTGCCGACAGCATTCAGACTCGTCTGATCGAAGCAAATACCAGCATTTTGACGGTAACCATCGATGAGTTTGATAAAGACATCGAACTCAAGATCAAGTTTGCCAGAATACTGGACCTTCTCGCCGTTGATCGAGACGACATGGAAGAGGTCGCCATTGAAACTGCGGCGCACATGACTGAATCGGAGGCGATGATAGTCGCGGAACTGATTTGTGACTTTTTCGAAGAGCTAGACTGACTTCAGTCAATGCGGAGGTGCGCTGGGATCGAAAAACATGGGGTAATCGCGGCGCGATCGTCCTAAGACTTTTTCATAAGATGATACCCAACGCTTGTGGCTGACATTATCCGGAAGCACGCGCCGCACGCCAAACGCGTCGTCTTGAGCTTCTGGAGAGGCAGACGTCTTTGGCAGGCATATAATATACCCTGAATGTAGACAGAGCGCGGAGCTCCGTCCGGCCTCATCCCGATACGGGCATTTTGCCTTTGCGGGAGAAAACGGCATCGATTCCGTCGAGACCATTTCGCGCGTATCTGCTAAAGAACCGATAGACTCAGGGAACCAGCCCAGCGCAATTGCCCTTCAGACCGCCACTGCACGAATCCTGATCCATCGGGAGACAATCTCTCCCTGGGTAACTATGCGATCAGCACATTAAGCGTCCAAATCGGGTTGATGATGCACCTGCTGATGAGGCTCGGCCTGGGTCGAGACGTAAATCGCAATTGTACAAAGCTAGGAGGCCGACGCAGTTTCACACTCTGTCATACGTGAACGACGTCAAAAGCGTGGTGACGAAATTGCTCGCCTTCTCCTTAACGAGAACCTCTGTCCACTCGTCAGTTCCTCGCAACGTAAGGCCGGAATAGATACTGTCCACCGCGGCTTCTTCGATGCGCCTTATATGCGACCTGAACACGGCTTCGTCGCCGGTCTTGTACATATCCCGGACGACCATTCTTAGAATTTCCTGTATGGCGATCTGCCATGCCGTATTGATTGCCTGAAGCTCATCGGGTTTCTCAGTCATCAGCTCTCACGTGCTTGAGCCCGCATTGCGAACGCGATCGACAAGACCGCTGCCGTACGGGCATAAAAAAAGCTAGGCGATCTCGCCTGACCTCGATTGGATAAACTGCTTTCAACAGTGCCAGTACATCAGTGGTCAACGGAAAGCAGTTACGGACTAAATAACCTGCAGATTGCAAGCGGACACCTTGCCCGACTTGTTGTCGCGCTCCAAGTCAAAGCCAATCTTCTGGCCTTCTACGATTTCCCGCATTCCAGCGCGCTCGACGGCAGAGATGTGAACGAATGCGTCAGCGTCGCCGTTGTCAGGCTGGATGAAGCCGAAGCCTTTGGTGGAATTAAACCATTTTACGGCGCCAGCGGCCATGATGAACCCTTTCATAGCAATAGAGATGACCGCTACGCAAAAAAGCGTTGCGGTTGAGAATAACGATCTTTGAAGGGAAGATCCGTTCAAGGCGCGGCGCCAACGGGCTGTAACCAAAGCTCAGCAACCAAATATCGACAGCCGTTTTGATAGACGTGTTCCGTGCGCACGTCAACTTTTAGTTTTTTCACCCGTCGACATCTACTTTCATGAGCACTGTGATTACATGCGATTACGACCGGATGATCGACGTGACTGACGTTTCGAGAAAGACAAATTTAACGGCTACACGCCTTTCCAAGGCGTCGATGCGCCGCCGCGGTAACCAATCAAGGGCTTCAAGAAAGTGCTGCATCCTTTCATACCAATCGGCACCAAGGCACGGCTGCACTGGCGTCGGTGCAATGCCGTCAACGGCCGGAGCGCAACCAGGCCGGAAACGCCGCCTCAGTAGGCACCATCGCCGCACGCGCATTGTCGGTAGGTGCGGAGATAGTCGATGCGATTGTCCACTATCTGTTATCCGGATTCGCGAGAATGCTGAACGATACAACACCTTCGTCCTCCAAAGTCAAAACTCTAAGCAAATCGTGTCGTTTACATTCCCGATCTTATACACTGAAGTGAGACTTTCCTTCTCGACGGTGCGTTCAATAAGGACTGGAAAATTCTCGCCCCACTGAGGCCCGCGGCGCGCGCGATTTCTACGAGTTGAAGCGGGGTCGCTAGGTTCATTTCGATGAACTCTACGGCGCGCTTGAGCCGCCATGGTGCGAGCACGACGGAGTTTGTTTTGCGATCCCTCATCTTTGCTCGTCTCCACCGGTCGCCGCAATAAGCCGGGACTGGATTCGCTCTAGGGTTCGTTCGAAGACTTCCGGTTCGTCGAGCGCCCTGGCGAGCACCAAGGCCCCCTGGACGGCAACTACTGTCTCCTCGGCAAGCGCAAGGTTCGTCGAGCGCCCTGGCGAGCACCAAGGCCCCCTGGACGGCAACTACTGTCTCCTCGGCAAGCGCAAGGGCGTCACGTTCAGGGCATCCGGCCCTCTCAAGAGCAGAGGCGAGCGCACCACGCCACTCGGCAAAGTAATCCCTGACCCGATCGCTGAAGCGGTTCCGGACGTTGTCCAGTGCAAACGCGCCAATGAGGCATACACGGCGGCCGGAGCGAAAGTAGCCGGCAACCGAGCTACACATGCTGGTGATTGCGGAACGCGGATCGTCCGCGCTCCTTAGCGGCTCGAAGACCTGCGTCGCGAACCATTCGTCGATCTCGCCGAGCACGGCTGCGGCCATCTCTTCCTTCCCGCCGGGAAAGAAGTGATAAAGGCTTCCCTTTCCGAGGCCGGTCTTTTCGGTGATGGTCGATAGGCTTGCACCGTCGAAGCCATACTCCCGAAAGATCTCG
>NZ_LMDT01000048.1:0-4801 GCF_001425885.1 Ensifer sp. Root1252 | reverse complement strand
GGTTACGCCAATAGCTGTCGACGCTGTAGGCGAGGGACACGCGGTGCGGATCGCAACTGTTCCATCCGTCCTCTGCAGCTCGGACTTTGGCCGCTGCCGTTTCGCGGGTGAAAGGGGGCAGTGGTGGGCGTTGTTCAGTCATGTTCATGATCTCCAGATCCTTTTCACTGTACCGATCGGTAAACAGTGTGTCAATCGGTACATGTGGCTGAGTGCAGCGTCAACGGTCAACGCTGGGCGCTGGCCGTTTTTGCCGTGCGAATTGAAAGGTTGCGCCGTAGTCCGCCGAGTCCGCGTCACGCCGAGAGCTGCGATCTTAGCTGTTGTGGCTAGGCCGGTTGCTAGATGTTTGTCCGCTCAGTGCATGAGTTCACGAAAGACCGTCTCAAGCTCGACGTCTGAGGCCGCCACCACCGCGTAATAAAGCATCTTTGTCTCGCTCTCGGTGGTCTCGGCTGGCCAAAGAACTCGCTCGGCGATCGACCGCTTTCGCTTCATGAGACGCTGCAGCAGACAATCGAAGGATCCAGCGCCAAGCCGTGTGTGCGACAGATCGGGGATAGCGACATCAGTTCAAAAACAGGTAGGCACAGATTTCGGACGAGCCCGGAGACATACCTCCTGTCCCGCGCGTCGTCGCCTCTCATCACCGCCCTGCGCTATATCACTGCTGGTCAGTGGGCGGTCGCTTACGCGCAGCTCAGAAGGATCGTGCGTATCAGCTCTCCGCATCCGAAGATGACATCCAGGGGGCGACTGATGGCGATAAGGGTGCATGGCTTCGATAATCCGCTCACTGTCCGGGCGGAACATGCGACTATGGCTAGGGCGTGCCAGTCACCATCGCGAGCGAGCACGTGAACGTTGTCGCCAAGTACAAAACACCAAAGCGCGGCAATGTACTGTGGCGGGGAGGAACGTGCGTCTACATTGGGGAAAATGCGCCTCGTTTCTGGCAGCGGAGGTTCCGCTGCCAAAAACGTTTCAACCAGCGGCCTGCTTATTTTGCTGGGGGGCCATAGGAAGATGCGATTTTGCCCGCCTTCTCTTGGGCAGCTTTGAATTCCGCGCCCGTGTAGGCTCGCACGGTTTTTACATTCGATACAGCTCCCGATGCGCTGACAACGAGAAGTGCGGGGACCAAGTCAGCGCCATCGTCGAATTCCGTGATTGCCATCCAGTCGGTTTCGCCCGTCGTAACGTAGAAAGAATGCAGTTTCCCGCCCGCTGCTTCCATGATGCCACGGGCCGCCTTTTCTCGGTTCGATGGACTGTCAATCATTCCCTTCGCTGACGTGGTTGTATAGCACCCTGTGGTTATGAACAGTGGCATGACATCCTCCCTCAACTGGGCAGATCGGGTGACCTGCCATACTCAATATCTCAAAAAACTTGGCGTTAGACGAGCGTTGAGCTGCAGAGCGCTAGATTGGTCACGCACAATTCGGCGACGCACAGTGAGCATGATCGCCACCGCGGCGGGCCTTGAAATGACGGCACTACCAGCCGTCGCATCCGAAGCGGTTGCACGTTAAGGCTTTGGACCGTTTAGCAGGGATTCCCCTGGCATATAGCGTCCTGCCACCGAAGTTCCAAATCGAGCTAAGCGTGTTGTTCGAGGGCCTCATCGATCATCTCATCCGACAACTCTGCCAGGCAGTGAAACTTCTTTCCTTGCTGAGGGCGTAGCCTCGGGTCTGCTCCCAGGAACGAGCATGGGATAACGGCGCGCTTTCCCGCATTCAGTCGTTGAGACTTGGGGATGCTGCTGGCCTGCGGGCACACAAACGAACAACGCCTTTCTCCTTAGAGTTGATCGAATCCATGTTACCGTCATCCAGGACCAGGCAGATGGCGGCACCGCCAGCAGGTCCGCCTGAACGTTGATCCGAGGCCGTCGCGCTTCGATTCCTACGATGCCGTCTTGTTGGGAGGATGTGCCATGGCGGGGATACTTGACGTGGTTGTCGTCGGAGCGGGCTCGGCCGGGCTTGGGATCAGTTATTTACTCAAGCAGCAAGGTCGCGATCATCAGGTGCTTGAGCGAGGCTGCATCGGAGAAACCTGGCGGACCCAGCGCTGGGATTCCTTCCGTCTGAACTCGCCTAACATTCGCTCGCTGCTGCCCGGTGATTCCCATGACGTGCCTGATCCCTGGGGTGCCAGCACACAGCATCAATTTGTCGCTTATCTCGAGAAGTATGTTGAGCGGCACCAATTGCCGGTGATAACCGGGACTCCAGCAGAGGAACTGTCCAGAGATGACGAACTCTTTCTTGTGACGACACCGCGTGGTGTCTTTCAGGCCCGCAACGTCGTCGTCGCGAGCGGTAGCCTGAACTGTCCGAAACGATCGCCTGAGTCGGCGGAACTGCCGGCAACGGTCCGCCAACTCGATTCCTCGGCCTATCGCAATGCAGCCGAGTTGGAACAAGGTGCTGTTCTTGTAGTCGGCAGCGGTCAATCGGGCGGCCAGATTGCCGAGGACCTGGCACTCGCGGGACGCTCGGTCTTTCTGGCGACGAGCCGAGTCGGCCGTCTGGTCCGCTATTATCGCGGCGGCGACATCTTCAATTGGATGACCCTGTCCGGCTATTTCGACGTACCGCGCAGGGAAATCATCCTGCCATCGGGGAAGCTGCCGCCGCGAGGCTTGCTTGGTGCCACCCACACCATCAGCCTGCAATCGCTGAGCGCCCAGGGGGTCGTGTTGCTCGGTCGCTTCTTGGGTATGACGAATGGCAGCCTGGTATTCGGCGACAACCTGGATGAGCACATGCGTTTTGCCGACGAGAGCTCAGCCAACGTCAAGCGCCTTATTGACGCTTACATCGGGCGCGCCGGGCTGAACGCGCCGCCTGCCGAGGATGATCCTGCCGAGGTGATCGCCCCACGCCTCGCCGATCCACCGATCCGCTCAATCGAATTGGCGACGAGCGGCATAGCATCGGTAATCTGGTGCACAGGCTTCAGAGGCGATTTCCGGTGGATCAAAGTCCCGGACACCATCGACGACGACGGCCAGCCTATTCACGAGGAGGGGATCGGATTCGTTCCCGGACTGTATTTTTCCGGCCTCGATTTTGCCTCGACTCGGAAGTCGGGAGTTATACCGGGGGTTGCTGAGGAAGCAGCACGGCTGGTGAACCATCTCGCCAAGAGATCGGCGAGTTAATTCGATTGGTTAGCATCTGCATGGCAAGCGTCGTTACAGGGGCCCTTGTGAAGGGGTGGGCCCCTCCTCCGAACGCCGTGTTGGAGTTTCAGAACTCCGGCGAGACCGACCGAACCTCTCTCAAGTAGCGCTCGATGGGCGCGAGCCACCTGGCGATCGATGTATTGTTTGCCGGGACGTACATCATTGCGCTGCTGTCTATCAGCCCGTTTCTCACCGCAATTGTCCTGGTCATGTTGACCGCTCCAAAATGATCGCGGTCGGGGCAATGGGTCCCTTTGGCTGAGGGTCAGGATGTGCGCCTGACGGACGCCTGACCTCGGGATCAACATCGCAGTCATGGTTCAACACGCTGAATGAGGCGTATGTGAAAGCCCGCTACTCGGAACACTACGAGATCAGCGAGGAGGCAATGGCATGGCTGACCGCTCGAACTTCCGTTCTCTACGATCCGGTCAAAACAATCTGCGCGGAACACCTCGCTAAGCTCGAACGGGCGGACAATTCAACCTTGCTGCGACACTTGCCCTGACGCAGTATTTCCACTTGCTTTCCAGCGATGGTGACGACCCCAAGGCGCGAAAAGGGTAGTTCCTGAAACTCCGTCTCCGTCACCGCGATTTGCCCTCTCCTCCGTCACCGCGCGATAAAAGGTGATCCCTCGCGGCGGCTTCTAATTGAACTGGAGGAGAGCTTTTCATGGAGAGGCCAAAGTCGGAATGCCTGTCGTTGCGAACGACATACCCGCAATTCAATTCACCTGAGATCAGCGACCCGAAGGGCCGTAGCCGTCCAGATGCCAGCGACGTCGCGATAGGCCCTCGTCTTCAGGTTCCCCTCTGCCTGACAGGCCCGCTGCGTTGCGGAGCCGGCAGCAAACTACAGTGGGCCGCGCTCGACATCGAGGACGGCAAAGTCGTAGCGACCTATCTCGGCCATCGCGCCGTTAAAGTCGAAGATCTTGGTGAGCGGTCCCTGGATATTGGGCAATGGCTAGGTGTCGCCGCGAACCGCAATGCTACTCTCCTCTTGGCGGTCAGCTATCAGACTTGACCTGGACCTGACGAGCCGCAGCGAGATCATTTTGGTTCCCACCCCTCGGCATATGACCGAACATGTGCGGCTTGATCTGGTTGATCCAGGAAACGGCGGCCGGCTCCTTGCTCCATAGCGTTCTAGCGAAAGGCACAAGCTGCTCGCCAACGAGGATGCCAAGAAGGCCGACGAGAGCGACGACCGGCGGGGCCGGCGAACGCACGTTGAGGAGGCTATAGACAATGCCGACCAGCAAGCCGGCACCGATGGACATGAGATAGAGTTTCATGGAATTCGTCCTCGCTGAGATGAGATTGCCGCTCCGACGGGCTTGTCCTGTCGGAGCGGCTGTTCTTGCTGGGTTACTTTGCCGGGTTCGGGCCAATCCGCTTGCCGTGCGTGACGCGTTCAGCGGCCTTGTGGACCATGGTGTAGGCATAATCGATGCCCATGCCGTAGGCGCCGGAATGCTCCTTCACCAGCGTGGTGACGGCGTCATAGGTTTCCTTCCGCGCCCAGTCGCGCTGCCACTCAAGGAGGACCTGCTGCCAGGTCACCGGAATGACGCCGGCTTGAACCATGCGGTCCATT
>NZ_LMDT01000047.1:0-4966 GCF_001425885.1 Ensifer sp. Root1252 | reverse complement strand
ACTGTCCGGGATTTAGCGGAATCACTGTCCGGGAATTACTGAAAACGGTGTCCGGAGATTACCGGAAACCCTGTCCGGACTTTGCCGAAACCCGCAGCCTCAAGCCATATTGAGGCTGTTTCAGTGACCATAAGCGAGTAACATCCGCTCGATACGGCGTCTGAGCGTCCGGCAAGAGGCTGAACTAAGCGATTTGGCTTGAGCCGTCCGACTGCGGCCGGCAGCCGGCAGAACCGGCCGTGCACCGCCATGTAGCGTTGATGGTCTGGCTGATCGGCGTATCAGGGAGGAGCGCGCCGACGTCCAGATCTGCAACGATATTGAGCTCGGCACGGATGCGGTCGAGGCGATTGTAGAGACGGTCGACCTCGGAGCGAAGTCGATCGATCTTCTTCGCCTGGGCGGCGATGCTGCCGAGGAAATCCCGGCTATCGAACTGCACGTGATCCAGGACTTCGACGTCATCCTCGCAGACATGCGTCTCCAGGAATAGCCGCGCCTGCTCTTTGGTCAGCTTCCTGCCATCACCACCGTTAGACCGGCGACGCCGGCCAGCGCGACTTCACCGATCGTCGATCGGCTGCGCAACACGACGATGCTGGAGGAATTGATGAACCCCAGTCCTCGGCCACGACCGTCCGGCATCCTTGAGCGGACGGCGCTTTCGGCGGCCGCGTCACGATCATCTTCACCTGCGCCTTCGCCGGTCCGAGTTCGAGCACCAAATTACGCGACCTGCACGTCATCGCCACCATGCTTGACAAGCTTGGCTTTGATCGAACGCGAGAGCCGCATCGGTATGGCAATGCCCTCTCCTCGCGGCGACACCGAGGTCAACGGCAAATCAATGGTCGTGGCACCGTTAGCTTGCAGGGCGGTGCCGAGTGCTCCCAGCGTATCGGCGAGTGCTGCCTTTCCGCCGCGCAAACAGCGATAATCCAGGTGCAGCTGGATGATGGCGTCATTCTCCAGGGGTTGCTGGATCCGGTCCCGCACCGTGGCACGTAACGCTTCGCAGGCAGCCCACAGTCGCCGCCTTCGAGGTTGCGGAAGGGCATGCGCAAAGCCGGGGCAGACAGTTGGCTCGTGCCTTGAAGTGTTGGAATTCTTCGCAAGAGGAAGCATTGCCGGAGGAATGCTTCCATGGGACTTCGACTCGTCAATAGGCGGCAGAACGGCGCTTGCTGGCGCAACCGCTATGGCAACCATCCGCACGTTCGGGACAACCGCTGTCCAATGATTGATTAGCTTGCGGTTTGCTCCGCTTTGATGAACACGTCCGATCGGTAAAGGTCTAGGATCGGCATTTCCGTGGCAGCAATGATCGCGAGCTCAGTCGGGGATCACCAGTATCAGGTTCTCGATGTCGACATCATCTCTGGCGATGAAATCGGGGAGATGGTCCTCAGCCGATGGCAACATCGAAAGAACGGCTTTGGCTTGTTTCAGTGCGGTTCCGACAGATTGCGCACTGGCGATCGCAGAATAGAATGCACTGGCGAACGTGACCGCGGCCAGGTCGGTTATCGAGTCCGACATGGCGATAACAACGGGAACGGCGTCGAGAAGCGTCTCCGCTCCGTCCAGCGTGCCACATGCGTTGAGGACGAGGAGACGCGGCGGCTCATCGGTCGCCGAAAGAAACTTCTCAAGCTTGTGGTACTGCATTCCGATTCCGGCTGGGCTATCGACGCTACCGTTGTCGAAAAGAATGCCGGAGCCTCCGCCATGTCCCGAGAAATGGATCACATGTGGCCTTCTGTCATTCATTCCCTGGAGCATGTCCTCGAAGGTGGCCGCAGGAAAGTGGCTAACCTGGACTCGATCCCTATAACGGCTGCCTCTTAATTCCTTCTGGACGTTACGAACCTCGGCATCAGTCCGCAGCGCCCCGTCATTGAATGCCTCCGGGTTTGTTGTCAGGTACAGGACCCGGAGCGGCTCAGGCTTTGGCGGTGGAATGTTCAAAGCGCTCCTACGCATCGTCGCCATCTGCCTGACATGGTTCGTCTCCGCCTTCCGTTCTTTGGCCGCATCCCGCGATATCTTTCTCCGATCAGCTTCCTCCGAGGCCGCTAGGCTTTTTTGCTTTGATACCTTGCTGGACACCAGCGCCGACAGTTTCTTCCTAACTGCAGCGGCCTTCTTTTCGGAATCTGCCGCCTTCTTTGCAGTGCTCTCTGCCTGCCTCAGATAACTTGATCGAGTAGACGGCGATTTGGTCTTCGCGGCCGCGTCGAACTTCTTGTTTGCATCTGCCGACTGTTTATTCGCGTCACCGATATGTTTCGCGAGCGCGTTATGTAAGTCGGCTTCTGTTTTAAGCAACCGCGCAATTTCGGCTCGAAGGGTACCTGTCCGACTCATCCCGCCCTCTACGATGATTTGTGCACACGCTGGGGCGAACGCTACTCAAGATCAAGGTCCAAAGGGGTTTTGCCGAGGATAACTCGGGATAAATGTCCGGAATTATGGAGCAAATGCCACAAGGTAGAATGGTGCATCAAAAACACAGCCATTGGTTGTCATAGCCTTGCAAGAAATGTATTGACGAGAATCCACTAGCTAGATCAGCATACCCTATCTGTTCTTTTGATGGTGCTGCGTCTATGTCTGATATTGCTCGCGAGTTGGCTGACTACTCTTATGCTCACGGCCCTCACTGTCTGACCGACAATGCGGCAATGGCGCTGTTTGCGCTGATCATGATGGAACTTGATGAACGCTCGTTTTTCCGAAGGGTGAAAGACATGCTCATCGATATCGGCTGGATCGGAGAACCAGCTCCAATTCCACAGTCTGACAGACATCTACGCGAAGAATTATTCAGGGAATGGAAGCTCGATGCTTTGGTAGCGGAAGCCCAAGAAGACTTTGTTGCCCAAAGACCAGTCGGCATCGCTTAACCATATCTGTTCACCTCGAATCGACTCACGCAAAGCCGCCTGGTATGAGAGGGCATGGTTACGAGAGCGACACGAATAGGCTGACGACTTCACCCCCGCCCCAAAGGGCGGCCGTCAGCATGTGTTTCGTGTCCCGAGGTGACCATGTCTTCCAACAAGCTCCCGATCCTGTATCCAAACGCCTACGACCCCTTCGAAGAAGAGGCCAGGAGGTTGGAAATACGAGCGTTGCCTCTGGCCTGACCCCAAAGACGAATACGGTCAGCACTTCCTGTTGACCAAGAAGGCGCGCAACGTCGATCCGGCGGCCGTGTGGGGGCTCGGCGAACACGAGGCTTACGGCCTGTTCTGCTCGTTTCGCTGGTCGGCAAACGGCGGCGAGCCGTTCTGCCCGAAGTGCGGAGACCTTTCCCCTTACAGCATCAGACGTCGGCGATTTCGCTGTTCGGAGGGCGAGTGCATGCGGGAGTTCTCGGTGACGTCCGGCACCGTCTTTCACTCGCGCAAGCTCCCGTTCAAGAAACTCATCATCGCCATCTGGGAGGATGTCACGGCTGTCAAGGGCATGGCCGCCTTGCACCTCACCCGCAAGCTCGGCGTCGAGTACAAGACCGCCTGGGTTCTGTTGGCGAAGATCAGGGAGGCGATCGGCAAGCGCCGGGCGAAGATGAAGCTCTGGGGTTCCGTCCAGATCGACGGCAAGTACATCGGCGGACACATCAAGCCGGAAAACAAGAAGGAGGAGCGTATCGACCGCCGCCGCAGGGAAAACCAGAACGGCAAGCGCATGTGCGTACTTTCGATCCGCGAGCACAATCCTGATGCGCCGAACAGGACGATCACGCGTGTCGTCTCAGACGAGAACCCGAAAGCTGCCTGGGCGGCCGTGCGTGACCACGTCGAGCCACGGTCGTTGCTGACCGCCGACGAACATGGATCGTACGACGATCTTGTCGGCCTGGCGATCCTCCGACGAGTAAATCACAGCAAGGCCTACCAGACCGAGGACGGGACCGACACAAACCGGATCGAGAGCTTCTTCGCCCGCGCCGAGCGCTCGTATGTCGGCATTCACCACCGCTTCTCAGTGAAATACCTGGACTGGTACATGGCGATGATCGCCTGGAAGGAAGACACCCGTTACATGGGCCTTCGCTGGCAGCTCGCCGACGTGCTGCGCACCGTCACCCACCGCACGACGTCGGAGAACCTTTGCGGCTACTGGCAGGGTGCGGCGGAGCGGATCGACGGCCAGGTGTGGGACGAAGACACGACGGTCAAGAAGCAGCGCTATCTGCTGTGATCGAGGAGCGTCAGCGTTGACCGAGGATTAGCCGTCAGGCAGGCTTGAGGGTGCAGAAGGATGTTCAAAATGGCAAGACGACCTATTTTCCCGCCGCTCACCACCAAAAAGCCAAACGAGGTTTTGCTCTAAGCCACCCCATATCCAGACGCTATCTGGCAATCTCCCATAATCGTCTGCGTCCGTTTGGAGCGTCCGACGACCGAACAAGCCCTGCCTGCTCCATCCGTTCGAGTAGGCCGGAGAACCTCCCAGCCAGGTTTGGGCCGATCCCGTCGATTTCGGTCGCAAAGCCCTCGCGTTCGGCAAACCGTTTCGACAAATCACCGGCAAGGACCGGCTCTTCGGAATCTCTGAGAAGTTCGAGAACGCCGCGGCGGACATCGCGGCCTTTGAGAAGGTCGGTGACGCGCCGGCCGGGCGTTGATCGATCCCTCTTCTTGGTCTGCTGACGAACTTCGGACATCGCGCTGGGATCGAAGACCTTGATCACGGTCAGGACCGCCGCCTTTTGGCCTTCCAGGATCAGAGCCTCAGCCCTGATCGACTCAAGCTGCGCCTCCAATTCGGCCAGCTTGGCTTTCAATTCTTCGACGACCGACGCCATACAATCCAACTCCATCGACGGAGCTGGAGGTAACAATTTTTGCGTCGGAAATCTTGTGGCATTTGCTTATATGAGGAGGGTCAACACAGAACTTTCGTCAGGGTGACATCTGGCACTCCGTGATTCATTGCGGCATCCATGGCCTGAGCC
>NZ_LMDT01000046.1:0-5370 GCF_001425885.1 Ensifer sp. Root1252 | reverse complement strand
CTCGCTGCCGATCATGGCCTCGCTCGGCGCGCCCGTCGTCTTTGACGCCACCCACTCGGTGCAGCAGCCGGGCGGGCAGGGCGGTTCGACCGGCGGTCAGCGCGAGTTCGTCGAAACGCTGTCGCGTGCGGCCGTTGCCGTCGGCATCGCCGGCCTGTTCGTCGAAACCCACGAAGATCCCGACAATGCGCCTTCCGATGGCCCCAACATGGTGCATCTGAAGGACATGCCACGGCTGCTCGAAAAGCTGCTGGCCTTCGATGCGGTAACAAAAAAATCGAACTACATCGCGGGAACGGCCTGATCCCTCATAAGTGGCCGCTTTCCTGGAAAAATCCGTCGCTAGGTAGGCACCAGCTAGGTTTAGTTAGGATACTTAGCGACGCTTCGTGCTGGCATTGGCGACATTTTTAACCGCAAAGCCCTCCTCGAACGTTTCTGAGCCGTAGCCTACTCGCCGGCAAAACCTACGGCAACAATGGCTTACGCAGACGATCACCACATGAATGCCGAGGGATGATCACGTCGACCCGCTCCCGCGCGGTTTCGCTCCCACACGACTAAGCCGTCTTCACGCTGCGCAACCGCCATCGAACGCTGCTTCAGCAAATCAGACACTTCCGCCGCGTGCAGCCCGTTGCGGTCGATGCGCAGAATGGTTCCTCGTATGTGTGCATCTCGCAGCAATCGGCTTGCGGCTGAGATGAATGCGGCTTCGTTCTAGGCGGACTCGACTTCTCTATAACTTGCCCCCGATGGGCAACGATTGAGTATGTCGATTTGCCGCAACAATAGAATCTATACGCTCATGCTGTGGACATATACCCACGCACGGGGCGAGATGTGGCACAACTCAACTTCAGTCTTTGCTATTGACATCATTCAATTCACAAACCATACCTCCTTCATTCCGAGGGGAGCACTCGACAGTGCTGAGATGGCGGTGAGCCGGACCCTTGAACCTGATCCGGGTCATGCCGGCGTAGGAACGGGAAAAGAGCCGGTTTCGGCAAACTAATCGCGTCTTCGCTTTCACCTGGGTCTCCGTGATATTTTGTCTGGAGATCGATCGATGCTGTCTTTTGCCAAGTTGCCGCCGGATGGCGGGTTTGCATGTCGTCCGGACCGCTGCATCGGCTGACCGGCGATGCGCCTGGCGTTCACATTTGTTCGCAGCCTTGTTGTGCTTGCTGCTCTCTGGCAGGCGGCGGTGGTTGTGTTCGCGTTACCGCGCTATCTATTGCCCACACCGGTCGAGGTGCTGGCCGTCTTTGCACGGCAGCCGCGATTTCTGTTTGAACAGAGTCTCGTGACGATCGCCGAAATGCTGGCTGGTCTTGCGGCCGGAACGATTTTCGGTGTTGCGACGGCTATCGGGCTGGCAGCTTTTCCGCGCATCGGCAAGCTCGTCTGGCCATTCGTGCTTGTTCTCCAGGCGTTTCCCGTTTTCGTCATCGCACCTTTGCTGGTGCTGTGGTTCGGCTTCGGCATGGCCTCGAAGATCGTGATGGCGACCATCATCATCTTCTTTCCCGTTGTCTCTGCGTTCTCGGACGGTCTGCGTCGCACCGATACGCAGATCCTCGATGCCGTCGCGCTGACCCAGGCGAGCCACTGGCAGGCGCTAAGGCTCGTGCGACTGCCGCTGGCGTTGCCGGGGCTGGTCACCGGCCTGCGCGTTGCTGCCCCCTTGGCACCGCTCGGCGCCGTCGTTGGCGAGTGGGTAGGCGCTTCGGCCGGCCTCGGCTTCGTTATCGTCCAGGCAAATGCCCGCATGCAGACCGATGTCGTCTTCGCTGCGATGGCCATTCTTGCTGTGCTTGCCGTCGCCCTCAGGCTGCTGGTCGATGAGGCAACCCGTCCACTCGCGCACTGGGCGCGCGAAACCTGAATTCTGAGATCAATTGGAGCGTTCATAACATCATGATCCGCAAATTTCTGCTTACCGCCAGCCTCGCTCTCGGCGTCATCTTTTCAGCCGGCTCAGTAACGGCCGCCGAAAAACTGACGGTGATGCTGGAGTGGTTCGTCAATCCCGACCATGCGCCGATCGTCGTCGCCAAGGAGCTCGGCCTGTTCCAAATGGCGGGGCTCGATGTTGAGTTGGTTCCGCCCGCCGATCCTTCAAGCGTGCCGCGTCTCGTTGCAGCGGGGCAGGCGGATATCGGCGTGCATTATCAGCCGAACCTGTACCTTGACCATGCTGCAGGCCTGCCTCTGGTTCGCATCGGCACCCTGGTCGAGACGCCGCTCAACACCGTCACCGTCCTTGACGACGGTCCGATCCGCAACCTTGCCGACTTGAAGGGCAAGACGATCGGCTTTTCCGTCTCCGGTTTCGAGGATGCAATGCTCGGCCGGATGCTGGCCTCGGCCGGTCTCAAGAAGGAAGACGTCGAACTCGTCAACGTCAACTTCGCCCTGTCTCCGTCGCTGATCGCAGGCAAGGTCGATGCAACGATCGGCGGCTTCCGGAATTTTGAACTGACGCAGATGCGGCTCGAGGGGCATGAGGGCCGGTCCTTCTTCCCAGAAGAGCATGGCGTGCCCGTTTATGACGAACTCGTCTTCGTCACCGACAAGGCAAAGGTGGCCGACAAACGCTTGCGGCCCTTCCTGGCCGCAGTGGAGCAGGGTGCGATTTTCCTCACCAATCATCCGGATGAAGCCTGGAAGCTGTTTGTCAAGGCTTACCCGAACCTCGACGACGAACTCAACCGCAAGGCGTTTACGGACACGCTGCCGCGCTTCGCCAAAAGGCCGGCGGCGCTCGATCGTGGTCGATACGAGCGGTTTGGGGCGTTTCTCGCCGAAAGTGGCTTGATCGGTAAGGCACCTGCTGTCGACGATATCGCGGTGGAAATTCGATGACGGGTCCATCGGACTTCGTCGAAAATGCTGCTGCATCGCTGGCGCTTGTGCGGGAGCAGCGCCCGCGGGTGCATTGCCTGATGAACACGGTGGTGCAGAAGTTCGTAGCCGATGGGTTGGCGGCTCTGGGTGCGATCCCCTCGATGACATCGACACCGGAGGAGGTCGAGGCTTTTGCCCGCCGCGCCGATGCGCTCGTCGTCAATCTCGGTACGCTCGATGAAGAGCGCCGGAGGGCGATCCGTTTGACAGCGGCGGTTGCGCGCGATGCCGACAAGCCGTGGATCGTCGATCCCGTGCATTGCGACTATTCGCCGTCGCGGCTTGTCTTCGCCCGGGAACTCATCGCAGGCGGCCCTTCCGTTGTTCGCGGCAACGCCAGCGAGATGGACCTTTTCGGGGAGGTCAATGGCGCGCTGAAGATCAAGACCGGGGCAGTCGATGAACTCACACTGGATCTACATACGTTCTGGGTTGAGAACGGCCACCCCCTCATGGCGCAGGTCACGGGTACCGGGTGCCTCTCCGGCGCCTTGATCGCAGCTTTCATGGCGGTCGAGCCGTATCGCCTGAAGGCCGCCACGGGTGCACTTCTGACGAGCGGCATCGCCGCCGAGATCGCTGCGGAGCGTTCGAGTGGGCCCGGTACCTTCGAAGCTCTCTTCCGTGATGCGCTCGCAGCGCTGCGCTCCGAAGATATTATTTTCAATGCCAGGATCTCCCATGCCGAAAGTTGATTATCGCCTGAATGCCCTCGTCGATGCCCGCCTTGGCGACAAGGCGAGTTTGGCTGATCTGGCACGCATCGCCGCGCTGAACGGCGCGACGTTGATCCAGTATCGCGACAAAACGAGCTCGACACGGGAGATGATCGAACAGGCACGGGCGATTTGCGCCGCGCTTGCCGGTACCGGTGTACCCTTCGTGGTCAACGATCGTGTCGATTTGGCGATTGCAGCAGGCGCCGCCGGCGTCCATCTCGGCCGGGACGACATGGATGCGACAACGGTGCGCTCGATCATGGGCGGTACCGCGATTATCGGTCTGACGGTGAAGAATGAAGCGGACGCACAGGTGGCGATTGCCTCGCCTATCAATTATGCCTGTATCGGCGGGGTCTATGAGACGCTGTCGAAGCACAATCCCGATCCGCCAGTTGGCCCCGAGGGGTTCGCCAGACTTCGTGCCGCGCTTCTGGCGGCCAAGCCGGATCTGCCGGTTGGCGCCATTGTCAGTATCACTGCGCAGCGCGCTGCGGAGGTCGTTGCCGCCGGAGCGGACGGTGTCGCAGTCATTTCCACAATCTTCGCCGCTGTGGATCCGGCGGCGGCCACATACGAATTGCGCGCTTGTGTCGAGAAGGCTCTTGCGGAGGCTTCGCGATGACCGCCATTGCAGTCACCATTGCGGGCTCGGATTCCGGTGGCGGGGCGGGCATCCAGGCAGACCTCAAGACCTTTTCGGCTCTCGGCGCCTATGGCGCGAGCGTTATCACCGCGATCACGGCGCAGAACACCAGAGGTGTCACGGCGGTCGAGGATATCTCGCCGGCAATGGTCGAAGCACAGATCGATGCGGTGTTTTTGGATCTCGCCGTTGGCGCGGTAAAGATCGGCATGGTGTCCTGCGGCGAGACGATCGCGATCATAGCCGACGGACTCCGCCGATACGGCAAGATGGCCGTGCTCGATCCTGTGATGGTCGCCACATCTGGCGACGCGCTGCTACGCCCGGGTGCTATTGCTGCGTTGAGCGACCAACTGCTGCCTCTGGCGCTGATCGCCACGCCCAACCTGCCGGAGGCGGCATTGCTGACCGGGCGCGCGATCGCGACGGACGAGGCCGAGATGGGCCGCCAGGCCGAGTTTATTCTGAAGGCCGGTGCGCGTTCGGTGCTGATGAAGGGTGGACACGGGCATGGCCCTGAAGCGACGGATGTCTTTTTCGACGGTGGAGAACCCGTACGGCTGACGGCACCCCGCATCGAAACGACGAACGATCATGGCACGGGGTGCACTCTATCGGCGGCCATCGCGGCCGGCCTGGCACACGGATTGTCGCTTGCAGACGCCGTGATCGCAGCCAAGGATTATCTGCACGGCGCCATCGTTGCCGCTGGCGATCTCAAGGTCGGACAGGGGCGGGGGCCGGTCCATCATTTCCATCGCTGGTGGTCCAATGCTCGCTAGCGCGGCGCAGGCGTTTTCGTTACGGCTGGAACGGACGCTCGAGCTTGCCGGAGCGTTTCTGCTTGCGCTCCTGCTCGGGACCGTCGCGCTTTCGGTTGTACTCCGATATGCGGCGGCAAGCGGTTTTACTGGTGCAGAGGAAGCAGCAAGTTCGTTGCTGGTCGCACTTGTCTCAGTCGGGTTGCCGCTTGCCTCGACCACTAGTACCGCGCCACAGAGATTATGACTCTTTGACGGGGTAGGCTTTGCGGAGCTTTTGGCGGGCATTTTCGGTTGTGAACATCCATTGGATCTTTGCGCCATGGGTGTT
>NZ_LMDT01000045.1:0-304379 GCF_001425885.1 Ensifer sp. Root1252 | reverse complement strand
TGCGCTGTTCGTGCTCACCCACAACTACACCGGCTATCCGATGGTGCGCCAGGCGCGCGCGATGGTCGAAAATGGCGACATCGGCGCTATCAGGCTGGTGCAGATGGAATATCCGCAGGATTGGCTGACGGAGAATATCGAGCAGTCGGGCCAGAAACAGGCGGCCTGGCGCACCGATCCGGCCCGCTCCGGCGCCGGCGGCTCGACCGGCGACATCGGCACCCATGCCTATAATCTCGGCGCCTTCGTCTCCGGGCTGGAACTCGAGGAACTTGCCGCCGACCTCGACAGCTTCGTTGCCGGCCGAAAGCTCGACGACAATGCCCATGTGATGATGCGCTTCAAGAAAAAGGACGGCGAGCGCGCCAAGGGGCTSYTMTGGTGCAGCCAGGTGGCGCCCGGCCACGAGAACGGCCTGATGGTGCGGGTCTACGGCACCAAGGGTGGGCTCGAATGGACGCAGAAGGACCCGAACTATCTCTGGTACACGCCGTTCGGCGAGCCGAAGCGGCTGCTCACCCGGGCTGGTGCCGGCTCCGGCCCGGCCGCCGCTCGCGTCAGCCGCATTCCTTCTGGCCACCCCGAAGGCTATCTCGAAGGGTTTGCCAATATCTACACCGAAGCGGCCCGGGCGATCTTCGCCAAACGAAAGGGCGAGGCGATCGATGCCGCCGTCACCTATCCGACAATCGACGACGGTATGAAGGGCATGGCCTTCGTCGATGCCTGCGTGCAGTCGTCAAAACGAAACGGCGCATGGGTAAAGGTGTAGTCGGAAAGCATGCCGGGGGGCTACGGTATGAAGGGCATGGCCTTCGTCGATGCCTGCGTGCAGTCGTCAAAACGAAACGGCGCATGGGTAAAGGTGTAGTCGGAAAGCATGCCGGGGGGCAGGGCGAGGGGTGCCTCGCCCTTTTTCGCGAGTTGACTTTTGCCGGTGTCGCTTTAGGCCCGCCCGCAACAAGAATGAAAATACACAAGGTGAGCGGCCGCCCGCCGGATGCGGGCCGCTGCAAAGGACGAGACAGGCTGATGATCGAAGCAAAAACCCTTGCCCAACGTTTCCCGGGCGATTTCGTGTTCGGAGTGGCGACGGCCTCCTTCCAGATCGAGGGAGCCACCAAGATGGACGGGCGCAAGCCATCGATCTGGGATGCCTTCTCCAACATGCCGGGCCGGGTCTTCGGCCGGCACAATGGCGATATCGCCTGCGATCACTACAACAGGCTCGACGATGATCTCGATCTGATCAAGAGCCTCGGCGTCGAGGCCTACCGGTTCTCGATCGCCTGGCCGCGCATCATTCCCGAAGGCACCGGCCCGATCAACGAGAAGGGCCTCGACTTCTACGACCGTCTCGTTGACGGCCTGAAGGCGCGTAACATCAAGGCCTTCGCCACGCTTTATCACTGGGACCTGCCGCTGGCGCTGATGGGCGACGGCGGCTGGACGGCGCGCACCACGGCCTACGCCTTCCAGCGTTATGCCAAGACTGTCATCGCTCGGCTCGGCGACCGGCTCGACGCGATCGCGACCTTCAACGAGCCCTGGTGCTCGGTGTGGCTCAGCCATCTCTACGGCATTCACGCGCCGGGCGAGCGCAACATGGACGCGGCGCTGCACGCGCTGCATTTCACCAACCTGGCACATGGCCTCGGCGTCGACGCCATCCGCTCGGAGCGGCCGAACCTGCCAGCCGGCATCGTTATCAACGCTCATTCGGTCTATCCCGGCAGCGACGCTGCTGCCGACAAGGCGGCCGCTGAGCGCGCCTTCGATTTCCACAACGGCGTCTTCTTCGGTCCGATCTTCAAGGGCGAGTATCCCGAAAGCTTCATGAGCGCGCTCGGCCATCGCATGCCCGATATCGAAGACGGCGACATGGAAACGATTTCGCGGCCGCTCGATTGGTGGGGCCTTAACTACTACACGCCAATGCGCGTCAGTGATGATGCTGCCGCCGGTGCCGAATATCCCGCGACGATCAACGCCAAGCCGGTCAGCGACGTGAAGACGGATATCGGCTGGGAGGTCTATGCGCCGGCGCTCGGCCAACTGGTGGAGACGCTTAACGCCCGCTACGACCTGCCCGATTGCTACATCACCGAGAATGGCGCCTGCTACAACATGGGCGTCGAAAATGGTGCGGTCGACGACCAGCCGCGGCTCGACTACATCGCCGAGCACCTGTCGGTGACGGCAGACCTGATTTCCAAGGGCTACCCCATGCGCGGCTACTTCGCCTGGAGCCTGATGGACAATTTCGAGTGGGCCGAAGGCTACAAGATGCGCTTCGGCATCGTGCATGTGGACTATGAGACGCAAGTGCGCACGATCAAGAAGAGCGGCCACTGGTACAAGTCATTGGCCGAAGAGTTTCCCGCGGGCAACCACATCTGATGGCTGGTGCCTTGCGCGCCCGTTGAGGCGTGCAGAGCTCAGGTTGATGGCAAACCACTGCGATAGCCTGGTTGACGGGCGAAACATGCTGTTCTCCTCATCCTCGCCCTTGTAGCGGGGATCCAGCGGCCCGACGTCTGTCGGGCCAACAGATCTTTCAACCCAAGGACTTGGGCTGGCTGGATTCCTGTGACAGGCACAGGAATGAGGGCGCTTTGGGAGTCAACAAGACACGTGAATGTCGAACAGGTCATATGGATGACTTTGTCATCAGTCTTGCGCGCCCATTGAGGCGCGCAAGACGTCCTGTCAATCGAAGCGCCCTGGGGCCGCTTTGCGCACCGGCAGCACCTCGAGGCTGCCGCGGTCGAGCTGGGCCAGGACTTCCTTGAAACCGAAACGCGGCTTCCATCCGAGCGCGCCGATGGCGGCACTCGGATCGTAGATACGGTCGATCGATGCCGGCAGCGACCAGCCGCGCTCGGCAAAGGCCTGAGCAAATTTGCTCGCCCGCTCCCGCAGAACCGAGGCTGCATCGCTTGCCAGATGCCGGCAATCGGTCGGCAGGAAGGCCGGCTCGCCTGAAATGACGAACCGCTGAAAGGCAGGCCCGTCATTGTCGAGCGCCGCCACATGCGCGTCCGCCACATCGCGGACGTCGATGCCGCGGTGCAGCCGATACGCCGCCATGCGGTCGGCCTGCTCCGGAAAACATCTGGACATACGCAGGACACGGATATGCAGCGCCCGGTCGGCGGCGTTTTCCAACAAAGCCTCGGCGGCAAGCTTGGTGTGATGGTAGATCGTGTGCGGTTGCGGTGGCGTTTCCTCGGTGATCCAGGTGCAGGCACCCTCTTTCACCGCATGGCCGTACAGTGCCGTCGTGCTGGTGAAGACGATACGGCGGACGCCGATGGCTTGAGCCGCGGCAATGACGAGATGGGTGCCCATCACATTGACGCGCTCGAATTCCGCGTCCGGGATCGTATCGACGTGTGGCGCATGCAGAGCAGCCGCATGGATGACGGCATCGGCCCCCTGCATGGCGCGTTCCAGGAGGACACCGTCGACAAAGTCACCTGTGATCTCCGTCGTCGCAAAAGGCGCGCGGTCGATGCCGATCACGTCGTGATCGGGCGTCAGGGCATTGTAGATCGCCCGGCCGATGCGCCCCGAACTTCCGGTCAAAACGATGCGCATCCGCTCTCCTGCCTTTCGACTCAGTCTTGTTGTGTTTCGTATCAGAGAACTGTGCTCAGTAAACTGTGAAGTCCGCCACAATCTCTGCATAGCCGTTGAAGCAACAACGCGCTGCGCAGTGCCATCATTCCGGTGCGTATTGCGAAGCTGTCCGTCTCAACCCCTTGATCCGCCAACGCCCCTTGTTCTATGCGTTAGCGACAGCGAATAGGCGTGCGGGGCGCCTGGGGGACTATCGATCATGGAAATCTTCACCTCTGCCGGGCTGCTGGCGCTTCTGCAGGTCATCGTCATCGACCTGGTTCTGGCCGGCGACAATGCCGTCGTCATCGGCCTTGCAGCCGCCGGTCTGCCGACCGAGCAGCGCCGCAAGGCGATCCTGGTCGGCATTCTTGCCGCCACGGTCCTTCGCATCGCGCTTGCCAGCGTCACGGTACAGCTTCTCGATATCATCGGGCTGCTGCTGGCCGGTGGCCTTCTGCTTCTCTGGGTCTGCTGGAAGATGTGGCGCGAGATCCGCGCCGGCGGGGCCGAAGATTTTGAGGGCGAGGGGGCCAATTCGGCGCCGCGAAAGACCTTCCTTCAGGCAGCCATCCAGATCGTCATTGCCGACGTCTCGATGTCGCTCGACAACGTGTTGGCGGTCGCCGGCGCTGCGCGCGAGCATCCGACGATCCTCGTCTTCGGCCTCATCCTTTCGATCGCGCTGATGGGCATTGCCGCCAGCTTCATCGCCCGGCTGCTCAACCGCTATCACTGGATCGCCTATGTCGGTCTCGCCATCATCCTCTATGTGGCACTCAACATGATCTATCGCGGCTCACTCGAAGTCTGGCCGCATCTGGCGCCGGTCGCTCACGCCATCGGCGTTTGACCGTCATCGGCAGATCGTGCGCATCGGCCCGCTTATCGGGCCGGTGCGCAGCAGGCTTCTTTCAGCGCCATTTGCGAAAGAGCGGTTTTTTCCGCAAACGTGAAGCAACCCGGAAAATCATACCTGTAAAAGCCGGGATCTATTGTCCATAAGGGCCGTAGATTATGTCGCATGTTCTTCCTGCGGCAACGACGTTGAACTCACCGGTTGGCTAATGCTAGAGAAGTGCTCCCTGTTCCGAATGCGTTGTCGAATGTCGGCCTGACAAGACGCGCCTTCCATCCCGCGCCCCGAGTCCGGGATTTTGAGTTTCGAGCATCCGAGAGCACCTATGTACCCGTCCATAACGATAACGCCTCTTTCGGGGGTATCCGAACGATGAGCGTTTCCGCCTATAAAGCACCGGCGCCCGGCGATGCCGCCGTCATCTTCGACGGCGTTTCCAAGCATTTCGCAGCGTCCGGCAAGAGCGGCGGCTTTACCGCGCTCGACAACGTCTCCCTTTCGGTCGGCCGCGGCTCGATCACCGGTATCATCGGCCGCTCCGGCGCCGGCAAGTCGACGCTGATCCGCCTGGTCAACGGGCTGGAGAAGCCGACGGGCGGCAAGGTGCTCGTCGACGGCGTCGATGTCGGCGCGCTCGACGAGGCGGGTCTTCGCACGTTGCGCCGCTCGGTCGGCATGATCTTCCAGCATTTCAATCTGCTGTCGTCGCGTACCGTGTTCGGCAATGTGGCGCTGCCGCTCGAAATCGCCGGCATGGACAAGGGAGCCATCGAAAAGCGCGTGCGCCCGCTGCTCGACCTTGTCGGGCTTGCCGACAAGCATGGCCGTTACCCCTCCGAGCTTTCCGGCGGCCAGAAGCAGCGGATCGGCATCGCCCGGGCGCTTGCGACCGAGCCGAAGCTGCTTTTGTCGGACGAAGCGACATCGGCGCTCGATCCCGAGACGACGCAATCGATCCTGGAACTGTTGAAGCGCATCAATGCCGATCTCGGCCTGACCGTGCTGCTCATCACCCACGAGATGGAAGTGGTGAAGGCGGTCACCTCCGATGTCGCCGTCATCGATCACGGCCGCATTGTCGAACGCGGCCACACCTTCGATGTCTTCACCCATCCGAAGCACGAGACGACACGGGCGATGCTCTCCGGCCTGCCGGGCTCGAAGCTGCCCGACGCAGTGTCCCGCGCGCTGAAGCCGCAGGCTGCCGTCGGCGACCGCGCCGTCGTGCGCCTGACCTTCTTTGGCGCGGCGGCAGAACGGCCGCTGATTTCGCAGCTGATCAAGTCGGTCGGCGCCGAGGTCAACATCATCGCCGGAACGATCGACGAGATCGGCGGCCGGCCCTACGGCTCGCTGGTCGTCGCCTATGGCGCGGATGCGGAAACCGCAGGCCGTGCCGAACGCTTCTTCACTGAAAACGGTCTGGTCACGGAGGTGCTCGGCTATGTCGCCTGATATCCTGTTAAAGATCTGGGGTGCCACGCTCGACACACTCTACATGGTCGCGGCCGCCGGCCTGATCGGCTCACTGATCGGCTTGCCGATCGGCATATTCCTGGCGACCAGCGGCAAGGGCGAACTCTTTCCGGCACCGACGATCAACCGCATCGTCGGGCTGATCGTCAATGCGGCGCGCTCGACCCCGTTCATCATCCTGGTCGTTGCCATCATTCCCTTCACCCGGCTTCTCACCGGAACGTCGATCGGCACCAAGGCGGCGATCGTGCCGCTGACGATCGCGACCATTCCCTTCGTTGCACGTCTGGTGGAGGCGGCGATCCGCGAGATTGACAAGGGACTGATCGAGGCGGCCCGTGCCATGGGTGCCACGCCGATGCAGATCGTCTTCAAGGTTCTGCTCGCGGAGGCCCGCCCGGCGCTGACGATGGCGCTGACCATGACAGCCGTCAGCCTCATTGGTTACTCCGCCATGGTCGGCGCGGTCGGCGGCGGCGGGCTCGGCGATCTCGGCATCCGCTACGGTTACCAGCGCTTCATGCCCGACGTGATGCTCGTCGTCGTCATCGTGCTCATCGTGCTGGTGCAGCTGGTGCAGAGTGCCGGCGACGGACTGGCACGCCACTTCGACAGGCGTAGCCGCAAGAACTGATTTCCCAGGACATTCAAATCACCAACAAGGAGATACCCATGAAGAAGCTCATCATTGCTGCGGCAATCGCAGCCCTTACGGCCGGTACCGCACTGGCCGAAACCATCAAGGTTGGCGTGACGCCGGGCGAGCACGCCCAGATCATGGAGAAGGTGAAGGAAGTCGCGGCGCCCAAGGGCCTCGACATCGAGATCCTCGAATTCTCCGATTACGTCGTTCCGAACCAGGCGCTTGCCGACGGCGACCTCAACGCAAATTCGTTCCAGCACCAGCCTTACCTCGACAACCAGATCGCCGATCGCGGTTTCGATATCGTCAGCGTCGGCACCACCATCACCACGCCGATGGGCGTCTATTCGAGCAAGGTGAAGAACCTCGACGAGCTGAAGGATGGCGCGACGATCGGCATCCCGAACGATCCGACCAATGGTGGCCGCGCGCTGCTCGTGCTCGCGTCCAAGGGTCTCATCAAGGTCAAGCCGGAAGTCGGCCTGAAGGTGACCCCATCCGACATCACAGAAAACCCGAAGAACATCACATTTGCCGAACTGGATGCGGCCCAGCTTCCGCGCTCGCTCGCCGATGTCGACGCAGCAGTGATCAACACCAACTACGCGCTCGAGGCCGACCTGCATCCGAAGGAAGACGCCATCGCCATCGAAGGCGAGAAGTCGCCCTACGCCAACGTCATTGCCGTGCGCACCGCCGACAAGGACGCGCCCTGGGTGAAGACGCTCGTCGAAGCCTACCACGACGAAAAGGTGAAGACCTTCATCAACGAGACCTTCAAGGGCGCGCTGATCCCGAGCTGGTAATTTCCAGCCCGTAGAAACCCGATATCGAACCGCGCGCCGTACCCCGGCGCGCGGTTTTCTTTTGAATGCTGGCTGCGGCGCGCTATCTCCTCTGCAATCACAGGAGGAGGCCGGCATGAAGGGTGGATGTCACTGCGGCGCCATACGGTATGAGGCGAAGCGGTCGCCGTCCTATTCCGGCTTTTGCCATTGTCGCGATTGCCAGCGGATCACCGGTACCGGGCATTGCTGCTACATGATTTTCGATCGTTCGGATGTGATTGCGACGGGGTCTTGTCGCGGCTACCAGACCATTGCTGCGAATGGCAACATTTCCATCCGCCATTTCTGCGAGACCTGCGGCAGCCAGGTTTTTGGAAGTGGCCTGCCGGATGATGGTCGACTGACGGTCTATGCCGGCACGCTTGACGATCTCTCCGAGTTCACGCCAACGGATGCGATCTTCACGCGCAGCCGGCCCAAATGGGATCGGGCGGCGATGGCCCTGCAGGAATGCGAGGCGCTGCCGGGCTAGAGGCGAGACAGCAAGATTTGCCCCTCGCTCTAACCCTCTCGCCGCATGCGGGGAGAGGGTACGTGGCCCGGGTGCAGGGTTGCCGGCGGTTCCGTTACGGAAAATACTGACTTGATGTGAATGGGCGGTTCTTTGGGATACGGATGGCGCGGCATCTCCCTTCGCCCCGCTTGCGGGGAGAAGGTGCCGGCAGGCGGATGCGGCGCGACTTCTTCGACAGCCGCTTCAGCTTCCGAGATGTTTCTCGCCGCGCTTTTTGGCAAGCGTGATCTGGCGTTGCCGCTGGCGGTAACGCTCGCGGTCCTCGTCGGTGCGGACTTCGTGGCAATGGATGCAGGACACGCCTTCCTCGTGGTGCGGGGAGGCGAGGTCGGCCGGGGTCAGCGGCTGGCGGCAGGCGTGGCAGAGCGTGTGCTCGCCCTCTTCAAGCCCGTGCGTGACCGACACGCGGTCGTCGAAGACGAAGCAGGCGCCTTCCCAGAGGCTTTCCTCCTGCGGCACCTCTTCGAGATACTTCAGGATGCCGCCCTTGAGGTGGAAGACCTCGTCGAAGCCCTGCTCCTTCATGAAGGCGGTCGCCTTCTCGCAGCGGATGCCGCCGGTGCAATACATGGCGATCTTCGGCTTGTTGTGCAGGCCGGCATTGTTGCGCACCCAGTCTGGAAACTCGCGGAAGGTCTTGGTCTGCGGATCGACCGCGCCCTTGAATATGCCGATCGCGGTCTCGTAGTCGTTGCGCGTGTCGATGACGATCGTTTCGGGATCGGAGATCAGCGCGTTCCAATCCTTGGGATCGACATAGGTGCCGACGATCTTGTTGGGGTCGATGTTGTTGACGCCCATGGTGACGATTTCCTTTTTCAGCCGCACCTTCATGCGCAGGAACGGCATCGAGGAAGCACGGCTTTCCTTGTGCTCCAGGCCCGAAAATTCCGGCTGCGAGCGCAGATAGGAAAGCACCGCCGTGATGCCGGCGTCGGTGCCGGCGATCGTGCCGTTGATGCCCTCATGGGCGAGAAGCAGGGTTCCCTTGACGCCATTCTCGTCGCAAACGGTCTGCAGCGGTTCGCGGAATTCGGCGAAACGCGGGAAGGCGACGAAATGATAGAGCGCTGCGACCATGAACTGGCCATGCGTCTCGGGGCGCGGGGTCGTTGAAATGTCGGTCATGGGGCGTGCAAATACAGCTTTCGCGCCGCAAGTGCAATCCGGACCTCCCCTCCAGGGGCCATCTGTCGCGGCCGGCGGCTAGCGACTGGCCTCCAGCCAAAGGAGCCGGATGGTCCGGCTCTCGACATCCGGCGCATCGAGAAAGACGTTGGCTGCGCGATCCAGCGCCTCTAAGCGCAGGCTTTCCTGGCGAGCGATGACAGCGGAGATCAGATGAGCCTGATCCTGGCTGTCGCCGGCAAGGCCTGGATCCTCGTTGACGAGCGAGGTCATGACGTCGAGGTCGTTGAGGTGGCCGAGAATTTCGACCAGCGCTTTGGCATCCAGGCGTTTTGCCTGCATCGCCGAGGGCCAGGCCTCACGCATCAAGGCAAGGTGCATGCGATAATCCTGCGCGCGCTTGCGCAACTCGTGGAAGGCGGCGGCCTCGGTGCTTGCCTGGCAGGCCTCAACGGCGCGGGCAGCGCGCTTCAACGTGCGCCGCCAGCCCTTCGCCAGCCGGTCGGCCGTCTTGCGGCGACGGTCGTCGAAGGAGACATGGGCAAGCGCCGCCATGGCCTGTTCGCAATTGACGATGGTGGCTGCGATCCTGTCCTCGATATCGGTTTGGCCGGCGGCAATCCGGTCGCGTCGCTCGGCCAGTCGCGAGCAGACGCGGTCGAGCGCCTTCTCCTCGTCGTCGCTACGGGCGCCCTCATGCAGATAGCGGGCATTTTCGACGAGCGCGGCGGCGTCCCTGACAGCCGAGAGATTGCGCGCCATGTTGCGAATGCGGGCATTCTCCTGTTTTTGAAACAGCGGCGCGTCGGAGGCGATGAGCCGATAGAGTGCACGCAGGCGCTTGAAACACTTGCGGGCGTCGTGGATTGCCTCGTGCACGCCATCAGGGCGCAGCCGCAGGACCTCGATCGCCTGCTCGAATTGTTCGGCGCCGACATTTTTGAAATCGTCGGTGAAGGCCCCGCCTGGGCGGAAGGCGTAGCTCATGCTTGTTCTTCCACAGGCCCGTTGGTGGCGAGCGCCTGGTTGGAATAGCGCCGGTCCCCGGTGATCTCCGGTCCCAGCCAGTCGGGAAGTGCGGGCAGATCGGTCTCCCGCTTCATCTCGACCTCGGCGACGACGAGCCCCTCAAGTGCGCCTTCGTAGACGTCGACCTCCCACACAAAGCCCTTGTGCGGCACCCGGTAGCGCCGTTTCTCGATAACGACGCCCACTGCCTGGGTCAGCATTTCGCTGGCGTCGTCCATCGGCAGATCATATTCGTATTCATTGCGGACCAGCGCCGACTTGCCGATCTTGATTGTCAGCCGCGCCCATTTGTTGCCGTGGATCCGCACGCGCACGGACCGGTCGTCCATAGTGACGACATAGGCCTGCCGGAGCTGGGTGCCCTTGTCGGCACGCTCCCGCCAACCGTCGGAGGCCACCAGGAACTTGCGCTCTATCTCCTTCGCCATGGGTATCCCGCATTTCGAGAGGGTCGATGTCATCAAACTATCGTTTTACGGGCAAGGCTCAAGCATCTCTTTGTTGTCGAAGTTATTTTCTTTTTTGCTTATGTATGAATGGTGAACCGGCTTGGTGTTCGGCCTCGACAAGCGGCAGCAGGCGGAGTATGCGGAACGCATATTCAATCGTTTTAAAAGGACGATCTGCATGAGTGCGAAAACCGACAAGCTTCTTTCCATCCTCAAACTGCAGCCGGTCGTCCCGGTTCTGGTGATCGACGATGTGGCGACCGCCGTGCCGCTGGCGCGGGCGCTCGTCGCCGGTGGACTGAAAGCGATCGAGATCACCTTGCGCACGCCCGCGGCGCTCGAAGCGATCCGCGCCGTTACCAACGAGGTCGAGGGTGCGGTTGCCGGTGCCGGCACCATCCTCAATGCCGCCCAGTTCGAGGCGGCGATCGAAGCCGGTTCGCAGTTCATCGTCAGCCCGGGCACGACGCAGGAGCTGATCGACGTTGCCAACGACCACGACGCCCCGTTGCTCCCGGGTGCTGCGACCGCCAGCGAAGTCATGGGCCTGCGCGAAGAAGGCTACGACGTCATGAAGTTCTTCCCGGCGGAACAGGCCGGTGGCGCTGCCTATCTCAAGTCGCTGTCGTCGCCGCTTGCCGGCACCTTCTTCTGCCCGACCGGCGGCATCTCGCTTTCGAACGCCCGCGACTACCTGTCGCTGCCGAACGTCATCTGCGTCGGCGGCTCGTGGGTGGCGCCGAAGGATCTGGTGACGAAGGGCGACTGGGCCGGCATCACCAAGCTTGCGGCCGAGGCCTTTGCGCTCAAGGGCTGAGGCTCGCCCGATCGCTTGAGAATTTCGAGGCCGGGCGTCAGTCCGGCCTTTTTCGTGTGCCCGGCCATTTTCGTGCGCAACGCGAGTTTGTATTTCCAGTGCAACGTTCCTATGTCTCAATCGGTTTGATGGAGCGGGTGCAGGCGGCGCCCTGTTCCGCATGGTTTTTAATCCGCCTGGAACCGACAAGGAGCGAAACCCCATGTTCGACGCGAAGAAATTGCTGGACCAGTTTCTCGGATCGCAGGTGCCGGGAGCGGGTGGCTCGGTGCGCGACCGCGCCGGCCAGGTTACGCAACTCGCCAAGGACAATCCGCTGGCAACCGGTGCCATCGCCGCCGTTCTGCTCGGCACCAAGTCGGGCCGGCAGCTGACCGGCAATGCGGCCGTGCTCGGAGGGCTCGCAGCCATCGCCGGCCTCGGCTATCAGGCCTACAAGAACTATCAGTCCGGCAACGCGCCGGTCACCGATCCCACCGCCCAGAAGCAGCCTGAACTCTTGCCGCCGCCGACCGATTCCGGATTTGCCGCCGAGCCGGAAAAGATCAGCCACGACTTCGCGCTTATTCTCGTGCGCGCCATGATCGCCGCCTCGCGCGCCGACGGCCATATCGACGAGGTCGAGCGCCGCCACATCATGGATAAGCTTTCGGTGTCCGGTCTGTCGGCCGATGCGTCGGCGTTCCTCGAGGGCGAGCTGGCCAATCCGGTCGATATCGACGCCATCGTCAACGCTGCGAAGACCGAGGAAGAGCGCGTCGAGGTTTATACCGCGTCGCGCCTGACGATCGAGCCGGAAAGCCGCGCCGAGCGGGGCTATCTCGATCTGCTCGCCGGTCGCCTCGGCCTTCCCGATGCGCTGGTCGATCATATCGAAGCGACCGTGTCGTCGGCCAAGGTCCCGGCCTGATCATTTCGCTCATGGATTGATCACCAGTTTGAATTTGTGTCGGCCGCTTCTCTGCCCTATGCCGAAGTCGATAGCGCCGCGCGTCTTACCAGACGCGCAAAGGTCGCTATAGCACTTTGAATTGCTGCAGCCGGAGAGGTGGCCGATGCGTGATCTGAGCAACTGGAAGGGATGCCCGGCACCGAAGCCGGTGGCGATCGAGGGTCGCTATGTCCGGCTTGAACCCTATGACCGTGCGATGCACAGGCAGGACCTCTGGGATGGGCTCGGCGGTATGGGCATCAATCCGCTGCTCAAGTATTTCGCGCAGGCCGATTTCCGCGGCATCGACGATTTCGACACCTGGCTGACCACTGCCCAGGAAAAGGGCGGCTGGGTCACGGAAGTGTTCCGCGACAAGGCGAGCGGCAAGGTCGTCGGTATGGCGAACTACATGCGCGCCGATCCTGCCAATGGCGTCGTCGAGGTCGGGTCCGTTGCGCATGGTGCGGCGATGGCCCGTTCGCCGCTGTCGACCGAGGTGCATTACCTCATGGCCAAGCATGTCTTCGAGGATCTCGGCTATCGCCGCTACGAGTGGAAGTGCAACAGCGAGAATGAGCCAAGCCGGACGACGGCACTCCGCCTCGGCTTCAGTTTTGAAGGCATTTTCCGCCAGCATATGATATCCAAGGGCGGCAACCGCGACACGGCCTGGTTCTCGATGATCGACAGCGAATGGCCGCTGCTCAATGCCGCATTCGAAAACTGGCTGTCGCCTGATAATTTCGATGCCGATGGTCGTCAGAAGCGGCGGCTGGAAGATATTCGCGCGGACCTCGCGCCAAAGGAGTGAGCGTGAACGCGCCCGAGAAGACGAGAGAAAACCAAGCCCCTAAGGAAAAGTCGCCGGCGATCGCCGCGGCCGTCATTCTGGCCGTCGTCGGCGTCGGCTTCTTCGTGCTACCGTCGATCATGCTGAGGCTTGGCGATATCTCGGTGTGGCTCGCCGGCGCCTTTGGCGTCGTCTTCGTTCTCGGCTTCTTCCTGATCTTCTGGCTGCGCGCGCGGCATCAGCGCAAGCGCGGGCTGTGATGGTAAGGTCTAGGGGCCGACGTGCAGGGAGTTGCCTCGGAAGACCCGTCCACAGCGTGCCTGGTTCCTCAATAGCGTTTTTTCTTTCGCACACGCGTGAAGCCGATTTGATCGGGCGTTAGCTCTGGGTCGTCTTCAAGACGGTAGCCGAATGAGTACCACGCGTCAGAGACATTCCGCGCGCCGGATGGCGGCGCCCAATAGTGATCGACAACCCAGAACGAGTAGCCGCCTCCAACGTCGGTCGCCGCAATCCCGTGCGTTTCGGAAAGCCAGAGCCTGAAAGCGGTGGCTTCACCGGACCAGATGTATTTGATTGCCCAGCCGGCCCGTGCGAGGTTGGCGGCGATTTCCTCGAACTCAAGCGTGTCGAAATTCATCTACCGTGTCCGTGTGGCGGCTCCACGCACGACGTACGTTGACCTCCCCCGGGGTGGGGGAAAGGGGCGGGCTTGCGGAAGCGGCGCACGTCCTGGCGAACACATAGCTGCCTTATCCTTGCAGCGCGGCGCCCAGCAAGACCAGTCCCAAAATAATCACGAGCAGGGCGCCTGCGATCTCGATGCCGTTCGAGACGCGGGCGGCCGATGCGGCGCTTGACGCGTAGCGCACGGCGAAACCCTTTGCCGTGACGGCCAGCGTCGCCAGGATCGATACCGTGATGGCGGTGCCGATCGACATGGCGAAGACCGACAGGATGCCGCCGAGATAAAGGCCGTTGAGTAAGGCGAAGGACAGCACGATCAGTGCGCCCGAGCACGGACGCAGACCGACGGCGACGATCGCCGACCAGGCCTCGCTGATGGCGAAGCGATCGCCCTTGAGCATCGACGGATCCGGCGCATGCGCATGGCCGCAGGTGGAGCAGACTTCGCCGGCGCCATGGTCGTGGTGATGATGCGTGTGGTCATGGCGATGGTGGGCATGGTCGTGATGATCGTGTTCGTGCTCGACGTGAACATGCCCGCCGCCGGCCGTTGCCATGAGAGCCGTCGGACGCATCATCGAGCGCAGTTTGCGAAACAAGAGCCAGCCGCCGAAGGCTGCGATCAGGGCGTAGCTGGCAATTTCCAGAGAGCGCGTCGCGTCAGTCATGCTGATCGAGGATCCGCGCAAAAGAAGATAAACCGCGCCGACAAGCAGGATGGCGACGACCCCCTGCAGGATCGACGACATGAAGGAGAGCAGCACGCCGCGCTTCAGCTCAGTCTCGTTGGCGATCATGTAGGAGGAGATGACCGCCTTGCCATGGCCGGGGCCGGCGGCATGGAAGACGCCATAGGCAAAGGAAAGGCCAATCAGCGACCAGAGCTGCCAGGGGTTTTCGCGCATGCCCTTCAGCGAGCCTGTCAGCGTGCGGTAGAAGCCCTGCTGCTCTGCATTCACCCAGGCAAAGAAGCCGCCGAGAAAGCCGGTGGTCTGAAACGACGGTTCGGCAGTGCCGATGCCGAGCGGCGATTGCGCCGCGGCAAGGCCGGCCGACAGAGCGGTCAACACGAGCGTCGCGGCAATCAGGCGGCCGATCCTGCGGGTGTTCAGCATGTGATCTCTATCCTGGTTGCAAAGAGCTTCGACATGTCGGTGCCGGTCGGGTCGCTCCAGAAAGCATCGGTCAGCGTGTCCTTGTTCTCGGCAAGGACTTCGTCAGGATCAGGGCGGACGACCTTGTGTTCGCAGTCGGCGATCTTGTCGCCGACCACGGTCAGGTCGTCATCGGTCGGGAAATCCATGGCCGTGTACATGGTCGGGTCGTAGACGCCGAAGGAGAGCTTGCCCTTGAGCGGCATCGGCTCGGCCGGCTTGACCGCGAAGATCATCAGCAACTGGCCGTCCTTGTAGTCGACGGTGATGTGCTCAGGTTTGCTGACCTTGATGGATTTGCCGTTTTCCAGGGCCGTCGTGTAGTAGTTGTACTCCGACAGTGACTCCAGCACGGTCTGGCCGACTTCCGCCAGTTCGTCCGGGTCGAGCGTGGCGTTCGAGTTCTTGTCGAAGTCGAGAACGACACTTGCGGAAAATAGCTCGTCGAAACGCCAGACATTTCTCAGCTCGCTCACCTCACCCTTGTCGTCGGAGGCCACTTCCAGGCGGGCCTCGGCGAAGATGTGCGGATGGGCAAAGGCCAAAGTCGGCGCAAGCAGGATGGCAAGGCCGGCCACGACGAGGCGCTTAATTCTCATGAAACGGCAATCCTTTCAGTCAGGGCGCAGCAGTGCCTTCGAATCGTTCCCGCAATGTACTGGAAATGGGACGGATTTGGGACCTTGCCGCGTCAATGCGGCTTGCGGAACCAGGCGTGCAGGTAGTCGACGAGGGTGCGCACTTTGGCCGGCAGGTAGCGGCGGTGCGGATAGATCGCATAGATGCCGCGGTCCCTGGGCAGGAAATCGTCAAAGAGCGTGACGAGTTCGCCGGTGGCAACCTTGGGCCGTGCGATGAAATCGGGAACCAGCGCCACACCGATGCCGGAGACGGCAGCGCGCACCGAGGCAAGCGGACTGTTGACCTCGATCGGGCCACTGACGGGAACGGTGAAGGAGGAACCGTCAGGCTCGATGAAGCGCCAGTTGGAATAGGACTTTCCATTGGTGTCGAGAATGCAGGGGATCTTCGAAAGGTCGGTCGGATGTGCGATCGGCCCGACCTTCTCCACGAAGTCCGGAGCGGCACAGATCAGGACCTGGAAGTCGTCGAGCTTGCGCGCGATCAGCGTCGAATCCTCAAGTCGGGTGATACGGATGGCGACATCGAAGCCCTCTTCGACGAGGTCGACGAAGCGGTCGTCCGAAACGATCTCCAGCGACAGTTCCGGATGCTGCTTGCCGAAATCGACCAGCGACTGGCCGATCTCGGCGTCGACGAAAGTGCGGGGCGCGGTGATGCGCAGCCGGCCCTTGAGGTCGGAATTGTTGGCGCGCACGAGATCGGCGAGATTGTCGATTTCCTTCAGGATTTCCGACGCGGTGCGATAATAGGTGTGGCCGGCTTCCGTCATCGAGAATTGACGTGTCGTGCGGTTAAGCAGAAGCGCGCCGAGTTCGTCCTCAAGCTCGCGCACATATTTCGACAAGAGCGCCTTCGACCTGCCGACGCGGCGGGCGGCGGCCGAAAACCCTTCGGCGTCCACGACATCGATGAAGGCGCGGATGCGGGTGAGCGTGTCCATGGCCGGTGTTTCCTTCGTCTTTCCTGGTCGCGGGAGCCTTGATTCGCCGCGAATGCTTCTTTCACGTTTCTCTGTTCGGCGGCTGTCTTTGTGGCCGGTTCGGTCCGCTCTTCGAATTTTGACGACCGGATAGGCGAGGTCTTAAAATAAATCCAGTTCTTTCAAGCATTTGTGGCGGTCACTGCGTCGCTGTCGATTGTTCAGTAAACGTGAACACTGACAGTGTTGCCGGTCTCGAAAAAAATTCAACAGCGGCCGCGAAAAAACTCTTGATTACGACAAGGTTTTTTCTTACCTACGCCCTTGCCCAAAGTCGCACGTGCCTGTGGGTGTCCGCCGACCCTCGATTAGGTGAGGGTATCGGTAAGGTACCTGGAACTAACCCCTCCAGTCGCTATTCCGGCCAACCGGGAAATGCGAGGACATCTTGAAGCAACGACGGTGCGGGCCTTTCTGGTGTCTGCCGGCTCTCCAACAGCCGGGGTTACTGAAGAGGCACACCTTCATTGCCGGAAGTGCGGTTGGGTTATCCCCTCCAATCCATGGCAGACAAAGCCGAATTGAAGCCTAGGCGGGCTTTGATTCACCGTTCGCGCATCGAGCGCATGCTTGGTTCCGGGGTCTCCACCGGCTGGTTCCAGAGCATTCGCGCGTATGCCCTTTGTCCTCCGCGAAAGCGGAGCATTTTGGATCAGGGGAATAAGGCCATGACCACGGCACGCATCATCGACTTCATCAACACCCGACGACCCGACGGCCCTTGCCTCGTTGTCGACCTCGACGTCGTGCGCAACAATTTCAAGGCCTTCCGCCACGCGATGCCGGACAGCTCGATCTATTACGCCGTCAAGGCAAACCCGGCGCCGGAAATCCTGCGCCTGCTCGCCGGCATGGGCTCCTCCTTCGATTGCGCGTCCGTCGCTGAAATCGAAATGGCGCTCGACGCCGGTGCGACCGCCCAGCGCATTTCCTATGGCAACACCATCAAGAAGGAGCGCGACATTGCCCGCGCGCACGCTCTCGGTGTGTCGCTCTTTGCCGTCGACAGCCATGAGGAAGTCGAGAAGGTTGCACGTGCCGCCCCTGGTGCCCGCGTGTTCTGCCGCGTCCTGACCGATGGCGAAGGCGCCGAATGGCCGCTGTCGCGCAAGTTCGGCTGCGTCCCGCAGATGGCTGTCGACGTGCTCGTCTACGCCCATCAGCATGGCCTCGTTTCCTACGGCGTCTCGTTCCATGTCGGTTCGCAGATGACGAAGCTCGACGCCTGGGATTCGGCTCTTGCCGATGCCAAGCGCGTCTTTGTGCAGCTGGCCAAGCAGGGCATCGAGCTCAAGATGGTCAACATGGGCGGTGGCTTCCCGACGAAGTACCTCAAGGACGTGCCGACCGCTGAAGCCTACGGCCAGGCGATCTTCGGCGCGCTGAAGAAGCACTTCGGCAACCACATCCCGGAAACGATCATCGAGCCGGGTCGCGGCATGGTCGGCAACGCCGGCGTGATCAAGGCGGAAGTCGTTCTCGTTTCGAAGAAGTCTGATAACGACAGCCACCGCTGGGTGTTCCTCGACATCGGCAAGTTCGGCGGTCTCGCCGAAACCATGGACGAGGCGATCCGCTACCCGATCCGCACGGCCCGTGACGGCGACGAAATGGAGCCCTGCGTGCTTGCCGGCCCGACCTGCGATTCGGCCGACGTGCTGTACGAGAAGAACATGTATCCGCTGCCGATCACGCTCTCGATCGGCGACGAGGTTCTGATCGAAGGCACCGGCGCCTACACCACGACCTACTCGGCCGTCGCCTTCAACGGCTTCGAGCCCTTGAAGTCCTACGTGATCTGATCCGGTTTGCTCCCGTCCTCGGGCGGGAGCGCCATTTCACAATTTCCTTAGATGCCGCCTGAAGCGGTTTTGATGACGGGAGGCCCGGATGGCCGCTGTTGTTGATGCCCTGCGCGCGTTTTTCGCGCCGTCCACATTCGTTATCGATAACGAAAACCCGGGTGACGTCGTTGCCCGCGAAAACCTGCTCGATCGGGCGATGGGGCCGGAGCGGCGTCGCAAGTCGTCGGAAAAGCTGCGCAGCGGCCGCGTGCCTGCCGAAGGCCTCGCCTTCGTCGCCCGCGATCTCGATGGTCACGTGATCGGCACCGTTCGCCTGTGGAATGTCGAGGCCGGCGTCAGCCGCGAAGGCCACAGCATTCCAGCCCTGCTGCTCGGTCCGCTGGCAGTCGATCCCGCCCATGAAGGCAAGGGCATCGGCGGCATGCTGATGCGTGCAGCGATCGAAGAGGCCAAGAACCGCGGTCACGGCGCGATCCTGCTGGTCGGGGATGCCGCCTATTACGAGCGTTTCGGCTTCTTCGCCGCGCGCACGCAGCATTTGGTCATGCCCGGTCCGTTCGAGCGCAACCGTTTCCTGGCGCTTGAGCTTCGGGATGCCTGGCTCGAGGGCGCTGCCGGCCTCATCGTCGCCAATGGCCGCAAGTTGGCGCTGCCGCCGGTCAGGCGCGCGGCCTGATCTCTTTCCGTCTCCAACCCTGCGGGGGCGGATTTTTCGCTGCTCCCCCATCCGCCTCATGCGAGGGGTGGGGGAGCAGGTCATAAAAACCCGAGATCACGCCTCCGTGGCAGACGGTCGCGCGTCGTAGCAGACGAAGGCAAGCTTGTTGCCATCGGGATCGCGCACATAGGCGGCGTAGAAGCCGTCTCCGTATTGCGGGCGAAAGCCCGGTTCGCCCTCGACACTGCCGCCCTGTTCCATCGCCGTTGCAAACAGCCGGTCGATGATCGCAGCGCTTGGCACGAGGAACGCGGTCATGGCGCCATTGCCGATGCCGGCGGGATTTCCGTCGAAGGGATAGCCGGTGAAGAAACGCGGCGCGCGGTCATCATCCTTGCGTCCCCAGGACGCCACCTGCTCGTCGCACCAGCAGCGCTCCTGACCGATCAACGCCATCAGCGGATCGTAGAACCGTTCGGCGCGTTTGAGATCGGTCGTTCCGACCATCGTATATCCGATCATGTCTTCTCCCTTGTCTTGGCTGGCATCGCTCATACCTGGCTAAGGAAGGACCGTCCGCGCGGCGACAGCCGATAGCCGACCGTCAGGCTTTCCGTCAGCCCTAGTTCCTTCAGTTTGCGGATGCGTGGCTTGAGCTTGAGTTTATCCATGCCGACCTGTTCAGCGATCTCGGCGGCGGTAATCCCGTCGCGCGAAGCAATCAGGCGGAGTGTCGCTTCGGCCCAGATCTGACCGGCGGCCTCGTCAAAGCGGACGAGCCTGGCGGCAATCTTGGCCCAGTCGGATTTCGCAAGCGTCGCGTCATCGCGCAAGGACAGACGCGGATCGTCGCCCGCGCGGTGGAAGGCGATGCGGTAAAGCGTGCCATCGGGCCTGCCGTCGAGTTCGGCGAGCAATGCCTCACGCGTCGGGAACCCGGCGCGACGTGCGTCCTCTATGCTGATGTCTTCGGCCTCGGTGGTCTCGATCGCGTCGATCGACAATATGCCGGCCGCTGTGCGCAGGCTGCCGCCGGCCTTGACTGTTGGCCTGGTCCAGCGCCGAAAGGCCAGTGTCACGTCGCCCTTGGCGATCTGGTAGAGAATGGCCTTGCGGAACAGCATGTCAGTTTGTGGCGCGGCGATAGAAAGCGAGGGAACCGGCAAGGGCAAGCAGGGCGCCGCCACAGATACGCTCGAGCCAGACGGCCCCGGAATGCTTGAGAAAACGAGCCGCCTGGGAGCCGAGTAGCGCGTAACCGAGCATCACGGCAAAATCGACAGCGGCGAAGACCAAGGCAAGTACTGCGTATTGCGGCGCCTGCGGCAAGGCGAGGTCAATGAACTGCGGCAGGAAGGCCGAGAAGAAGAGATAACCCTTCGGGTTGGTGACGGCGACCAGAAAGCTCTTCAGAAAAATCGCAGGCGTCGCGACGTCGGCGGCGCCTTTGTCGATGGCGACATCGAGCGTTCCCTTCGACCGCAACAGCATGACGCCGAGAAAGGCGAGATAGGCGGCGCCGAGCCATTTGACGACCGTAAACCAGAATTCCGAGGCAGCGAGTAGCGCGCCGAGACCCAGCGCCACCGCGCCGATCAGCACGAAATCCGAGAGAACGGCGCCGATCATGCCCACAAGCGCACGCTTGATGCCGTAGCGCGAACCGTTGGTCAGCGCCAACAGCACGGTCGGGCCCGGCGTGGCGATACCGATGAAAGCGACAAAGGCGAATGCGAGGATGGTTGTACCGCCCATGGGACACTCCGGTGTGCAGGGCGAATCTGTCTCACACCTTTGGCGTCGGAGCAACCGCCAGAATGCGTTCAGAAAGATCCACCGAGCGCGCGACGACGAGATCGACGCGATGGTCCTTCTCGGGATCGGTCTCGCGCTGGAGGGAGTGGGGGTAATCGACTTCGAGTTGAGGCTTCCTCTCCGGCCCGAGCAGCAGCGATGCCGTCAGCGCCTGCGTTTTGCGCGGTAGAGATAGGCGCAATAGGTGCTGCGTCTCGTCTTGAGACGATGAGCTGATGACCCCCAGACATGTTATCCGCTCTTTTTCTTCGTCGGCAAGGCAAAACGCCGGATTTGACAGTTCAGGTCGCTGGCCCTAATGGACGCGGAGGGCAAGGGCCCCTGCCGTCCGCGAGCGTCATGCTTTGGTGAAGCCCTTCTTTCAGACACGGTCAGCCGAAACGGCATGCGAACCGGTGGCAATGCGGGCTCCCATCTCTGATAATGCATGCCGCAGCAGGAGACCCTGTCATGATGCGCGGATCAAACACGCTACCATCGCTCGATGCCCTCAAGGACCAGGCGAAACGCCTGCGATCGCGGCTATCCTGCGAAGGCGAGAATATCAACCACTCCCGTTCCCTCGAACTGGTCGCCGCCCAATATGGCTACCGCGATTGGAACACGCTTCACGCTGCCGCCGGCAATCGGCCGCCGTTCAATCCCTGGATGCTCGGCTCGCGGGTGAAGGGCCTTTATCTCGGTCAGCCCTTCGAAGGCGAAATCCTTTCAGTGCAGGCGCTGACGGCCCAGCCGGGGCGCTACCGGTTGACGATGAAATTCGACGAGCCGGTCGATGTCGTTACCTTCGAGAGTTTCTCCGCGTTTCGCCAGCGGGTGACCGCGACGGTCGACGAGACCGGGCGCACGATCGAGAAGACGTCCAACGGCCGCCCACAGTTGGAGCTGGAATGGTGAGCGGCCCTTGCTGCTGCCGTGCGATCATCACGGTTGCGACTTGCCGGCTGTTGGCTTTTCAGCAGACTTCCCCGAAGCCAAGTGCTTCGGGGACTTAATCACCGTAGCTTTTCGCGCGACGATACCCCACTGATGCACCAATCCGTTCATCGCATCCGTTGGCATCATCATTAGTTGCGAATGAGTTGCATTTGCATTATCAATGTAGTTGCGAACGGTTCGCAATAAGGCGAGCCGATCAAATCGGGCCTTGTGGCATCGCCTCTGCAATCCGGAGCGGACACGTGGAGCCGTATCGGGCGAGGGGCGACTTCTATGGACAATTCGGTGAGGCAAGATCTGCTGAAACGGCGCAGCCTGCTGATGGGTGGGCTGGCGGCCGCCGGCGGCACCGCGATCTGCGCCGGCGCGGCGCCGGCGCAGATCGCGTCCCACGGTGGCGGCCACCAGATGGCCGCGCGGGCGTCCGAAGGCATGGCGGCACCGATGCCGGCGATGGGGCACGGCGCCATGATGACGGTCGGCGACGTCGATAACACCGCCAACGGTTTCGATCCGACCGACATGCTGACCGACTGGGACACCGGCACCGTCTCGGTACTGCCGGATGGGCGAACGCTCCGGACCTTCGAGATGGCTGCCGAGGATCGCGACATCGAAATCGCGCCGGGCATCACCTTTCCGGCCTGGACCTATAACGGCCGCGTGCCTGGCCCGGCGCTTCGGGCCAAGGAGGGCGAGCGCCTGCGCATCGTCTTTCGCAACTACGCCTCACACCCGCATTCGATCCACTTTCACGGCATTCACGCGGCGCGGATGGATGGCGTACCGGGGGCCGGCATGGTCGATCCCGGCGATGAGTTCGTCTATGAATTCGACGCCAAGCCTTTCGGCTGCCATCTCTATCATTGCCATGCGATGCCGCTGCGTCGGCATATCCACAAGGGCATGTACGGCGCCTTCGTCATCGACCCGGACCCGGAGCGCCATCCGGATCAGATCGACGTCGCCCGCTCGCGGCTCATCGGCACGCCGGAGAACGCCGGCTGGCAGGAACTGGTGATGGTGATGAACGCCTTCGACACCAACTTCGATGCCGAAAACGAATTTTACGCGGTCAACACCGTCGCCCATGCCTTCATGAAGCGGCCCATCCGGATCGTGAAAAGCAAGCCGGTGCGCATCTACCTCATCAATGTCATCGAGTTCGATCCGATCAATTCGTTCCATCTGCACGCGAACTTCTTCGATTATTACGACCAGGGAACGACGTTGACGCCGACGCTTAGAACTGTCGACCTCATCACCCAGTGCCAGGCACAGCGCGGCATTCTGGAGTTCACCTTCGCCGAGCATGAACCCGGCCTCTACATGTTCCATCCGCACCAGACCGAGTTTACCGAACTGGGTTGGGTCGGCATGTTCGACGTCGTGGAGGCGCTGGCATGAACGAAACCCTGCCGAGGGCCGCTATCCGTGCGGCGAAAACCAATCTGGTTTGGCTGGCGCTGCCGCTCATCGCGTTGGCCATCGCCGTCGCCTGGATCCTGTCGGCCGATCCGCTGTCGGGCTTTCGCAACGGCGCGCCGCCGGTGGAAAACCTGACCTTCGAACGAACCGTGCTCGACGACAGCGGCCTTCGCCTCTTGGTTCGCGCCGGTGGATCGGAGCCGATGACGGTGGCGCAGGTTCAGGTGGATGACGCCTACTGGCAATTCACCCAGGATCCGCCTGGTCCGATCGCGCGGGGCAAGGCGGCATGGCTGAGCCTGCCCTTCCCATGGATGCTGGGCGAGGCGCATGCGCTGAAGGTGGTGACCAACACTGGCGCCACCTTCGCCCACGACATTGCCGTTGCCGTGCCGACGCCGCAGGCGACGGCAGGTCAATTGCGACTGCAGGCGCTGGTTGGCATCATCGTCGGCATCGTGCCGGTCGCCGTCGGCCTGATGTTCTACCCGCTGCTGCGTGGCGTCGGCCAGGCGGGCATGGCGTTTCTATTGTCGCTGACGATCGGCCTGCTCGCCTTCCTGCTGATCGATGCAAGTGCGGAAGCCCTGGAACTGGCGTCGCAGGCCGCGGCAATTTTCCAGGGGCCGGTCATGGTGGTGCTTGCGGGGCTTGGCAGCTTCCTGTTGCTGATGGCGATCGGCCGGCGCGGCGGCGTGCCGACCGGGCTGGCGCTTTCCACCTATATCGCGCTTGGCATCGGGCTGCACAATCTCGGCGAGGGGCTGGCGATCGGTGCTGCCTTTGCCGCAGGATCGGCCGGGCTCGGTACCTTCCTGGTGCTCGGCTTCGCCCTGCACAATGTGACCGAAGGCATCGGCATCGCCGCGCCGATCCTGAAACAGCGGCCCTCGCTATGGGTCTTTGTCGGCCTGACGCTGCTTGCCGGCGGGCCGGCGGTGATCGGCATGTGGCTCGGCAGCCTGGCAACGTCGGCGCAATGGTCGGCGCTGGCGCTGGCGATCGGGGCCGGCGCGATCCTGCAGGTGATCGTCGAGGTCAGCGCTTACCTGATGCGCCAGAGCGGAAAGCGGATCGAGGTCCTCCTGACGCCGCCCGTCATGAGCGGGCTCGTTGCCGGCGTCGCCTTCATGTACGTGACCGCGGCAGTGGTGAAAATCTGATTGTTTGTGGATCGCTGTCATGAGCGATTTGGCAGCCCCTCATCCCGCTGCCGCGACCTTCTCCCCGCAGGCGGGGAGAAGGGACTCGTGGCGCGGTTTCGTCCGGCCAGATATTTCGGCATTCTTTGACAGAGCGTATGCCACGTCCCCTCGCCCCGCTTGCGGGGAGAGGGTTAGGGTGAGGGGCAACTGCGCTAACGCCGTCGAAGAGCGTCGAGCGAATGTTATCCGGCGATATCGACGATGCCGCAGTCGCCCTCGGCCGAGCCGAAAACGAGCTGGCGCCCGTCCTTGCTCCAGGCCATGGCGGTGACCGCACCCTTGCCGGGACGGCGCAACAGCACTTCCTTGCTGTCGGCGAAACGGGCGGCGAGGATCATGCCGTCCTGATAGCCGATGGCGACGATGTCTTCGGCCGGATGACAGGCGACGGAAGTCACCATGATGTCGGCGCGGGTGCCGAGTTCCAGCGGCGCCTTGCCCATCGGTCCGTCTTTGCCCTGGAAGGGCCAGACGATGGCGGCCGGCGCGCCCGAAGATGCGAGCCACTTGCCCTTCGCGGACCAGGAGAGCGACTTCACCTTGGCCGGGTAGCCGGTCATGCGCATGTGGCGTGCCTCGCCGCCGGGCTTTGCGTCGAGCTTCCAGCCGTGCAGGGCATTTTCCTGCATCGTGGTCACGAGGAAACGGCCGTCGGGCGAGAAGGTGACGCCGGTATGGGCGCCCTTCCAGTCGAGATCAATCGGCTGGCCCGCGGTCGCGACCCAGTGCATCGACACGCCGTTGTAGCGGGCGGCGGCAACACGCAAGCCCTTCGGCGCAAAGGCGACGCCCTCGACCGTGCGCTCCTCGGCAAATTCTTTCGTCGTGCCGTCGGCCAGCCGCACATGGGTGGTCTTGCCATAGGCATAGCCGACGGCGCCCTGCGGGCCGGCTGCGACTTGGGCGATCCACTTGCGCGGCGCTTCGGCAACCAGCGTCGCGGTGCCGTCGGCAGCCGTGCGCATCACCTTGCCGTCCTCGCCGCCGGTCAGAAGCGTTTCGTTCGCCTCGTCGAGAACCAGAGACAGCAGGCCCTCGTGGACTTCCGTCGTCTTGTGGCCGTGGTCGAGGCGGTGGATGGCGCCGGTGGCTTCGGCGAAGAAAGGTATGCCCTTGAGAAAGGCCACGCCAACGACGTGGCCTTCGAGATCGAGCGGAGCGACTGTCGGCATCAGATTGTCATGGTCCCCTGGTTCGGCATGCTGTTGGAGCATGATGCCGAAAAGGACCGACGCCATGCTCTCCTTAATTTGATCTTAGAGCCGCATCGCGGCTTCCGGAATCAGGCTGAAGCTTCGCAGGCCTTGAACGTGCGCTCCAGCTTTTCGCGGTCGAGGTCGCGGCCGATGAAGACCAGGCGGCTTTCGCGCTTTTCGCCTTCCTTCCAGGCACGCTGATGGTCGCCCTCGATGATCATGTGCACGCCCTGCACGACATAACGCTCGGCGTCGCCGGCAAAGGCGATGATGCCCTTCAGGCGCAGGATGTTCGGGCCGTCCGTCTGGGTGATCTTCTGGATCCAGGGGAAGAAGCGATCAGCGTTCATCTCGCCGCCGCGCAGCGAGATCGATTGCACCGTCACATCATGGATCGGCGAGGGGGCGTGGTCATGGTGGTGATGGTCGTGATCATGATGGTGGTGATGATCATGGTCATGATGATCGTGGTGATCGTGGCCGCAATCCGGGCCGCAGGTGTGATCGTGCTCGTGATCGTCCTGGTCGAGGAAATGCGGGTCGTTTTCCAGCGCTCTCTCAAGGTTGAACGCGCCCTGGTCGAGAACCTTGGTGAGGTCGATCTCGGAGCGCTGCGTTCTGTAGATGCGGGCCGACGGATTTATGACGCGAACCGTCGCCTCGATCCGCTCCAGCTCTTCCGGGCTGACGAGGTCGGTCTTGTTGAGGAGCACGACGTCGGCAAAGGCGATCTGGTCTTCGGCCTCGCGGCTGTCCTTCAGCCGGAGCGGCAGGTGCTTGGCGTCTACCAGCGCGACGACGGCATCAAGCTCGGTCTTGGCGCGCACATCGTCGTCCATGAAGAAGGTCTGGGCGACCGGAACCGGATCGGCAAGACCGGTGGTTTCCACGATGATCGCATCGAAGCGACCGGGCCGGCGCATCAGGCCTTCCACCACGCGGATCAGGTCGCCGCGCACGGTGCAGCAGACGCAGCCGTTGTTCATCTCGTAGATTTCCTCGTCGGATTCGACGATCAGGTCGTTGTCGATGCCGATCTCGCCGAATTCGTTGACGATGACGGCGTATTTGCGCCCGTGGTTCTCGCTGAGGATGCGGTTCAACAGCGTCGTCTTGCCGGCGCCGAGATATCCGGTGAGCACGGTGACGGGAATCGGCTTCTGCGGGGATGTTTCGGTCATGGGAACCTCTGGGATCTCGGGATGCGGGGAGCGGGCATCCATGTCGCGTTTCATATAGGAGATGCGGCGGCGATGCGCAAATGGCGAAGCCGATTTTGGCCACGCCTTTGCCGCCTCCGGGACGGGCGAACCGGGCAGCGATAACGCTCCTTTCATCAAAATCAGGGAGAGTTCGCGTCCTACCGAAGGGGTGCATGCGTGAAGACGATTTCCATCAACGGCCGGTTCCTGACTCAGCCGCTCACCGGCGTGCAGCGCTTTGCCCGCGAGATCACCCGCGCGCTCGATGCCCGCATTGCCGCGGGCGACGTGCCGCCGGCGCTGAAGGATGTGCGCTGGCGGTTGCTGGCTCCAGCGTCCGCGCCGGATGATCTGCCACTGTCGGCGATATCGATCGAGCGTTTCGGCTCAGGCCCGGGCCATCTCTGGGAGCAGGGGCCGCTCTATTGGCGGACGCGGCGCGATACGCTGGTCGGCCTCGGGGGCAGCGGACCGGTGCTGCATTCCGACCAAGTGGTGGTGATCCACGACGTCACGCTCTTCCGTCATCCGGCTTCCTTCGGGCGCGGCTACCGGCTGTTCCACGGCGCGCTCGGCTACATCCTGACGCGTCGCGCGAAGATCGGCACCGTTTCCTATTTTTCGCGCGGTGAACTGGCGGATGTCTTTCGCGTTCCAGCATCGGGTATTGACGTGATCTACAACGCCACAGATCACTTTTCCGACCTTCAGCCGGACCGGGAGATCGTTGCGAAGCTGGGGCTTGCCGAGACCCCCTTCTTCCTTCTCGTCGGCACACTGAAGCCCAACAAGAACGTCGAGTTTGCGGTGCGTGCCTTCGAAGCCCTGGGTGCTACCGGCAGCAAGCTCGTGGTCGTCGGCGGTACGGATCCCAGCGTTTTTCGCGACATCGCCCCGACGTCGCGGGGGAACCTGATCTTTCCCGGGCGGCTGACGGACGCCGAGATCGCCGGGCTGCAGCGCCACGCCACCGCCTTCCTGTTCCCGAGCCTCTATGAAGGGTTCGGTATCCCGCCGCTCGAGGCGATGACACAAGGGTGCCCGGTGCTGGCCGCTGACATACCCCCGGTCAGGGAAGCCTGCGGCGAGGCGGCTCTCTATTTCGATCCGGCGAAGGCGGAAACCCTCGTCGAGGTTATGCGGAAGATATCCGCCGATGATGCGCTTCGGCGACAGCTGGGGCGTTCGGGGCATGAAAATGCAATGCGGTTCTCATGGAACGCAAGCGCGGTCATTCTGCTCAACCTGCTGGTCGCAGGGCAGGGCTGACTAGCTTGCTTATTCGGAACTGAACGCGCGATTAGAGTTCGAGTGTGCGCAGCGGATCTATCCTGCCGCGTAGGAGATCTACGAGGGCGATAAGGTTTCCCTTAAGGCGGCCCCGTCTGTCGACAAGCCCCTGAGATTTCAGACTGCCGACGATGTTTGCGGCGATGTTGGAGCTCAAAAGCTTCAATGCCCAGCCCAGACCGACCGTGCCTTTGCGGAAAAGGTAGAGCGGGTTTGCCACCTGTGAGTAACCGAAGCGCAAACCCGAAGTACGTCCCCGTTTGTTGCCGAGATGGACGCCGCGCAGGGTGGCGCTGCGCACAATGCGGCCGTGGCGGGCGAGGCGGCGGCAGAAGTCGACATCCTCCTGCCAGCCGTAAAGCGGCAGGTTTTCGTCGAAGCGGGTGGCGTCGGCTTCAATGGCCGACACGCGAAAAACCATATTGCAGCCATAGGCGTTGTAAACGGGTTCGAGGGTGGCCTGTCTGCCCGTTGCCCGATCGCGCGCAAGGATTTCCAACCCTTCCTTGACCGGGATGCCCGGGCCATGAATGCCATCGGCCAGCACCAGGCCGGTCGCCACGGCAATGTCGGCCCTCTTCTCGAAGAGGGTTTCGACTTCAGCCAGAAAATCGCACTGGGGCAGGAAATCATCGTCGAAAAACACGATGATATCGGCGGTCCCCGTGTGGTCGAGGATGGCGTTGCGCTGCGCACAGGAGCCCTTGCTGCCCGTGACCAGGGTGATCTCCGATGCGAGCGTGCTGACAAAGTCGAGATCGACGTCCTGCGGCGACGAGGGGCAGACGAGGATCGTGTCCGCCTGGCGATCCTGCCGGCTCAGGTGCAGCAGTGTTTCGGACAGCACTTCGCGGCGACCCGCCGTGGCTATTCCGACAATGATCTTCATGGTGTTCTTCGCCTCTCGGTTTGCCCAGATCTAAACCGAAAGAGGTTCAGTTTTCCTTATCGCGCCCGGTTCACTATCGCGCCCGAGATCACGCGGCGGTTGACGCGCGCATGCCGAGCCGCAGGCGATTGAGCGCCAAGAGGCAGCAGACCCCACCAATGACAATCCCGGCGGCAGTAGCGACGGTGGCGGACCGGTAAGACAGCACGAAGGCGACAATGGTGACTCCAAGGCCGGCAGCGGCGAGGAGAACCGGCGACCAGGTGAAGTCGAAGGGCAAGGTCGCCATCAGGCGCAGGCCGATCAAGGATGCGAATATGGCGCCGAGCGCGCCGCCTGCCATCAGTGTGGCGGCGCTTGGCGCCAAAAGGAACGCGCTGGCAAGCGCGAAGAGATTGAGAAGCGCGCAGTCGATGGCCGCGAGCGCGAAGATCGCGGTCAGGCGCTGCTTCAAGTGCAGCGGTGTCGGCAGCATGATCTGGGTCAGAACGCGCGCGAGCGAAAGGATAATGACGAACGGGGCCGTCGCGAGGAAGCCGGCCTGCAGGTCAGGGCTGATGACCAGCCATGTCGCCGGCACCAGAACGGCGAAGATGCCTGCCGCCATCATCAGCGCGAAGCTGGTGAGCAGCGCGTAGTATTGTCCGAGCTCACGGCGAAGCGCCAGGGTATCGCCGCCCTTGTCGTGAGCAGCGACGATTTCGGGATACTGGATCGCCTGGAGGGCGGAGACGATCAGCACGAACGGGCGCTGCAGCAGATCGAGCGCCAGCAGCGCACCGGCAGCGCCGCCGGGGCCGAGGACCGAGGTGAATATCGCCTTCAGCGCAAGCGGTGCAAACATCGAGGCGCTGGCGGCACCCGCCGAAACGCTGCCATAGACGAGGTGCTTTCGCACGCGCGCCATGTCGAGCGAGGCGGAAGGCCGCGGGCCTGATCTGCGCGAAAGTAGGGTTGCGAGCAGAGCGTAGAGAGCATAACCGCCAAGCAGGCCGGTGACCGTCGACAGGAAGGTTGGCGATACGAGCGCGCCGATCAACGTTCCCGCCGCCAGGATGGTGGCGCGAGATCCCTGGAGTACCGAGAAGGCGCGAAAATCCTGGCGGAAGCGCAGCATGGTCAGGTGCAGGTCGCTGCCGCCTTGCGCAACGGCAACGAGGCCGCCGACCAGCGCCACCAGCGGCGAGACGCCGAAGGCGAGCGACGCGGCCGCAGCGACAAGGCAGAAAAGCGCGCAGGCCGCTGCCTCCGCAACGATCGTTCGCCGCTCCGCCGCTTCGATTTCCGCCGTCTGGCCGGGATAGAAGCGCATGCAGGAGAAACGCACCCATTCGAAAGCGGCGATCGCGCCGAATTGGCTGAGCGAGATGAACAGCGAATAGGCGGCATAGTCGACTGGGGCCAGCCAGTGGGCGACGACGATCAGCAGGCCGAAGGCGATCAGGGCCTGGTAGAAATAGGCGCCGAGCGCGATGATCTTCGCCATGGGGTTCCGGCCTAGCGCCGCCTGTCGTCGTTTGCTGCTGTCCATGCTGATAGCGCAAAAGCACAAACAAAGTGTTTTGTCGGCGCGCCCTGCCGGTCCTTCAGGCGAATTCGGTCATGTCGAAGTCGGCGACATCGGTCAAAAGCTCGATCACGCCCGTAACCGCGTGGGCCAGCAACTGTTCGCCGCGCGCCGCGGTTGCCACCGAGGCATTGCCGGCAACACCGTCACGGTTGAGGTCGGACATCTTCCAGCCGAAGGCATGCGGGCCATAGGCGCGCAAATGCCGGAAGCGTCCGGCGTAGTCGCTCTGGCGCGAGGGGAAGGCGCGGGCTTTCGCCATCTCGACCTTTTCGGGATGGAGCGCCAGCATCACCGACGTCTCGATCTCGCCGCCGTGAATGTCGATCGCCTTGTCTTCGGGCGCGATCCAGCCATCTGGCTGGCCGAAACGGGTCCAGCTGGTCGCCACCGCCAGCATGCCGAAACGCACTCGCGCCTCAGTCGCAACGATCGTCATCAGCGGCGAATTGCCGCCATGGGCGTTCAGCATCACGAATTTGCTGAGGCCGAGACCGTGCAGGTTTTCGGCGATCCCAAGCCAGCGACGCACGGCTTCGTCGTAGCCGAGCGACCGGCTGCCGGCCACATCCATATGCTCGATCGAATAGCCGACGGGTTCGGTCGGCAGGAAAGTAACGGGCAAGTTCGCGGGCAGGGCGGCGATGCAGCGTTCGACAATACCCTCGGCAATCAGCGTGTCCGTATCGAAGGGCAGATGCGGTCCATGCTGCTCATGGGCGCCGAGCGGCAGCACGGCGATCCAGTCGCGGCGGGCCTGTTGCGGAAGATCGGTCGGATTGTCCTGCCATCGGGCTTGGGGCATCGACATCTCTCTTCGATCCTTCACGTCAATTGTCGTAAAAATGTTATTTGAGTCATACAGTTCGTAATCGCAAGCTGTATTGCTATAAATGTCTGAGGCGGGATTCGGCAGGAGGTCCAATGGGCAAGAAGAACAAGGCCGAAAAGAAGGGCAAGAACGGCAAGAAGAAGGACGATCTTCTCGCCGAACCGCACGATCTTGCCTCGATCCTTGTCCAGGCGGCGCGTTCGATGCGCACGGTGATGTCGCGCAATCTGCTCGAAAGCGGTCTCTATGCCGGCCAGGACGGTGTGATGCTGGCGCTTGCCGAAATGGACGGGCTGACGGCGGGCGGGCTTGCCGCCAAGCTCGGCGTCAAGGCGCCGACGATGACGCGCACGATCGGTCGCATGGAAGCGCAAGGTTTCCTCGAGCGGCGCCCTGATGATGACGATGCGCGGCTGACCAAGGTCTATCTCACCGAACCGGGGCGCAACCGGCTGCAGACGATCGCCGAGGCCGGCCAGCATTCGGAAAACCTTGCGACGCGCGGACTGACCGACAAGCAGGTGCGCACGCTGATGAAGCTTTTGCGGGCTGTCGACAGCAACCTGCAGGCGGCACGCGCAGCCGACTGAGCCTTGTTTCGCGGCATATTGCGGCGGCGATTTAAACAGTTTAAATAGGATTTAAATTTGAGGGTAGGCAACTAGGCTTAAACAGGGGGCATCGTGGCGCAAAAAGTCAAGCTTTCGACGATCGCGGAAACACTCGGTCTTTCGACGGCAACAGTATCCCTGGCATTGCGTGACAGCCCATTGGTGGCGACCCTCACACGCGATAAGATCAAGGAGCAGGCCCGCGCACTCGGTTATATCTATAACCGCCGCGCTGCCAGCCTCAGAACCTCCCGGTCCGGCATCATCGGCGTCGTCGTGCACGACATCATGAACCCGTTCTACGGGGAAATCCTGAAGGCGATCGAAGCGGAGCTCGACCGCGACAAGCAGACCTTCATCCTCTCCAACCATTACGATTCGGTCGACAAGCAGCGCGATTTTATCGAAACGCTGCTGCAGCTCGGCGGCGACGGCGTCATCATGTCGCCGGCGATCGGCACGCCGCCGGAAGATATCCAGCTTGCCGAGGACAACGGCATGCCGGCGATCCTGATCGCCCGTTCGATTGAGGGGCTCGACGTGCCGATCTTCCGCGGCGACGACGCCTATGGCATCTCGCTGGCGACCAACCATCTGATCGGCCTTGGCCATCGCTGCATCGCCATGGTCGGCGGCACCGACCAGACCTCGACCGGTCGCGACCGCTATCAGGGTTATGTCAACGCGCTGCGCAAGGCCAACATCGAGGTCGATCCGGAATTGCGCATTCCCGGCCCGCGCTCCAAGCAGGGCGGCTTCGAGGCGGCTGTGCATCTGCTGTCGCTGCCGCAGAAGCCGACCGCAGTCGTCTGCTGGAACGATCTGGTGGCGATCGGCATGATGAACGGCATCGCGCGTGCGGGCCTTGTTCCAGGCGTCGATATCTCCGTCACCGGCTATGACGACCTCGAGGAGGCCTCGATCGCGACACCGGCGCTGACCACCGTCTGGAACGGCCAGGCCGATGTCGGCCGCAGTGCGGCACGCGCACTTCTCGACAAGCTTTCCGGCAGCCACGAACCCGACGGCATCCACCTGATCAAGCCGGAAATGCGCATCCGCCAGTCGACAGGCCCGTTGCGCGTCACCGCCTGAAGAAATCCCTAATGCATGTCGCGCAAAAGTGTGCAGCGGTTTTGCGAAGGCGACATGCACAAAAGCAAGAACCTAAAGTGCGGCAAGCGAATCCTGGAGATCGCGACGCGCTTTAATACCAGGAGTGCCCATGTCCGCGAGCCTTCCCCGCATCCTCGTGCCCGGAAAAATCAACGAACAGGTGCTGCTGCGGTTGCCCGAGATGTTCGAGATCGTGCGGCTGGACCGTGCGGACCCTGACCTTGTGACGGCAGACATGGCCGATATCAGGGGTATCGCCGTCTCTGGCCGCGTTCCCGCCGGTCTGATGGATGCGCTGCCCGGTCTTGAGATCGTTGCCAATTTCGGTGTCGGTTATGACGGGGTCGACGTGAAACATGCCGCCTCCAAGGGCATCGTCGTCACCAACACGCCTGACGTTCTGAGCGAAGAGGTCGCCGATACCGCCATCGGCCTGCTCATCAACACGCTGCGCCTGCTGCCGCAGGCGGAACAGTGGCTGCGCCAGGGGCGTTGGGTGCGGGATGGCGCCTTTGCGCTTTCGCCCTTGTCATTGCGGGGTCGCACGGTCGGGCTTTACGGCCTCGGACGCATCGGGCTTGCCATTGCCAAGCGGCTCGAAGCCTTCGGCGTCTCGGTCGCCTACCATACGCGCAGCCCACGCGATGGGCTTGCCTATGCCTATCACCCGACGCTCGAACGGCTTGCCGCCGCCGTCGATACGCTTGTTGTCATTGTTCCGGGAACGGAGGCGACACGAAAGACGGTCAACGCCGCGGTGCTTTCGGCACTGGGAAGCAATGGCGTCCTGATCAATGTCGGGCGCGGCTCGACGGTTGACGAGGCAGTGCTGGTCTCAGCACTTCAGGCCGGTGTGATTGCGGGGGCGGGGCTCGACGTTTTCGACAACGAACCGCATGTGCCCGATGCGCTGCTGGGGTTGCCGAATGTTTCGCTGTTGCCGCATGTGGCGTCGGCTTCGGTTGTTACCCGCAACGCCATGGCGGATCTGGTGGTCGATAACCTCATGGCCTGGTTTTCGACCGGCAAGGCACTGACGCCAGTGCCGGAAACGCCGTTCACGCGCCGAGCCGGTTAAAGCGTTGCCGGTTCAGACGGAGGTGCAGAAACGCTCCATCTCTTTGTTTTTGCGCATTTGCTGATGGAAAACCGCTTCGCACTTTTCCTGGAAATGCCCTAGGCGGCCATGCGCCGCGCCGCGTAGGCGCGCACGGCATCGCCGAAAGCCCTGAACAGGCTCGCCGACGGTGCGTCCGTCCGCACCCAGTATTCCGGATGCCATTGCACGCCGACGGCGAACGCCTTGGCGCCAATCACCGAGACCGCCTCGATGGTGCCATCGTCGGCAACGGCTTCGACGGCGAGGCGCGGCGCCGTTGCGCCGATGGCCTGGCGATGCAGGGAATTGACGCGAACGCGACCGGCACCCAGCACCGGCGCAAGACAGCTGCCTTCCTTGACGATCACGTCCTGGCGGATGCCGTAGGCGACATCCAGCTCGGAAACGTCGGGCTTGCGGTGATCCCAGACACCCGGCTGCTCCTGGATTTCGCTTGCGAGCGTGCCACCGAGGGCAACGTTGAGCTCCTGGATGCCGCGGCAGATGGCAAACAGCGGAACGCCGCGCTCGAGCGCGCGCCGGATCAACGGCAGGCTGGTGGCATCGCGGCCAGGATCGAAGGGGCCGTCGGTGTCCTTGGCCTCGCGGCCGTAGAGCGAGGGATGAACGTTGGATCGGGCGCCGCTTGCCAGCACGCCGTCGACGCGATCGAGGATCTCGTCGATATCGTTGCCGGTCTCAAGCGCCGGAATGAGGAAGGGCATGACGCCGGCGCCTTCGACGGCGGCACGGACATACTGGTTGGCAACGACATGCCAAACATTGCCGTCGAATTCGCGGAAATCGCAGGGGATGGCAACGACAGGTTTCGACATCATCAGGCTCCGTATCTCGCTTTGCAAAGCCTTGCCGCCAGATGTGGCTGAAAGTCAACTGCGAAGCGCGCAGATGTGATGGTGATACCGGCCGCAACTAGGCTCGTATGTGCATGGCAGGAATTGATGCGTTTTCTTCAGCTTTGGGTAACCACATCCTGAGTGAATCGGTGGATATGATGTTTGCCAAGCAGAATTGCCTTAAATACAATGTCAGAAAGCAAAACGTGATTTTGTCTATGCATGGTTGTAGAAGGCATCCGCCGGCCGTTGGTTTCGCAATACTAGGTTGAGTTTGGGAAAAACTCCCATGGGGCACCGTTTGAATGTTGCAATACAAGGCTTGGAGGCGGTGTTTTCACGAAATCTTTCGTTAAATCATCGCCTCTAAAAATCCGGAAAACCGGAGCTATGGGTTCATGACGCGCAATGAACGGGGCGCTCTCCCGACGGATGTCTATCTGTCGTCCGTGAGCTCGCTCTACGAACATCGCAGGACTCTGCTGATCGGCATGCTTTCGCATGTCGTGACTTTCGTGCTCGTCTATTTCAAGACCACCGACCCGCTCTATCTCTTCTGCACGGCCGCCATCGTTGTGCTCTGGGGGCTGCGCAACCTCGACATGGCGCGCTTTGATCGCCAGGATTTCTCCAACGCCGACCGAGCGATGGTCCGGAAATGGGAGAATCGCTACATTCTCGGCGGCGTCAGCGTGACGCTCACCTGTGGTATTGCCTGCGGCTACGCGATCGCCGTCAGCCGGGATTCCTTCTCGGAACTGGCCTGCATCTCCGTCACGCTCGCGTCGATGATCTCGCTGGTCGGGCGAAACTACGGCTCCGAACGGGCGGTGCTGCTTCTGTCCTCGTCCGCCTGCCTGCCGATCGTGATCGGGCTGATCACGCTTCAGGATGGTTTCATGCTCATCCTGGCGGTTCTGATCCTGCCATTCATCTTTTCGACCTGGATGATGGCCAACAATGTGCGCGCGTTTCTCTACGAGAACGTGCTGGCCGCCCGAGAAATCGCAACGATCGCCGGCCAGTTCGACGCAGCACTCAACAACATGACGCACGGGCTGCTGATGCTCGACCGCGACAACCGGATCGTCGTTGCCAACGAGCGCGCCTGCGCGCTGCTGATGCTGGGCGACAAGGCCGACCTGAGGGATCGGCTGCTGGATGACGTCGTGCGCCGCGGCGTCCGGCGCATGTCGCTCAGTGTCGAAGAGACGCGCGCGATCTCGCGGCAGCTCGACCTTCTGATCAAGGGCAAGAAGACTCAGGTTCTGGTGCCGGTCACCGACAACCTCTTTCTCGAGTTTTCCGCTGGGCGACACGAGAACGGTGAGGTCGTGCTGATATTCGAGGACGTGACCGCACGCGTCCAGGCCGACAGACAGATCCTTCAGATGGTGCGCTTCGACACGCTGACCGGCTTGCCGAGCCGCGATTACTTCGCCGAACTTGCCCACAGCGCTGTGGCGCTCGAAGGCAAGGAGGACGTCGAGGTCGGGCTGATGGTGCTCGACGTTGCCGAGTTCAAGCATGTCAACGACATGCGCGGCCACATCGTCGGCGACAGGCTATTGCAGGCGATTGCCGGGCGGCTGAAGACACTGGTCGGCAATACGGCGATCGCCGCGCGCCTGATGGGCGACGAATTCGTCGTCTTCTTCCCCAACAGGATGCATCGGCCGGATCTCGAAGAGCAGATGCGCGCGGTTCACGCCGGGTTGCGCGGTGCCTATATGGCGAATGGCTTTACCTTCAACGTGACCATGAGCGCCGGCGTCGTTCTCGTGCCGAGCAGCGCCTTCCGGCTGGAAGAACTCCAGATCAAGGCCGATCTTGCGCTGTCGGAAACCAAGGCACGCAACAAGGGCGGCTGCACCGTATTCGAAGAAGAGATGGATGCCCGCTATCTCGACCGCCAGAAACTGAAGAGCGATCTGCGCGATGCGATCAATGCTGGTGCCCTGACGCTTTCCTACCAGCCGATGTTCACGCCGAACGGCGCGCGTCTCGAATGCTGCGAGGCTTTGGCGCGCTGGACGCATCCCGAGCGCGGCCCGGTACCGCCGAATGTCTTCATCCAGCTTGCCGAGGAACTGGGGCTCGTCACCGAGATCACCCGCTTCGTGCTGGAGCAGGCGTGCAAGGATTGCATGGGCTGGCCCGGCGAGGTTTCCGTTTCGGTCAATCTGTCGGTGCTCGACCTGCGCAGCAACGACATCGTCACGGTGGTGGCGGATACGCTGCGGGCCACCGGGCTCGATGCTTCGCGGCTGCATCTCGAAGTCACAGAGAGCTGCCTGATGGATGAGCCGGCCAAGGTGCAGGCCATTCTCGGCGAGCTGCGTGACAGCGGCATAACGATCGCCATCGACGATTTCGGCACAGGCTATTCCAGCCTCAGCTACCTGGATGCGCTGCCGGTCAACATCATCAAGATCGATCGCTCTTTCGTGCGCAACATCCGCGAGGACTCGCGCCGCTTCAAGCTGCTGCGCGGCACAGCCAACCTCGGTCGTGCTCTCGGCCTGAAGATCGTCGTCGAGGGTGTGGAGACGGCGGATCAATTGCAGCTGATCAACGACTACCACTGCGCCGATCTGATACAGGGTTTTGTGTTCGCGGCCCCGATGCCGGCGTCCGCCATCGCGGCCTTCTGCAAGAATGGTGTCCAGAAACCGGTCACCACGCCGTCAAGCAAGCGTATCGCCTGACAACTCGCCACGTCGCCCGTCATTTCCTCCGCGATCCGCGTCCTCCATCCTCTTCCTTGCTCCGCCGCTTGTCCAAGATGGTGAGGTGGCGGGCTTAACCAATCGTTAACCATAAAACTTTACGAAATATTAAGGTTAACAATAGGTTAATCGTAATGTGTGCCATTTTGTTGTTGCTGCTGTGCCGACCGTCAATAGGTTAACGATCTGTTAACCATGAGGGTCAGGAAATGGGTGAAGGTCTTCACCGGGCGGAGCCTGGGAGTTTTTCTGAGAAGCTGATGCTTCTTCTCGATCGCGTCGAATACCGGCGGGTCGAGACGGGCGAGGACATGGAGGATATCGCCCGGCTCCGCTACAAGGCCTACAAGGCCGTCAATCTGATGGAACTCACCGGCTCGACCTTGATCGACGATCTCGATTTCGACAGTCACGCCTATGTCTTCGGTATCTATCTCGACGAGAACCTGGTCAGCACGGTGCGTGTTCATCACGTGACGCCTGAGCACAGGGCGAGCACGTCTGGGCTGATCTTCGGGCCCGAGATCGACGTCTTTCTCGACGCGGGCATGGTGCTGGTCGACCCCGGCCGGTTGGCTGTCGACCCCGATGTCACCGGCGACGAGATGCGCGCGCTTCCCTACCTGACGCTGCGCCCGGTGGCGATGGCATGCGAATACTTCACCGCCGACCGGTGCCTGACCGCCTGCCGGCCGCGGCATGCGGCGTTCTACAAGCGCATTTTTGCGTCGGAGACCGTTGTCGCCAAGCGCGAGAACCTCGGCGTCTACAATGCCGACGGTGCGCTGCTGGTTGCGCAGGTGAGGGGGCAGCGGCCCTCGATCCTCGATCGCTATCCGATCTTCGATTCGGAGCCGTTCGAGCGTCGCCTGATGTTCGCGGGCCGACAGGAAGTGCCGTTCGCGCCTTTGACGATTCTGCCGACGGCGCGGATCGCACAGAACGGTTCCGGCCGTTCCTATCGCACATCCGTATTCCGCTAGAGACGCACGCGGCATATCGCCCCAGGTGACCGGGCGCAGCGGCGGGTTTTCGTTGCGCCCGGGCCTGGCATTGTGTATGGGCAGCTAAAGGGCTTCCGTGCGGTTTTCCGCCAAAGCCGTTTCGTGGATCAAGGTTGAAGGGCGGCGAGGGCCAAGGGTCGGGCCGCAGCATTCTGGGAGAATTGGACGATGGCTGAGCATCATTCTGGACCGGTCGAAATGGGCGCTCCGATGGATTATGCGGAACACGAGAAGACCTACAATTTCTTCCTCAGTGCAACGAAATACCTCACGCTGTTCTGCGTGGCTCTGCTGATCGCCATGGCTGCCGCCTTCTTCACCACGATGGGCTTCTTCAGCTCGCTGGTGCTGTTCATCCTTATCAACGTCGCTGGTTTCTTCTTCCTTCGTTAATCGGCACTACTGACACGACTTGCCAGGGACAGGCCGGGTGGAGGCTTGCCCTTGGCTGCCGGACTCAAGGTCCGGATTGAAGCCGCATGACATCGACCGGGAGCGTCGATGGTCTTGCTTCGGCTGATGAAAGTTCGCAGCGCCTTGAAGCGTTCGTTGGAGAACGCGCGGCGCTTATCCTCACTGCGTGAGGGGGAGAGTGGAGGACAGGCTGAGCCTGTCTCCAGGGGAATGTGTGCTTTGCACATGGGAGGGCGCCTGCTCGCATGAGCGGCCGCTTTGCAGTCGGACAGGATGCCCGCATTCCAGCCTTGGCTCGATTGCGGCCAGGGAGGGGACTTGTGAGCGAAATTGTCTTTATTGCCAAGGAAACGGATCCGAACGAGGGTCGCGTTGCGGCATCGCCGGATAGCGTGAAGAAACTGAAAGGGCTGGGCTTCGACGTCGTCGTCGAGACCGGCGCCGGGTTTCTGTCGCGTATTCCGGATACAGAATATGAGAAGGCTGGTGCCAGGATCGGTGCTGTTGCCGATGCGAAGACGGCGGATGTCGTCCTTCGGGTTCGCCGGCCGAACAGCGCCGAAATCGCCGGCTATAAGTCCGGCGCCATCGTCATCGCCATCATGGATCCCTACGGCAACGAGGATGCGGTCGCCGAAATGGCCAAGGCCGGCCTTAGCGCCTTTGCGATGGAGCTGATGCCGCGCATCACCCGCGCGCAGTCGATGGACGTGCTGTCGAGCCAGGCAAACCTTGCCGGCTACCAGGCGGTGATCGATGCGGCCTGCGAATATGACCGGGCGCTGCCGATGATGATGACGGCGGCCGGCACGGTTCCCGCGGCGAAGGTCTTCGTCATGGGTGCCGGCGTTGCCGGCTTGCAGGCAATCGCGACGGCCCGCCGTCTCGGCGCCATGGTTTCGGCGACCGACGTGCGTCCCGCCGCCAAGGAGCAGGTGGCCTCGCTCGGCGCCAAGTTCATCGCCGTCGAGGACGAGGAATTCAAGGCGGCCGAAACCGCCGGCGGCTACGCCAAGGAAATGTCCAAAGAGTATCAGGCGAAACAGGCGGCACTCGTCGCCGAGCACATCGCCAAGCAGGACATCGTCATCACCACGGCGCTGATCCCGGGCCGGCCGGCGCCGCGCCTCGTCACGCGCGAAATGTTGAAGGCGATGAAGCCTGGTTCCATTGCGGTCGACCTCGCTGTCGAGCGCGGCGGCAACGTCGAAGGCGCCGAGGCCGGCAGGGTCGCCGATGTCGAGGGCGTCAAGGTCATCGGCCACCTCAACGTGCCCGGTCGGATCGCCGCATCGGCTTCCGGTCTCTACGCCAAGAACCTCGTGACCTTCCTCGAGACCATGGTCTCCAAGGAAACGAAGGCGCTGGCGCTCAACATGGAGGACGAGCTCGTCAAGGCGACGGCGCTCACCCATGGCGGCGCCATCGTCAATGCGAATTTCGAGCCGAAGAAGAAGGGGGATCTTTGATGGCGAACGAAGCATTGGAAAAAGCGCTCGATGCGCTCGACAAGGCGGTTGCCGCTGTCCAGCAGGCAGCGCTGAACCTTCCCGATGCCGCGGAAGCTGCCGGCGCGCTCGCGCACGGCGCCACCGGCGGCGCAATTGATCCGTTCGTCTTCCGACTGGCGATCTTCGTCCTGTCGATTTTCGTCGGCTACTATGTCGTCTGGTCGGTGACGCCGGCCCTGCACACGCCGTTGATGGCGGTCACCAACGCGATCTCTTCGGTCATCGTCGTTGGTGCACTGCTCGCCGTCGGCATCTCGGCCTCCGGGCTTGCGACCGGTTTCGGTTTCATCGCGCTCGTGCTCGCCTCGGTCAACATCTTTGGCGGCTTCCTGGTCACCCAGCGCATGCTCGCCATGTACAAGAAAAAAGACAAGTGAGGCCGGCCGATGAACGCTAACTTCGCAGCCTTCCTCTATCTCGTCTCGGGCGTGCTCTTCATCACGGCGCTCCGCGGCCTGTCGCACCCGGCCACCAGCCGCAAGGGCAACACCTACGGCATGGTCGGCATGGGCATTGCCATCGTCACCACGCTGCTGCTGGCCAAGCCCACCTTCGGCGGCTTCCTCTTGATCGTGCTCGGCCTTGCCATCGGCGGCGGTGCCGGCGCGGTCATCGCCCGCCGCATCGCCATGACGTCGATGCCGCAGCTTGTCGCCGCCTTCCATTCGCTCGTCGGTCTGGCGGCGGTGATGGTCGCGGCCGCGGCGATGTATGCGCCCGAGAGCTTCGGCATCGGCACGCTCGGTGACATCCACGCCCAGGCGCTGGTCGAAATGTCGCTCGGTGTCGCCATCGGCGCGGTCACCTTTACCGGTTCGGTCATCGCCTTCCTCAAGCTCGACGGACGCATGTCCGGCAAGCCGATCCTGTTGACCGGCCGTCACTTCGTCAACGCTGGCCTGGCGATCGCGCTCGTCGTCCTGGTGATCATGCTGGTCTTCACCCAGAGCACGACCGTGTTCTGGCTGATCGTCGCCCTGTCGCTGGCGCTCGGCGTGCTGATCATCATCCCGATCGGCGGCGCCGACATGCCGGTGGTCGTCTCGATGCTCAACTCCTATTCGGGTTGGGCCGCGGCCGGCATCGGCTTCACGCTCGGCAACCTGGCGCTGATCATCACCGGCGCGCTCGTCGGCTCGTCGGGTGCGATCCTGTCCTATATCATGTGCAAGGGCATGAACCGCTCGTTCATCTCGGTCATCCTCGGCGGCTTCGGCGGCGAGGCGGCGGCAGCCGCTGTTGACGATGGCGTCCAGCGCACCGTCAAGCAGGGCGCGGCCGACGACGCGGCATTCCTGATGGCCAATGCCTCCAAGGTGATCATCGTCCCGGGCTACGGCATGGCCGTCGCCCAGGCGCAGCATGCGCTGCGTGAACTCGGTGATCAGCTGAAGGCGGCGGGCGTCGACGTGAAATACGCCATCCATCCGGTTGCCGGCCGCATGCCCGGTCATATGAACGTGCTGCTCGCGGAAGCAAACGTGCCCTATGACGAGGTGTTCGAGCTCGAAGACATCAACTCGGAATTCGCCCAGGCGGATGTCGCCTATGTCATCGGCGCCAACGACGTGACCAACCCGGCAGCCCGCGACGACCCGTCGTCGCCGATCTACGGCATGCCGATCCTCGACGTCGACAAGGCCAAGACCTGCCTGTTCGTCAAGCGCTCGCTCGGCTCCGGTTACGCCGGCATCGACAACACGCTGTTCTACAAGGACGGCACCATGATGCTGCTCGGCGACGCCAAGAAGGTGACGGAAGACATCGTCAAGGCCATGAACCACTGAGGTTCCTTGCCATTCGGGTGAGCGACACAAAGGCGTCTATCCGTTGGGTCAAATGTTGGAAAAGAAAACGCCCGCCACATGGCGGGCGTTTTCGTTTGATGCGTCGAACTGCCGGCGAAGGTCGTCTTGCCGACTTTTCGTCATCTCGCCTTATCAGCTAGCCGGGGCGAGCGTCAGTTCGTCGACGCCGATCGCGATGTTCAGTCCTTCCTGGACCTGCACGTTAACTGGCTGCAGCATGAAGGCCTTGTTGGTACCGCCGCCGATCACCTTGGCGCCGCCGCCAACGGCAAGGCTCGCGTCGGCGCCGATGCCGTAATATTCACCGGCAAGCGCGTATTTGGTGATCGGAGTACCTGTCTTGGCCAGGACATCCCAGACCATCGTGCTCTTGCCGGTCTTGCCGATGTCGATGCCGATCTTGCGAATGGTGCCGGCATAGCTTGCGGCCGGCGCGCCGTTGGCGGGCCTGAAGGTGCACAGCAGGTTCTTTGTCGAGGTCAGAATCTGCCCCGTGCCGCCGTCGGAGCCGCAGACAAGGCGGCCGAGCGCGACATAATTCTGCGCTGCGGACGGGCCGGCGCAAAGGGCTGCCAGGGCCAGTGTCGCGATGAAGGTTTTCTTGATCATTGGCTCAGTCTCCGTTTTTCGTTCCTGGGCAAACGGATGGTGGCCGGGAAGGTTCCGTTCGTCATTGGAGGAGCAAATGGCTAATTCCTTAAATCGACATCGATTTATGGACAAAATTACGCAGCAGGTTCAGGGCGTTACGGCGTCCTTTACGCGTCATGCCGGACGCGCGGCGCAACGACGTGACGAAAAAACGAAAACGGCCGCGAACCGGTCGCGGGCGTTGAAACGGGAGAAGTGCTTTTCTCTCCTAAGAGGCTAAGCGGCTTTCACGCGGGCGAGACCTGCGCGCGCCGGCTCGTATTTCGGGTCGAGCTGCAGTGCGTGCGAGTAGGACTTCGCTGCCTTGGCCTTGTCGCCCTTGCGCTCGTAGACCAGCGCCTGGTTTGCCCAGGATTCGGCAACCTTGCCGTCGAGCGTGATCGCGGTGTTGAAGTCGGAGAAGGCATTGTCGTCATCGCCCTGGGCGACGTAGGAGATGCCGCGGCCGTTATAGGGCTCCGGCGAGCTCGGCGACAGCGAGATCGCCGTCGAGAAGTCTTCGATCGCCTGGCCGTGCTGGTTGCGGGCCTGGTAGATCAGGCCGCGATTGTGGTAGGCGCGCGGGTCGGTGGTGTCGAGCTGGATCGCCTTGTTGAAATCGTTGAAGGCGGAATCGAGCTGGCCGGCCTGGCGATAGAGATTGCCGCGGCCGATATAGGCGACGTCGTAGTTGGGGTTCAGCTGCAGCGCCATGTTGTAGTCGGCAAGTGCGGCCTGGGTGTTGCCCATGTTGCGGTGAACGAGCGCGCGGTTGGCATATGCCTGGTAGAAGCGCGGGTTGAGCTGGATCGCCTGATCGAAATCGGCCAGGGCGCGGCGGTATTCGCCTGCACGGCCATAGGCGGAGCCGCGGACGTTATAGCCCTCGGGGTCGCTCGGGTTGGAGGCGATCACGCTCGACAGCGATGCGATATTTCCCTGGGAGCCCTGTTCGCGCTCGACCTTGGCCATCGATTCCGGCCCTTCGGTCTGGCATGCCGACAGAAGCAGAGCCGATCCGAGGAGGAACAGGGCCGCAAGCTTCGGCTTGCGCTGGTGGCGGCGGCGCGCCTCTTGGGTGGTGAAACCGGCGACGTCCGCAGTCATGGCAGCAAGTGTCAAAGGTCGATCCCTCAATGCGACTAGGTCCGAAAGCCAACGGCTTCCCGTTCAAGGAGGCCGGCGAATTTCGCGGGGCCCCACAGCCGAGGCTACCAGGGCCTGCGGCAAACCGTCCGGCGTCAAGCGCCGCGACCGGCTACCGTTGCCGGCTGCATTGTCACGCTAGCCCGACGACGGAAAAGATGTCCATACCAAAAGAAAGGCGGCGGCGATATTTCGCCCCCGCCACGACTTAGATCGAAAAGTGTCGAAAAATCGACAAATTAACGGGCCACGAGGCCTTCGCGCTGTGCACGCTTGCGCGCCAGCTTGCGAACGCGGCGAACGGCTTCAGCCTTTTCGCGGGCGCGCTTCTGGGACGGCTTTTCGTAGAAATCACGCATCTTCATTTCGCGGAAAATGCCTTCGCGCTGCATCTTCTTCTTGAGAGCGCGGAGCGCCTGGTCAACATTGTTATCGCGGACAAGTACCTGCACGTGAAATCCCGTTCCTTTGGTTGTTTCGAGTTGTTGCCTCACGTCAGGTGTCGGAGGCAAAAAAAGCTACGTTCGCTGAGCCGAAAGCTCGACGATTGAAGGTGCGGATACCAGATCGTCAGCGGAAAGTCCAGCGAGGACATGAGGCTGTGCTGAAAAATCCGCAATGACGCCACGCTATGTGTATCATCGCGCCGCAGATGGTGTGATGCAGCGATGTCGCAACTCCGCGCAAGTCCGCCCGTTTGCGTCGCAAAAGAAACGTTGCGCAGGCGTCGGATTTGCGATTTCTAACGCCAACGAGAATGATCACCGGGGTTCATGGAGTAACAGGCGGATGCGCAAATATTCAGTTTTTGCCGTGGCGCGCGAGGCTTTGCGCGGCCACAAGGGATGGGGTCCGCAATGGGCCTCGCCCGAGCCCCGCAAGGACTATGATGTGATCATCATTGGCGGTGGTGGCCATGGGCTGGGCGCTGCCTACTATCTTGCCAAGGAGCATGGCATCACCAATGTCGCGGTGCTCGAAAAGGGTTGGATCGGCGGCGGCAACACCGGCCGCAACACGACGATCATCCGGTCCAACTATCTCTATGAAGAGAGCATGGACATCTACGAGCATTCGCTGAAGCTCTGGGAAAACCTGTCGCAGGACCTCAACTACAACGTCATGTATTCGCCGCGCGGCGTCATGATGCTCTCGCACAACATCCACGACCAGCAGTCGTTCAAGCGCCATATCAACGCCAACCGCCTCTATGGCATCGACAATGAGTGGCTGACGCCGGAACAGGCCAAGGCCTACTGCCCGCCGCTCGATATCGCCAAGAACGCCCGCTACCCGATCAACGGCGCAGCGCTGCAGCGTCGCGGCGGTACGGCTCGGCATGACGCGGTTGCCTGGGGCTATGCCCGCGGCGCGTCCGACCGTGGCGTGCACATCATCCAGAATTGCGAAGTGACCGGCATCCGCCGTGACGAGAACGGCCGGGTGACCGGCGTCGACACCAGTCGCGGTTTCATCGGCGCCAAGAAGATCGGCGTTTCTGCCGCCGGCCACTCGTCGGTGCTGATGGAAATGGCCGACGTGCGCGTGCCGCTGCAGAGCCAGCCGCTGCAGGCGCTGGTCTCCGAGCCGCTGAAGCCGATGTTCCCCTGCGTCGTCATGTCGAACTCGGTGCATGCCTATATCTCGCAGTCCGACAAGGGCGAGCTCGTCATCGGCGCCGGCACCGACCAGTACAATTCCTACTCCCAGACGGGCGGCCTGCAGATCATCACCCATACGCTGGATGCGATCTGTGAACTCTTCCCGATGTTCCGCCGCGTCAAGATGATGCGGCAGTGGGGCGGCATCGTCGACGTGACACAGGACCGTTCGCCGATCCAGGGTGTCACCCCGGTTCCGGGCCTGTTCCTCAATGCCGGCTGGGGTACGGGTGGCTTCAAGGCGACGCCGGGTTCGGCCAACCTCTTTGCGCACCTCATTGCGAGGGGCGAGCCGCATCGGCTGGCTGCCGGGCTGACGCTCGACCGTTTCCGCACCGGCCGACTGATCGACGAGGCGGCAGCTGCCGCCGTTGCGCACTGATTGCCAAGGATTTCGAGATGCTTTTGATCTATTGCCCCTATTGCGAAGAAGAGCGCTCCGAGCTCGAATTCCGCAATGCCGGTGACGCCCACATCGTCCGCCCTGCCAACATTGCCGAGATCAGCGACGAGGAGTTCGAGGAATTCTTCTTCCTCCGGCAGAACCCCAAGGGCCTGATCTTCGAACGCTGGCGCCATATCCACGGCTGCGGCCGCTTCTTCAATGCCGCGCGCGATACGGTCAGCGACCGGTTCTACACCACCTACAAGGCGGGCGAACCAAAGCCCGATGTTGCCGCCATTCTGAACAGCGAGCAGGACAAGGGAGCGGCACGATGAGCGGCACCAACCGTATTGCAGGTGCCGGCCGTCTGACGCCGGCGCGTACCGCCCGCTTCACCTTCGACGGACGCACGCTGACGGCGCTCGAAGGCGATACCGTCGCCTCGGCATTGCTTGCCAACGGCATCCATCTCGTCGGCCGCTCGTTCAAGTATCACCGTCCGCGCGGCATTCTTTCCGCCGGAGCCGAGGAGCCGAACGCGCTGCTCGATATTTCGCGCGATGCGGCCCGCCGCCAGCCGAACGTGCGCGCGACGGTGCAGGAAGTCTTCGATGGCATGAAGGTGGAATCGCAGAACCGCTGGCCGTCGCTCGCCTTCGACGTCGGCGGGTTCAACGACCTGCTGTCGCCGTTCTTTGCCGCCGGCTTCTACTATAAGACCTTCATGTGGCCGAAGGCTGCCTGGCACGCGATCTACGAACCCTTCATCCGCCGTGCGGCCGGTCTCGGCGTCGCGCCGACGGAAGCCGACCCGGACCATTATGCCAGTCGCTATGCCCATTGCGACGTGCTGGTGATCGGCGCCGGTGCTGCCGGCCTCTCCGCAGCGCTTGCAGCAGCCAAGGCCGGTGCCAAGGTGATCGTCTGCGACGAGCAGCCGGAAGTCGGTGGCGCGCTGCGCTATGAAGGCGGCACGACGATCGACGGCAAGGACGGCTGGGACTGGGCGCAGGCGACAGCCAGGGCGCTTGCCGCGATGGACAACGTCACGGTGCTCACGCGCACCACCGGCTTTGGCTACTACAACCACAATTTCGTCGGCCTCGTCGAAAGGGTGACGGACCATCTGTCCGTGCTCGACAAGGCATTGCCGCGCGAGCGCCTCTGGCAGGTGCGGGCGAAGAAGGTGATCCTCGCCAACGGCTCGATCGAACGCCACATGGTGTTTGCCAACAACGACCGCCCGGGCATCATGCTCGCTTCGGCCGGACGTACCTATCTCAACCATTACGGCGTTGCCGTCGGCTCCAAGGTCGGCGTCTACACCGCGCATGATTCCGCCTATGAGGCGGCCTTCGATCTCAAGCGCGCCGGCGTTGCCGTTCCTGCCATCGTCGACTGCCGCGACAATCCCGGCGAAGCGGTGCTTGCGGAAGCCCGTCGCCTCGGTATCGAGGTGCTGACCGGCCACTTCGTCGTCAATGCCGGCGGCAAGCTGCGCGTCTCCTCGATCAGCGTTGCCCGCAATGGCGGCGGGTCGGCGCGCAAGATCGCGGTCGATGCGCTGCTGGTTTCATCCGGCTGGACGCCGTCGGTGCACCTGTTCTCGCAGTCACGCGGCAAGGTGAAGTTCGATGCGGCAACGCAGCGCTTCCTGCCGGGCACCTATCTGCAGGATTGCCTGTCGATCGGCGCCTGCAACGGCACCGACGACCTGCAGGCAACGATCGACGAGGCGTTGGCAGCCGGCGAACTGACCGCACGCGCGGCAGGCGCCGAAGGTGGCGCCCAGGTGACGCTCCACGGCGACAATGCCTTCAGCTGGACCGGCGGCATGATCGGCGCTGCCGAAGGGGCCGGACCCGACACCACCGTCAAGGCCTTCATCGACTTCCAGCATGATGTCTGCGCCAAGGATATCCGGCTTGCGGTGCGCGAAGGCATGCATTCGATCGAGCATATCAAGCGCTTCACCACCAACGGCATGGCGTCAGACCAGGGCAAGCTGTCCAACATGCATGGCCTTGCCATTGCCGCCGAAGCGCTTGGCAAGGACATTCCGCAGGTGGGTCTGACGACCTTCCGCCAGCCCTACACGCCGGTAACCTTCGGCACGATCGTCAACCATTCGCGTGGAAGCCTGTTCGATCCTGCCCGCAAGACGCCTGTTCATGCCTGGGAAGAGGCGCATGGCGCCGAGTTCGAGGATGTCGGCAACTGGAAACGTGCCTGGTTCTACCCGAAGGCGGGCGAGAGCATGCATGAGGCGGTCGCGCGCGAATGCAAGACAGTACGCGAGGTCGCCGGCCTGTTCGACGCCTCGACGCTCGGCAAGATCGAGGTGGTCGGCCCGGATGCGGCCCAGTTCCTCAACCTGATGTACACCAACGCCTGGGACACGCTGAAGCCCGGCCGCTGCCGCTACGGCATCATGCTGCGCGACGACGGCTTCGTTTATGACGACGGCGTGGTCGGCAGGCTTGCCGAGGACCGCTTCCACGTGACGACCACCACCGGCGGTGCGCCGCGGGTGATGCACCATATGGAAGACTACCTGCAGACGGAGTTCCCGCACTTGAAGGTCTGGCTGACGTCGACGACGGAACAATGGGCCGTTATCGCCGTGCAGGGTCCGAAGGCGCGCGAGATCATCGCTCCGCTCGTCGAAGGCATCGATCTTTCCAACGAGGCTTTCCCGCATATGAGCGTGACCGAGGGCAAGATCTGCGGCGTGCCGACCCGGCTGTTCCGCATGTCGTTTACCGGCGAGCTCGGCTTCGAAGTCAACGTGCCGGCCGATTATGGCCAGGCGGTCTGGGAAGCGATCTGGGAGCGGGCCGAACCCATGGGCGCCTGCGCCTACGGCACCGAGACCATGCACGTGCTGCGCGCCGAGAAAGGCTACATCATCGTCGGCCAGGATACCGACGGGACGCTGACGCCCGACGATGCTGCCCTGTCCTGGGCAGTCTCGAAGAAGAAGGCCGATTTTGTCGGCATCCGCGGTCTCAAGCGCCCTGACCTCGTCAAGGATGGTCGTAAGCAGCTGGTCGGGCTCCTGACCAAGGATCCGAAGGTGGTGCTGGAGGAGGGCGCACAGATCGTCGCCGATCCGAACCAGCCGAAGCCGATGACGATGCTTGGCCATGTGACGTCGTCCTACTGGTCGGAAAATTGCGGCCGTTCGATCGCGCTCGCCGTCGTTGCTGGTGGCCGCGCACGCCTCGGTCAGACGCTGTACGTGCCGATGGCCGACAGGACGATCGCCGTCGAGGTGAGCGACATGGTGTTCTTTGACAAGGAAGGGGGTCGCCTCCATGGCTGATCTGGCAACTGCAACCCGCAAGGCTGCTCTTACTGCCCGCGGCGGTTTCGCCGAGGTGGTCCTGACGCCGGCACCCGCCGCTTCGCGCCTGTCGCTGCGCGCCGGTGCCGATGCGCTCTCCGGTCTTTCGGCGGCACTCGGCGTGACCTTGCCGGCACGGCCGAAGACCTCGGCTTTGAGCGGCAAACGCCATGCGCTCTGGCTCGGGCCGGACGAGTGGCTGGTGATCGACGAGAGCGAAGGTGACCTGATGGCCGCGGCCGCATCGAGCGGCACGCTGCACTCGGCGGTCGATGTCTCCCATCGCAACGTCGCCGTCATCGTCAGCGGTCCGGGCGCCGAAGTCGCGATCAACAGCGGCTGCCCGCAGGACCTGTCGCTGCCGATCTTCCCGGTAGGCGCCTGCTCGCGCACCATCCTCGGAAAGGTCGAGATCGTATTGCTGCGCCTCGCCGAGGACACGTTCCGCGTCGAATGCTGGCGGTCGTTTTCCCCCTATGTCTTCGGCATGCTGTCCGAAGGAGCGGCGGACGCTGGCCACTAAAGCTTTTCCAGGAAAACTGCGAAGCGCTCTTTCGTCAGGAAATGCGTACAACAAAGAAATATAGCGTTTTCAGGCGTTAAGCTGGAAACGCTCTCGGGCCGGCAAATTGCTGCGCGATCTTCGGGATGCGCAACGCCCTGTGGCCGGGTCCGCAATCCGACCTTGCCGCCGGCCTTCTCCGGCGGCTAAGCTGCCCCCGTTTGCAAGCGGGAGGACATCTTGAAGACACGGGCAGCAGGGCAGCAGTGCTCAGGCACGCACCGGTCGAGCGGCCCTATGCCAGGTCGCGACCGCTCTCGATCGAGACCGTCGACCTCGACACACCGGGACCCGACGAACTGCTGGTTCGCATCGGCGCTGCCGGTCTCTGCCACTCCGATCTTTCGGTGATCAACGGCGACAGGCCACGGCCCGTGCCGATGGCGCTCGGGCATGAGGCGGCAGGCACGGTGGAGGCCGTCGGCAGCGCAGTGCGCGATCTCAAGCCCGGCGATCGGGTGGTGATGAGCTTCATGCCGAGCTGCGGCGACTGCCAGCCTTGTGCGGAAGGGCGTCCGGCGCTCTGCATTCCAGGTGCCGAGGCGAATGGCAGGGGAACGCTGCTTTCCGGCGAGCGCCGGATTCGTTGCGACGCTGTTCCAGTCCATCATCACCTCGGCGTTTCCGGCTTTGCCGACTATGCGGTCGTCTCGCGCCATTCGGCAGTGAAGATCGAGGCGGACCTGCCGCTGGTCGAGGCGGCACTCTTCGGCTGCGCGGTGCTGACCGGCGTCGGTGCGATCGTCAATACCTGCCGCGTCCAGGCGGGCCAGTCGGCCGCCGTCGTCGGTCTCGGTGGCGTCGGGCTTGCCGCGGTGCTCGGAGCGGTCGCGTCGGGCGCGGAGCGGGTCGTCGCGATCGATCTCTCAAAGGACAAGCTGGCGCTGGCACGCTCGCTTGGCGCGACCGACACTTTTGTCGCCACCGATCCGGATGTGGGGGATGCGATCCGCGAGGCGACGTCAGGCGGTGTCGATCATGCGCTGGAGGCGGCCGGTTCGGTCAAGGCGTTCGAGCTTGCCTATCGCATCACCCGCCGCGGCGGAGCGACCGCGTCGGCCGGCCTTGCCCATCCCTCAAGCCAGATTGCCATCCCAGCCGTCAGCCTGGTCGCCGAAGAACGCACGCTTCGCGGCAGCTACATGGGAAGCTGCGTGCCGAGCCGCGATATTCCGCGCTTCATCGGGCTTTATCGGCGTGGCAAGCTGCCGGTCGACAGGCTGCTATCGAGCACCGGTCCGCTCGAGGAGATCAACGAGGCCTTCGACCTGCTCGACCAGGGCAAGGTCATCCGGCACGTGATTGCGTTTTGATCAGAGCCGCGCCGTAGAGGGTGAGCTTGGGCTGCCATCGCAGGATTTAGGCATCGGCAGGGCGGTCCTTCGGATCGAACTGGATGATCGTCTGCCAGGTGGCCGTCAGTGCCGGTTTGCGTTCACCCTCGATTTCGACCGTGACCTCATAGGTGATCATCAACATGCTGCTGCCACGGAAGCGCGCGTCTGCGATGGTGAAGTGCCCGCGCACGCGGGTGCCGCTCTTCACCGGTGCGATGAAGCGCACCTTCTCGAAGCCGTAGTTGATGCCCATCGTCTGTTCGCGGATTTTGGGCAGGCAGCTGTAATTCATCGCCGACAACAGCGACAGCGACAGGAAGCCGTGGGCGATCGTGCCGCCGAACGGCGTCTCGGCGGCGGCGCGCACCGGGTCGACATGGATATACTGATAATCGCCGGTTGCCTCGGCGAACTTGTCGATCGTGTCCTGCGTGACCGTGATCCAGTCGGAGACGCCGATCTCGGTGCCGACCAGCGGTCTGATTTCGGAAAGTGAAATATCCTTCAGCATATGGCTGTCCTGAAAGTGGCCCCCCAACGAATCTATAGGACGGTCGGGTGAGTTCTAGCAAGTGGTGGGAATAGTTCAGAAATTTTCGACGAAGAAGGAAACGGAGCGAGGAGGGACAAAGGTGGGTGGGAGTTCTGCAGAAAGCGCATCTTGCCACTGGCCGTCGAGGCTTTCGGGCAGATGGATCGGGTGCGGCGCGTGGCTGCGATTGACGACGACGGCAAGCCGCGTCGATCGCGTCTTCTTGCCGTCGCGTGTGGCAAGCACCATCGTCAGGTTGTCCGTTGCCGGGTGCTCCCAATCGGTCACCGCCATCGGGCGACCATCGAGGCGCAGCCATTCGACATCGTCCTTGCCGGTAAAGAATGTCGTCTCGCCGAACACACCGAAGCGCTTCCTCAGCGACGAAAGCGCTGCCGTATGGGCGACCAGCGTCTCATCCATCGCGCTCCAGTCGATCCAGGTGATGGCGTTGTCCTGGCAATAGGCATTGTTGTTGCCACGTTGGCTGCGTCCGCCTTCGTCGCCGGCGGTCAGCATGATCGTGCCGCGGGACGCAAACTGGGTGCCGAGAAGCGCCGCCACGTCATGCCGGCGCGCAACCGTGATCTCGGGGTCGGTTGTCGCGCCCTCGGCGCCGTTGTTCCAGGAATGGTTCTCGTTGTGGCCGTCACGGTTCTCTTCGCCGTTGGCCTCGTTATGCTTGCCGGCATAGGCAACGATGTCGGCAAGCGCAAAACCGTCATGGGCGGCGATGAAGTTGACCGTTCGGGTGCCGGTGTCGCCCCAGCGGGAAAACGTATCCGAAGAGCCCGCAAGCGCTGTCGCAAGCGCACCGATCACGTGCCGGTCGCCGCGCCAGTAGAGCCTGACGTCGTCGCGCGCCCGGTCGTTCCATTCCAGAAACGGAGCGGGAAAATTGCCGAGCTGGTAACCGCCGGGGCCGACATCCCAGGGCTCGGCGATCAGCACGCGGTCGGCAAGCACCGGATCGGCTTGGATTGCCTCAAACAGGGGAGCGTTCCGATGGAAACCGGTCATGTCGCGGCCGAGGACAGAGGCGAGATCGAAACGGAAGCCATCGACGCCGGCGGCCAGCACGAAGTGGCGCAGGCTGTCGAGGATCAGCGCCTGGACGACAGGGTGGTCGCAGGCGATCGTGTTGCCGCAGCCGGTGTCGTTGATGAGATCGCCCGGCCTGTCGGTGACGTGGCGATAATAGGCGAGGTTGTCGAGCCCTCGCATCGACAGCGTCGTGCCGAGCCGATCGCTTTCCCCGGAATGGTTGAAGACCAGATCGAGGATGACGCCGATGCCGGCCTTGCGCAGTGCCTCGACAGTCTGGCGAAGTTCCTTCAACCCGCCCGGCACCAGCCGTGGATCGAGCGCCATCGGCGCGATCGGATTGTAGCCCCAGCCATTGCTGAGCCCCAGTAGCGGCAGGTGACGTTCGTCGATCCAGGCGACGATCGGCATCAGTTCGACGGCGGAAACGCCGAGCCGCTTCAAATGGTCGATGATGACGGGCTCGGCGAGCGCTGCGACAGTGCCGCGTTTCGCCTCGGGAATGCCTTGATGCAGCGCTGTGAAGGGTTTGACGGCGATCTCGTAGATCAACCCGCCCGCCCTGAAGATCGGCGGCTTCGGCTTGGCTGTCTTGACGTCCCTGACGATTGCCTTAGGCACCAGATCGGCGGTGTCCTCGCCGAAGATGGTGAGCCTCGGATCGTGCCGGAAAGGCCGGTCGAGTTCGATGGCGTAGGGGTCGACGAGCAGCTTCGCTGGATCGAACCAGAGGCCGTGGTCGGGCGAATAGACCCCATCAGCGCGAAAACCGTAGCGGGTTCCCTTCGGCGCATCGGCAACCATCAGGCTATGCACATCGCCGTCGCGCAACATCGGCAGCTGACGCAATGCCTTGGCGCCCGCCTTGTCGAACAGGCAGAGGTCGATGCACGCAGCATTGCGCGACCAGACGGCAAACCGTGTACCGTCAGGGGTAAGCGTGGCGCCGAGGGGTAACAATGCATCGGTCGGCATTAATCAGTCACCCCTCGGGTTTTCTTGCTATATCAGTCTCTTGCGCGCCCCTGATGGGCGCTCCGTCAGGTGATCACGCTCGGCTCGGTGCGGCCGGTGCGGGTCTTGATGCCGGCGATCTCATCGGCAACGAGGATCAGGTCGGCGAGCGCCTCCTGGGTGTCGATATCATGGCGGGCCGGATTCGGCTCGAAACGCTCGATGTAGACACGCAGCGTTGCGCCTGATGTGCCGGTGCCCGACAGGCGGAAGACGACGCGCGATCCGCCCTCGAACAGGATGCGGATACCCTGGTTCTTGCTGACGGAATGGTCGACCGGATCGTGATAGGAAAAGTCGTCTGATGTCGCGACCTTGAGCGCGCCGAAGGATTTCCCGGGCAGGGTCGCGAGCTGGTCGCGGAGCGCTGCCACTAGGCCGTTGGCGGCATCGCTGTCCACTTCTTCGTAGTCGTGGCGCGAGTAGTAGTTGCGGCCGTAGGTCGCCCAGTGCTTGCGGGCGATGTCGAGCGCGCTTTCCTTGCGCACGGCAAGGATGTTGAGCCACAGGAGGACCGCCCAGAGGCCGTCTTTTTCGCGGACGTGGTTGGAGCCGGTGCCGGCACTTTCCTCGCCGCAGATCGTTGCCATGCCTTCATCGAGAAGGTTGCCGAAGAACTTCCAGCCGGTCGGCGTTTCGTAGAGGCCGATGCCGAGTTTTTCGGCGACACGGTCGGCGGCGCCGCTTGTCGGCATCGAACGGGCGATACCGGCAAGTCCCTTGGCATAGCCCGGCGCCAGATGGGCGTTGGCGGCCAGCATCGCCAGACTGTCGGACGGGGTGATGAAGATGCCGCGGCCGATGACGAGGTTGCGGTCGCCGTCGCCGTCGGAGGCTGCGCCGAAATCGGGGGCGTTGGGCGCCATCATTGTCTCGTAGAGCGCGCGGGCGTGTACGAGGTTCGGGTCCGGGTGATGGCCGCCGAAGTCCGGCAGCGGAATGAAGTTCATGACCGAGCCCTTCGGCGCGCCCAGACGCTTCTCGATGATCTCCTTGGCGTAAGGCCCGGTGACCGCGCTCATTGCATCGAAGACGACGCGGAAGCCGCCCGAGATCAGCTTGCGGATAGCGCCGAAGTCGAACAGGCTTTCCATCAGCGCGGCGTAGTCGGCCACCGGGTCGATGACGGTCACAGTCATGCCGTCGATCTCCTGCGAGCTCTCGGCATCGAGGTTGACGTCGGCGACATCCGAGATCTTGTAGGTGTCGATCACCTGGCTGCAGGCATAGATCGCGTCGGTGACCTTCTCCGGTGCCGGACCGCCATTGCCGATATTGTACTTGATGCCGAAGTCTTCGGTCGGGCCGCCGGGGTTGTGGCTGGCGGAGAGCACGATGCCGCCGAAGGCTTCGTATTTGCGGATGACGTTGGAGGCGGCCGGCGTCGACAGAATGCCGCCGCGGCCGACGAGTACGCGGCCGAAGCCGTTGGCGGCCGCCATCTTGATGGCGATCTGAATGACTTCGCGGTTGTAGAAGCGGCCGTCGCCGCCGATCACCAGGGTCTGACCGGCAAAGCCTTCGAGGGCGTCGAAGATCGACTGGATGAAGTTCTCGGCATAGTTCTTCTGCTGGAACACCGGAACCTTCTTGCGCAGGCCCGACGTGCCGGGTTTCTGATCGCCATAGGGTGTGGTGGTGACTGTTCTTATCATTCTGACTTAGCCTTTCCCGAGAAGACCGGAATATAGTGAGACGTAACGCTCGGCACTTCTGGCCCAGGAAACGTCCGATTTCATGCCCTGGGTCTGCAGACGCGCCCAGACTTTCGGTTCGTTGTATGCACGGAAGACGCGCCGGATCGCAAGACGCAACCCGTCGGCGGTGACCGGCGTGAACTGGAATCCGGTCGCCACCTTGGCTGACAACCCGGCTTCGTTCGCGTCGATGATGGTGTCGGCGAGGCCGCCGGTACGGGCAACCACCGGCACGCAACCGTAGCGCAGGCCGTAGAGTTGGGTCAGCCCGCAGGGCTCGAAGCGCGACGGAATGAGGATTGCGTCGGATCCCGCCTGCATCAGGTGCGACAGCGGTTCGTTATAGCCGGTAACCATGCCGACATGGCCGCGATGGCGCGAGGCGGCGGCGAGAAGCGCGCCTTCGAGCGCCGTGTCACCGGAGCCGAGAACGATGAGCTTGCCGCCCATCGCGACGATCTCGTCGGTGACTTCGGCGAGAAGGTCCATACCCTTTTGCCAGGTCAGCCGGCTGATGACGCAGAAGATCGGGCCGTTACCCTGTTCGAGCCCGAAGCGTTCCTCCAGCGCCCGGCGGTTGGCGGCGCGCTGCTTCAATGTCGTCGCGCTGAAATGCTGGGCGATAAAGGGGTCGCTGGCCGGATCCCAGACGTCGGCGTCGATGCCGTTGACGATGCCGGAGAGGTCGGAAACCCTGCTCTTGAGCAGGCCTTCAAAACCCATGCCGAAGTCCGGAGTCAGGATCTCCTGCGCATAGGATGGGCTGACGGTGGTGATCGCATTTGCGGTCTGCAGGCCACCTTTGAGGAAGCCGACATCGCCGTAATATTCGACGAACTGCGTCGAGAAGGCTTCGGGCGGAAGTGCCAACTCGGCGAAGATTTCCGGCCCAAATTGCCCCTGGAAGGCGATGTTGTGGATCGTCAACACTGTCGGCGTCGAGGCGGCGCGGCCAAAGCGCATATAGACCGGCGTCAGTGCCGTCTGCCAGTCGTGCACATGGACGATATCGGGCTTCCAGCCGGACACGACATCGCCGGCGGCGATTTCGGCCGCAGCCAGCGACAGGGCGGCGAAGCGGCGAAAGTTGTCGACATAATCGCGGCCGGTGGCGTCGACATAGGGGCCGCCGTCGCGCTCGTAGAGGGCAGGCAGATCGAGCACCAGCAGGTCGAGGCCGTCAAGATCGGCCGCGAGAACCGAGGCCGGGCTGCCGAACAGATTGGCAAAACTGCCGACCTTCTTTTTCTTCTTCAGTTTCTGCAGCACCGCGGGATAGCCGGGCACCAGGGTGCGGGTGCGGATGCCGTGCGGCGACAGTGCGGCCGGCAGGGCGCCGACGACATCGGCGAGCCCCCCGGTCTTGACCAGCGGATACACTTCGGACGCAACGGAGAGGATGTTCATCAGCGGCGGACCTACATTCCCAGTTTGTCGATCATTGTCTGGGTGATCAGGCAAACGCCGTTTTCCGAACGGCGGAAGCGCTTCGCATCCAGTTCCGGGTCTTCACCGACGACGAGGCCCTCCGGAATGACCACGCGGCTGTCGATCACCACGTTGCTGAGCAGCGCGCGGCGACCGATCTTCACATCGGGCAGTATGACGGCATTTTCCAGTCGCGAATATGAATTTACTCTGACGCCGGTGAAAAGCAGGCTGCGATTGAGGGCAGCGCCCGAGATGATGCAGTCGCCCGACACCAGCGACGAGGTCGCGGAGCCGCGGCGGTTCTCGTCGTCATGCACGAACTTTGCCGGCGGCTTGATCTCGGCGAAGGTCCAGATCGGCCAGGTGCTGTCGTAGATGTCGAGTTCGGGCGTTACATGCGTCAGGTCGATATTGGCCTGCCAATAGGCATCGATCGTGCCGACGTCGCGCCAGTAGGCTTCGCGTTCGAAGTCCGAGCGCACACAGGACTGGTTGAAGCGGTGGGCGACCGCCTTACCGTTGTCGACGATATACGGGATGATGTCCTTGCCGAAGTCGCGGCTCGACTTCGGATCGGCCGCGTCGCGGCGCAACAGATCCATCAGGAACTTGGTGTGGAACACGTAGATGCCCATCGAGGCGAGCGCCATCTCGGGATTGCCGGGAATGCCCGGCGGATCGGCCGGCTTCTCGACAAAGGCGATAATGCGATCCTTGTCGTCGACATGCATCACACCGAAGCCGGTCGCTTCCATGCGCGGCACTTCGAGGCAGCCGATGGTGACGTCGGCGCCGGAATCGACGTGCTGCTGCAGCATCAGTTCGTAGTCCATCTTGTAGATGTGGTCGCCCGCCAGGATGACCATGTATTCGACGCCGTGATCCTCGATGATGTCGATGTTCTGGTAGACCGCGTCGGCGGTGCCTTCGTACCACTGCGTTTCGGAAACGCGCTGGCTTGCCGGCAGGATATCGAAACTTTCGTTTCGCTCGGGGCGGAAGAAGTTCCAGCCGCGCTGCAGGTGGCGGATCAGCGAATGGGCCTTGTACTGCGTGGCGACGCCGATGCGACGGATGCCGGAGTTGAGGGCGTTCGAGAGTGCGAAGTCGATGATGCGGGCCTTGCCGCCGAAATAGACGGCCGGCTTTGCCCGTCGGTCGGTCAATTCCTTCAGGCGGCTGCCGCGGCCGCCAGCGAGAACATAGGCCATGGCATCACGGGCCAAGGGTTGCGTACGCTTTTCCACCATTTGTCCTCCCCAAAATCATTGTTCTTCGGGATCGTCACGGCGACCTTTGGCGACGCCTTGCGGCCCTCGAAATTTCTTCTTGCACTCCCGCCGTCCGGTTCACCCGTCGGGCTGGAACACTCTGCAGCGCCGCGCGTCTTATTAGACTTAGACGCGCAAAGGTCGCTGTAGCACTTTGAATTGCTGCATGTTTTTATCCTTAAATCGAATAGGATTTAAGGAAACATGCAGCAGCATTTCCGATTTGAACCAAGTCGAAGAAACGCTCTATCCCTTTGTTTTTGCGCATTTCCTGACGGAAAACCGCTTCGCAGTGCGTTCAGATGAACGCACAAAGGACGCTCTAGCACTTTGATTCTAGAGCATCTTATCCGCTTTCAGTGATTCCACTTGAAAGCGGGATGCTCTAGTCCTGCTCCAGCATCAGCGTTGCCAAAGGCGGCAAGGTGATGGTGGCTGCTATTGCTCCTGTCTGATCCTTTTGTGCCTGAACGGCGCCGCCGTTGCCCTTGCCACTCCCCCCATAGATTTCCGCATCGGTGTTCAATATTTCCTTCCAGCGACCCGCGACCGGAAGCGGGATCGTGTAGTTTTCCCGATAGACGGGCGTGAAATTGGTGATGACGGCGACGAGCTTTTCACCCGGCGCCTTGCGCAGCCACGCAAAGACCGAGTTGTCCCGGTCGTCTGCGAGCAGCCATTCGAATCCGTCGCCTTCGCAGTCGCGCGCATGCAGCGCCGGCTTCGAGCGATAGGTGCCGTTGAGATCGCGCACCAGTCGGCGCATGCCCTCATGCAGGTGATATTCCAGCAGGTTCCAGTCGAGCGCGCGCTCCTCCGACCATTCGCGCCACTGCGCAAACTCCTGCCCCATGAACAGGAGCTTCTTGCCGGGGTAGCCCCACATGAAGCCGTAGTAGGCGCGCAGGTTGGCGAACTTCTGCCAATCGTCGCCGGTCATCTTGGCAATGAGCGAACCTTTGCCGTGCACGACCTCGTCATGGGACAGCGGCAGCACGAAGTTTTCGCTGAAGGCGTAGAGCAGCCCGAACGTCAGGTCGTTGTGGTGGTGGCGACGGTGGATCGGCTCGCGCGACATGTATTGCAGCGTGTCGTGCATGAAGCCCATGTTCCACTTGAAGCCGAAGCCGAGACCGCCGGCATGGACCGGATGGGACACCTTGGGCCAGGACGTCGATTCCTCGGCGATCGTCAGGATGCCTTTGTGGACGCCGTAGATTTCGGTGTTCATCGTCTGAAGGAAGCGGACCGCCTCCAGGTTCTCGTTGCCGCCGTATTCGTTCGGCACCCATTCGCCGTGTTTGCGCGAATAGTCGAGGTAAAGCATCGAGGCGACGGCATCGACGCGCAGCCCGTCGACGTGGAATTTCTCCGCCCAATAGAGCGCGTTGTTGACGAGGAACGACAGCACTTCCTGCCGACCGAAATTGTAGATCGCCGTATTCCAGTCGGGGTGGAAACCCTGGCGCGGATCCTCATGCTCGTAGAGCGCGGTGCCGTCGAACCAGCGCAGCCCGTGCTCGTCGGTCGGGAAATGCGCGGGCACCCAGTCGAGGATGACGCCGAGGCCGACTTTGTGGCAGCCGTTGACGAAACGCGCAAACCCTTCCGGCTCGCCGAAGCGTGCCGTCGGCGCATAGAGGCCTGTCGTCTGGTAGCCCCAGGAGGGATCGTAGGGGAATTCGGAGATCGGCAGGAATTCGATATGGGTGAAACCCATGTCGACGCAGTAGGGGATCAGCCGGTCGGCGAGCTCATCCCAGGACAGCATGTCGCCATTGTCGCGGCGCTGCCACGAGCCGGCGTGGACCTCGTAGATCGAGATCGGCTGGCGGCGGGCGTCAGTCGATGCCCAATGGGCGCGGTGCGCCTCGTCTTCCCACACCTGTGCGATCTCAGGCGTCGTCACCGAGGCGGTGTTGGGCCGAAGCTCCGAACGGCGTGCGAAGGGATCCGCCTTCAGCGGCAGCAGCGTACCTTGGCGGTCAAGGATTTCGTATTTGTAGGCAAGGCCCGCCTCGACACCGGGGATGAAGATTTCCCAGATGCCGGTGTCGGTCCGCAGCCGCATGACATGGCGCCGCCCGTCCCAGCCGTTGAACTGGCCGACCACCGACACGCGCTTGGCGTTCGGGGCCCAGACGGCGAAATGGTAGCCTTGAGCGCCTTCATGGTCGGTCGGATGGGCGCCCATCTTGTCGAACAGCCGGAGATGCGAGCCCTCGCGGATGTAGTAGTCGTCCATCGGTCCGAGTACGGGGCCGAAGCTGTAGGGATCGACGACGATCCACTCGCCGCCATCGTTGCGGGCGCGATAACGCACCGGCTGGATCTTGCGCAGCGAGACCGGTCCCTCGAAGAAGCCGGCGTCGTCGCGCCGCTCGAGGGTTCCGAGTTCCTTGCCCGCCAGCGTTTCCGCAACGACGCTAGCGGCATCCGGGATGAAGCAGCGGGCGACGTAGTTTTTTCCCGCCGGATGCACGCCAAGAACGGCAAAGGGATCGTCGTGCGTGCCCGAAAGAATGGCCGCAATGGCCGGCATTGACAGCAGGGCTGCGGCTGCGGGTTCCGGGTCCTTGCCGGCCGAAGGGGTCATCCGGCTCTCCAAATTTCCCCGGCATATTGCCGGATGGTCCGATCGGACGAGAACCAGCCCATGCGCGCGGTGTTGCGTACGGCCTGCGAATACCACGCCGACGGCGTCGTCCACAGCTGGTCGATTTCACGCTGCGCCCGGGCATAGGCTTCGAAGTCGGCCGCGACCATGAACCAGTCGTGATTGTAGAGGCCATCGACGAGGCTGGTGAAGCGGTTGCGGTCATCGGGCGAAAACACACCCGAAGCGATCGCCTGCAACGCCTGCGACAGCTCGCGCGACCCTTCGATGATGGCGCGCGGATTGTGGCCTTCGGCGCGGGCGTTGGTGACTTCCTCGGCCGTCAGGCCGAAGATCTTGATGTTTTCCTCGCCGACCCAGTCGCGCATTTCGACATTGGCGCCGTCGAGCGTGCCGATCGTCAGCGCACCGTTCAGCGCAAACTTCATGTTGCCGGTGCCGGAGGCCTCCATGCCGGCCGTCGAGATCTGCTCGGACAGGTCGGCTGCGGGGACCATGATCTCGGCCAGCGAGACGTTGTAGTTCGGTACGAAGACGATCTTCAGAAGACCGCGCACCGCCGGGTCGTTGTTGACCACGCGGGCGACGTCGTTGGCCAGTTTGATGATCAGCTTGGCGTTGTGGTAGCTCGGCGCCGCCTTGCCCGCGAACAGCTTGACGCGCGGCACCCAGTCGAGCTCGGGATGCGAGCGGATCTGGTCGTAGAGCGCCACCGCCTCGATGATATTGAGGAGCTGGCGCTTGTACTCATGGATGCGCTTGATCTGGATGTCGAACATCGCCGACGGGTCGAGCCTGAGGCCGAGGCGGCTTTGCACAAGCTGCGCCAGCTTCACCTTGTTGGCGCGCTTGACCGCGGCAAAACGCTCCTGGAAATCCGGTTTGTCGGCGAAGGCATCGAGTGCCTGCAGCGCCTCGGTATTGTCCATGAATTCGTCGCCGATCGCCTCGCGGATCAGGCTGAACAGGCCGGGATTGCACTGCATCAGCCAGCGGCGGGGGGTGATGCCGTTGGTCTTGTTGTTGATGCGATCTGGATAGAGCCTGTGCAGGTCGGCAAAGACCGTTTCCTTCATCAGCTCGGTGTGCAGCGCCGACACGCCGTTGATCGAATGGGAGCCGACAAACGCAAGGTTGCCCATGCGCACCCGGCGGTCGCCGCTTTCGTCGATCAGCGAGATGTTGCGGATTTCCTGGTCGGTGGCGCCCTTCTGCTTGCGCGCCTCGATCAGGATCTTGGCGTTGATCGCATAGACGATCTGCATGTGGCGCGGTAGCAGACGTTCGAAGAGCGGCACGGGCCAGCTTTCGAGCGCTTCGGGCAAAAGCGTGTGGTTAGTGTAGGAAATGGTCCGGCGGGTGATCTCCCAGGCCTGTTCGAAATCTAGGCCGTGCAGATCCGTCAGCAGCCGGATCAGTTCGGCAATCGAGACCGCCGGATGCGTATCGTTGAGCTGGATCGCGACGGCATCGGGCAGCGAGGTGAAGTCGGGATACTGCTGCAGGTGGCGGCGCAGGATGTCCTGCAGAGACGCGGACGAGAAGAAATATTCCTGGCGCAGGCGAAGCTCCTGGCCGGCGGGCGTCGCGTCGGCGGGGTAGAGCACGCGGGTCAGGCTTTCGGCCTTGTTGCTTTCGCGCAGCGCGCCGATGTGGTCGCCGGCATTGAAGGCATCGAGCAGGATCGGGTCGATCGGCTGCGCCGTCCAGAGCCTGAGCGTATTGACGCGCTTGGCGCGCCAGCCGACGGCAGGCGTGTCGAAAGCGGTGGCGATCACACGCTCGGCCGGCTTCCACACGAAGCGCTGGATCTCCTCGTCGACATTGGCGGTTTCGACAACGCCGCCGAAGCCGATCTCATAGGAGCTTTCGCGCCGCTCGAACTCCCAGGGATTGCCATGGGCAAGCCAGGTCTCCGGCAGCTCTACCTGCCAGCCATCGGCCATCTGCTGGCGGAACAGGCCGTGCATGTAGCGGATGCCGTAGCCATAGGCTGGAACGTCCACCGTCGCCATCGATTCCATGAAACAGGCTGCAAGACGGCCGAGACCACCATTGCCGAGTGCTGCGTCGGGCTCGAGCAGGGCGATGACATCGATATCGACACCGAGCGAGGCGAGCGCATCGCGCATCTCCTCCATCAGGCCGATATTGGTCATGGCATCGCGCATCAGGCGGCCGATAAGGAACTCCAGCGACAGATAATAGACGCGCTTGGCACCGGTCGCGTAGGTCTGGCGGGTCGAATCCATCCACTTGTCGGTGATGCGGTCGCGCACCACGAGGATAGCCGCGGTCAGCCAGTCATGCGGCTTGGCGACCTTCGGATCCTTACCGATACGATACTTCAGGCGTTCGAGAATTTCGACGGCAAGCTGATCGGGTTCGGAAGAACGAAGTGCGGGCTGCGGCAGTTCGTTGGCGGAAATCTTGTTCATCATCAGAACTGTCTTACCCTTTTGCGTTGGGAGGTCGCAGGCCGGAACCGACCGGGGATGGGCAATTTATGCATCGATCCGAAGCGCTTGCAACAGCTGTTTTTAAAAGGATTAGAATTGCCTGAATAGAAGGGATACGCGACGAAGAGCCATGGGCTTGACGATTGCGCGAACGAAAAATGCCGCCCGGCGGGACCGGGCGGCACAGTGGTGCGCGCTTTTGTTGTTTACTTGGTCAGGCGGGTCGCCATGGCCGAAGCCTTCTCGCCGATCGCCTTGAAGGCCGCGATCAGGTCGGCGGCTTCTTCCGCCTGGAAGTAGTTGGCGGTGGTGGTGGCGCAGGACTTGAGCAGTGCTTTGCCGCGGTCCGGTGCCATGAAGGCGACGGTATAGACCTGGATGTTGTTCTTGCGTGCCGTATCGCACCACGTCAGTGTCGTCGTGTCGTCGCTCGTGTTGTTGTTGTCGCCGTCGGTCATGAACACGATGTATTTTGTCGGTACCTGACCGTTCTTGGCCTTGTGCGCGGTATTTTCCGTCGCGGCAGTGACCTTGTTGTATGCGGTCTTAAAGGCATTGCCCGATGCTGTGCCGCCGGTTGCAACGAGGGCGTTGACATAGGTTGCCGTTCCCGTCGTGCCCCAATCGAGATTACCGGCCGTATCCTGCGCCGAATTGTAGGAAACGGCTGCCGTGCGGACATAGAGATCCTTCGGGTCGGCAATCTTCAACTGCGCGAGCAGATCCTTGACCGCGGTCTTGAGCGCATCGACCTTGGTGACGTAGCAGGGCTTGGTCGCCTTCAGGTTCGGATACTTGCTCCAGTTGTCCTCGGTGTAGTTGGCGCACGACGTTTTCGTCGTGTCCAACGCGTTGGTCTTCCAGGCCATCGAGCCGGAGCGATCGAGCACGAGATACATCGACAGCGCGTTCTTGGTTTCGGTTGCGCTGTCCGCGGTGGCCCGGGTTTCGAGCTGGGTCCATTTCCGCCCGAGCAGGCGGGTCATCGCGTTGAATTCGATCGTGTGCTTGTTGACGATCGAGACTTTGAAGGTCTTGCCCGTCGCGCCGTTGCTGCCCTCGATGATGTCGACGGTTGCCTCATCGACGGGCGGCTTGTCTTCTGCGGCCGGATCGGCGGCGGATTTGAACGATGCCGCAGTTCCGCCATTCTCGCCCCAGCCGTCAGTGGCACTGCCTGCGGCCGTGGACTGAGCCTTCAGGAAGTTCAATGCGATTTCCTTGGCCTCTTCCGGCGTAGGCGGAGTTTTCGACACCAGTGCAGACGCTGCGGCCAACGCTGCGGCGTCGGCCGCATCTTGCATCTGGTTCTTCATCGTCACCATGTTCGCCAGGTCGATGGCGACGCCACCGGCCGCAAGTATCAATGGCGTTGCCAAAGCCGCCATCATGCCGAAATTGCCGCCGCGGTCCTTCAGCATAGCCATGAAGGACCGGTTGATCGTGGATCGTTTTCCCATCTCTGCACACCCCAAGGAACGCGTTGCAAGCTTGAGGGGGACATTAGCGGGGGTGACTTACGATATCGTTCAGGCGATCGATTCAATTTTAGCGGAATGCAGGAAAACCAGTGGTTACAGCGGGTTCACGCGACACGGAGGCGTGCGAAAACGGGAACGTCGTGTCTCAAATCGGGTCAGGTGACCGGAATGACGTCAACGGCCTGTTCGGTCTTCTGCCCGCCATAGCTCTTCAGCACGCCGATGACGGGTGCAACGTCGCCGTAGTCGCGACCATGACCGACGACGATATGGTCGGTTCCAGCAGGGATATTGTTGGTCGGATCGAGTTCAAGCCAACCAGCGGTGGTGCCACACCAGATACGAACCCATGCGTGCATGGCGTCAGCCCCTTCCAGGCGCTCCTTGCCGGCGGGAGGAATCGTTCTCAAGAATCCGCTAACATACCCAGCGGGAATGCCGAGGCTCCTGAGCGCCACGATCATCACATGGGTGAAATCCTGGCAGACACCGCGTTTGAGTTCGAATGCTTCCGCCGGTGTGGTGCTTACCGTCGTCGCCTCGGCGTCGTAGACGAAGTCCCGGTGGATGCGGGCGCAGATTGCCGTTGCGATCTGGCGGATCGTCATCCCGGGAGTGACCACGGCTTGTGCGTAGGCCGCAATCTCCGGGACCTCCGTCAGAAGCGGACTGGGGCCGATGAAATGATGCGGCGCTTCCGGGTCGACGGACCACGAGGCGGCGAGCTCCGTCGGCAGGCGCGACAGATCGGCCGAAAAGTCGGCCGTCAGCGGCAACGGCTCCACCTGCACCCGCGCCTGCATGCGGATCACGAGGTCGTCATGGGCGGAGCGAAACAGGATCGCGGTGAAGGGATTGGCGAAGAAATCGACGCTTTCGGAGCGTTCCGCCGGCATCGGGTGACAACTGAGCGAGCCGACGACGAGCCGCTGCCGGCCGGGCAGCGTCGCCGGCATGACGCGCACGAGGTGGCGCCCGCCGGACACCGGCACTTCGTAGCCGTAGGTGATCTTCAGGCTGATATCATAGAGCATGGGTGTATCCTGCCGGTCAGCCGAGATAGGTGTTGGCGAGAATATTGGAGAGCGCTTCCAGGTCCCGCTCCAGCCTGTTGTAGACGCCGAGGTTCATCGCCTCCGGCGTCATGACCGCAAGGCCGGAATGCAGGCGCATCGCCTCGCGGTAGAAGGGCGACATCTGGCCGTTGACATAGGCGTTCGGCAGAAGCTCCACCTCGGTCTTGATCTCGTTCAGCTGGTAGAGCACCGAGCGTGGGTTGAGCGGGTCGAGCGCCAGCAGGTCGGTCACGGTGAGTGCCGCGGTGTTGACGTTGTAGCGCCGGCGGTGGGTCATGACGCTGTCGCCGATCTCAAGCAGCATGTCGTAGGCGCCATCGGGGGCGTCGGGGCCGGACATATGACCAAGCAGCCGCGTCATGTGCAGCCCACGTTCGATGTAGCGGCCGATCGACAGAAAGCGCCAGCCGGTAAAGCGATACATGTTTTCGTGCACGAGACCGGCAAACCCAGCGAGCTTGCGCAAAAGCACGGTCATGGCGCGGGTGGCATCGTCGCCCGACTGCACGGTCGCATGAAACTTTCGTGCCGTCTGCGACAGATCGTTGAGCGCCAGCCAGCCGTCCGGCGAGAAGCGGTCGCGGATGTTGCCGGCGCTGAAGAGCGCGCTTGCGATATTGGCCAGCAGGCTGTCGGGCACCGCCTGGCGGGTATCGATATCGAGGGCGGCAAGATAATCGGTGACGTCCTGAAGCAGCGGCAGGCTCGGGTCGGCAGTCTCGGCAAACCGGCCGTGCCAGGCGCGCAGGATGCGCAACGCCCCTTCCGCGCGCTCGATATAGCGGCCAAGCCAGAACAGGTTGTCGGCCGCCCGGCTCGGCAGGCTTCCCGGCATGTTGCGGGCGAAGCTTTCCTCGGCCGGCAGCAAGGTGGTGCGTTCGACCGGCCGGTCGCTGACGATCCAGACGTCGGCCGCCGTGCCGCCGGCCTGCATGGCGATCGCGGCAACATCGTCGCCGGATCCGATGCGGGCAAAGCCGCCGGGCATGATCTGCCAGCCATCGCGGGTGCGGGCGGCAAAAACGCGCAGGCTCATCGGGCGCGGCGTCAGGCGGCCGCGCACCCAGGCCGGCGTGGTCGACAGCGTGACCGCCTCCTGGCCGACAAGTTTTCCGGCCTCGGCATCGAGCCAATCGGAGATCGACGCCTTGTCCTTTTCGCCCAGTGACGCTCCGAGCACCGACTGGCCGTTGTCGTCGAAGAACGGGCGCGTCGCATAGGCCGGGCCGATGACCATGCGCTCGATATTGGCGGCGACCTGCGCACGCTCGGATGTCTGGCCGCACCACCAGGTGGCGATCGATGGCAGCTTCTGTTCCTCGCCGAGTAGATGCCGGCAGATGGCCGGCAGGAAGGCGAGGAAGGCGCGCGTTTCGACGATGCCGGAGCCGAGCGCGTTGACGATCGCGACGGAACCGGCCCGCAGAGCCTCGACGATGCCGGGGGTGCCGATGTGCGACGACTGGTTCAATTCCAGCGGATCGGCGAAGGCGGCGTCGAGGCGGCGCCAGAGCACGCCGACCGGCTTCAGCCCGGCGACCGTGCGCACCATCACCCGTCCGCCGACAACAGTCAGGTCTTCGCCTTCCAGAAGCATGAAGCCGAGATAGCGGGCGATATAGGCGTGCTCGAAATAGGTCTCGTTGGCGATCCCGGGCGAGAGCACGGCGATGCGATCGTCCGGATGCAGCTTGCGCGCCTGCAGCGTGTCGCGGAAGGCGCCGAAGAAGCCGGCGAGGCGATGCACATGCGTTTCGGCATAGAGATTGGAGAAGGCACGCGTGGTGGCGACCCGGTTTTCCAGCGCGAAGCCGGCACCGGACGGCGCCTCTGTGCGATCCGAGAGGACCCACCAGTTACCATCAGGCCCACGGCCGATCTCGAAGGAGATGAATTGCAGGAAATGGCCATCGGCCGGTTTGACGCTGACGAGCGGTCGGAGAAAATCGGGGTTGGAGGCGATCAATGCCGGCGGCAGCAGGCCTTCGCGCACCAGGCGGTTTTCGCCGTAGACGTCGGCGACGACCTTCTCCAGAAGTTCGGCGCGCTGGATGAGGCCTTGCGAGACCGTCGCCCATTCGTGCTCGTCGATCAGGACCGGGATATGCGACAGCGGCCAGCTTCTCTCCGAGCTGTCCTTGCCGCCATAGACCCGATAGAAGACGCCGGCGTCGCGCAGATAGCGGTCGGCGCGTGCGAAGCGATTGACAAGGTCCGTTTCGTCGAGGCGGCCGAGCGTCGAAAGCAGCCGCTGCCAGACGGGCCGGACATTGCCGTGCGCGTCGAGCATCTCGTCGGCAATGCCTGGAAGTGCACGGTAGCCGAAAACCGGATCGTCATCGATGCCCAGCCGGCCTGCCGCTGCTGTCTGCTTCTTCGCCATTTACGCTCCTGGCGGACGCCTGAGATCAAGCGTCATCGGAAATTCCATCGACGGGCTTTCCGGATGAAGCAGGTAGCCTCCCGGAGTGTGGCCCCAGGGCTCGAACCGCGCCAGTCGCCGCGCTTCTGCCTCGTTGCCGTTGACCGGAAATGTCTCGTAACTGCGCCCGCCCGGATGGGCGACGTGGTAGACGCATCCGCCAATCGCCCGATTCGACCATGTATCATAGATATCGAATGTAAGGGGAGTGTTCACGGGCAAAACCGGGTGAAGGCCGGCGGCCGGTTGCCAGGCCTTGTAGCGAACGCCGGCAACGGCGCTGCCATTGACACCCGTCTTGGCGAGAGGCACGGGACGGCCGTTGCAGGTGACGGTGTAGCGCTCGGGATTTGGCGTGTCGAGCCTGACCTGCAGCCGCTCGACGGAGCTGTCGACATAGCGCACGGTGCCACCGATTGCGCCCTGTTCGCCCATGACATGCCAAGGCTCCAGTGCCTGACGAATTTCCAGCCTGCCGCCTTCGTATTCGACCTCTCCGCAGAAGGGGAAGCGGAATTCGAGCTGGGCCTCGAACCATTCCGGCCGAAGATCGAACCCATGGGCGCGCAGATCGGCGAGCACTTCGAGGAAATCCTGCCAGACGTGATGCGGCAGCATGAAGCGGTCATGAAGGGCGGTTCCCCAGCGCACGAAGCGGCCGTCGAGCGGGTGTTTCCAGAAACGGGCGATGAGCGCGCGCACCAACAGCTGCTGCGCAAGCGACATGCGGGCATTGGGCGGCATCTCGAAGCCGCGGAATTCGACGAGGCCGAGGCGGCCGGTCGGCCCGTCGGGCGAAAACAATTTGTCGATGCAGATTTCGGCACGGTGGGTGTTGCCGGTGACGTCTACGAGCAGGTTGCGGAACAGCCGGTCGACCAGCCAGGGCAGGGGCGGCGGTGTTGCGGAACCCGGCAGCGGGACCTGCGCGAGCGCAATCTCCAGCTCGTAGAGCTGATCGTGCCGAGCCTCGTCGATGCGCGGGGCCTGACTGGTCGGCCCAATGAACATGCCGGAGAACAGGTAGGAGAGCGACGGATGGCGCTGCCAATAGAGGACAATGCTCTTCAACAGGTCGGGCCGGCGCAGGAACGGGCTGTCATTGGGATTGGCGCCGCCGACGACGACGTGATTGCCGCCGCCAGTGCCGGTGTGGCGGCCGTCGATCATGAACTTGTCGGCGCCGAGCCGGCTTTGACGTGCCTCTTCGTAGATCGCGGTGGTGATATCGACGCACTCCTGCCAGCTGGCGGCCGGATGGATGTTGACCTCGATGACACCGGGATCGGGTGCCACGCGGATGACATTGATGCGCTCGTCGTGTGGCGGCGCGTAACCTTCTATGTGAAGCGGCAGGCCGAGTGCGGCGGCGGCCCGTTCGGTCGAAGCGATCAGGTCGAGATATTCCTCGATGCTCGTCGTCGGCGGCATGAAGACGCAGAGCCTGCCGTCGCGCGGCTCGACACTGATCGCCGTGCGCACCAGCCCGGCGATCTCGTCGCGTGGCTGGGGTTGCGGGGTTTCAGGCGCTTCCGAGGCCTGGAAGCGCGAATGCTGCGGGCGGGCGCTGGTTTCGGCGAAATCGGGCAGATCGTCGCGCGGAACGGTCGGGTCGACCGGATGGATATAGGGATAGGCGGACGGAGCGACATAGGGCAGGGCGCCGAGCGGCAGGCGATAGCCGACGGGGCTGTCGCCTGGAACGAGGAAGATGCGGCCGCGGCGGGTCTGCCACTTCTCGCTCATCCACCGCACGCCGGTGGCACGCGCATTCCAGGCCTGCACCGGCAGCACGTAGCCGGTCGGTGCCGTCAGGCCGCGCTCGAACACGCGGGCCATGCGGCTGCGTTCCTCTGGATCCTTCAGCTTGGAATTGGCCGGATCGACGTTGTCGGGAAGGTTTGCTTCCTTGAGCAGCCAATCGGCCGGGTCTTCGAAAGCCGGCACGACCATCTCAGTCGGCACGCTCAATTCGGCTGCCACCACATGCAGCAGGCGTTCGGCATCTTCTGCCGTCACGTCATGCTGGCCGTTCTCCTCGGCAATGAGATCGGCCTGACGCCAGATCGGCACGCCGTCCTTTCGCCAGTAGAGCGAGAAGGTCCAGCGCGGCAGGCTTTCGCCCGGATACCACTTGCCCTGGCCGTAATGCAGAAAACCGCCGGGCGCGAAGCGTTCGCGCAGCCGACGGATGAGGATATCCGCCTTCTCGCGCTTGGTCGGCCCGACAGCTTCGGTGTTCCATTCCTCTGCTTCGAAATCGTCGATCGATACGAAGGTCGGCTCGCCGCCCATCGTCAGGCGCACGTCGTTTTCGGACAGCACCTGGTCGACTTGCTCGCCGAGCGCGTTGAGGGCCTGCCAGCTTTCATCGGAGAACGGCTTGGTGATGCGCGGATGCTCGGCGACGCGCGAGACCTTCATGTCGAAGGCAAAGTCGGTACGAGTTTCAAGATCGCCGAAGAAGCCGCCGGAAATCGGGGCGGCGTTGCGGTAATGCGGCGTGGCGGCGAGCGGAATATGGCTTTCGCCGGTCAGAAGGCCGGAGGTCGGGTCAAGCCCGACCCAGCCGGCGCCGGGCAGATAAACCTCGGCCCAGGCATGCAGGTCGGTAAAATCGTGTTCGGTGCCGGACGGGCCGTCGAGCGCCTTGAGATCGGGCGCCAGCTGGATGAGGTAGCCCGAGACGAAGCGGGCGGCATAACCCAGATTGCGCAGGATCTGGACGAACAGCCAGCTCGAATCGCGGCACGACCCTCTGGCCGACGTCAGCGTTTCCTCCGGCGGCTGGACACCCGGCTCCATGCGGATGACGTAGCCGACGTCCTGCTGGAGCCGGGCATTGAGGCCGACGACCATGTCGATGGTCCGTTGCCGGGAGCGATCGACGGTCGCCATGAACGAAGACAGCGCCGGCCCCATCGGTTCCGGCGTCATGTAGATCTTCAGGTCGTCGATTAGGTCCTCAGGATAGGCGAAGGGCCAATGCTCGGACTCTTCCTCGATGAAGAAGTCGAAGGGGTTGTAGACGGTCATGTCGGCGACGAGATCGACTTCGACCTTCAGTTCGGTCACCGGATCCGGGAAGACGTAACGGGCGAGGTAGTTGCCGTAGGGGTCCTGCTGCAGATTGACGAAGTGGTTGGCAGGCGAGACTTTCAGCGAGTGGCTGATGACCTTGGTCTTGGAGTGGGCCGCCGGTTTCAACCGGATGATCTGCGGTGAAAGCCTGATCGGGCGGTCATAGGTATAGTGGGTCAGGTGGTAGATACTTGCCTTGATCGACATACCGGATTTTGTCCCCTTGATGGCAAGTCTAGCGCCGCCATTCAAAGGAAGTTTGTGCAATGCGAAGGGAGAAAGCAAGCGCGAAAGACAGCGCCGGATTTCTCCGGCGCGTCGATCGGCGGGCGGAGGCGTTCACACTGCCGGCGGGTTCAGGCGGGCGAAGCCTTCCTGGAGGTGATAGGGGAAGTGCGGGTAGGTGGGCGTCTTCTGACTGGCCTTGTCGAGCCGTGCAATCTGGTCAGGTGTCAGCGACCAGCCGACGGCACCCAGGTTCTGGCGCAACTGCTCTTCATTGCGGGCGCCGATGATGACGCTCGACACCGTCGGGCGCTGCAGCAGCCAGTTGATGGCGATCTGCGGGAGGGTCTTGCCGGTCTCAGCCGCCAGCTCGTCGAGCACGTCGACGATATCGTAGAGCTTGTCGTCATCGACCGGCGGGCCGAAGGAGGCGGTATCGTGCAGGCGGCTTCCTTCCGGCCAGGGCTGGCCACGTCTGATCTTGCCGGTCAGGCGGCCCCAACCGAGCGGGCTCCAGACGAGTGCGCCGACGCCCTGGTCGAGCCCAAGCGGCATCAGTTCCCATTCATAGTCGCGTCCGACCAGCGAGTAATAGACCTGATGGGCGACGTAGCGCGGATATCCTTGTTTTTCCGCCGCGGCGAGCGACTTCATAAGCTGCCACCCGGCGAAATTGGAAACGCCGACGTAGCGCAGCTTGCCGGCGCGCACCAAGGTATCGAGCGTCGAAAGCACCTCTTCGACCGGCGTGCCGGCATCGAAGGCGTGCAATTGCATCAGGTCGATGGTGTCGGTGCCGAGGCGGCGCAGGGCATCGTCGATCCCCTTGATCAACCGCGAGCGCGACGAACCGGCATCGTTCGGACCGTCGCCCATCGGCAGTGACATCTTGGTGGAGATCAGCACGTCGTTGCGCCGTCCCTTGATGGCTGCGCCGAGCACCTCTTCGGAGGCACCGTCGGAATAGACGTCTGCCGTGTCGAAAAGATTGACGCCGGCCTCGATGCAGATGTCGACAAGACGGCGTGCCTCGGCATTGTCGCTGTTGCCCCAGGCGCTGAAAAGCGGGCCCTTGCCGCCGAAGGTGCCGGCGCCGAAACTGAGCGCTGGAACCTTCAATCCTGATGAGCCAAGCCGTCTGTATTCCATCATTCTAACTCCTCGTTGCGTTCGTGCCTGCATTGGCAGGAGGAAGGTGGTGTCTCTGGCATTTGAGAGGTAGACCGTCTGCAGGAACATCATTTGTGAGTTGAAGTCACATGTCGCGAAATTCGATCAACCGATCCGGCGAAATGGCCGTCTTCGTCAGGGCTGTCGAGCTCGGCGGCTTCTCGGCGGCGGCACGCGAATGCTGCATGACGCCATCGGCGGTGAGCAAGCTGGTGCAGCGGCTGGAAGAAAGGCTCGGCGTTCGGCTGATCAACCGGTCGACGCGGCAACTGCAATTGACGCCGGAGGGCTGCGCCTTCCACGAGCGAGCGGCCCGCATTCTCGCCGATATCGATGACGCGGAGAGACAGGCGGCTGCTGGCGATGCACCGGCGGGCCGCGTTCGTCTCAACGCCAGCGCATCGTTTGCCACGCATGTGCTGATGCCGCTGCTGCCGGAATTTCTGAGCGCCTATCCGGAGCTTTCGGTTGACATCATCCAGACCGATGCCGTCGTCGACCTCATGGCGGAGCGCGTCGACATCGCAATCCGCGCCGGTCCGCTCAAAGCCTCGAGGCTGATTGCACGCAAGCTCGGCAGCACGTCGATGACCATCGTTGGGGCGCCGTCCTATCTCGAGCGCTGCGGCAGGCCCGAGAGCCTTGACGCGCTGATGGCGCACAATCGCCTAAGCCTCAGCTATATCAGGTCCGTCGACGGCTGGCCGCTATTGTCCAATGGCGAAGCGATATTGCTGCCGCCGAGCGAGAAGCTGCGCGTGAGCGACGGGGAGGGGTTGCGCCGGCTGGTGCTTGCCGGCGTTGGACTGGCACGGATGGCGACCTTTACCGTTAGGGATGACATCGATGCCGGCCGGCTGGTGCCGCTGGTCGAGCATCTCAATCCGGGGGACCGCGAGACCTTTCACGCCGTGTTTCAGGGCCAGGGCGGGGCGCTTCCGTCCCGCGTCAGGGTGATGCTCGATTTTCTGGCAGCGCGAGCACGGTTGTCCGGGTGACGAGGAGACGGGGTGTCCGGCTGTCGGGTCAGCCGCAGACGCGATTGCGTCCTTCGGATTTCGCGCGGTAGAGCTCGGTGTCGGCGCTTTCGATCAGGCCTTTCCAGCCCGGATTGGCGTCGGCCCCGGCGACGCCGAAGCTTGCGGTGACGTTCAGCTCCTTGCCGTCGGCAAAGGTGATTGGCGCGCGCGCAAGATTGGACCTGATGCGTTCGGCAAGGGCGCGCGCTGCCTCGAGATCGTCGCCTGGGGTAATGACGGCGAATTCCTCGCCGCCGAAACGCGCGACGAGATCGGACGAGCGCACGGAATAGCGGATGATGCGGGCGGTTTCCTTCAGCACGATGTCGCCGACAAGATGGCCGTGGGTGTCGTTGATCTGCTTGAAGTGATCGATGTCCATGAGGATCAGGCAGGCGTTCTTGTCGTTACCCGCCGCATCCTCGGCGCCGCCGATGAGTTCCAGCGCGCGACGGTTGAGCAGACCGGTCAGTTCGTCGGTCTCGGCCTGGCGTTCGAGGTGCTTCATCAGGAGCGTGCGCTCGTCGAGCCTCTGACGCAGCACGTCGATCGCATCGAACAGCCGTCCCATTTCGCCTTCGCCGCCCTTGCCGCTCAATCGGGCGATCGGGCGGTCATGGGCAAGCTCGATGATGCTGTGGCGCGCAAGCAGCAGCGGCTCGAAGACCAGCGATCGCGCGCGGCGCATGAGAACGAGAAGAACGATGAACAGGGCGAAGGTTGCGGTGGTGGCGATCGCCAGCTTGACCGAAGCCTGCGTCTTGCTGCTGGCGAGCCTCTCGACCGTGGCATCCATGAAATCGCGGCGAAGGATCTCGAGTGGCTTCATCTTCGGAACGTAGCGGTCGGTGAATTGCTCCGCTGTCATCGGGTAATGCCCGGTATGCCTGCCGACCGAAACGACGCTGTCGACGATGGCAAAACCTTCGCCGAAGAACTGGTGCTCGATCGCAGCGATATCGGCGATGTTCTTCGGCTTCAGCCCGGGCAATGCGCCCGGCTTGCCGACGACGGACCAGATTTCCTGCAGGCGACCGCGGGTTCGCTCGCTGTCGGCGATGTTCTTGGCTTCCAGCGGTCTTCCGACCGCGACCGGAGCCATGACCTGGGACGCGAGCCGACCGCCATCCTCGCGCAGATTGGCGAGCATATGGGCGGCGATGGCGATGCCCGCCAGATCAGGATCGGTGTTGGTCAAGCGCTGGATGTTCCAGTCGAAGGCGGGGCGCATTGCGTCGATCACCGCAAACATGCCTTCGATCGCCATCTGGATTTCCTTGAGGTCGCGGCGTTCCGGCGGCAGGGCGGCGATGCGATCGATCTCGGCACGGCCGAGCTGAAGGCGACGCTGGACTTCGGCAAGAATGGGAGAAAGTGCCGTCGCCGGCTCCGACCGGCTGCCATCGGTCGCGCCGGCGACGATCTCGGCAAGGGCTGCGTCGCTGCGCGCCCGAAACTCGACAAGGCGCGCCTGAACCGGAGAACCCGGGCCGACGCCGATGCCCATCACCCCATTCGACGGCCCACGCTCGGCCGAGAGATAGGTTGCCGTGTTCAGAACACGACAGAACGCGATGACTTCCGCAAGGTTGCGTCGAGCAACAACGAAGTCGGAATAGGACGCGGCGATGATTTCGGTGGCAAGCACACCCGTACAGGCGACCACGATGGCGATCAGCCACTGCAGTTTGCGGCGCAGCATCTTCGCTGAGCGAAGGTTGCGACCGTTCTCGCCGCGCTGGAGCTCATTGTTGGTGTGATTGGTCATTTGCGCGAAGTTGGTCCACCAATGCTACCGGCTATCGTGCCGGAGTCGCGACAATTTCTTGTCGCGGAGAAGGAATGCTTTCCGCGATCAGTGATACATGCCGCATGTACTATCGCATAAGGTGTTAAATATCCCTGAAATACCCTAAAATACCATGGGTTAAACCGCAACTGAGGGATGCGTGCGGCGCACGCCGGGCGCCGATTGCAGGGCGCCTGCCAGATGAGCGGTGATCATCGGCCTGCCTGGAGCCCATCGATGGACGTCAGGCAGGTCCGTTTCGATCGCGATTGCGTTCAGCCTCTCTGGCCGGCAAGAGCGAAGAGTGCGCCTTGCGGGTCGAGCGCCTGGATGATCCAGGCTCCGCCCGGTACTTCCAAGGGCTCAAGGACGATCTTGCCACCACCGGATTTGATACGCTCTATGGCCGTGTCGAGCGCTGCGACGTTGATGTAATAGAGCCAATAGGGGGACGGGATGTCCTTCGGCTTGGTCATCATGCCCCCGGCCTGCACGCCGTCGATTGCAAAGATCTGATAGGTGCCCATTTCCCCCATATCCATGGCGTGATCCTTGGTCCAGCCGAAGACCTCGGCATAGAAGGGGAAGGCCGTGTCGAGGTCGCCGGACATCAGTTCATGCCAGCCGATCTGGCCCGGCATCATTGGGTCAACGGCGGGCGGCGGGTCGCCGATGCCGGTAAACAGGGCGAAAACCGCGCCATGCGGGTCGGTGGCGATGGCGAAGCGGCCGATGCCGGGGATGTCGTCGGGCGCACGGTGGATCTTGCCGCCCTTGGCAGCAACCGTTGCCGCCGCCGCATCGACATCTTCGACACCGATATAGCCGAGCCATGCGGGGGGCACGTTCATCTCGAGCGCGCCTTCGGGCATGGTCATCAGGCCCGCGACTTGCCGCTCACCTTTCGTAAACAGGGTATAGCTGACGCCGGGCATGCCGGCGTCGCGGGCGTCCCACCCCACGACGTCCTTGTAGAAGGTTTCTGCCGCCTTGGTGTCCGTCGTCATCAGTTCGTACCAGACGAATTTGCCGTGATGGCCTGCCATCTTATGTCCTCCGGTTGCGATGTTGGAAGCCGGCGCCGAACGAGGCCGGCGAGGCCAAGCGATGTGTTTTAAATCCCCGTCAGAGGCGGCTGTACTCCGCCGTCATCAGTTCCTTCCAGGCCCCCTCAACCGTCCTGACATGGGCCGTCAACAGGCGCCGGGATTGGCCATGGTTATGGCGTCGCGATACCTGGCCTTCCTTCCTGGAGCGTCGAAGTCCGGGCCATCGCAATAGAGCGACAGCGTCAGCCCGTCAGGTTCGAGTTCGCCGTCATAGATCCACATGTGGGTCATCATCGAGCCGACCCAGGTTCCAACGAAGCGTCCGGTTTCGGGGCTGTAGCCAAGTGTCATCAAGGTCTGGCCGAAGCTGCCGTCTGGCATCGTGCCCTGGCCTTCGCAGACCGCCCAGAGCCCCTGAAGGCTGCGAACATGCTCTGTCCATGGGGTGCCTGTTTCCGGCGCGCCGGATGTGCGCACCTGCCAATCGCCGAGCAGTTGCTCGAGCCAGCGATGCGCTTCTTCCGGTTCTGCCTTCACCGAAGCTTCCTCTCCCCGGGACGCGTGAAAATCGATCAGAGATACGAGTGGATCAGAGATACAAGCGAAAAGAAACGCGCCCGGTGCCGAAAGGTTCCGTTCCGGGCGCAGTTGCCGGGAGGCTTAGCCGGCTTTGCGTCTGGGCATATCGCCATATTCGTCATGGCGGCGCACGAAACCCTGTGTGCCCTCCTCGTTTCGTCCCTTCGGCGCGCGGTCGAGAAGCATCAGCGTGCCGACCATTTCCTCAAGCCCGCGGGCATAGGTGGAATAGGTGTGGTAGACGGTGCCGTCGTCGGTCTTCTGAAAGGCGCTGAGGCCGGGCAGTTCCTCGTGTGCGTTGGCACTTTCCGTCTCGGTGAAGTTGTAGACGACCTTGCCCTGAGCGAGTTCGGCCGGCGTGAAGGCGACGTGAAAGTCGCTGTTGAAGCCGTTGCCCTCGGCCGAAGCCCAGGGGAAACGCCAGCCCATGCGTTTCTTGTAGGCTTCGAGCTTCGAGAGGGGCGCGTTGGAGACGGCGGTCAACGTCACGTCGTGGTGATTGAGGTGCGGCAGCATGCCGTCGAAATGGTCGACGAGGAACGAGCAGCCGGGGCAGCCGGCCTCCCAGGTCGGGCCGAACATGAAGTGATAGACGACGAGCTGGCTGCGCCCGTCGAAGAGTTCGGCCAGGGACTTCTGGCCATCAGGCGTGTCGAAGACGTAGGATTTTTCCATCTTCACCCAGGGCAAGGCGAGGCGTGCCGCGTTGACCTTGTCTCTGAGGTGGGTGTGTTCTTTTTCCAGATCCAGAAGCGCTTTTCGCGCTTTCAGCCATTCCTGCGACGATACGACTGCATGATCCTGTCTCATGCCCGCTCCTCCTTCCAACGTTGCACTTGACTAATTACGTTGATATCAACATTAATCAGTCATGTCAAAAGTACCCGTCATTCCGTTCGAGACCACATTGTTCGTGAAGGACACCTGCCTGTGCCTGCATGTCCAGCGCGCGGCCCGTGCGATCGCCCGCCAGTTCGACGATGCCTTGCGGCCGCTCGACATTACCAACGGCCAGTTTTCCCTGCTGATGTCGCTCAATCGTCCGGCGCCGCCGAACATGGGCGCGGTAGCGTCGCTGCTTGCCATGGATCGCACGACGCTGACGGCAGCGCTGAAGCCGCTGGAGCGGCGCAGGCTCGTCGAGATTTTCGCTGACGAAGAGGACCGACGGTCGCGTCGGCTGCGGTTGACGCCGGAGGGCGAGCGCCTGCTGGCACGGGCTGTCCCGATCTGGAAGGCGACCCACGCGATCGTGGGCGTGAGGCTCGGTGAGGGCGGGCCGGAGCGTCTGCGCTCCGATCTCCTGCAGTTTGCCTGATCGATCCTGCTTCTAGCCCGTCGCCTGGCGATCCCGCAGCAGGCCGATGGCTTCACCGATCAATGCGGTTGCTCGCTGCAACTGCTCCTCTCCGAGTTCCGCGCCAACGGCATTCGCCCAGACGGCCTGCCTGGCCTTGATTTCATCCAACACCTCCTCGCCGCGCGGCGTCGGTACCATCAGCTTTGCCCGCTGGTGTGCCGGATTGTCGCCATAGGCGATCAAGCCCTCTTCTTCGAGCAGGTCGGCGATGCGCTGTACGCCCTGTCGCGCAAGGCCAAGCGCGCGGGCGGCATCGGCAACTGACATCGGTGCGTGGCTTGCAGCCGCCAACACCTGCCAACGCGCACTGGTCTGGCCCGAGGGTTTGGCGAGCGTGTCGCCCGCCGCCGTCAACGGACCGGCCAGGCGAAGCACCGAGATGGCGAACTGGGCGAAGGCGTCGCCGGCAGGGGTGCGAACAGGGTCATTCATGTTGGAAGAGACTACCATTGCGCGATGGTGAATAATGACAGCATGTTGTCATGGAGGCGTCCTCGTCGCAAGCGTTTTGATAGTACGAAGGGAATCTTGCCTGCCCTGACGACCTCGACCCTTCGGCGCCGGCGGGGGCTCCCGTCGTCTATACGGACGGACGCAACGACAACTGGGCCAGTGCCCCTTCGGGGATCCGGCGTCTCTAAATTCGGTGCATCGTTTGAGTATCGTGCTCGGTCCGTCTGCTTTCCCTACTTTCAGCATTCCATCGTAGAGCGCAATTGACAATATGTTGTCATTGTGGGAGGGGTAAATGACAGTAAGTTGTCATGTTGGCGCCTTGAGAAGGCGCTGTTTTGGTCTGGGAGTATAGTCAATGAAAATGACCTATCGGGGAAGCTGCCATTGCGGAAAGATCCGCTATGAGGCCGACATCGATCTCGACGCCGGTACGGGCAAGTGCAACTGCTCGATCTGCTGGAAGAAGCGTTACTGGGGCGCGATCGTGAAGCCGGATGCGTTCCGGCTGCAGGCCGAAGAAGTCGATATCGCCGACTACCAGTTCGGCAGCGACAGCGTGCATCACCGCTTCTGCAAGACCTGCGGCATTGCTGCCTACGGGCATGGCTATATCGAGGAAATCGGCGGCGCCTACTATTCCGTCAATGTTGCAACGCTCGATGATCTCGATCCCGCCGTGCTTGCCGAAGCGCCGGTGAAGTACATGGACGGCCGCAACAACAACTGGTTCCACCCGCCGGCCGAGACACGCCACCTCTAGGCTGCTGCATCGGGCGTCATGCAATGCTCCTGCATCGATGGGCCCTGGTGGAACGGTCTTCAAACCTTGCGGAACTCAAGGTGATAGGTGACCTCTTCGCCGGTTGTTGGGTCGACGCCCGGCGCGCTGTGGATCACTAGCCGGTCGCCGTCCAGCATGAACGGCCGGATCAGGTCCGAAACGCCCCAGGCCGGGTTCCAGCTCGCCTCGACATGATGGATGACCTTGCCGTCCTCGAGCGTATAGGAGCCGGCATAGGCAAGCATCGAATCGAACAGTGCGACCTTTTCCTCGTCGGTGGGGGTTGCGCCGTTCGGCACGGGTCGATTGCGCTTGACCACGACCGCGGTCATGCGGCCATCCGGCTGGTAGGAGAGATAGCCGATGGGGTCCGGACCCATGGCATCGCTGATTTCGCCCGATACCACCGCCTTGCGGGTCCAGGAGAGCATTTTCCAGGTGCCGAGCAGGTTCGCCGCGTTTGTCATCGTCCACCCCTACAAAAATTAGATCAATCTAAAATAGCAGGTGAATTGTGTGCGTAACAGGCCGGCTGAGCCTGTTAGCGGCGCGTGTGGTCGCAAGGTCGCGACGCGCATGAAAAAGGCCCCCGCGAGCGGGAGCCTTCCGTCTCGTTAACCGTCGTCGGCTCAGAGATCGCCGAGGTCGCGAACAGCACCGCGGTCTGCGGAGGTGGCAAAGGCGGCGTAGGCCTTGAGGGCCGTCGTCACCTTGCGCTTGCGCACCTCGGTCGGCTTCCAGCCCTTGGCGTCCTGTTCGGCGCGGCGGCTGGCGAGTTCCGCCTCGTCGACGCGCAGGCTGATCGTGCGGTTGGGGATGTCGATGTCGATCATGTCGCCTTCGCGCACCAGGCCGATCATGCCGCCGTTCGCCGCTTCCGGCGAGACGTGGCCGATCGAAAGGCCCGAGGTGCCGCCGGAGAAGCGGCCGTCGGTGATCAGCGCGCAGGCTTTGCCAAGGCCCTTCGACTTCAGATAGCTCGTCGGATAGAGCATTTCCTGCATGCCCGGGCCGCCCTTCGGACCTTCGTAGCGGATGACGACGACGTCGCCGGCCTTGATCTCGTTGGCGAGAATGGCCTTGACCGATGCGTCCTGGCTTTCGAACACCCGTGCCGGACCGGAGAACTTCAGGATGCTCTCATCGACGCCGGCGGTCTTCACGATGCAGCCGTCGAGCGCAATGTTGCCCTTGAGCACGGCAAGGCCGCCGTCCTTGGAGAAGGGATGTTCGACCGAGCGGATGACGCCCTTTTCGCGGTCGGTGTCGAGCTCATCCCAGCGGGCTTCCTGGCTGAAGGCGACCTGGGTCGGAATGCCACCGGGGGCCGCGCGGAAGAAGTTGCGCACGGTTTCGCTCGTCGTGCGCGTGATGTCCCAGCGGTCGATGGCGTGGCCGAGGGTCTCGCTGTGCACCGTCGGGCAATCGCGGTTGATCAGCCCGCCTTTTTCTAGTTCGCCGAGGATCGACATGATGCCGCCGGCACGGTGCACGTCTTCCATGTGCACGTCGCTCTTGGCCGGAGCCACCTTGGACAGGCAGGGAACCTTGCGCGACAGCCGGTCGATGTCGGCCATGGTGAAATCGACCTCGCCTTCATGGGCGGCGGCGAGAATGTGCAGAACGGTGTTGGTCGAGCCACCCATGGCGATATCGAGCGCCATGGCGTTTTCAAAGGCCTGCTTCGAGGCGACGTTGCGCGGCAGCACACTGTCGTCATCCTGCTCGTAATGGCGGCGGGCGATGTCGACGATCAGGTGGCCAGCCTCGACGAACAGGCGCTTGCGGTCGGCATGCGTTGCGAGCGTCGAGCCGTTGCCCGGCAACGACAGGCCGAGCGCTTCCGTCAGACAGTTCATCGAATTGGCGGTGAACATGCCGGAACAGGAACCGCAGGTCGGGCAGGCCGAGCGCTCGATGACCTTGACGTCCTCGTCGGAGATGTTGTCGTCGGCGGCAGCGACCATGGCGTCGACCAGGTCGAGCGCATGCGTCTTGCCGTGCAGGACGACCTTGCCGGCCTCCATCGGGCCGCCGGACACGAAGACGGCCGGGATGTTGAGGCGCAGTGCCGCCATCAGCATGCCGGGCGTGATCTTGTCGCAGTTGGAGATGCAGACCATGGCGTCGGCACAGTGGGCGTTGACCATGTATTCGACGCTGTCGGCGATGATCTCGCGCGACGGCAGCGAATAGAGCATGCCGTCATGGCCCATGGCGATGCCGTCATCGACGGCGATGGTGTTGAATTCCTTGGCGACGCCGCCGGCCGCTTCGATTTCGCGGGCGACGAGCTGGCCGAGGTCCTTGAGGTGGACGTGGCCCGGCACGAACTGCGTGAAGGAGTTGACCACCGCGATAATCGGCTTGCCGAAGTCGCCATCCTTCATGCCCGTCGCGCGCCAAAGGCCGCGGGCGCCGGCCATGTTGCGGCCGTGGGTGGTGGTGCGGGAGCGATAGGCAGGCATGGACGTTTTCCTTCAAGGACGAAATGTCATTGGCTGATGTGGCGATCACCGACCGCCAGTGCAGGGGCTACCTAGCGCAAAATTGCGTGCACGTCATCTTTTGCGTCAGATTATTTCGACGCGACACTGCCCGCATTTCGGCCGGATATCGACCCCTTGCGCCAATCTAGCGTCGTGTCCGCGGCTTGGACACCCGCCACGTGATCCCCTTATGAAAATCTTATGCCGGCCGATGCAAGTCGCAATCGAAACCGGACGCGGGGCAGGGGTAGCCTCCACTCATCGACAACGGGTGAGCATCATGACCCTTTACGATTTCAGCCTTCGCCATCGTTCCGATACGCCGGATCGCCAGCCCGGCATCAGCCCCTTTGAGGGAGCGGATCGCGCCGACGGCGGGCCGGATGCCTTGAAGCTCCTGCTCCTGCGCATCGCGGCGGTGCGCCGCCTACGTGAACATCACGTCTGGGAGGCCGTACGACTGGTCCAAGACATGCCTGATCTGGTTGCCGAAGACTGGCCGTCGCGCCGCTTCCGCGAGCTCATGGCCGCCGACGCGCTGGTCGATGCCGTGATCCAGCTGACGACTTCGACCAAAGCCAAGCTCTGCCTGCGCACGCTCAGCCACGAATGCAGCGTGTGGACCTGTACGCTTCGTTACGCTCCGGCGGGTGCCGGCCGCGTGACATTCAAGGCGCGCCACGCCGATCTGGCGACGGCCCTGCTGACGGCCTTCCTGCAATGCTGCCGCGTCCACCGGCTTTCCATCGAAGGCGACAGAATTCGCCGCGGCCATCTTCCAACCTGAAGGACATTTCCATGAGCGATCATTGGCTTCGCCTCGAAGGGGCGATCACGGCGTTGGTCACGCCATTCAAGGACGGCAAGGTCGATACCGTCGGCCTGATGTCGCTCGTCGAATGCCAGATCCGCCACGGCATTTCCGCCATCGTCGCCTGCGGAACGACGGGCGAATCCGCGACGCTTTCCCGCGCCGAGCGTAGGATGGTCATCGAACGGTGCGTCGAGGTCGCCGAGAAGAACGTCCCTGTCATCGCCGGCACGGGCACGAACTGCACCGAAACGACGGTCGAACTGACCACGGAGGCCAAGACGCTCGGCTCCGACGCCGCGCTCATCGTTGCACCCTATTACAACAAGCCCTCCCAGGAGGGGATCTATCGCCACTACGAGGCAGTGGTCCGGGCGGTCGATCTGCCTGTCATCGTTTACAATGTGCCCTCACGCAGCGGCGTCGATATTGCGCCGCGCACGCTCGAGAGATTGGCGCAGCTGCCTGGGGTCGTCGGCATCAAGGACGCGACGGGAGACGTCGGCCGCTTTCTCGCATCGTCGCCATCGATCAAGGCGCAGCTCTGCCACTTCTCGGGCAACGACCAGACGGCGCTGCCGTTCAACCTTTGTGGCGGGCATGGCACGATTTCGGTCGCCGCAAATGTCGTGCCGAGGCTGATGGTGTCGCTGCATCATGCGATCACAACGGGCAACGCCCAAGCGGCTGTCGCCATCCATCAGCGGCTCCAACCTCTGTTTATCGCGCTCGAGCGCGAAACCAACCCGGGGCCGATCAAATACGCCTTGCATCTGGCACGAGGCTTAAGCCCCGACGTGCGGCTGCCGCTGACGACGGTGTCGCCGGAGACGGCAGCCGAGATCCGTTCAGCGCTCGAACCGCTGGCCGAGGTTCGCAGCGCCTCCCATGCCAGCCCGAGCTTGCCACTGGCGCTTGCGAGCTGAGGCCGCGTCGACATCAAAGGAGACAGACCATGTCACGCTTTCCCCATCTTGCCGCGCAGGCGGAACAAAGACGCCGGTCGGAGGGCAGCGATAACTATGCCACCTCCAACAGTGTGGTTCGCGACGCCTTTCTCGGCATCGGCATCCGCCTCGGTATCGTGCTTGGGCTCGCCTATGCCATCCAGATGGTCATCCCCTGGTTTGTCGGCTGAGTAGCCGCACTCTTCATCAACGAGGACCATTCGATCATGGGCAGTATGCAGCAGGTACGGCGTGGCTTCCTGGCGCGCGCGCGTTTCGTCGTCGGGCGCGATAGTCATGGATGGTGGGTTGTCTCCGACCGCAAGGGACTGGTCGGAGGGCTCTTCACCAATGAGGCGGCGGCGATCCACTTCGCCATCGAAGCAAGTGATCGCCACCCCGAAGAGGTTTGCCGGGCGCCGGACGGCGCCGCCATCGATCTCGGTACCTTTGCAGGCAGGTCGAGCGTGCGCAGGCCGTCCCGCCGCCGCGCCCACCCCTGATTTCGAGGTCTTTGTTTCCGTCGGCCAAGGGCTCGCTTGGTCGACGGAGAGGAATGCAGAATGCCTCCCAAGGGCGCCATGGCGCGTCCTGTTCGTAGCCTGTCAGTCTTTGAAATCTTAATTAGCGATTGCTTGCAAAGCCTTGCCGGCGGGTTCATTGTTTTGTGCATATTTTGTCCAAACGGCTCTGGGTAGCATGCGGAGCACGGAGCCTCTTCGAAGGTTCGCCATTGATGAATTGTCGTGAGTGCGGTTGCGAGATCGAGGGGCGTTTTTCGTTTTGCCCGAGCTGCGGAGCCAAACAGCAGAGCCTGTGTCCGGGCTGTGGCGCGGACTGTCTGCCAGGTTTCGCCTTCTGCCCGAATTGTGGGACGCCGGTGGAAAAGCCGACGGCGGCAAAGGTCCTGGCGTCCGGGCAGGCTGCCGTGATGCCCCAGCCTAGAGCGGTGCGGGACTCATCCCTGACGGTATCGAGCGACAACGAAAATGCCGACCGCCGTACGGCAACCATTCTTTTTGCCGATCTGTGCGGGTTTACCAGCCTTGGCGAACATATGGATCCGGAGATCCTGCAAACGTTTCAGAACGAACTTTTTGCAGAGCTCACCGCGGCGGTCGAAACCTATGGCGGCTTCGTCGACAAATTCATCGGCGATGCGCTGCTCGCGCTGTTTGGCGCCCCGGTGGCGCATGAGGATGATGCCGAGCGGGCCCTGCGTGCAGCGATCGACATGATCGCGCGCGGCAGCCTTGTCGGTGAGCGCTGGCAGGATCGCATCGGTGCGCCGGTCAGCCTGCATATCGGCTTGAATACCGGAACCGTGGTTGCCGGCGCCCTGGGCGCTGGAGACAGCAGATCCTATTCGGTCACTGGCGATGCCGTGAACACCGCGCAGCGCCTGCAGTCCATGGCAGGACCCGGCGAAATTCTCGTTGGACCGGTGACACACCGCGTGACCCGGCATGCCTTCGCCTACGAGGCGCTGGGTGCAACCGCATTGCGCGGCAAGGCCGGCATCATCGAGGTTTACCGTCTGATCAAGGTTCTTGACGCCCCTAGTGCCGCACGAGGTCTGGAGGCGTTGGGTCTGACTTCACCATTGGTCGGGCGCGATGCGGAAATGAAGCGACTGCTCGATTGCCTGGAACTCGCCTGTAACGGGGCGGCGCAACTGGTGCGTCTGTCCGGGGAGGCGGGGATGGGAAAATCGCGCCTCGTCGATACATTTCTTGCGCTGGTCGCCGTCGATCCGCGCTTCGGGCACGTTGTCGTTCGTCGCGCTAGCTCTTCTCCGCTCGGAGAACCTTCCTACGGTGTTCTGGCATCTGTTTTGCGCGGCGCCTATGGCATCTCGACCTTCGATACATTGGAGCGGACGACAGAGTTGCTCACAGCGGGGCTTGCCGAGATCGGCTTTGCGCCCGAAAAGCTTGAACAGCTCGTGCCGCTTTTCCTCCGCATCCTGGGGATGGGAACGCACGACGAAACCTTGCGCCATGTCGAGCCGGAACAGATGCGTCGCCAGCTCTTTGCGGCCGTGCGAGCCATCTTCGAGCGGCGCCTGTCGCGAACGCCGCTGCTGCTGGTGATCGAGGATCTGCATTGGGCCGATGCCGCGTCCCTCGATGCCATCGCCTTTATCCTCGACCGGATGGAGGGCAGTCCATTGATGATGCTGACGACGCAGCGCCCGGACGCGGCGGTCGATCGGCTGAAGCCTGGCCGAACGAGCCTCACGGCGTTGCGGCTCGCGCCGCTCACCGAGACCGAAGGGCGCAGGCTGCTTTCGGCCTTCTTCGGTACCGATGGCCTGCATCGGGGGCTGGCGGGCCGAATACTGGCGCGCGCCAGCGGAAATCCGCTGTTCATCGAGGAAATCGTACGTGGCCTGATCGAAGTCGATGCGCTGAAGCATTTCGGGGCCGCCTGGCGCGTGGTCGAGCGCGAGGCCACCGTCGATATTCCCGTAACCATCGAAGCCATGCTTTTGGGCAGGATCGACCGACTGCAACCGCGGTCGCGCAGACTGCTTCACCATGCGGCAGTCATCGGCCCGCGGTTTGATGTCGACTTGCTGCGTGTCGTTGCCGGCGATGAAGCCACGATCGATGCGGCGCTGGACAATCTGTGTGATGCCGAAATTATCGAGGAGACGCGGGAGGGACGCTTACAGGGCGCGCAGACCTACCGCTTCACCCAGACGCTGCTGCAGGAGGTGGTCTACAACAACCTGCTCCTGCGTCGGCGTGCGGAGATACATGCCGTTGTCGCCGACCAGCTTGAGCGCCGCTATGGAGCACAGACGACAAGGCTGGAGGAGATGGCGTTGCTTGGCCACCATTTCAGCCAGTCGGAGGATAGGTCGAAGGGCGCGCGCTATCTCATGGCGGCAGGAGAACGCGCGCAGGCGATCTATGCGAATGATGATGCCATACGGTTCTACAAGCAGGCCATGGCCGCCTGGGCGGCCGCTGGCGAGGAGGGGACCGAATGGCTTGCTGCCCGCGAGCGCGTTGCCGATCTGCTCGGCCCTTCCGGGCGGCGCGACGCGGCTGCTGGGCACTACGCTTCCCTGCTCGACGTCTATCATGCCACTGACGACCGGGTCTCAGCGGCCCGCATCCAGCGCAAGTACGGACATCTCCTGTGGGAGGCGGCCCGGCGCGACGAGGCGCTGGTGGCATTCGCGAACGCGGCCCAGCTTCTGGAAGACGCGGATGCGCCGATCGAAAGCGCCCATCTCTCCCAGGAACGGGGCCACCTTGCCTTTCGCATGGGCAACTATGCCGACGCTATCGTCTGGGCCGACGATGCCCTGAAGCGTGTCGGGGCGCTGGTGCCGCAAGCACCGGACGCTCGGCGCGAAATGGATCGGGTGACGGCGGAAGCCCTCAATACCAAAGGGGTGGCGCTGGCGCGCCTCAACCGCGGCACTGAGGCGATCGCAACGATCGAGCGCAGCGTCTCGGTCGCGGAGGCTGCCGACCTGCTCAATGCGGCCTGCCGGGGGTACACCAATCTTGCCGTCCTCTACACGATCATCGAGCCACGGCGGGCCATCGAGGTCTGCAAGTTCGGCTTCGGCATGGCCCACCGTATCGGCGACCTCAGCTTCCAGGCGCGGCTGCTTTCCAATCTGGCGGTGGCCTACTGCACCTTCACCGACCGCTGTGCTGCCGACGGCATTCCGGCTGCCGAACGGGCGATCGCGATCGACCGCGAGCTCGATCAGCGCGATCATCTGCCGGTGTCGTTGCTGGTGCTGGGACAGATCGATCAGTGCCACGGTCGCCCGGATGTCGCGCGCCGTCTGTATGAGGAGGCTCTCGAACTCGCTTTCGAAACGCGAGAGGCACAGCTGTTGTTTCCGTGCTATGATGGCTTGGCGACGCTCTGCCTTGATGCTGGTGACCTCGATGGTGCGGAAAGGCACTTCGCTTCGGCTCGCGACATATGCACACGGCACGGTCTTGATCCCGAAGCGTTGATGATACTGCCATTCCTCGACTAGGGGCGCTGCAGGGCAGGTCCGTCGAAGGTAAACACGACGATTCGGGTTCTACTGCATGTTTCCTTAGATCCTATTCGATTTAAGGATAAAAACATGCAGCCATTCAAAGTGCTACAGCGACCTTTGCGCGTCTAACAAGACGCGCGGCGCTGTAGGATTGGCCGCGAAAGGGCGCCCGAAATGTAGGCTTGTGTCGCCAAACCGGCTCTGCGTTCGACGCGATGGTCGCGTTTAGCGCACCGCGCGAGACGCGCTCCCCACATCTCCGTGACCCACGATCGGCATAAGGAGAAAAGATTATGGTTGAACAGCACAATGGACCGTTGCAACCCGGTGACCGGGCACCGAACGTGGTTCTCGACGCCATCACCCAGGACGGTCAGATTTCCATCGACGATTTTCGCGGTCGCAAGCCGGTGCTGGTCGGCCTGTTCCGCGGTCTGCACTGCCCCTTCTGCCGACGCCAGATCGCGGCGATGGCGCAGCTCGACGAGGCACTGCGCGAAAAAGGTGTCGAGAGCCTGACGGTCGTCAACACGCCGATCGACCGGGCGCGCCTTTATTTCCGCTACCATCCTCTGCCACATCTGCTGGCGGCGTCCGATCCGGAACGGGTTTCTCACCGCGCGTTCGGCTTACCCAATCTTCAGTTCACCGAGGATGAGGACGATTGGCCTCACAAACTTGCCAAGAAAACCGTCATGGCAATGCTGGTTGACATGCCGGGCGAGCTGCCGGCCGCTATGGATCCTTGGGCGGCCTCGTCGTTTCTCGACAAGGCGGACGGCTATGAAATCACACATGACGACGAACGCATGATCGCGACGGGCGAAGGGCAACTCGTCGGCGAGTTCCTGCTCGATCGGGATGGCATCGTGCGATGGAGCTTTACCGAGGCCACGGCTGACGGACACAACATGTTCGGCGTGCCTCGCCGAGAGGAGCTGATGTCGGCCGCGTCGAACGTCGCCCATTGACCGCCGCCCGTGGACGATAGACGGCGGCACGTTTGGCCGGCGCCGGTGTTCGTCCCGCGAAGACGATGCTGCCCCGAAATGAAAATGTCGTTCGGGGCAGCCGGTGGCGCGACGCCCGACGTCAGGCGAGCGAGGCGACCGCTTCTTCGATCAGCGCGACGACCTCCGAGGCACGCGAGGCCAGCGACGCGTGGCTCGCGTCAAGCGTGATCGTCTTCTTCGCCTTGATGCGCTCCGCCATCCACTGTTCGGTTTCCGGCGGAATCATGTTGTCGCGGCTCGACACCTGATACCAACTGGGCTTCACCTTCCAGGCCGGCGGGCCGGACTTGTCTTCAAAGCAGCGTCCTGCAATCGGCTTCTGCGCGACGGCCATGACCAGCGCTTCGGTCTCGCCGAGATCCTGGCCGAAGCTCTGGCGGAACGTCGCCTGGTCGAGCCAGAGGAAACCATCCTTATCAGGCCGGATACTGCCGGCACCGGAAGGGGCGTCGCGGCGGGCGAAGATGCTGCCGAGACTGTCACCTTCGTCGGGCGCGAAAGCGGCGATATAGACCAAGCCGGCAACGTTCGGCGCGTGGCCGGCGCCGGTGATCACGGCACCGCCATAGGAATGGCCGACCAGCAATGTCGGCCCGTCCTGTGCGGCCACAAGTTTCGATGTCCGGTCGATGTCGTCGGCAAGTGACGTCAGCGGGTTCTGGACCGCTGCGACATTGTAGCCCTTGGCGTGCAGCGGCGGTATCACGTGGCGCCAATGCGAGGCGTCACCCCAGGCGCCATGGACCAGGACGATGTTCTTGATGGCTGGCATTGTCCGTTCCTTTCCTTCCCACTTCAGCGCCGCGCGTCTTATTAGACGCGCAAAGGTCGCTGTAACACTTTGAATTGCTGTATGTTTTATCCTTAGATCGAATACAGTCTAACGAAACATGCGGTAGGGCTCTCGAATCCTCGGCACTTTGCCGTCGACATGGCGCGTGCCTCCTGCCGGGCGGATGCGTTCAGGTCGCGAGAGCAAAGTAGGGCGGCGAGGCTGGCCGATCCATGAGCTACCCCGAATATTCCGCGCAGTGGCGGCCGCTGCGGTCGATGCCGTCACTCGGTGGCTTGCACGGCAATGCCGTCACGGTGGGCCGGTTGATCAGATCACAGGTAGGCAGACGATCGGCTTCATCGAAGCACGATCGCCGTTCCTCTCATCTATCGATCAAGTTCTCGATCGTGCCTTACTGTTTCTTGTAGGCGCCGTCGAACGAGGCAGAGTTGCCGCAGAAAACGCGGCAATCCTTGGGAGTGACATCGATCTGGGAACCTGTGATCTTCAAGTCGACCGTGCACTGACCGTCGGCGCCGATTTCCTCAGGCGTGAAAACGTGCTGCACCGCCTCCCCTTCAAGCGGGGCACGGAAGGTTACCGAGCAGGAGTCGTAGGAGGGAGCGCCGACATCGGTCGAGATGTTGACCAAGAGGTTGCCATCGGGAAACAACACGCTGTCGAGCACGCCGCGCGCGTTCCCGTACGTGCCTGTGAGATGTTTTTGGTCATAGGCGGAGCTGAGTTCGGCATAGCGGCCACGATAGCTGTCGATCAGGCAATTCATCACCTTCTCGTCCGAACCCTTGCAATGGTCTCGCTTTGCAAGCCAGGCGCGCTGGCTCGATTCCAGTGTGGCGGCATCCGCGCCTGGCGCAGCGCGGACGGCCTTGTACAGGTCGGCCATGGTCTGATCGATCCACCCCATTCCGGAATCTCCGCCGGAGCAAAGAACTTTTTCGACCTGGCTCTTGGCCTTTGAACAATCAAAGCTCGGCTCCTCCTGCGCCTGGACCAGAGATGGTGCAGTCGACATTGAGAAAAGACCAAGACCGAAAACGAAAAATCTGTTCATTGTACCGTCTCCTCGTGTGGCGTTGGACAACCCGTGAGAACTGTGCGTGCCGTTGGTTTCACAAATTCGATGGCAAGGGTCAGGGCCTGTTAAATTCATCCACTCTGTTCAGGACCATGGGATCGGATGGAAGGAAACAGGCGCAAGGCAAGACCCGAAGGTCTTGTCGAGCACTGTTTTCGATCAGACTGCCCATAGTCCTGATCACGAAGGGCGAGGCCGATTTTGCGCGTGGCTGCGTCGGAAGGATTTGAAAATGTTGGTGTATATCCTGCCGCTGTAGTGTGTGTGCAACAACGTAACGCTGCTTGAAATTAAGTTGTATCCTATTGAATACTGCAATCTTTGCGATTTTGCGTCAAGGTAAACGAGTAGCGATTCATGCCGCTTTCCATTTAGCGCAATCCGCAGTGTGCCGATGATCCGGCACGGATCGTCCCATGCTGTTCTGATCCTCTCCAATATCGCGCTTAGGCGTCATCGGCCGCAGGTTCGATGAACCTTGGAAGCAAAACGTAAAAAGGGCTTCCGGTTTCCCGAAAGCCCTTTTTATCAGAAACTTGGATGGTGGGCGTGACAGGGATTGAACCTGTGACCCCTACGATGTCAACGTAGTGCTCTCCCGCTGAGCTACACGCCCATCCGATGAGGCGCATAGACCATAGAACCCGCTCTCGCGTCAATAGGGTTTTCGAAGGTTTTTTGACTGAAATTTTGCTGGCGGTTTTCCGTCATCGTCTGCCGCCTGTGGCGGCTTGCCGGAAGTCCGGATTTCCGGGCTTTGCGCGTAAGTCACTGAAATAAAAAGACCGCCGGAGATCCCTGTGGATCGCGGCGGTCGATCTGAAGTCTGCGCCGATCCGGTCCAAGTGTCACGGACGGCGGCGGCAGCTGTGGAAAAAATGTCTGGCCTCAGGCGGCCAGCATCTTGTTGACCTCGTCGACCAGGTCGCGAAGGTGGAAGGGCTTCGACAGGACCTTGGCGTCCTTCGGAGCTTTCGAATCCGGGTTCAGCGCGACCGCGGCAAAGCCGGTGATAAACATCACCTTGAGATCCGGATCGAGTTCGGTCGCCCGACGGGCAAGCTCGATGCCGTCCATCTCGGGCATGACGATATCGGTCAGGAGAAGCGAGAAGGGCTCTTCGCGAAGGCGGTCGTAGGCGCTGGCGCCGTTGTCATAGGACATGACCTTGTAGCCAGCCTTTTCGAGCGCCTTCACAAGGAAGCGGCGCATATCGTTGTCGTCTTCGGCAAGAAGGATTTTCACAGTCATGAACTCGGCCGTTGCTTCTCTTTATTCATTGCGTATGGATTGCGGCGTTCTATCCAAACCGCAACGGGGTAAATATCTCGTGAACGCGACGCGTCAACTCCCCAGAAACCGGAGTGGGCGCACTATGGACACAGAGCCGACCAACTGGCAACATGATGGCAACAGCAAGAACCGCACATGGTAAAAAGGGTTCCGATGGGGGAGATGACGGAGAGGGAGCTGTTTGAGGTTCTGGAACCTGCAAGTCAGCGGATTCCCTTCGTATTCAACTCGCCGCATAGCGGCCGCTCTTATCCACAGGCCTTTCTCGATCAGTCCCGCCTCGATGCGCTGGCGATCCGTCGTTCCGAAGATCACTATGTCGACGAGCTGTTCCAGAACGCGACGTTCCTCGGCGCGCCGATGCTGCTGGCGCATTTCCCGCGGGCCTTCCTCGACGTCAACCGCGAGCCTTACGAACTCGACCCGCGCATGTTCGACGGGCCGGTGCCGCCGCATGCCAATATCAGTTCGATGCGGGTGGCAGGCGGCCTTGGAACCGTGCCGCGGCTTGTCGCCGAGAACATGGAAATCTATCGCGGCCGCTTCCCCGTCGAAGACGCGCTGGCGCGCATCGAGACGATCTACAAGCCCTACCACGCCACCTTGCGCAAGCTCATCGCCCGCACGCATGTCCAGTTCGGCCTGTCGGTCTTGATCGATTGCCACTCGATGCCCGGCAATGTGCATCTGCCGGGCAGCGCCCAGCGGCCGGACTTCATCATCGGCGATCGTTACGGCACCAGTGCCGCGGCGGAACTGTCGAGGATGGCCGTCGATCTGTTGGCTGAGCTCGGCTATACCGTCGCGCGCAACAAGCCCTATGCCGGCGGTTTCATCACCGAACATTACGGCCGACCGAGCCGCGGCCTGCATGCGCTGCAGATCGAGATCAATCGCGGGCTCTATGTCGATGAGACGACGCTGGTCCGCAAGCCCGGTTTCGGCGCGCTGGTCGCCGATCTCACCAGCTTCATCGCGTCGCTCGCGCGTCATGTCGAGGATTATGGCGCCTATCTGCCGCTTGCTGCGGAGTAGCGTCGGTTCCCTATGGCATGTTCCTTAAATCCTATTCGATTTAAGGATAAAAACATGCAGCAATTCAAAGCGCTACAGCGACCTTTGCGCGTCCAATAAGCCGCGCGGCGCTGTAGTAGACCTCAAAAAGAACCGCGCCGGTGGCGCGGTTAAGTCTAGGGAGGAAACACCCAAGGAGGGTATTTACAGTCACAAGTGACTGCACAAAAACCCTAATATTGCACTGCACAATTGTCAAGTTGAGAGAGTGAAAACTTTTGCAGTGCGGCAAAGGAATTTCACCGGATCGACGGCGCTGAAACGATCGGAACGGCCCACCGTCTTGGATCGCTGACAGCCGGTCGCTTGGCCGTTTGCCTTTCTGCAGATTTCGTCTATGCAGATTGGACCTTCCTGCTTCTTTCCCTAAAGAGAGTGACATGCTGCCCGACCGCTCCTTTTTCGATCGTCTCGCCGATGCCGCCAAGGCGGAAACCTTGCCGCGCTTTCGCATCGGCACGAGCGTCGTCAACAAGCTCGAGGGCGGTTTCGATCCGGTGACCGAGGCCGATCAGTCGGCTGAGGCCGCGATCCGCGCTCTGATCGAGGAGAATTTCCCCGGTCACGGTATCCTCGGCGAGGAGCATGGCAATGTCGGGCTCGATCGCGAATATGTCTGGGTGATCGATCCGATCGATGGCACGCGCGCCTTCATCTCCGGCCTGCCGGTCTGGGGCACGCTGATCGGTCTTTATCGCAACGGCGATGCGGTGATGGGCCTGATGGATCAGCCATTTACCGGCGAACGCTTCTTTGCCGACGGCAAGCAGGCGCTCTACCGTGGACCCGACGGCGACAAGGTGCTGTCGACCCGCACTTGCGACGCGCTTTCAGATGCCGTGCTGTTTACGACCTCGCCGCATCTCTACACCGGCGACAACAAGACCCGCTTCGAGGCGCTGCAGGACAAGGTGCGGCTGTTCCGCTACGGTTGTGATTGCTATGCCTTCGCGCTGCTTGCGGCCGGTCATGTCGACCTGGTCATCGAGTGCGGGCTCAAGCCCTATGACGTCGGCGGCCTTATCCCGTTGATCGAGCAGGCTGGCGGCATCGTCACCAACTGGCAGGGCGGCCCGGCGGAAATGGGTGGCGAAGTCATCGCTGCCGGCAGCGCCGAACTGCATGCGCAGGCGCTGGAAATTCTCAAAGGCTGAATTTTCTCAAAAGACTGAATTGTCTCAGGCCGCTTCGCCTTCGTCCTTGTCGTCCTTATCGGGAATGACGAAAGCAAGAATGGCCGCCATGGCCTGGGCGCGATAACGATCGGCCTCGTGCAGCAGTTCGTGGCGCGCACCGTCGATCGGGATCATGTGGGCGGCGCGGAAATTGCGCGCCAGCCACTCGACGGCGACATGCGGCACCAGCCGGTCGGCTGTCGGCGCCAGGATGATCGTCGGCAGGGTGATGCGGGTCAGATGTTCCCGTCGGGCGACGCGGCGCATTGCACGAAACGCTTCGGTCAACCAGCGCGCCGACGGCGGCCCAAGTCGCAATTCCGGATAGGCTTCGGTCAAGGCCAGGTTGCGCGCAAAGCGCCGGCGGTCGGCGGTCAGCACGTTGTTTTCAAAGGGGCGATTGCCTTTGTCGGCATGCAATGGCAGCCGCCCGAGACCGACCCAGCGCATCACCGTTGCCATGCTGGCGATGCTGCGTTCGCCAATTATCTGGCCACCGAGGCCGACAAAGGGGGCAAGCACCACCAGGCGATCAATGCGGCTCGAAAGCATGGGCGCGAGCGACAGCGCGACCAGCGCGCCCATGGAGTGGGCGACAATCGAAAACGGCAGCCGGGTATCCGGCAGCACGATCTGTTCGAGGAAGGTGGTCAGATCGCGCTCGTAATAGGAGAAGCGCTCGACATGGCCGCGCCCGGCCTCGGGCAAGAGCCGCTCCGAGCCCGCCTGGCCGCGCCAGTCGAAGGTTGCGACCCAGAGGCCGGCGGCGTTGAGTTCGGCGATGGTCTCGAAGTATTTCTCGATCGATTCGTTGCGGCCCTGCAGCAGCACCACGGTGCCGCGCGCAACCGGCGTCCTGGTCTTGAAGATGGCGTAGCGGATCTTGCGGCCACCGGCTCCATCGAAGAAGCCCGCCACGTGATTGTCCGGTATCGGATTATCCGGTGTGGAGCGGAGGATCGTGGTCATGACGGACGAAACCAGGCTGAAGACGCGTTGATCGGTATCATCAGGGATAGGCGGCGGGCTTGGCGCCGTCAAAGAAAAAAGCCGGAAACGGTGGGTGAAATCCGGACGATCACCGTTTCCGGCCGCTGAAGGGGAAGGGACATGTCACTTCAGCCCCAGGAGATTTCCTCCCAGTGTGGCCTTTGTAACGCCCCTGATCTGAACCACGGCCGAACCTGTCATTCATCCGCCATTCACCTCTTGGGAATCTTGAGGCGGCATGCCTTGAACTGACGAAATCGCATTCCCATCTCTTGCTCACGGACGCCGATAACGGGTCCGTTCACCGGTCGCGCCGCTGCCTGGATGGGGTGGCAGACCAGACATCGCAAACAGTTGCTCCCAGGAGGACACCATGCGTCACGTTGATTTTTCCCCCCTCTATCGCTCCACCGTCGGCTTCGACCGCCTCTTCACGATGCTCGACAGCCTCGGCCAGCCTGACCAGGCTCAGACCTATCCGCCCTATAACATCGAGCGCACCGGCGAAAACGCCTACCGCATCACCATGGCGGTTGCCGGCTTCGACGAAACCGAACTGTCGATCGAAGCGCGCGAACATACGCTGACAATCAAGGGCGAAAAGAGCGAGGACAAGGCCGAAGAAAACCAGTTCCTGCATCGCGGTATTGCCAAGCGCGCCTTCGAGCGTCGCTTCCAGCTTGCCGACCATGTGGAGATCAAGTCCGCTTCGCTGAAGAATGGCCTGCTGCACATCGACCTCACCCGCGAGATCCCGGAAGCAGCCAAGCCGCGCCGGATCGACATTACGTCGGTCGCATCGCAGCCGAAGCAGATCGAGGCCCAGAACCTCTAATCCCTCCCTCCCAAGCTTGAAGAGGCGGCGCCCGAAAGGACGCCGCCTTTTTTTGGGATCGTTGTTTTCGCGTCTTCCCGGACAGGTTCTAGATCATTGAAATAACGCAATGCCGGACGGAAAACCGTTTCACACTTTTCCTGGAATTGCTTTAGGGGCGGACGGGTTCGGCGATGGCGTCCAGCTCTTTGCGGGCGGCGTAACGCTGGGCAATCACCGCGCAGGCCATCAGCTGGATCTGGTGGAAGAGCATGACCGGCAGCACGATCGCACCGATGTTCTGGCCGGCGAAGATGGCGCTTGCCATCGGGATGCCGCTCGCAAGGCTCTTCTTCGAGCCGCAGAAGGTAATGGCGATCTCGTCGGCGCGGTTGAAACCGAAGAGGCGGCTGCCGAACATGGTGACGGCGAGTACCAGCGCCAGCATGACGATCTCGATCGCGACCAGCACCCCGAGATCGGCAAGCGAAAAGGTCTGCCATAGCCCCGATGTGACGGCCTGGCTGAAGGCCAGATAGACGACCATGAGGATCGAACCGCGGTCGACGGGCGCAAGCAGGCCCTTGCGCGCCCGGATCCAGCCGCCGATCCACGGCTGCAACAATTGACCGGCGATGAACGGTGCCAGCAGCTGCAGCAGGATCTGCTCAAGGGCATCCAGCGACACACCGCCATGGCCGCCGGCGGAAAATAGGAGACCGACGAGAAGCGGCGTCAGGAACATGCCGAAGATGTTGGAGGCGGACGCTGAGCAGATTGCTGCCGGGACATTGCCGCCGGCAACCGACGTGAAGGCGATCGACGATTGCACGGTCGAGGGCAGGACGCAGAGGAAGAGGATGCCGGTATAGAGCGCCGGCGGCAGGACCGATGACGGTACGAAGCCGACGACGAGGCCGATCAGCGGGAACAGCACGAAGGTCGATGCCAGGATCGCCAGATGCAGCCGCCAATGCAGGAAGCCGGCGACGACGACATCGCGCGACAATCTTGCGCCATGCAGGAAGAAGACCAGGCCGACCGCCACCTTCGTTGCCATGGCGAACCAGGCCGTCGCCTCGCCATGGATCGGCAGCATCGATGCCAGAAGCACGGTGAGAAGCAGGAGCAGGGTGAAGGTGTCGGGAAGATAGCGGCCCATGTCTGTCACTGGCTCGATTGAGAAACGTCTTGCCGAGAAATGTCATTATGAAGCAGGATGCAAGGAATAACAGTTATCGCGAAATTGGATAATGCATGCTCGACCTCGTGCAACTGCGCAGCTTCGTTGCGCTCGAACAGATGGGCAGCTTCACCCTCGCGGCCGAGAGACTGGCGCTTGGCCAGTCGACGGTCAGTCAACATATTCAAAGGCTTGAGGCGTCGCTCGGGCGCAAGCTCGTTGCCCGCGACACGCACCGGGTCTCGTTGACGACGGATGGTCAGGCCCTGCTTGCCCATGCGCGTTCGATGCTGGCGATCGACGACGAGGTCAAGGCGCTGCTTGCCGAAAGCAGTCTGCGCGGACGATTACGGCTGGGCATGTCGGAGGATTTCGTCACCAGCCGGTTGCCGGGCGTGCTCGAAGATTTCGTTCGCGCCCATCCGTCGGTGGAGCTCGAATTGACGGTAGCACTCAGCGGCGTGCTCTACCATATGCAGGATGGTGGCGAGATCGATCTGGTGCTGGCAAAGCGGCGGCTGGGCGATCCGCGCGGCGAACTGGTCTATCGCGAGCCGCTGGTCTGGTTGGCGCGTGATCCCGAGCGTGTGAAGCGTGACAGGGTGCTGCCGTTGATCGCCTTTCCGCCGCCGAGCATCACGCGCAGCGTGGCGCTCGAGGTGCTCGACCGGCATCGGCTGCCATGGCGGATCGTCTGCACCTGCGGCAGCCTCAGCGGGCTGACGGCCGCCGCCCAAGCGGGCATGGGCGTGCTCGTCCAGCCGCGCAGTATGGCGCCGCAGGGCCTGCGGGAAATACCCACCGGCACCTTGCCGCCGCTGGAGGATGTCGAGTTCGTACTGGTTCCCAGCAAGGGCGCCGACCAGAAGCTGATCGCGGCGCTCTCGACCGAGATTTTGTCGAAGGTGAGGACGTTACAGGGCCAGGCGTGAGCCACAACACCGCGCGTGGCACGCGGTATTGTGGCTCTTTGAATTTGCTGCATAATTTTCTCCTCGGATCTATCCTGATCCAAGGAATTATGCAGTCGCCTCAGCAGGCTGCGACGAAGCGATCGACGTCGTCCATCTTGGTCGCAAAGCTCGTCACCAGGCGATAGAGGCCCTCGTCGGCCGCGAGGCTTCCGGCGAGTTCGTGCGGAACCGGCCAGTCGTAGAAAACGGCGCCTTGCTCCTGCAGTTTCGTCGCCACGTCCTTTTTCAGGATGACGAAGACCTCGTTGGCTTCGACCGGCCAACCGAGCCGGCTGTTGCGCGAAGCGGCGATGCCGTTGGCAAGACGCCGGGCCATGGCGTTGGAATGCCGGGCGAGGTCGAGCCAGAGACCGCCTTCGAGGTAGGCGTCGAACTGGGCCGAGACGAAGCGCGATTTCGAGAACAACTGAGCCGAGCGCTTGCGCAGGAAATGCATCTCGTGCGCCTTCGAAAGATCAAAGAGGACAAGGGCCTCGGCGCACCAGCAGCCGTTCTTCGTGCCGCCGAAGGAAACGAGATCGACGCCACGCTTCCAGGTCATCTCGGCCGGTGTGGCATCGAGGCTGACCAGCGCATTGGCAAAGCGGGCGCCGTCCATGTGCAGCGGCAGCTTGTGTGCATTGGCGACCGCGGCAATCGCCTCGATCTCATCGAGTGCGTAGACGGTGCCGCTTTCGGTCGCTTGCGTCAGCGTGACCGCCATCGGCTGACCGCCATGGACATTGTCGAGCGGGTAGCGGCGAATTTCCGCCTCAAGGCGCGATGCGTCCATCTTGCCATGTTTGCCGTCGACGGGCTTCAACCTCGATCCATGGGTGAAGAATTCCGGAGCGCCGCACTCGTCGGCCGTCACGTGCGCTTCGCGGTGGCAGAACGCGACGCCGCCGGCGCGGCTGGTGCTGGCGAGCGCCAGCGAATTGGCGGCCGTTCCCGTGCCGACGAAGAAGACTGCGACATCGCGCTCGAAAACCTCCGACAGTTTCCTCTCCACCTTCCGGTCGAGCTCACTGGTGCCGTAGGCGGAGGCGTAGCCGTCGGCATGGCTCACGAGGCTCTGGGCGATGGCAGGGTGGGCGCCAGCCCAGTTGTCAGAGGAAAAAATCATCACATATCGTCCTGTTTCACGGTCATATCGACGTCGTTCGGGCGACCATAACCCACCTGCCGGCCGGATCAATCACGGTCGCTGCTATGGAGGCCAACAGGATACCAGTTTGAAACCAAAATGAAGAAAACGTCCGTTTGTCGTAATTAAATTATAAAACCGGGAAATTTTCGGCAATGTTCGGCAAAATCCCTTCTATTATTTGCTCATATGCCCCTTGCGGAGGGGGGCGGTTTCTGGCATAGAGCGCATGAAATAGGACAGTCTTGCTGTCCTATTTCGGTCTAGGGACCGGAACAATCGCCGCAAGTGCCCAAAAAATCGGCAATCGGCGTGTGGCGCAGGGGGATCCGCCGGATTTCATCCGGTTGTTAACGCCTGCCATCAGGATGGTCACTGACATCAATGCCTGATGATGCCGTGCATTATTTGCGACCTGATCAGGATCATGAGACGATGAATGCCCCGGCTTTGCGGCACGTGAATGCGTGCGACGAGAAGCCATGCGCGGGCGCAGGTATGCCCGGACATGCCGGGTTCAACAGGAGGGAAGACGATGACGGATCACACGCCATCACAGCAATCTGGGCTCAACCTCGCACACACTGTTGCGACGGCTGAAAAAACGCCCACATTCCCGTCCGGCCTGCCGCGAAAACAGGGTCTCTATGATCCGCGCAACGAACACGATGCCTGCGGCGTCGGCTTCGTCGCGCATCTGAAGGGTGAGAAGTCGCACCAGATCGTGCGCGACGGCCTCTTCATGCTCGAAAACCTGACGCACCGCGGTGCCGTCGGCGCCGACCCGCTGATGGGTGACGGCGCTGGCATCCTCGTGCAGATCCCCGACCGCTTCTTCCGCGAGGAAATGGCCAAGCAGGGCGTTACCCTGCCGAAGGCCGGCGAATATGGCGTCGGCTACCTCTTCATGCCGCGCGACGAAAAGCTGATTGCCCATTTCAAGGACGTGATCAGCGAAGTGGTCGCCGAGGAAGGCCAGCACGTGCTTGGCTTCCGCGACGTGCCGGTCGACAATTCGTCGCTTTCCAAGGCTCCTGATATCGCTGCGACCGAACCGCACCATGTGCAGGTGTTCATCGGTGCCGGCCGCGATGCCGCGACCAACGCCGAATTCGAGCGTCGCCTGTTCACGCTGCGCAAGGTGATCTCCAACCGCATCTATGCGGAAGCGGAAGGCGGCGATCTCGGCTTCTACGTCGTGTCGCTGTCGACGCAGACGATCGTCTACAAGGGCATGTTCCTGGCCTATCAGGTCGGCGCCTACTACAAGGACCTGGAGGACGAGCGCTTCCAGTCGGCCGTCGCCCTGGTTCACCAGCGCTTCTCGACCAACACGTTTCCGTCCTGGAAGCTCGCGCACCCCTATCGCATGGTCGCCCACAACGGCGAAATCAACACGCTGCGCGGCAACGTCAACTGGATGGCGGCGCGCCAGGCTTCCGTGTCCTCGCCGCTCTTCGGCGACGACATCTCCAAGCTCTGGCCGATCTCCTACGAGGGTCAGTCGGACACCGCCTGTTTCGACAACGCGCTCGAATTCCTGGTGCAGGGCGGTTACTCGCTTTCGCATGCGGTGATGATGCTGATCCCCGAAGCCTGGGCCGGCAACCAGCTGATGTCGCCCGAGCGCAAGGCGTTCTACGAATACCACGCAGCGCTGATGGAGCCGTGGGACGGACCGGCAGCCGTGGCCTTCACCGACGGCCGCCAGATCGGCGCGACGCTCGACCGCAACGGTCTGCGTCCGGCCCGCTATATCGTCACATCTGATGATCGCGTCATCCTCGCGTCTGAAGCCGGCGTGCTTCCGGTCGACGAAGAAAAGATCGTCAAGAAGTGGCGCCTGCAGCCGGGCAAGATGCTGCTCATCGACATGGAGCAGGGTCGCATCATCTCCGACGAGGAGGTGAAGTCTTCGCTCGCCGACAAGCATCCTTACCGCAAGTGGCTCGACGATACCCAGCTCATCCTCGAAGAGTTGAAGCCGGTCGAGCCGCGTGCGCTGCGCCGCGACGTTTCCCTGATCGACCGCCAGCAGGCCTTCGGCTACACGCTCGAAGACACCAAGATCCTGATGTCGCCAATGGCCACCACCGGCCAGGAAGCCATCGGCTCGATGGGCACCGACACGCCGATCTCGGCAATGTCCGACAAGCGCAAGCTGCTCTATACCTACTTCAAGCAGAACTTCGCGCAGGTCACCAACCCGCCGATCGACCCGATCCGCGAAGAGCTGGTGATGAGCCTCGTCTCGTTCATCGGCCCGCGCCCGAACCTGCTCGATCATGCCGGCATGGCGCATGCCAAGCGGCTGGAAGTGCGCCAGCCGATCCTGACCAACGGCGATCTGGAAAAGATCCGCTCGATCGGCCATACCGAGGACCGGTTCGACACCAAGACGCTCGACTTCACCTACGACATTTCGCGCGATGCCGAAGGCATGCCGGAAATGCTCGATCGCCTCTGCGAACGTGCGGAAGCGGCGGTCAAGGGTGGCTACAACATCATCGTGCTTTCCGACCGCCAGGTCGGTCCGGACCGCGTCGCGATCCCGGCGCTGCTGGCAACGGCCGCCGTGCACCACCACCTGATCCGCAAGGGCCTGCGCACCTCGGTCGGCATCGTGCTGGAATCCGGCGAACCGCGTGAAGTGCATCACTTCTGCCTGCTCGCCGGCTACGGCGCCGAAGCGATCAACCCGTATCTTGCCTTCGATACGCTGACCGACATGCACAAGCGCGGCGATTTCCCCAAGGAAGTCGACGGCAGCGAAGTGGTCTACCGCTATATCAAGGCGGTGGGTAAGGGCATCCTCAAGGTGATGTCCAAGATGGGCATCTCGACCTACCAGTCCTATTGCGGCGCGCAGATCTTCGATGCTGTCGGCCTGTCGTCGAAGCTGGTCGACCAGTTCTTCTTCGGGACTGCGACGACGATCGAAGGCATCGGCCTTGAAGAGATCGCGGCCGAAACCGTCGCCCGCCACAAGGCAGCCTTCGGTGCCGATCCGGTGCTTGCCAACACGCTCGATATCGGTGGCGAATATGCCTACCGCATGCGCGGCGAAAGCCACGCCTGGACGCCGGATGCGATCGCCTCGCTGCAGCATGCCGTGCGCGGCAATGCAGAGGATCGCTATCGCGAATTTGCCGAGATGGTGAACAACTCGGCGCTCAGGATGAACACGATCCGTGGCCTGTTCACCGTCAAGAGTGCGGAGGCTGCCGGCCGCAAGCCGATCTCCGTCGACGAGGTCGAGCCGGCCACCGACATCGTCAAGCGCTTCTCGACGGGCGCCATGTCCTTCGGCTCGATCAGCCGCGAGGCGCATACGACGCTGGCAATCGCCATGAACCGGATCGGCGGCAAGTCGAACACCGGCGAAGGCGGCGAGGAAAGCGACCGCTACCTGCCGCTGCCCGATGGCTCGACCAACCCGGAACGGTCGGCGATCAAGCAGATCGCCTCCGGCCGCTTCGGCGTGACCACCGAGTATCTTGTTAATGCCGACATGCTGCAGATCAAGGTGGCCCAGGGCGCCAAGCCCGGCGAGGGCGGGCAGCTGCCCGGCCATAAGGTGGATGCGACCGTCGCCAAGACCCGGCATTCGACGCCGGGCGTCGGCCTGATTTCGCCGCCGCCGCACCACGACATCTACTCGATCGAAGATCTGGCGCAGCTGATCTACGACCTGAAGAACGTCAACCCTGAAGCCGATGTTTCGGTCAAGCTGGTCTCGGAAGTGGGCGTCGGCACGGTTGCTGCCGGTGTCGCCAAGGCGCGCGCCGACCACATCACCGTTTCCGGTTTCGACGGCGGCACCGGCGCATCGCCGCTGACGTCGTTGAAACACGCCGGCAGCCCCTGGGAAATCGGCCTTGCCGAAACTCAGCAGACGCTGGTGCTGAACGGCCTTCGGTCGCGCGTTGCCCTTCAGGTCGATGGTGGCCTGAAGACCGGCCGCGACGTGATCATCGGCGCGCTTCTCGGCGCCGACGAGTTCGGTTTTGCCACCGCGCCGCTGATTGCGGCCGGCTGCATCATGATGCGCAAGTGCCACCTCAACACCTGTCCTGTCGGTGTCGCGACCCAGGATCCGGTGCTGCGCAAGCGCTTCAAGGGCACGGCCGAGCACGTCATCAACTACTTCTTCTTCGTTGCAGAGGAAGTGCGCGAGATCCTCGCCTCGCTCGGCGTGCGCAGGCTCGATGAAATCATCGGTGCTTCCGAACTCTTGGAGAAGGACGGCGCGCTCGCCCACTGGAAGGCCAACGGTCTCGATTTCTCGAAGATCTTCCACAAGGTCGACGCTCCGAAGGCGGAGACCTACTGGACCAGCCGCCAGAAGCACCCGATCGACGACGTGCTCGACCGAACGCTGATCGAGAAGGCCAAGATCGCCTTGGAAACCAAGGCGCCCGTCGCCTTCGAAGCCAAGATCAAGAACGTCGACCGGTCGGCCGGCGCCATGCTTTCGGGTGTGCTTGCCAAGCGCTGGGGCCACAAGGGCCTGAAGGACGATACGATCCACGTCACCCTCAAGGGTACGGCGGGCCAATCCTTCGCCGCCTTCCTGGCGCGCGGCATCACCTTCGACCTGGTGGGCGACGGCAACGACTATGTCGGCAAGGGGCTTTCCGGTGGCCGTATCATCGTCCGGCCGCCTGAAAACACCAAAATCGTGCCCGAAAACTCGATCATCGTCGGCAACACCGTGCTTTACGGCGCGATCTCCGGCGAATGCTACTTCAACGGTGTTGCCGGCGAACGCTTCGCCGTGCGCAATTCCGGTGCCATTGCGGTCGTCGAAGGCGTGGGCGACCACGGCTGCGAATACATGACCGGCGGTGTCGTCGTCGTTCTCGGCGCGACGGGCCGCAACTTCGCGGCCGGCATGTCCGGCGGTGTTGCCTATGTGCTGGACGAGGAAGGCGATTTCGCCCGCCGCTGCAACATGGCGATGGTCGAACTGCAGCCGGTGCCCGAAGAAGACGACATGCTCGAGAAGCTGCATCATCACGGCGGCGACATCATGCACAAGGGCATGGTCGACGTGTCCGGCGATATGACGCGCCACGACGAGGAGCGGCTCTATCAGCTGATCTCCAGCCACCTGCACCACACGGGCTCGCCCCGGGCAAAGGCGATCCTCGACCATTGGGCAGACTACCGGCCGAAATTCCGCAAGGTCATGCCGGTCGAATATCGTCGTGCGCTCGAAGACATGGAACGCATGAAAATGGCAGAGGCGGCCGAATAGAGGCCCCGGTGAAAAGGGCTCCCGGTTCCGAAAAGGGTTCGGGGGTTCATCACGCGCGCTTGTCTCAAGCGCCTGTTCAGACGCATAGCTATCAGGATGATACGATGGGTAAGGTAACTGGTTTTCTCGAGATCGACCGGCAAGTGGCAAAGTACCAGCCGGCGTCCGACCGCATCCGCCATTTCCGTGAATTCACCATTCCGATGTCGGAACCGGAGGTGCAGAAGCAGGCGGCACGCTGCATGGATTGCGGCATCCCCTACTGCCATGGGCCGACCGGGTGTCCGGTGCACAACCAGATCCCCGACTGGAACGATCTGGTCTACAACGGCAACTGGGAAGAGGCGATCCGCAACCTGCATTCGACCAACAACTTCCCGGAATTCACCGGCCGCGTCTGCCCCGCGCCGTGCGAGGAAGCGTGCACGCTGAACCTCGAGGATGCGCCGGTCGCGATCAAGACCGTCGAGCAGGCGATCGCCGACAAGGCCTATGAAATGGGTTACATCGTGCCGCAGCCGGCTGTTACCAAGACCGGCAAGAAGGTCGCCGTCATTGGTTCGGGTCCGGCCGGCATGGCCGCCGCCCAGCAGATGGCGCGCGCCGGTCACGAGGTTCACGTCTACGAGCGCGAGAGCAAGCCCGGCGGCCTGCTGCGCTACGGCATCCCCGACTTCAAGATGGAGAAGAACTTCATTGATCGCCGCGTCGAGCAGATGAAGGGCGAAGGCGTCACCTTCCATTGCGGCGTCAATGTCGGCGTCGACCTGCCGGCCGAGCAACTGATCGATCGCCACGATGCCGTGCTCTATTGCGGCGGCTCCGAAACGCCGCGCAATGCCGGCATCCCCGGTGTCGAATTCGCCGGCGTGCATGACGCCATGCCCTATCTCGTGCAGCAGAACCGCCGGGTCGGGCGTGAGAACATCGACAGCACCGGCTGGCCGTCAGCGCCTATCCTTGCCGGCGGCAAGCACATCGTCGTCGTCGGCGGTGGCGACACCGCCTCCGACTGCGTCGGCACGGCCTTCCGCCAGGGTGCCGTCAAGGTCACCCAGCTCGACATCCGCCCGCAGCCGCCGGAAAAGGAAGACAAGCTTGCCGTCTGGCCGTTCTGGGCGACCAAGATGCGCACCTCGTCCAGCCAGGCCGAAGGCGCGATCCGCGAGTTCCAGGTCGCGACGTTGGAGTTTGTCGGCGACGAGGACGGCAACCTCATCGGCGTCAAGTGCTGCCAGGTGGACGATCGCCGCAAGCCGATTGCCGGCACGGAGTTCATCATCAAGGCCGATCTCGCCTTCATCGCCATCGGCTTCAGCGGCCCGTTCACCGATAGCGTACTGAAGGATCTCGGCGACAAGCTGACGCTCAACACCGATCGTCGTGGCTCGACCAACGTCGTTGCCAACGACCGCGACTACAAGACTTCGGTCGACAAGTTCTGGACGGCCGGCGACGTTCGCCGCGGCCAGTCGCTCGTCGTCTGGGCGATCCGCGAAGGCCGCCAGGCGGCCCGCGCGATCGACGAGGCGCTGATGGGATCGTCGATCCTGCCGCGCTGACATCATTGCTCCCAAGTGCAAAAAGGGCTCCGCCGGTTCATCGTGGGGCCCCTTTTGCTTTAGGGAATTTCCAGGAAAAGTGCGAAGCGGCTTTCCGTCAGGAAATGCGTAAAAACAAAGAGATAGAGCATCTGTGCGCTTCCGTCCAAATCGGAAACGCTCTAGGCGAAGCGATCGCCGTGACGATGGTTGTCGCACGCAGCCGCTCGAAAAAGTGTTAGTTCCGGATCACCGGATTGCTGATGACCGTACTAGGCTTGGCGAGGCGGAAATCGTCGACACGGCCGGCAGGTGCCGCGGCAACATCCCCCTTGTCGACCAGTCGGTCGCGCGGGCTCTTGCCTGTGCCCTTGTTGGGTGCGGCATCGCCGAGCAGTGCTGCAGCGCCGTCGAGATCCGGATCGGTGAGGCCGATCGGCTGCGTCTTGACGATGTCCTCGTTGGCAAGCGGCGCGGTAACCACAAGGTCCTTCAGCCCATCGGCGCCCGGCACGTCCTTGTCGGTCGCCGCGGCATCCCCGAGCAGGCGGCGAATGTCCTTTTCCACGTAGAAGGCGAGCTTGCGTTTACCGGCTTTGGTCAGGTTGATCCCGTCGGCGCCGCGCAATCGAACCTGCTGGCCGTTGATGTCGGAGCCGGTCAGCACGAACTTGCCGCCTTCGTCGACGAAACCGTCCCAAATGTCGACGAACTGGCCACCGACCTTTTCGACTTCCTCGCGGTAGATGCCGTTGAACGTCACCATGTCGGCGGTCATCGCGGCGGACTGGAACGGCGGCATGCCGACCCACAGGACCGGCAGTTTTTCCTTGTGTGCCAACTCTGCTAGCGCATGGACACGTTTGCGGTATTCCTCGGTCCAAAGATCGGTGCGGTACTTTTCCTTGGTGCTGCCGATCTGCATCTGCTGACGATCGTTGGCGCCGAGGCTGATGATGATGACGGAAGGCTTGATCTCGCCCACATAGCTCGGCAGCGTCACCGGCCAGTTGAAATAGTCCTCGCGCACCAGCCCGGACGAGCCGCTTGCGCGCGTCTCGATGGTGATGCCGGGCGTCATCTCGAATGCGGTCTTCAGGCCATCGCCGAGGCTGCCGGCCATGAAGTCGCCGACGACCAGAACCTTCTTGGAGTCCGGCGCCTTTTCAACCGGCTGCGGCACCGGCGCCGCATCGGCAATGGCGGGCTTTGCCTTTTGCTGGCCCGGAGCCTTCTGTCGTTGCGGGGTTTGGCTTTGGCGGGCGCGCCTCGGGCGCGGCTGTTGCGGAAACTCGTACCGCTCGTCGATTACGCGGCGTTCGCGCGTGAGGCCGCCGAACAGCATCTGGAAGAGATTGCGTCGCTGCACCCTCTGCTGGGCTTCCGCATAACTTGCGGCAAAGCCGACGAACAGCATCGCGGCTGCGGCGATGATCATCGTCGCCGTCCTCCAGGGCATTGCGCCCCCTGTCATCCGGGCCTTGGTTTTCGCATGCATATCTGATCATCCATCGAACGGACGGCGGCCGCAAGGCCGCCGTCGCGTTTCGGGCGTGCGCGTCAGTTGCGCAGGGCGCGCAGCAGATGTTGTGTCGGCTCGCCGTCCGGCGCCAGGCCGTTCTTCGATTGGAACTCCTGGATCGCAGCCTTGGAGCCGGATCCGAAATTGCCGTCGACTTCGCCGCTGTAATAACCCAGTTCCTTCAGGCGGTTCTGCAATTCGAACTTCTCGCTGATATCGAGCGAACCGTCCGGTCGCGGCCAGCGCTGCTGCATTCCGGCATAACCGGCGATCTGGTCGGCAAGAAGACCGACGCCGAGCGCGTAACTGTCCGACGCGTTGTAGCGCTTGATGACGAAGAAGTTCTTGGTCATCAGGAAGCCTGGACCGTTACCGCCGCTCGGCAGCTTCAGTTCGGCCCGCGAATTGCCGTTGCGGAAGCCCTTGCCGTTCGGGCGGAGGAAACCGAGTGCTGCCCACTGGGCAAGCGTCTTCGTCTGTCCGGAATATTTCGCGGCGTTGGCCGGTGGTGCGACTTCGTAGCCCCAGGTCTCGCCCGCTTGCCAGCCGTTCTTCTTCAAAAGGTTGGCGGCGGTCGCAAGCGCGTCGGGCACCGAATTCCAGATGTCACGATGGCCGTTACCATCAGCGTCGACCGCGTAGAGCAGATAGCTGGTCGGGATGAATTGCGTGTGTCCCATGGCGCCGGCCCAGGAGCCGGTCAGTTCGCGCGGGGTGATGTCGCCGCTCTGCAGGATCTTGAGTGCGGCAATCAGCTGGGTCTTGGCGAATTTCGCGCGCTTGGGATCGGCATAGGCAAGGGTTGCGAGCGCCCGCGGCACGTAGTGCAGGCGGTCGTCCTTTTCGAGAACGGCGCCGTAGTTCGATTCCATCGACCAGATCGCCAGCAGGATCGTCTTGTCGACGCCGAAGTGCTTTTCGATCGAATTCAGCGTGCGGGCGTGCTTGGCGGCCATCTCCTGGCCGACGCGCTTGGTGTAGGGGTTGACGCGGGAATCGATGTATTCCCAGATCTTGTGCTTGAACTCAGGCTGGTAATTGGCCTTTTCGATCACGGTGGCGTCGGGTGTCTTCACGCCGGCAAAGGCCTTGCGATAGGTCGCCTGGGTGATGCCGCTCTTTGCAGCCGTGGCATAGAAGTTGTTGATCCAATTCTGGAATCCGGCATCGGCGCGCGCGGGGGAGGTGCCAAGCGCGACGGCGGATAGGACGAAGGCGGCTGCGATATGACGGAAAAACGTCCTGCGGTTTCTGATCATCAGCTGTCGGTTCCGTTTCTCTGCGGAGCCTCAGCCGTCATAGCCGGGACATTTCCGCATGGTGGCAGTCTGGAGCCAGCCTTGCGGTTCGGCGACCGCCGGCGGTTCCTGTTCTCGGATCCGGCCGCAGTCGATGCAGCGCCGGATTAAGGCGAATCTACAGAAACGTGGTCAACAAACCCTTTACCATGAAAAGGCCATTGCGTCTTCCGTGGAAGAAAATGCGAGTACCGTCCGTATCTGCATTTTTTTCGTCCCGGTTCAGCGTGCGTTCACATCGTTGCGTAGAGATTGCCGCCGCACTGCAAAGCGCTGCACGATTCCTTAAATTGATTTTGATTTAAGGATTTTAACAGCAACACTCAGGATTGAAATCCGAATGAAGGAGGTACCGATGACCGACAAGCGTAAAGTCCGCAAAGCCGTGTTCCCGGTCGCTGGTCTGGGCACGCGTTTCCTGCCGGCCACCAAGGCCGTGCCGAAGGAAATGCTGACGGTGGTGGACAAGCCGGTCATTCAATATGTGGTCGACGAGGCGATGGAAGCTGGTATCGAGCACCTGATCTTTGTCACCGGCCGCAGCAAGGCCGTGATCGAGGACTATTTCGATATCCAGGTCGAACTCGACCAGACCCTGCGCGAGCGCAACAAGAAGATCGAGATCGAGCTTCTCGACACCATTCTGCCGAAGGCCGGCACGACGAGCTTCACCCGCCAGCAGGCGCCGCTCGGCCTTGGCCATGCCGTGTGGTGCGCCCGCGAGCTGGTCGGCAACGAGCCTTTCGCGCTGTTGCTGCCCGACATGATCATGAAGGGCGAGAAGGGCTGCCTGAAGGGCATGGTCGAGCTCTACGAACAGAGCGGCGGCAACGTCATAGCAGTCGAGGAATGCGCACCGGACCAGGCCCACAAATACGGGATCGTCGGTGTCGGCGACAAGGTCGGCGACGGCTTCAAGATCACCAAGATGGTCGAGAAGCCCGCACCGGGAACGGCGCCGTCGAACTTCTTCATCAACGGCCGCTACATCCTGCAGCCGGAAATCTTCCCGATCCTGGAGAAACAGGAGCGTGGCGCCGGCAACGAGATCCAGTTGACCGACGGGATGCTGAAGCTTTCGGAGGTCCAGCAGTTCGCCGCCTATCATTTCCGCGGCGAGACCTACGACTGTGGCGCCAAGGATGGCTTCATCCTCGCCAACGTCGCCTTCGCGCTGGAGCGCGCCGATATCCGCCCGATCGTGGAGGGCCCGCTGAAGGCGCTTTTGAGCAGCTTGAAGTAATCCCGGTTCAACCGAAACGAAAAGGCCGCGTCCCCCACGGGCGCGGCCTTTTTCTTTGTGTGGAAATGCGCATTGCCGCCCGGCCTTTATGCATGGCGGCCTCTCTGCTTTTACTCAACGCCGCAGCACAAGACCGACGCCGACGCGGGTGATGTCGGTCGTATCGCCGACGTCGGGCGTGGTGCGCTCATAGCTGACATCGCCGATTAGTGCGAGGTAACGGTTCATATCCCAGGTGAGGCCTGCGCCGGTGCGCCAGGTTGTCTCGTCGAGGGAACTGGAGTCTGACGGATATTTGCGGATGATCAGGGTGTTGGACAGTCGTGCAACCAGATCGGAGCGCATCTCGTGGGTGATGATGTTGGTCAAGGCATAGTCCATCGATCCGGAAACGCCCGCTGTCGTCGACGGGTCGAGACCGGTCGATAGCCCGAAGAGCACATCCGTACCGCGTTGCGGCGACCAGTTGAGGCGGCCGTCGACGGACAGGCCGCTGACGTCGCTGAGCCGGTCATCTTCGAAACGATAGGTCTCGTAGCCAAGGGCGATCTCGCCGTAGAGCTTCTCGCCAAGGTCGACCTCCAGACCGCCACGTGTCGCGTAGCTCTGGTAGGAGCGCTCGAAGCCGAGCGTGTCCTGGCGAAGATCGTAGATCGACCCGCCGACCGCGGCCTCGATGAACGGGATCAGTGCCGGTGACATTTCATAGCCGACGCGCGCCGTCAGGGTTCCGTTGTTGCGGTTTCGGTCTTCGACCGACATCGTCGTGCCGTTTTCCAGCTCGACGTCGCCATAGGTCTGCCGTTCGAATTCGAGCCCGACCGATCCGCGGATGAGGCCGAAGTCGCGCTCGATGGCAGCGCCGAGCCGATAGGTGTTGACGCCCGATTGTGTCTTGGCATTCGAGATCGCGTTCGGATCGTCGGCGTCCTCACGGTCGAAGCTGTAGCCTGCCCGAAGACGCGCAACGGTTTCATCTGAGAGATCGAGGCGCAGTTCCGCGTCGATGTCAGCGCGAGGCTCTTCCTCGCCCTCGCCGGAGATGTTGTTCTGCAACACGCCAGCGCCGATAACCGTCAGTTCGTGGCGGGACCAATCCGACGTCAGGGTGCCGCGGATGCCGGTTTCCAGATAACCGCGGTTCTGCTTGTTGTTGTTGCCGTTGTTGCGCCATTCATGGTTGATCGTCTCGCCGATTTCCGGCCGCAGCGTGAATGTGCCGATGCGAACGCCGGGTGCGCGGTCGTCTTCCGGCTCTATTCGCGTCCGCAATCCATCGATCGTTGGTTCGCGGCGGTTGAGACGGATGAGGTCTTCGTCCGAGGCCGGAGACAGATCGTCGGTGCTGACGGCGCCCGTCGTTTGCGGATCGGCGATCGCCGGTGCTGCGGTTGCTGTGCCGGGGGCAACGATGCCAGGGGTCGTCGGCACGGCGGCGTTCGTCACCGTTTGGGCATGCGCCGAAAGCGGAGCGGCCATCGCGGTGCCGGCCAGCAGCAACGCCACCAGCGTCAAACGCCGCGCGTCTCTTCCGATCGAGCGAGTGTTGTCTGGCACCATCTGCCGTTTGTCCGCGAGCCTGATTGCAATCCTTTCGCAATCGTAAAGCCGCGTGGTTAACCAATCGTTTCCAAACGGCAAAAACGCGTTAACGACATGCGCAAAAACAAGAGCTTAAAGCGCAGCACGCGCATCTGAACGGTCGCGGCGCTTTAGGCGCTCTCGACCGTCAGGTTGCGCCCGTGGCTGGCAACGATGCGAACGCGCGTACCGGCGGGCAGATCGGGCCCCTCGACGATCCAGATCGTATCGTCCAGACGCACGCGGCCGTGGCCCTCGGCAATCGGCTTTTCAAGCACGGCGGTTCGGCCGACGAGGCTTTGGGCCCGTTGGTTGAGCAGCGGTTCGTCCGTCTCCCTGGAAGACGAGGAGATGAAGTGCCGCCCAAGGAGAACGGCGACGATGGACAGAAGCGCGAAGACGACGAACTGAACCTGCCAGCCCCAGACGACAGTGTCCCACAGCAAAAGCGACAGAACGCCGGTGATGAGCGCGGCAATGGCGATCCAGACGAGGAAAACGCCGGGTGCGACGACTTCGGCCGCCAGCAGTGCAAGACCGAGAACCCACCAGCTCCAGGGGCCGAGTTCAAGGATGATGCGCTGGACCATCGCCTATTGTCCCTGAGGTTCAAACGGATCGGACGCCGGGCCGGTGCGCGGTGTCGTCGATTGGCGCTGCCGGGGGGCTGGCGCCTGGTTGTCGCCGAACACTTCCCTGGCAATTGCGCCAATGCCGCCGAGCGAGCCGATCAGCGCGGACGCTTCCATAGGCATCAGTATGATCTTCTGGTTGTTGGCAGTGCCGATCGCAGCAAGCGCTTCGGTGTATTTCTGGGCGACGAAGTAGTTGATCGCCTGGACGTCACCGGCAGCGATCGCCGCCGACACCATCTGTGTCGCTTTGGCCTCGGCCTCGGCCAGACGTTCGCGCGCCTCGGCGTCGCGGAAGGCGGCCTCGCGCTGGCCTTCGGCCTGCAGGATGGCCGACTGCTTGGCACCTTCGGCACGCAGGATCTGCGCGTTTCTCGACCCTTCCGCTTCCAGCACCTGGGCGCGCTTCTCGCGCTCGGCCTTCATCTGCCGAGCCATGGCGTCGACGAGATCCTTCGGCGGTGCGATGTCCTTGAGTTCGACGCGGGTGATCTTGATGCCCCAGGGGTTGGCGGCGTCATCGACCACGCGCAACAGCTTGTCGTTGATGGTGTCGCGGTTCGACAAAAGTTCGTCGAGGTCCATCGACCCCATGACCGAGCGGATGTTGGTCATGGTCAGGTTGAGAATGGCGTTTTGAAGATCGGACACCTGGTAGGCAGCCTGGGCGGCGTTGAGCACCTGGTAGAACGCGACGGCATCGGCCGACACGCTGGCGTTGTCCTTGGTGATGACTTCCTGGGTCGGAACGTCGAGGACCTGCTCCATCACGTTCATCCTGGCGCCGATCCGGTCGATGAACGGAATGATGATGTTGAGACCCGGTTCCATCGTCTTGGTGTAGCGGCCGAAGCGCTCCACCGTATAGCGATAGCCCTGCGGCACCGTCTTGACCATGGTGATGATCACAAAGATCACCAAGACCACCAATGCGATGACCGCAATATCAAATCCGCCCAAAGACACGTCCCCCATGATCACAACCCCAGTTTGAAGTGACACTCTAACCCAGACGTGGGCATCGGTCAGTCTATTTCAAGCGGTCGTCGCAGATTTCGGCTTCAAAGCCAGCCGCTTAGCTCCCGGCGCACGACATGCTCGAGAACCATCATGCCCTCGGCACTGTCGTTGAGACAGGGGATATGTGCAAACTTTTCGCCGCCATTGTGATGGAAGCTCTCGGCCGCCTGCTCGGCGATCTCCTCGAGCGTTTCCAGACAGTCGGAAACGAAGCCTGGGTTGATCACGGCGATGCGCTTGACGCCGTCCTGCGCCAGCTTCTCGACCGTCTTGTCGGTATAGGGCTGCAGCCATTCTTCCGGCCCGAAGCGGGACTGGAAGGTTACCTGCAGCTTGTCCTTGGACCACCCGAGCTTTTCGCGCAGCAGACGCGCGGTCTTCTGGCACTGGCAATAGTAGGGATCGCCCTTTTCGAAGTAACTCTTCGGGATGCCGTGGAAGGAGGTGAGCACCACTTCCGGCTCCCAGTCGAGTGTCGCCAGATGCCGCGTGATCGAAGTTGCCAGCGCGTCGATATAGACGGGATCGTCATGATAGGGCGGAACGGTGCGCAGCGCCGGCTGCCAGCGCATCTTGAGCAGGGCTTCGAATGCCTTGTCGTTGACGGTGGCTGTCGTTGCCGCGGCGTATTGCGGATAGAGCGGGAACAAGAGGATGCGTTCGCATCCGGCCTTCTGCAGGGCTTCCATGCGCGAGGCGATCGACGGCTGGCCGTAGCGCATGCCCCAATCGACGACGATGTGCGGCTGATTGGCGAAGGCTTCCGCCATCAAGGTCGCCTGGTTGCGGGTATAGGTGCGCAGGTAGCTTTCGTTCAGATCCTTGTTCCAGATCATTTCATAGGCCTTGCCGACCTTGCCGGGGCGGGTGTTGAGCACGATGCCGTAGAGGATCGGATACCAGAACAACCGCGACCATTCGATGACGCGGCGATCGCTGAGGAACTCCTTGAGATAGCGGCGCATCGAGGTGTAGTCGGTGCCATCGGGCGTGCCGAGATTGACCAGCAGAACGCCGACCTTTCCGGATTTAACGGTCGGGTGATCGCTTTGGGCGGTCGCGGCGGGCGCGTTGGTCATCTCGGTCCTCGTGGTCACGTATAAGCAGGTGCATGCACTTTTCGTCACGTCCTTCTAAGAAGAAAAGCCGGTGCGGGGAAGCCCGCGCCGGCTCTCGAAGGAGAGGCAAATTGTCTTACTTTGCCGGAATCTCCAGTTCGGTTCCGACATGCAGGTGGCGCGGAGCGGGCTTGCCGTTGGCCGCGGAGATCTTTGCCCAGAGCGCACCATCGCCGTAGAACGCCTTGGCGAGATCCCAAAGCGTGTCGCCCTTGGCGATGACATGCTTCTGCGGACCGGAGGCCGTCGCGCTCGCGGCGGCGTCGGCTGCAGGCTGCGTTGCCGTTGCCGGTTCGGCAGTCGTGGCGCCGGCGGCTGCAGCGACTTCGGTGATGCGGCCATCCGTGTAGGGCTTGAACGGCTGGTGCGCGGCGAGATAGTCGGCCAGAACGGTTTCGAGGCCCGGACCGTAGTCGTAGGCGTTCTCACCCTTGTCCTTGAAGATTGCGTAGCCGTCGCCGCCATTGCGCATGTAGTTGTTGGTGACGATCGAATAGGTCTTTGCCGGATCGAGCGGCACGAAGCCTTCGCCTTCCTTTACCTCGACCGAGACGACGCGGCTGCCCACTTCCTTCGACTTGTCGAAGGAATATTTCATGCCGGCCACCTGCGGGAAACGGCCGCCGGGTTCTTCAAGCTTGCTGAGGCCGTTCTCAAGCGCGGCACGGATGCCGTCACCCTTGAGCTGGAAGGTCGCAACCGTGTTCTGGAACGGCAGCACGGTGATGGCTTCGCCCATCGAAACGTCGCCGGCATCGATGGAGGCGCGCAGGCCACCGCCATTGGTGATGGCGATCGTCACGCCCTGGCCCTTGACGCGGTCGAGCATGGCGTCGGCAACGAGGCTGCCCATTTCGCATTCCCTGGCCCGGCAATTGTCACGCGAACCGTCGATCGGGGCCTCGGTCTTGCCGATGATCTTGGAGCGCAGCTCCTCGATCGGCTTGGCGAGTTCGGCCACGCGGGTCAAAACGGACTGATCCGGCTTGACGGAAGAATCGACTAGGATCGGATCGCCCTTGGCAGCCTTCACCACGCCGTTGTCGTCGAAGGTGACGACGAGATCGCCGAGGTACTTGCTATAGGAGGCGGCCTGGACGACCGGAACCTTGTAGCCACCGGGGTTGTCGACCATCGTCGGGTAGGGGCCTTCGGCCTTTGCGTCGGTGTTCGACAGCAGGCTGTGGGAGTGGCCGCCGACGACGACGTCGACATCGGGGATCTTTGCGATCGCGGCGAGGTCACGCGGGTAGCCGACATGGGTGAGCGCGATGATCTTGTCGACGCCCTGCTTCTTCAGCTCTTCAACCGCGGCAGTCGTGGTGGCGACGTCGTCACCGATCAGGATGTCCGGGCCGGGGGAGGAGAGTTCGGGCGTATCGTTGGCGACGGCGCCGACGATGCCGATCTTCTGGCCGCCGGCTTCGAGAACGATCGACGGCTTGATGCGGTCACCGATCTTCGACTTGTGACTGGGCAATACGTTGGCGGTGACGACGGGGAACTCGATCTTATCGAGGAAGCCGACAAGGCCATCTTCGCTCTCGTCGAATTCATGGTTGCCGACCGTCATCGCGTCGAACTTCATCAGGTTGAGGAATTCGGCTTCGGCCAGACCCTTGTAGGTGGTGAAGAACAGCGAACCCTGGAAGTTGTCGCCGGCATTCAACAGCAAGACGTTCTTGCCGGACAGATCCTGGCGTTTCTGGTCGATCAGAGACTTCAGGCGGGCGACGCCACCGAAGCACTCGTTCTTGCCTTCCTCTTCGGCCGAGCAGGTCGAATCGAACTTGTTGATCGATTCGATACGGGAGTGGAGATCGTTGATGTGCAGGATGTTCAGTTCATAATCGGCGAAGGCTGCGCCCGAGGAGAGGGCAAGAATGGACGCGGTCATCAGGCCGGTCCGTATGTGTCTGATCATGATGTTCTCCTGTTTTGCCTGTTGTCTGCCGGCCGCTTTAAGACCCGCCGAAGCGGGTCCGGTCCCCGCGGCCGGGGTGGCTTTGCCGGTGCGAATGTTTTCATCACTTCAGGGCGACTTCAAGCACTAAAACCATCCTCCGGTTGCCGGATCTGCAACTACAGCGCCGCGCGCCTTTTCAGGCGCGCAAAGGTCGCTGTAGCGCTTTGAATTGCTGCATGTTTTTCCCCCTAAATCGGCTTCGATTTAGGGAAACATGCAGTAGGGTTAAGTCATACGAATGCACAAAAAAAGCCCCCTAGCGGGAGCTTTGATCCGTGCTCGAAGCTTGTCTCAGCCGCGTCGCGCCAGCGAGAACTGGGCGCCGGCATCGGTGGTGCAATTGAGCTGGCTCTGTGTGACCAGCGCGCAATTGACCTTGGACTGGGTGTTGCGCACCAGCGAGGTCATGTTGATCTCGACGAGTGTCGGGCTGAGCTTCACGTAGTTGCCGGAAGCCAGCAGCTGGTTGCTGTCGGTGGTGCGGGTCGAGAAGGTTCCGCCTGCAAAGGTCGAAACGATGCCGTTCGGATCCGTCCATGAGCCTTCGACACCCGTTGCCTGGCGAGCGGGCGGTGCCCCTCCGGCTTCCCGGGGCGACGACTGGCAGGAGGCCAGGGTCGCGGCGGTCGCGAGAAGGGTCAGAATTGCGAATGGCTTCATTGGCGATTTCCCTCGCTTTGTGCCGAGCGTCCGTTTCATTTCGCCGAACCATGCCGCGATCAAGAGTTGAAAGCAAGAGTGGTCGGGCCGGCGCGCCGGGCTTTTCCCATATGAACAAAAAAAGCCCGGGGCAGAAATGCCCCGGGCCGGATGCTTCGCAATGTCAGCGGTTTAGCGAACGAGGATGTTCTTGAACTGCCAGGGATCCTTGGTGTCGATGTCTTCCGGGAACAGGCCCGGGCGACCGTCGAGCGGGGTCCAGTCGGTGTAGTGTCCTTCGACCGGGCCGAGATAGGGCAGCTGCACTTCGAGGCAGCGCTTGTAGTCCATCTCGTCGGCTTCGACGATGCCGGCCTTCGGGTTTTCGAGCGCCCAGACCATGCCCGCGAGCACCGCAGAGGTGACCTGCATGCCGGTGGCGTTCTGGTAGGGGGCGATGCGGCGGGTCTCTTCCAGCGACAGGCGCGAACCGAACCAGTAGGCATTCTTGTCATGGCCGTAGAGCAGGACGCCCAGTTCGTCGACGCCTTCAACGAGTTCCTTCTCGTCAAGAACATGATGGACTGGCTGCGAATTGCCGCCGTTGCCGAACATTTCGTGCAGCGAAAGGACGGCGTCATTGGCCGGATGGTAGGCGTAGTGGCAGGTCGGGCGATAGGTAACTTCGCCGTCCTTGTCGCGGACGGTGAAGAAGTCGGCGATCGAGATCGACTCGTTGTGGGTGACGAGGAAGCCGTATTGCGGGCCAGGCGTCGGGCACCAGGTGCGCACGCGGGTGTTGGCACCCGGCTGCTCCAGATAGATGGCCGCCTTGCAGCCCTTCTTGTGCTTCTTGGCGTTCTTCGGCATCCAGTTTTCGTGGGTGCCCCAGCCGAGTTCAGCCGGCTGCAGACCTTCGGAGATGAAGCCTTCGACCGACCAGGTGTTCCAGAAGACGTTGAGCGGCTTCGGCTTCTTGGTCAGCTGGGTGTCGCGCTCGGCGATGTGCACGCCCTTGACGCCGACCTTCTTCATCAGCTTCGCCCAGCCTTCGCGGTCGTCCTGATGCGGTTCGTCGTATTTCACGCCAAGGTCGTTGGCGAGGTTGAGGAGCCCCTGCTTGACGAACCAGGAGACCATGCCCGGGTTGGCGCCGCAGGTCGAAACGGCCGTGGTGCCGCCCGGGTTCTTTTCCTTTTCCTTGCGCATGGTTTCGCGCAGGGCATAGTTGGTGCGCGAGGCGTTGTCCATTTCGGCATCGAAGTAGAAGCCGAGCCACGGTTCGACGACGGTGTCGATGTAGAGAACGTCGAGCTTGCGGCACATCTTGATCAGGTCGAGCGAGCCGGTATCGACCGACAGGTTGACGCAGAAGCCTTGGCCTTCGCCTTCGGTCAGGAGCGGCTTCAGCAGCTCCTTATAGTTGTCCTTCGTCACATGGGCGCGAACGTGGCGGACGCCATGACGCTCGAAGATCTCGTTGTCGGCAGCATCCTCGCGCGGCTCGACCACGATCAACCGGTTCTTGTCGTATTTGAAGTGGCGCTCGATCAACGGCAAGGTGCCGCGGCCGATCGAACCGAAGCCGATCATGACGATCGGGCCGGTGATCTCGCCGTAAACCGGATAGGTGGTGTCTGCCATTTTGGTCTTACTCCTGAGGAAACTTTCCCAGTGACGGTGTTGAAAGTGTCTGAAAATGAGGCTCGCGCCGTGTGATAGGCCCTAGAGCATAGTTTGCTGTCACAATAAAGGGCCGCCGGGTCAACGCTGATCTGCGATATTGTTTAACCGGCGATGGAAATGAGGGCCGAAATGAGAGCGTCCCGCTTGCTGACGAGGCCCTTGTAGGCCGCCTGCGGCAGGTCGAGAGAGCGCAATTGCTCGATGAAGGAAAGGGCCAAAGTTCCCGCATCCGCCCGCTGTCGCAACAGCGCCAGGGGATCGGAATAGATCCGGATTGTGAAGACGATCGCGCCGCTTCGCGGCAACTTGCGCAACGTCTGGCGCTCGACGCGGATGAAGGTGCGCTCTTCGGTCAGCTCGATCGCGCCGGCCGACACCCCTTCCGATTTGGGCTTCGGCAGATGCAGGGAGCCGTCGACATTGACGGCCCAGTTGAAGCGTTCGACGAAGCGGCCAGGCGGCAGGTTATCGAACATGCGGCTGATGAGTTCGGCGTTGCGCGTGCCGTCTCCGAAGCCGGGGACCGGGGCGTGGATCTCGTCCATGGTGCGCCCGAACTTTTCGGCGAGCGACCAGGACGAGGGGAAGGCGATGTAGGCGGCGCCAAGGCGCCAGCCGCGGTCGTCGCGCTGCATGATCGCCAGGTCGTCCTGAACGAGCGAGCCCGCTAGCACAAGCGCGTCGTCGCCGGACAAGGGCACCCGTCGCCCGCCGACCATCATTGTTTCGTCCTGCCGACAGTAGATGTCGGGATACCGTGTCGGCAGATAGTCGGACAGGATCTGCAGCAGTTCGCTCTGCGCGTCCTGCGTCCGGTCGTCGGCGGCAAAAACCACGTCGCGGGACTGTGCGAGCAACTGGGCTTTCTGGTCGAGATAGTGCTGCAGCTGGACGTCCGGCTCGATCCAGCGATCGGGATCGAGCTGCGTGAGGCCGATCGTAAAGGGCTTGGAGGAGCCGTCGTAGGGCGTGTGTTTCATGCGGGATGACCGGATCATGCTCGCGATTTAACCATATTCCCTTTCGTTTCGCATGGGCCGAAGCTTGTCACAAGGACTTCGTGCTATAGCTTTGATACAATCATCCGCTACGCGCCATGATTGTTGTTTCCTTCCCCGACCTGGAGGCGTCGCAGACTGAACGTGACCGGCGACCATATAAAGACCTTGATGGGCCTGCAGGCCCAAACACCCGTGCTGATGGCGCTCTACGATCAGCACGACCGGCTGCAATTTGCCAATGATGCCTTTCGCGCTGCCTATTTCATCGAGGCCGACGAGGCGCCGACCTGGGCGGAAATCATGCGGCGCAACCATGCCGCCGGTCGCGGAACCGTGCTCTCGACCAGCGACATCAATGCCTGGATAGCCTCAACGATCAATCGGCGCGGCAAGATCCCGTTTCGGGCGATGGAGACCGACCTGCATGACGGCCGCTGGCTGTGGATGACGGAAACGGTCGATGCCAGGGGGTGGATGCTGTGCGTCGCCGTCGACATCACTACCATTCGCGTCGAGGAGCGCGCGCTAAGGCAGGATCGCGATTTCGCGCTGCGCGCCTCGCAGGTCGATGAACTCACCAATGTGCCCAACCGGCGCTATACCATGGGGCGGCTCGGTGAATTCATCGCCAATTGCGCCCAGAACCCGCATATGTGGGGCTGCGTCGCCATCATAGACATCGACTATTTCAAGGCGATCAACGATCGCTACGGCCACCATCAGGGCGATGAGGTTCTGCTCGACTTCGCCCGCCAGATGCAGGAGTTCGTGCGCCGCTCCGATTGCTTCGGCCGCATCGGCGGCGAGGAGTTCATGCTGATCCTGCCCGACACCACGATCAGCGAAGGCAACATGATCCTCGACCGCTTGCTCGACAAGGTGCGCAGCGCCAGGCCGCTCGCGAGTATCCCGGAGTTCTACTACACCTGTTCGGTGGGGCTGGCCGAGTATCGGGAAGGCGACGGCGTCAAGGACATTTATGCCCGCGCCGACGAGGCGCTCTATCTCGCCAAGCGCGACGGGCGCGACCGGGTAAAGCGGTACACCTTGCCGGGTTCAGACCCAGAGCTTCGCCCGGATCAGGCCCCGTAGCGAATTCCCGACATAGAGCTCGGCTTTTGCCAGATCGTCGAGCGACAGGCGGGCGACGCGCGCCCGTCGCTGGCAGATGAGTTCCGTCCGGAGCACGCCGGCCAGAAGCCCGCAGGCGATCGGCGGCGTTTTCAGCGTGCCGCTGCCATCGTCGAGGAAGATTGAGGTGATCGTTCCCTCGCAGACCTCGCCCTTTTCGTTGAGGAGAAGAACTTCGTCGACCTCGGTTGCCGGGTATTCAGTGCGTGCCGTCTCGTAGATGTCGCGCCGGGTGGTCTTCACCCGCACCAGCTTGTCTTCGGAAGAGAGCCGCGTTTGAGCAAAACGCACGCGCCAGACAGTGTCTTCTGCAAGGGGCGTGAAAGTTGCCGTGGTCACGGCGACGGTGCCGTTGCGGTCAAGCGTCAGGCGGACCCGTAGCGGGCCTGTTGCACCCTGGACGGCGGCTTGCAGCTCCGCCTGCGCCCGCTCGGCGCCGGCAAATCCCAATCTTCGTGCCGATCGTTTCAACCGGGCGAGATGTAACCTCAAGCGAACGAATTCAACATCGGGTTCGTAGCGCAGGGTCTCGATCAGGGAAAAATCCGTCATCGGGCGATCTCGGCATCGCCGATGGCAAACCGCGCCTTGAGCAGGCATTCGTCATATTCGGACTGGGCGCCGGAATCAAAGACGATGCCGCCGCCGACATTGAAGACGGCCTCGCCATTGGCAAACAGCGAGATGGTGCGGATCGCCACGCTGAAGCGCATGATGCCGTTCGGCGCGATAAAGCCGATTGCGCCGCAATAGGCGTCGCGCGGACCGTCTTCGAGATCGTGCAGGATTTCCATCGCCCGCATCTTCGGCGCGCCGGTGATCGAGCCGCAGGGAAAGAGTGCGGCGAAAATATCGGTGATGCCGACATCCGGCCGCAGCTTGGCCCTGACATGGCTGACCATCTGGTGAACGGTCGGATAGGTCTCGATGTCGAACAGTTTCGGGACGTCGAGCGTTCCGACCTCGGTGATGCGCGAGATGTCGTTGCGCAAGAGGTCGACGATCATGCGGTTTTCGGCCTGGGTCTTCTCGTCAGTGCGCATGGCAGCAATGATCTCGGCGTCCTCCTCAGCCGACGCGCCGCGCTTTGCGGTGCCCTTCATCGGATGCGTCTCAATCCATCGGTCAGCGTCGACCCGGAAGAAGAGCTCGGGCGAGCGCGAGACGAGGATCGGACCATCCAGCACGACGAGCGCGCCGTATTTTACCGGTTGCCGTTCGATCAGTGACCAGAAGGCGGCGCGCGGATCGCCCGTCCAGCGGGCGCGGATCGGCATCGTCAGGTTCGCCTGATAACAATCGCCCTGGCGCAGATGCTGATGCAGGCGGTCGAACCGCTCGCGATAGGTGGGAAAATCCCAGGCGGCACGCGGCTCGGCAAGGAAAGGCTCGTTCTCCATCCGACGTTGCGGCTCGCCAAGCGGATGGTCGTCGCTCGGTGCGTCGAAGATGCCGAAGGACATCAGCGGCGTTTCGCGCCCCCCCTCCTCGGCAAAGGGGCTCAGCTTCTCTTCGAAGATATGGCCCGCCTCATATGCCATGAAGCCGGCAATCCATTTGCCGGCCGCATGTGCACGCTCAAGCTCGGCGAGGCCGCGGCGGAATTCGGCTTTGGTCCGCGCCGTGACGACGCGCTCCGGATCAGTGAAAACCGTGGTCCGATTTTCGCTGTCGTCCCGGAAAAGCACAAAAGGTGCGTTTTCGTTCATCGATGCCGCTTCGCACTTTTCCTTGAAAGTCTCTGGAGCGCGGGCTCGGCCCGCGCCGGATCACGCCTTATCAAGCGCCTCGAGTTCGTCGATCAGCCCCTCGATCATCGACAGACCCTGTGCCCAGAACGACGGATCGGTGGCATCGAGGCCGAAGGGAGCGAGCAATTCCGAATGGTGCTTGGTGCCGCCGGCTTTCAGCAGCTCGAAATACTTTGCCTGGAAGCCCTTTTCGGCGTTCTGGTAGACGGCATAGAGCGAGTTCACCAGGCAATCGCCGAAAGCATAGGCATAGACATAGAACGGCGAGTGGATGAAGTGCGGGATATAGGCCCAGTAGGTCTCGTAGCCCTCGGAAATCCGGATCGCCGGCCCGAGGCTTTCCGCCTGCACCGAAAGCCACAGATTGCCGATATCCTCGGCGGTCAGTTCGCCTTCCTTGCGGGCCGTGTGCAGCTTGCGCTCGAATTCGTAGAAGGCGATCTGGCGCACGACCGTATTGATCATGTCCTCGACCTTCTGGGCGAGCATGGCCTTGCGCTCGCGCTTGTCCTTGGTCTGGTCGAGAAGCGCACGGAAGGTCAGCATTTCGCCGAACACCGATGCCGTCTCGGCGAGGGTCAGCGGCGTCGAGGCCATCAGCGCGCCCTGCTCGCCGGCGAGCACCTGGTGCACGCCGTGACCGAGTTCGTGGGCAAGCGTCATTACGTCGCGCGGCTTGCCCATATAATTGACGAGCACGTAGGGGTGCGCGGAGGGAACGGTCGGGTGGGCGAAGGCGCCGGGGGCCTTGCCGGGGCGCACCGGCGCATCGATCCAGCGGTCATCGAAGAAGCGGCGGGCAATTGCGGCCATCTCTGGGGCGAAGGCATGGTAGGCCGAAAGCACCGTATCCTTCGCCTGGTTCCACGAGATCAGCGCATTCGGCGTTTCCGGCAGCGGCGCGTTGCGATCCCAGAACTCCATCTGTTCCATGCCGAGCCACTTCGCCTTCATGGCATAGTAGCGGTGCGAAAGGCGCGGATAAGCTGACTTCACCGCTTCCGCGAGCGCATCGACGACCTCGCGCTCGACGCGGTTGGCGAGGTGCCGGCTGTCGGCGATATCCTCGAAACCGCGCCAGCGATCCGAGATTTCCTTGTCCTTGGCGAGCGTATTGGTGATCAGCGTGAAGGTGCGGATATTGGCCCTGAAGGTTTCGGCAAGCGCCATCGCCGCCTTCTTGCGCACCTCGGTCGAGGGATCCTGCAGCAGGTTCAGGGCCATTTCGAGCGGCATCGTCTCGCCGTCGACGGTGAAGGTCAGCGACGTCATGGTCTCGTCGAACAGGCGGTTGAAGGCGGCTGGCCCGGTCATCGATTTCTCGAGGAACAGCTGCTCGAGCTTGTCATCAAGCTGGTAGGGCTTGTCCTTGCGCAGGTCGAGTAGCCAGGGCTTGTAGTGCGCCGCCAGGCTGTCGTTGGTAAGCGCTGCGTCGATCACCGCATCGTCGATGCGGTTGAGTTCGAGCGAGAAGAACAGGAGATGCGCCGACATATCGGTCAGCTTCGACTGCACGTCGCCGTAGAGCTTGCCGTTTTCCGGCTTGGAGGTGTCGGAGAAATAGGTCAGGCCGGCAAAGGACGCGATGCGCCCCATGATGTCTTCCAGCGCTTCGAATTCTTTCACGGCAGCACCGATGCCTTCGTCGCCGGCTTTCGTCGCAGCGGTGGCAAGCTTGCCTTTCCACTTGGCCTCAAACGCAATCGAGTCCGCCTCGGCCTTCTTCATGTCGGAACGGAATGCATCAGAGGTTGCGGACGGATAGAGATCCTCCAGCCGCCAGGAGGGCAGATCGCCGAGCTCGGCCACAGCTCCTTGGGCGGGGCCGGTGGCGGCACGGACGATGGTTTTCTCGAGGGCGAAGGTGCGGAAGGTCATCGTCGGATTTCTCTCGTTCGTGGCAGGAAGAGGCAAGCGATATGGGTTCCATTGCTATCGCCGCCAATGGATAAAATGCAAGCATTTCTCAAAAGATGATGTTCAGCCCTTTATGGCACAGATGCCTGACGTGATTTGGCACATGACGTTGGCCAAAAAGTACCGCGTGTCCAAAGCAGGAGGCTTCCGTGACATCACACATTCTTGTCATCGATGACGATCCGGTGCAGCGCCGGTTGCTGACGAACATGATCGAGCGTCTCGGTCATGTCGCGCATCTCGCCGACAATGGCCGCAGTGGCCTGGAGCTGCTCGAGCGCAAGGGCGGCATCATCAACGTCATCCTTCTCGATCTGCTGATGCCCGAAATGAACGGCCACGGCTTTCTCGATGCGCTGGCGGAACGGGGCGTCGATACGCCCGTCATCGTGCAGACGGGGCAGGGCGGTATCGAAACCGTCGTGCAAGCGATGCAGGCCGGTGCCTTCGACTTCCTGGTCAAGCCGGTTTCTCCGGAGCGGCTGTCGGTGGCGCTCGGCAACGCGCTGAAGATGGCGAGCCGCGACGGCAAGGTCAAAACCTCGCGCCGCCCGCGCGGCGGTGCCGTCGGTTTCGATGACGTCGTTTCGGCCAGCCCGGCGATGATCCGGGTGATCGATCTCGCTCGCCGGGCTGCGCAGTCTAACATTCCGATCGTGCTCGAGGGTGAATCCGGCGTCGGCAAGGAAATGGTGGCGCGGGCGATCCAGTCGGCCAGCGACCGTTCGGGCAAGCCGTTCATCACCGTCAACTGTGGCGCCATCCCGCACAATCTGGTCGAGAGCATTCTCTTCGGCCACGAGAAGGGCGCCTTTACCGGTGCCACCGAAAAGCACAGCGGCAAGTTCGTCGACGCCGACGGCGGCACCCTGTTCCTCGACGAGATCGGCGACCTGCCGCTCGAAGTGCAGGTGAAGCTGCTGCGTGCGGTCCAGCAGGGCGAGATCGAGACGATCGGCGCGCGCCATCCGCACCGGGTCAACGTGCGACTGATCTCGGCCACCAACAAGGACCTCATCAACGAGGTGCGCGAAGGCCGGTTCCGCGAGGATCTCTACTATCGTCTCAACGTCTTCCCGATCACCATTCCGGCGCTGCGCCGGCGCAAGGAGGACGTCCCGGTCCTGGTGCGCTCGTTCGTCGACCGGTTTGCGTCCGAGCAGAGGCTCAGCACGCCGCTCACCGTTTCGAGCGGTGCGATGGCGCTGCTCACCGCCTATGACTGGCCGGGCAACATCCGCCAGCTGGAGAACGCGATCTTCCGTGCGGTCGTTCTGGCCGACGGCAACGAACTGACGGTCAAGGACTTCCCGCAGATCGCCACGCAGATCCCCGGCTACGTCGTTTCCGACCGCAGCGGTTTCTCCTGGGGCGATGCCGGCCCCGAGCGCACCGCCGCTGCCGATCCGGCCGTAAGCGTCTATCCCGATTTTGCCAGCACGGCGAAATCGATGGAGGCCGATGCCACGCATGATGGCCGTATGGAGAACGCAATTGCCAGCGTCGATGAGGGCGGAGACGTGCGCAAACTCGCCGAAGTCGAGGAGGAACTGATTCGTTTTGCGCTGAAATTCTATCGGGGCCAGATGAGCCAGGTGGCGCGCAAACTCGGTATCGGCCGGTCGACGCTCTACCGCAAACTCAAGGATTACGGCATCGATCCCGACAATCCCTTGCGTGAGGCGGCATAAAATCGACGCATTCACGCCTCACTAGCCGTGCGATTCCGTCACCGCCGTTTAGACCTTGTTAGTGAAGTGTTCACTATATTATAAGGGGCGGTGACGACTGTGGCATATATGCCATCCTGTCACCTTATTTGACAGTCATCTGAGACAGCGAAGCACGGTTGTCCGTCGGACGGGGATTGAATGCCAAATTTGTTCAGTTTTAAGAAGCCTCTCGGCTCCTTAGCTAGCAGACTCTGCTCGGCGATGACCCGTAAGGTGCCGCAGGTTCTGACATCCATCGCCCTTGCGGTGTCTCTGGTTACGCCTGGCATGGCACCTCCCGTCGAGGCCGCCGGCCAGACGCGTACGCTGAAGCTCTATTTCATCCACACGCAGGAAAAGGCGCAGATCACCTTCAAGCGCAACGGCCGCTATGACCCGAAGGGCCTGCAGCAGATCAACCGGTTCCTGCGCGACTGGCGTCGCAACGAGCCGACCAAGATGGATCCGCGCCTGCTCGACCTCGTGTGGGAAGTCTACACCAAGAGTGGCTCGCGCGATTATATCCACGTCGTTTCGGCCTATCGTTCGCCGGCCACCAACGGCATGCTGCGTTCGCGCTCCAAGGGCGTTGCCAAGAAGAGCCAGCACATGCTCGGCAAGGCGATGGACTTCTACATTCCCGACGTGAAGCTGAAGACGGTGCGCGAAATCGGCATGAAATTCCAGGTCGGTGGCGTCGGCTACTACCCGACCTCAGGCTCTCCGTTCGTTCACATGGATGTCGGCGGCGTTCGCGCCTGGCCGCGCATGACCCGCAACGAACTGGCCCGTCTCTTCCCCGACGGCAAGACCATGCACGTTCCGTCCGACGGCAAGCCGCTGCCGGGCTATAACCAGGCTGTTGCCGACTACAAGCGTCGCGTCGGCGCCTCGGCGATCGAAGTTGCCGGTGGTGGCGCCAAGGGTGCGGGCGATGCCGAGGGCGGCAAGCGTCGCGGTAACCTGTTCGCCATGCTCTTTGGCGGTGGCGGCGACGAGGATGAAGAACCCTCGGCAATCGCGGCCGGCCCCGGCGATGAAGAAGCCACTCCGGCAAAGGTCCAGACGGCGTCGGCACCTGCCGCCCAGGAAGCACTTCCGGGTGTTGCCGGTTCGGTCGCAGCCGAGACCACCACAGCCGAGACCACCACAGCCGAGACCACCACAGCCGATCAGAACATCAATGCACCGGTTCCGGCCGTTCGTCCGGCCTTCAAGGATGCGCCTGAAAATGGCGGCGTAGCCGTGGCCCTGGTCGCGCCGCAGAAGAACGCGGCCCAGGACGCGCTTGCTGCCGCCCTGCCGCAGACGCCGGAAATGCCGAGCGAATTTGCCGATCTGACCTCGGTCAAGGTGCCGGTCCCGCAGATGCTCGATCGGGGTGGCGTGAACGCTGCTGCCGGCGAGACGCTTGTGGCATCGGTCGATCCGCTGGCAACGGACATGCAGGCACTTGGCTTCGTGCCGGTGCCGGCCATGCGCCCGGCGGGTGATGCGGCTCTTGCCGCTGTCGCGGATGCCAAGGTTGCCGTGCCTGCCTTTGCAGAGCGCCCGGTTCTGGCTTCGGCCGAGCCGCCGCGTGATACCACGGCCCAGGCATCGACACGCGTCGCGCTTGCCGCGCCGACACAGGCAGAGCGCGAGCCAGTCGCCCAGCCGGTCGAAATGGCCGCCTATGCGCCGCAGGCCTCGACGAATGGCCGCGCCAATGCCTTTGATGGCGCCTTCGACACCCAGGCCGAAGCCCCGGCAAAAGGTGGTCGTCCGAAGAAGCATGATGCCGACGCCGCGACCCGTTCGTCGGTTCGCACCGAGCCGAAGCTGACGCAGAAGATCATCTCCGAATGGGCCCTTTCTGCCGGCCGCGTCGCGACGCTTTCCAAGCCCGTGAAGGCACCGCGCTTCGTCAGCAAGACGCTGCGCACGGCCCCGACGACTGTTTATGCTGCGGGCTTCAACAGCACGGCCGGAACAACGGTCGATACGGCCCGCTTCAGCGGCAACGCCGTCAACTTCATGGAAGTGAAGAAGTTCAGCACCAACTGAGTTTCGAGCAAATAAGACTCAACACAAAAAAAGCCCGCCGGTGATACCGGCGGGCTTTTTGCTGTCTATGGCAGGAGAAATTATTCTTCTTCAGCCGCGGCCGGGATCATGCCGAGCGCCTGCAGGTAGGTGTCGAGGATCGCTTCCTGTTCCATGCGCTCATCGGCGTCCTGCTTGCGAATGGAGATGACCTTCCGCAGGATCTTGGCATCGAAGCCGGTGGACTTGGCTTCGCCGTAGACGTCCTTGATGTCGTCGGCGATGGTCTTCTTTTCTTCTTCCAGGCGCTCGATCCGTTCGATGAAAGCGCGGAGTTGGTCGCGTGCGACGCCGTGTGCATCTGACATGGTCTTCTCCTTTTGCGGGGAATGAAATTCTTGGGTGCCGTGACGTGCCGCGAACGGCGGCCAAGGTCAAGGGCCATTGCGCAACAACGCTGGCATTTCCGTGGCGGTGGCCCGGCGCAGAGGTTTATTCCTTGGGGCGGTTGGTTTCGAAGGCGGCTTTCTGCTCGCTCGAGGCTTCCCTCTGATGCAGCGCCCGCCATTCCTCATAGGGCATGCCGTAGACGATCTCGCGGGATTGCTCCTTGTCGAGTGTCACGCCGGCCTCGTTGGCTGCGTCCCGATACCAGTTGGACAGGCAGTTGCGGCAGAAGCCGGCAAGGTTCATCAGGTCGATGTTCTGCACGTCGCTGCGCTCGCGCAAGTGCGCGACCAGACGCCGGAAGGCGGCGGCTTCGAAGGCGGTCTGCTGGTCCGGGGTGAGCTCGGTCATGATGTTGTCTTTCCTGGTCTCAAATGTCGTAGGCGCCGGTGCGCGACGGGTGCCGTTCGTAGCGATGCAGGTCGGGCCGGGTATTGAGATCGGCAAGGATCGGGGCGAGCCGATCGGCCCATGCGGCAATGCCCGCCTCGTCTGCGATCAGATCCTGCCTGATCTCGATCAGGGCATGGGGAATGCCCGGTGCCATGCAGTGCCGGAACATCGTATCCCCGCGCAGCGCTCCGTCATAGGGCTCGTTGTTGCCGACGACGATATCGCCCGATGCTTCGAGCTTTTCGATCAGCGGCAGCACCGCGCGCGCGTCGTTGTCCCAGAGCACGGCCGCGTGCCACGGACGGACGGCACCCTTCCAGGCGGGCGTAAAGGAATGGATTGAGATGACCAGCGGGGCGCTGCCCGTGGCCAAGGCACTGCGCTCCAGTGTCTCGGCGACTGCGCGGTGATAGGGCCGATGGAAACGGTTCAGCCGGTTGTCCCATTCCTCCTCGCTGATCGGGTGGTTTCCCGGAATGATCGCGCCGTCGGAAATCTTCATGATCAGGGTCGGATCGTCCTCGCCGCGATTGGGGTCGATCAAAAGTCGCGAGAAGCACCCTAGAACTGCCGGTGCGTCGAGTGCGGCCGAGAGCCGGCGGACGAGATGTTCGACGCCGATGTCATAGGCGATGTGACGTTGAAACGCGGCTGCCGGCAGGCCGAGGCTGCCATATTCTTCCGGTAGGCGGTTCATGGCGTGGTCGGCGAGTAGTACGAGGCCGGTTGTGGGGTTGGCTTCGATAATCTCATAGGGCGAATAGTGCTGCATGCAGTTCCAGTCTGCTTTCGGGGGGGTATGCTTTTGATTGCACGCGTCGGAGACATTCACAAGAAAAACGCAACTGTTTTGCGCAATCGACACCTAATTAGCCCGATGTAATCGATTAGAGTTACGTTGACTTTCCGGGCTGGTCGTCGCAAGAAAGGCCACGCAAATCAAAACGGAGTTCCATCGGAAACCGTGTCCAGATATCCATTTTCCAAAGCGAAGCCGGGGCTGTCGACATTGGGGGGGATCCTCCTGTTTTCCCTGGCTATTTCAGGCTCATTTCTATTTGCCGGTGAGGCTCGCGCCGATTTTCGCGTCTGCAATGGCACGCAAAATCTGGTCGGCGTGGCGATCGGTTACCGCGCCAAGGAAGGCTGGGTAACCGAGGGGTGGTGGCAGGTTCCCGCGACCACATGTGCGACCCTGATCGAGGGCGAGCTCGAATCGCGATACTATTATCTCTACGCTGAAGACGCGGCCCGGGGTGGCCGTTGGACCGGCGACGTCAACATGTGCGTCGCCGAAAACGAATTCAAGGTTTCGGGCGTGCAGGACTGCTTTGCCCGCGGCTTCCAGCGGATGGGATTCAAGGAATATGACACGGGGCGGCAGGGAAGCTGGATGGTTCAGCTCTCCGATACGCCCGGCACGCAGGAAAGCCAGAATTGATGAAGCGGAACAGAAAAGTCAAAATCCTCGCCACGCTCGGACCGGCGTCGGCCGACGAGCAGATGATCCAGAAGCTGCACGAGGCGGGGGCTGATCTGTTCCGTATCAACATGAGCCACGCAAGCCACGACGTGATGCGCACGCTGGTGCAGCGCATCCGCGCGGTCGAAGCGCGCTGTGGCCGCCCGATCGGCATTCTCGGCGACCTGCAGGGTCCGAAGCTGCGCGTCGGCAAGTTTGCCGAAGGCAAGGTCGACCTCAAGGTCGGTCAGACCTTTACCCTCGACAACAAGGACGAGCCTGGCGACAGCACCCGCGTGTTTCTGCCCCATCCGGAAATCCTCGAAGCGGTCAAGCCTGGCCATCGCCTGCTGATCGATGACGGCAAATTGCACCTGCGCGCCGAAAAGACCGACGGCAAGAGCATCGTCACAACGGTTGTTGCCGGCACGAGGATTTCCGACCGCAAGGGCGTCAGCCTGCCCGACACGCTGCTGGCCGTCGGCGTCCTGACCGACAAGGACCGCTCGGACCTCGATGCGATTCTGGCAACCGGAGAGTTCGACTGGGTGGCGCTGTCCTTCGTCCAGCGTCCCGAGGACCTGGCCGAGGTTCGCAAGATCGCCCGCGGCCGCGTCGGTCTGATGTCCAAGATCGAGAAGCCGCAGGCGCTCGAGCGCATCGACGAGATCATCGAGCTCTCCGACGCGCTGATGGTTGCACGCGGCGACCTTGGCGTCGAAATGCCGCTCGAATCTGTGCCTGGCCTGCAGAAGCAGCTGACGCGCGCCTGTCGCCGCGCCGGCAAACCGGTGGTCGTGGCCACGCAGATGCTGGAATCGATGATCTCCGCGCCGGTGCCGACGCGCGCTGAAGTCTCCGACGTTGCGACTGCCGTCTTCGAAGGCGCCGACGCCATCATGCTGTCGGCTGAATCCGCCTCCGGCGAGTATCCGGTGGAAGCCGTCTCGACCATGGCGTCGATCGCCAGCAGCGTCGAGCGCGACCCGCACTATTCCAGCATCATCTACGCGCAGCGCACGCCGCCCGAGGCGACCGGTGCCGACGCGATTTCGCTGGCCGCCCACCAGATCGCCGAGACGCTGCGGTTGTCTGCAATCGTCTGCTACACCTCGTCCGGCACAACGGGCCTTCGCGCCGCGCGCGAGCGCCCGCAGGTTCCGATCATCGCGCTGTCGCCGATCGTCCAGACGGCTCGCCGGCTTTCGGTCGTCTGGGGCCTGCATTGCGTCGTCACCGAGGATGCGACCGATCTCGACGACATGGTCAACCGTGCCTGCCGCATCGTTGCTCATGAGGGTTTCGGCAAGCCCGGCGAACGCGTCATCATCTCGGCCGGTGTGCCGCTCGGCACGCCCGGCGCCACCAACATGCTGCGCATCGCCTATATCGGCTCGGACGGCCTGAGCGGTATCTGAGGCTCGCCGCTCGTTTCAGAATGCCATGAGGCCATGGGAGCAGTGAACCTGCTCCCATGGCCTCTGTCTTTCTATTGGGCCAGGCCGATCTGCTTCATGAAGCCCTGATTGTCCCAAAAGAGGTATTCCTCATCCATCACGCCTTCCTTGGTCCAGTGACCTGTTCACAGAGCCGGGACAGCTCTTCTACGAACGTGCCCGGCAGATACTCGCCGATATCAAGAGGCCGAGGCGCTGGTCCGGCTTGCGTCTCGACATCGATTTGACCGACATGCTCGTCGATCTCGCCCATTCCGGTGTCGATGTCGCCTTGCGCATTGCCCGCGCGCCCAGCGCCAGCCTTATCGCGCGTGAAATCGCACCGGTGCGGATGATCGTTTGTGCTTCGCCAGATTACCTCGCTCGCAGCGGCACGCCGCAGCAACCGTCCGATCTCGGCGGCCATGAAACGTTTAGCTATTCCTATCTCTCGCTCGGGGATAGCTGGATGTTTTCCGATGTCGAGGGGCGCGAGACGCAGGTTCGGATTGATCCGGTCGTGCATGCCACCAATGGCGATCTGCTGCGCGCGCTGGCACTCGCCGGCGGCGGGGTCATCGTACAGCCGGACTTCATCGTCGGAGACGATATCGCCTCCGGTCGGTTGGTCCCCTTGCTGGAAAGCTGGCATATGAGCGCGCTCAACCTCTATGCCGTCTACCTCAGCCGACGTCACCTTTCGCCCGAGGTTCGCGTGTTCATCGATTATCTCGTCGAGACGCTGGGAAGGTCGACGGCTCAGGCCTCGGATCGGTTGAGATAAAACTTCCGCTCCTATCAATGCGCCTTGCCGTCGGTGAGCCTCTCTTCGGCGAGCTTCACCGCTGCGCGGAGATCGCCGGGTTTGCCCACCAGTTTCTCCACTGCGGCGACAACCACGTCGGTGACGACATAATCGGGCTTGTGGCCGAGGTTGCCGATCCACAGCAGTTCCGATCCGGCAATGTCGCGCGCCAGGCTGCGCGAGTGAATATCGGCCAGCACGATGTCGTCGCTGTCGCCGCTGACGATGATCGTGGGTGCGGCGCCGTCTTGTCGATGTAGTCGGCGGGTCGCGGATTGGGCGAAAAGACCGACCGCGTGCCACTATCGATCCGCCGGAGGCCGATCGGCGCAGCCAGCGTATGGGCAAACAGCCAGCCGACATAGGGCAGTGCCGTCAGCCGGTAGTACCAGTCGATGCCGCCCGGCCAGGGATGGGTCGCGGGCGCCAGCAGGATAAGGCCTGTCGTCCTTTCCGGATGGCGAAGGGCAAAGCTCGCGGCGATCGCCCCGCCGAAGGAGTGGCCGACGATGATCGCCCGAGGCATGCCTCGCATGTCCATCAGCTTTGCGATCGCATCCGCCTGGCCATCGGGGCGATCATTCGCCCGCCCGCCGCGCTCGGAGTAGCCGTGGCCCGGCCGGTCGACGAAAAGCATCTCCGCGCGGCCCTCGAAGGCCGGAGCAAAGGCATGCATCTGATCGAGCAGGTTGCCGCTCGCACCGTGAATGAAGACGAGCGGGACCAGGTCAGCCTCCGAAGTCGCCGGCAGGTGGACGCTGTTCATGCGGAAGCCGCCGATGTCGATCAGCTCGCCCGTATTCGGGAACCGCGCGCTGATGTTTCGTGCGCTACGCTGGCTGTAGGCGATGCCTGCGAGGGTGAGGGCAACGATGAACAGGGCGGCTAGAACCATTGTCTCGGCGGCTCCTCTTACTCTGCAGTGTACGCAAACATCTCAGGGATAAGGGTCGATGGTTTTCTGCTATTGCAGCGCCATCGTGGCCAGATTTCGTCCACCGCGCGCTGACAGGCCCGAATGAACTCCGGCAATGCCGTGTCGCGGTCGCCCTTGCTATAGCGGCGATCGTAGCGATCGACGATGTGCACGGGAGGAGCGCCGAACTGGTCGGCCGTAATATCGACGATAACGTTGCCGCACTCGACCCAGGCGTGGCTTTGCCAGCCGGCGTCACTGAGGAAGCCGAAATCGCCCAATTCCGGCCCGGAAGATGACAGGCGGGGCGTGCCGCTTGCCCATGAAGCCTCGAAACCTTCAGCCGCCAGGGCACGCGACAGAAACAGACTTGTGCGCCCGCATGTCCATTGAGAGGGCGTGACCGGCGCATCGCCGTTCCAGGCGCTATTCCATTCCAGCCAGATCGGCTCCACGAACAGGTGCGCTGCCGTGGCAAGGTTGCGGATAGCGGCCAGTTCCGTGGGAGGCGTCATCGCGGGGCCTGCGCTTGCTTCGGCATCCGTCCGGTTTACGTCTTGCTGCCCGCGAGCTTTTCGGTCAGCTCGCCCAGTTGCTCCTGTGCCTTGCGATCGGCTGGATAGATTGCCAGGAACTGCTCCCAGGCCCTGAGCGCCAGCTCGTCCTTGCCGGCGGAGCCGAGGATTGCGGCCATGCCGGCGAGCGCGCCGAAATGCCGAGGCTCGAGCGACAGGACATGATTGATGTCCGACATCGACTTGCGATAGTTACCCATCGTGTAGTGCAGGGTCGCGCGGCGGTTCCAGCCTTCGACGTAGCTCGGGGCCAGCGTGATCACCTGGTCGAGGATATCGAGGGCTGCCGCCGGCTTATTGTCGGTGATGGACTTGTCGGCCCACTGCATCAGCAGGTTGACCGTCGCGCTGCCGGAATCCTGCCATTCCAGGCGGATCTGGTTGGCGAGTTCGCGCGCCTTGTCGGCGTCCCGTTCCTTCTTGAGGTCGGAGAACAGGGCGTCGAGGCGTTGCTTTGGGGTGGTGAGGCTGGCGGCCTCGGTTTCCGGTGCCGTCTCTGCGGCGAAAGTCAGGGTGCCGGCTCCAACTGAGGCGGCGAGAAGGGCGGAACACGCCAGAATCAAGGGTACAAAAACTCGCATGGCGAGCATGTTAGCTCGCCACGGAATAAGATCAAAATCAATTTTGGGACATCGCCGAAGCGAGACGCCAAACAGAAACCAGTCTGGGCCTCAGCCCTGACGTGCCTTGAAGCGCGGGTTCTGCTTATTGATGATGTAGATACGGCCCTTGCGACGAACCAGACGGTTTTCGCGATGGCGGGTCTTCAGCGACTTGAGCGAATTCTTGATCTTCATTTTCCTGATCCGCAGGTTTCGGGGAAACAAAATTCGCCCGGTATTTCTAACAATCAAAAGCGCGCCATTCAGCGCGCTCCATAAGGTGGGATGGCAAATACCGTGTCACCCCTGTTGTGTCAACCGCAAGACACCGGATTTTGGCGCCTTGCCCCGCATTTCTGTGGCTTTGAGGCTCACGTCAAGCGGGTGATGTGACCCATCTTGCGGCCCGGTCGGGCTTGCGTCTTGCCGTAGAGATGGACGAAAACGTTGTCCTTGGCAAGCCAGGCCGGCACATCGTCGATGTCGTCGCCGATCAGGTTCTGCATCACGCAGTCGGAGTGGCGAACGGGATTGCCGAGCGGCAGGCCGGCCACGGCGCGAATGTGCTGCTCGAATTGCGAGACGATGCAGGCCGCCTCCGTCCAGTGGCCGGAATTATGCACGCGCGGCGCCATTTCATTGGCGACGAGGCTACCGTCGGCAAGCACGAAGAACTCCACACCGATGACGCCGACATAGCCGAGCGCATCGAGGATCGCCTTGGCCGCAGTGCGCGCGGTCTCGGCGGTGGCAGGGCCAATGGCCGCGGGTACGGTGGATGTATGCAGGATGCCGTTGCGGTGAACGTTCTCCGCCGGATCGTAACAGGCGACGGCGCCATCTACCGAGCGGGCAGCGATGATGGAGATTTCGCGCCCGAACGGCACGAAGCTTTCGAGGATCAGCGGCACGGAGCCGAGCGCCGCGAAGGCGCCTTGCGGGCTGTCCTGCCCGGAGCGGAACACGCGTTGTCCCTTGCCATCATAGCCGAGGCGGCGGGTCTTCAGGACGCCGGAACCGCCGAAATCGGCAAGTGCCGCCTCAAGATCGGCCTGGCTGTCGACCGCATGGAAGCGGGCGGTGACGATGCCGCTGTCGTTGAGGAAGCGTTTTTCGACCAGGCGGTCCTGGGCGGCTTCCAGTGCCTTCGGCGGCGGGAAGACAGGCCGGGCACGGGCGAGCCTCTCGGCGGCCGCAACCGGCACATTCTCGAATTCGTAGGTGACGATGTCGCAGGCGGCCGCCAGCGCATCGAGCGCGCGTTCATCGTCATAGGCGGCAACGATCTGTTCGTTTGCCACCTGCGCTGCCGGACAGTCGGGCTGCGGCTCGAGGATGATGGCGCGGAAGTTCAGCCGTGCAGCAGACATGGCCAGCATGCGGCCGAGCTGGCCGCCGCCAATGATGCCAATGGTTGTCATGCGTCGTCCACCGGATACTCGGCGACGGCGACGGTCTGCTGCTCGCGCCAGTCGTCGAGACGGTCGGCAAGGTCGTTGTCGCTGAGCGCCAGTACGGCTGCGGCGAGTAGTGCCGCGTTGACCGCGCCGGCGCGTCCGATCGCCAGCGTTCCGACGGGAATGCCGGCCGGCATCTGGACGATCGACAGCAGGCTGTCCTGCCCGGACAGTGCCTTCGATTGCACCGGCACGCCGAAGACCGGCAACGGCGTCATCGAGGCGCACATGCCCGGCAGATGGGCGGCACCGCCGGCACCGGCGATGATGACCTTGAAGCCTTCGTCGCGCGCGCCCTTGGCGAAGCTTACCAGCCGATCAGGTGTGCGGTGTGCAGAAACGATGCGAGCCTCATAGGCAATGTCGAGCGCGTCGAGCGTATCGGCGGCGTTCTTCATCGTCTCCCAGTCGGACTGGCTTCCCATGATGATGGCGACGGGTGGGGTAGTGGTGTCGAGCACGTCTTTAAAGTTCCGCTTCAGGCGATGATGTCGGGGATGATCTGGTCTTCGAGCTTGGTGATCTTGTCCTTGATGACCAGCTTCTTCTTCTTCATGCGCTGAATTCTCAGCGCATCGCAGCCGGTCTGAATCATGGCGTTGATGGCAGCATCATAATCTTCATGTTCCTGCCTCAGCCGCGCGGCGGTCAATCTGAGTTCGGCCTGGTCCTGGTCCGGCATGCAAAGCGATCCCCATCAGCCCGGTTGCGAAGTCCTCCTCGAACCGGAATTTCATGCGCCGCTCTATCACATCTTGGGCGGTAACGGGAAGTTATCCGTCGTCATCATTTCGCCTTCGACAAATGAAAAATGGCATGGCACAGTAGTAAGGTTACAACCATGGAACATCCGGCATTTACCAGCCGGATGCAAGCAAAAGGAAGGGACTGCCAATGACCATTGAGGCTCATCTTGCAACGCTTGAGAAAAAACATGGCGCACTGGAGCAGGAGCTCCATGCAGCAATGAACCAGCCGTCCATCGAGGACGAAATGATCAGCGACATCAAGCGAAGGAAGCTGCGCATCAGGGACGAAATCGAAAGGCTTCGCTCCTCGACTCACTGATTATAAACGGTATTTCCCAGTAACAACGGGAGGTGTCCTCTCCGCGGAGACGACGCAACAAGGTTCACAACCAATCCCCTCAACGGAAGATACGGATCGCTCGACCGGGTTTGAGACCCGGTCGATTTGTGTCAGGCCGCGGTTACGCTCCCGTCCGGTCATCAGGCCCAGAATTGATCCAACCACAGGTTGAGCCTGTCGAAGCCAGGGCGGTTGATCGCATATATCCGCCGCGTACCGTTGGCCGAAACCGAAACCAGATTGCAGTCGAGCAGGGCCTTCAGGTGCTGTGATACCGCGGGCCGGCTGATCGGCAATCCTTCGGCCAGTTCGTTGACCGTTTTCGGCGCGCGCCGCAGTTCCTCCAGCAGGTAACGCCGGTTGGGATCCGCGATGGCATCGAAAGGGTCCGCAATGGTCATGACCGGACGTTAAGCGAAATCACCGCGGGCGGCAAGAAATTTGTGCGCTGCGGCATTTTCGTTTTGCTTTGCAATATGATCGATCGCTTGGATGCAGTCAGGCGCCGGCCAGCAGGCTGTTGAGGCTGTCCCACAGCAGCTTCAGCCCGGCGATGAAAGCCATGCTATACATGAAGGGATAGAAGATCTGCGGCTTCATGCGGCGAACGATGAAGGCGCCGCAGACGGTGGCAACGATCGCCAGCGGAAACAGTGTCGCAGAGATCTTGAGATTGCTCATGTCGAGCTGGCCGAGCGCGAAATAGGGGATGAGCTTGACGGCATTGAGGATGGCGAAGAAGCGCACGATCGTGCCGGTGTATTCGCGCGGATCGAGCTGAAGCGGCAGGGCGTAGATCTGAAAAGGCGGGCCGCCGGCGTGGGCGACAAAGCTGCCATAGCCGGCAAACGAGCCCCAGAGCGTTGCGGGGCCAGCCCGTTGCTGCTTGGGCGTGATCGTTATTCCGTTGCGCATGCGCCAGACATTGTAGACATAGCGCAGGACGAACAGCACGGTGATGAGGCCGATGATCAGGCGCAGATAGTCGCGCGAGACATAGGCCGACGTCGCCCAGCCGATGAGAATGCCGGCGATGGCGCCGGGCAGGAGCATGAACAGGGTTTTGCGATCGCCGTGCTTGCGCCACATCCAGAGCGAGACGAGGTCCATCGCGATCAGGATCGGTAAGAGCAGCGCGGCCGCCTGAACCGGCGAGACGGCCATCGACAGGATCGGCACGCCCATCAACGAAAGGGCCTCGCCCATACCGCCCTTGCTGAGGCCAACGAGAAGAACCGCCGGGATGGCGACGAGATAGAAGTCCAGGTCGGGAAGCATCGGTGGCGGTTGATCCTTTTGACGTCTCCGTCTATCGGTTTTCCCAAACGAAATCGAGCGCTGGTTTCCGTCGACATGCGGGCACAGCTAGAAATGGATGTCATGAGCAAGACAATAGAACGCTGCCGCCTGGTGCTGATTGCGCCGGATATCGCTGATCCGGCGGATCGCGCCAAGGTGCTTGCCGACGCCTTGAAGGGCGGCGACGTCGCTTCGGTGATCGTGCCGCAATATGGCCTCGATGACGCCGAGTTCCAGAAACACGCCGAGCGCCTCGTGCCGATCATCCAGGAGGCTGGAGCCGCTGCGCTGATCGAGGGCGATTCCCGGGTCGCCGGACGCGCCAGGGCCGACGGCCTGCATATTTCCGGCAATGCCGAAGCACTTGGCGAGGCGGTCGAGAAGCACACGCCGAAGCTTATCGTCGGCGGCGGCAACGCGGCCGACCGCCATCACGCGCTTCAAATCGGCGAAGTGCGTCCGGACTACGTGTTCTTCGGCAAGACGGACGGCGACATCAAGCCGGATGCGCATCCGAAGAACCTGGCGCTCGCCGAATGGTGGGCCTCGATGATCGAGATTCCCTGCATCGTCATGGGCGGCACGGATCCGCAGTCCGCATTGGCGGCGGCCGAGACCGGCGCCGAATTCGTGGCGCTTCGCCTGGCCGTCTTCGGCGAGCCCGAGCAGGCGCCGTCGGTGGTCGCCGCCGTCAACGCGCTTCTTGACGAAAAAGCGCCACGGTTTGAAGCTTAAGACGTGTCGATGTTGAACCGCCTGTCTTCAAAGCTCAGTTGGGGCGTTGCCCTCCTTGCCGCCACCGCCGCCGTGGCGACGCCGGTGCGTGCGCAGGAAAAGCCGGCTCCAGTGCAGGAGCTGGGCGTCAACGCCGATGATAGTGGCGCTGCAAAGCGCGGCCGCATCACCCCCTTCAATGGCGCAGCGATGCCTGAAGAAGGCACGGGCAAGCCTGTGGCCAAGCCGGCTGACCCGGCGGACAAGAAGAAGGCTGGTGATGGCACGGTGCCTTCGCAGGGCGTCAATGTCTTTGACCGCATGGGCGCCGAACTGCCGGCACTACCTGCGGAAAAGCCATTCGCCGGCAAGGTCGACGACGCCTACGGCGCTTTCCAGCGCGGCTATTATCTGACGGCGATGGATCTCGCACTTCCGCGCGCGCAGCTCGGCGATCCTGCCGCGCAAACGCTTGTTGCCGAAATCCTGCAGCAGGGCCTCGGCGTGGTGCGCAATGCCAAGCAGGCGGCGTTCTGGTACGGACAGGCGGCTGAAAACGGCGACCCGGCCGCCATGTTCAAATACGCGCTGATCCTGATGGAAGGGCGCTACGTCAAGCGCGACCGCAAGAAGTCCGAAGAACTGATGAAGAAGGCGGCCGATCTCGGCAATGGGTCGGCCCAGTTCAACTATGGCCAGACGCTCGTGGCCGACAGCCCCGGACCGAAGGGTCTGAAGGCCGCTATGCCCTACTACGAAAAATCGGCCGAGCAGGGGATCGCCGACGCGCAATATGCGCTGTCGCAGATCTATCTCAACGTCGATGGCATTGACGAAGGCAAGCGGGCGCGGGCCAGGGAATGGCTGCTTCGGGCGGCCCATGCTGGTTACGACACGGCGCAGCTCGACATCGCCATCTGGATGATCGAAGGCATTGCCGGCGATCGCAACCTGGAGGACGGTTTCGGCTGGATGAAGCGGGCGGCGGAAGGCGGCAATGTCGTGGCGCAGAACCGGCTGTCCCATCTCTATGTCAACGCCATCGGCACCCGGCCCAATCCGGTCGAGGCGGCGAAGTGGTATGTGCTGTCGCGCCGCGCCGGCCTCAAGGACGATGCGCTGGAAGACTTCTACCTCGGTCTCAACGAGCAGCAGCAGAAGGCGGCACTCAGCGCAGCCAACAAGTTCCGCTCGAGCTGACCGGGATTCCACTGCATGTTTCCTTAAATCCTATTCGATTTAAGGATAAAAACATGCAGCAAAAATCAAAGTGCTACAGCGACCTTTGCGCGTCTAATAAGACGCGCGGCGCTGTAGGCGCCTGAATCTCGGCTGTTCGGCCGAGCCAGGCGCTATTTCTCTTGAACTTCCGGGGTTTTTGTGGTCTTGAAGCCCCGGTTTTTGCCCCTGGCGCCATGGTTTTCCGGCACGTCCCGGGCGGAGTGATCTTCACTCGGTTTTTTGACGATGGAACTCGATGACAGGCCTTGCCCGATCGGCAGGTGCTATCCCCGTGTTCCGTCACACAGGTTCAATGTCCGATCGAGAAGGCTCGATCGGCCTTCGCTTCACAAGGATCGCCAGATGGCCCGTTCAGCTCTCCTCAATGTCATGGTTCAGGCCGCCTTCAAGGCCGGCAAGTCGCTGGCGCGCGATTTCGGTGAAGTCCAGAACCTGCAGGTCTCGCTCAAGGGACCGGGCGACTACGTGTCCCAGGCCGACCGCAAGGCCGAAAAGCTCATCCGCGAAGAACTGCTGAAGGCGCGTCCGACCTATGGCTTCCTCGGCGAGGAAGGCGAGGAGATCATCGGCACCGATGGCGCCCATCGCTGGATCGTCGATCCGCTCGACGGCACCACCAATTTTCTGCACGGCATTCCACATTTTGCTGTCTCGATCGCGCTTGAGCGCCAGGGCGAGATCGTCGGCGCTGTCGTGTTCAACCCGGCAACCGACGAACTGTATACCGCCGAGCGTGGCGGCGGCGCTTTCCTCAATGACCGTCGCCTGCGCGTCGCTGCGCGCAAGGCCTTGTCGGATGCGGTGATCGCCACCGGCACGCCGCATCTCGGTCGTGGCAATCACGGCAAATACCTGATCGAACTGCGCCACGTGATGGGCGAAGTCGCCGGCATCCGCCGCATGGGCTCGGCGGCACTCGATCTCGCCTATGTTGCAGCCGGCCGTTTCGACGGCTACTGGGAGCGCGACCTGGCCGCCTGGGACATTGCGGCCGGCGTGCTTCTGATCCGCGAAGCCGGTGGCTGGTCGACGGATATCGATGGCGGCGCCAAGCCGGTCAACGAGGGTTCGATCGTTTGCGGCAACGAATACATCACCAAGGCGCTGCGCGACGTCGTTCACCGTCCGATCCCGTCGAAATAATCGACGGCCCGTCCGTTTCCTGCTTGCCAAGCCTCCGGCGCTCCATGTGTCGGAGGCTTTTTGTTTTTTCCTTCAATTCGGCGCAAAGCTCCACTACAGCGCCACACGTTAAACAGGACGCGCGATGGATGCTGCAGCGCGTTAACTTGCTGCATAACTTTCTCTTAAATCGATTCCGATTTGAGGAATTATGCAGTAGGCTCCGACGCGTCGCGGCACCGTTCCGCCAAATGCAACCGGGAGAATGGTATACCCATGACGAAACTGCATCTGTCCGGGTGGGACGGTCGGGAAGGGGTGGAAGCAGACTACAATCCGCATAAGCTTTCGAGCCCCATGCATTTTTTCTGGACCATGGTGATTTTCCTGATCATCGTCGGTTTCGTCGGCGCGATCCTCTTTCGGCAGGCACACAATGCCTTCCTCGCCAATCCCGGCCTGAACGGCCTGATCCTCGGGGTGCTGCTGATCGGCATCCTGCTGGCGTTCAACCATGTGCTCGGGCTTCGTCCAGAGGTGCGCTGGTTCAATTCTTTCCGCGCCGCCGGCAGCGCCGACAAGGTCGGGCGGGATCCGGTCCTGCTGTCGCCGATGCGCGCGCTGATCGGTGGCCGCCAGACGGCGATCTCGACGACGGCGCTGCGGTCGATCCTGGATTCGATTGCAACACGGCTGGATGAATCGCGCGACACGACGCGGTATCTGACCGGTCTGCTCGTCTTCCTCGGCCTGCTCGGCACCTTCTGGGGTCTGCTCGGCACGATCGGCTCCATCAACACCGTCATCCAGTCACTGGATGCCGGTTCCGGCAGCACCGAGGACGTGCTGGGCGCTCTCAAGAACGGCCTGTCGGCGCCGCTGACCGGCATGGGAACGGCGTTCTCGACGTCGCTCTTCGGCCTTTCCGGTTCGCTGATCCTCGGCTTTCTCGATCTGCAGGCGGGTCGGGCGCAGAACCGGTTCTATACCGAGCTTGAAAACTGGCTCTCCTCCGTCACCGATGTCGGATCGGAACTCTCGATTGCCGGCGACCTGTCGACCGGCGCGCCTGTTGAGGAGCTGAAGCGCCTGACGGACCAGCTCGTCCGCCTCAACCATGAAGGCGGTTCCAACCAGCGCACGACGGCGGCGATGGCGAGCCTGGCTGAAGGTATTCAGGGTCTGGTCAAGAACATGCGCGGCGAGCAGCAGATGCTGCGCGACTGGATAGAGGCGCAGCAGGAAGAGGCGAAGGCGATGCGCAAGACGCTGGACAAGCTGACGACGCGCATCGGCCACTCCGAGCGCATTTCAGTGAACAGCGAGAAGTCCGGATCGCAGGCCAAGCTCAGCCATGCGGACGATACCGGAGGGGAATGACCCATGGCGCTTGCCCGAAAAGGCCGTTCACAGCGCACGATCGACTACTGGCCCGGTTTCGTCGACGCATTGTCGACCCTGCTCCTGTCGATCATGTTCCTGCTCAGCGTCTTCGTGCTGGCGCAGTTCCTGCTCAGCCGCGAAATCAGCGGCAAGGACGAGGTTCTGACCCGGCTGAACAGCCAGATCAACGAGCTGACGCAGCTGCTGGCGCTGGAGAAAAGTGGCAAGCAGGATCTGGAGGATTCGCTCGCCAATCTCCAGGCCTCCCTCTCCCAGTCGGAAGGCGAGCGCTCTCGCCTGAAAGCCTTGCTTGACCAGGGCGCCGGCAGCACGGATGCCGCCAACGAGAAGCTGGGGCGTGTCGGTGCCGAGCTTGACGCCGAACGCCAGACCAGCGCCCGTGCCATGAGCCAGATCGAGCTTCTCAACCAGCAGATCGCGGCGCTGCGCAGCCAGATCGCGGCGATCGAAGAGGCCTTGCAGGCGTCGGAAGCCAAGGACCAGTCTTCGCAGACGAAGATCGCCGATCTCGGTCGCCGACTGAATGTCGCGCTGGCGCAGCGGGTGCAGGAACTAAACCGCTATCGTTCCGATTTCTTCGGACGGCTGCGCGAAATCCTGTCCGATCGCGAAAACATCCGCATCGTCGGCGACCGCTTCGTCTTCCAGTCGGAAGTGCTTTTCCCCTCCGGCGGCAACGAACTCAATCCTGAGGGCCAGACTGAAATGGCCAAGCTCGCCTCGGCGCTGCTCGACCTTGCCAAGGAAATTCCGGCGGAGATCAACTGGGTGCTGCGCGTCGACGGGCACACGGACAATGTACAGCTTTCAGGCACCGGCCGTTTTGCCGACAACTGGGAGCTTTCGTCCGCCCGTGCCACATCCGTCGTCAAGTTCCTGATCTCCAAGGGCGTGCCGGCCGACAGGCTGGTCGCCGCCGGTTTCGGCGAGTATCAGCCGATCGCCGAGGGCGAGAGCGTCGAAGCGCGGTCGCAGAACCGTCGTATCGAGCTGAAGCTGACCGAGAAATAGGCTCAAGGATAGCCCTCGGTCCGACGCCCTTGAATTGACCTTGACGTGCGCGTAACACTTGCATCCACAACATGCAGGGGGAAGCTTGCATCTTGGCGGATGCAGGGGAGGGCGCCGTTAATGGATTGCGATGTACTGGTCGTCGGTGCTGGGCTTGCCGGTCTTGTGGCCGCGTCTGAGGCAGCAGCGCTTGGCCGCAAGGTGATCGTTCTCGATCAGGAGGGGGAGCAGAACCTCGGCGGTCAGGCCTTCTGGTCGCTAGGCGGTCTCTTTTTCGTCGACAGTCCCGAGCAGCGGCGCATGGGTATCAAGGACAGTCGCCAGCTCGCCCGCCAGGACTGGATGGGCTCGTCGCAATTCGATCGTCCCGAGGACCACTGGCCGCGATTGTGGGCCGATGCCTATCTCGATTTCGCTGCCGGCGAGAAGCGCAGCTGGCTGCATTCGCTCGGCATGCGCTGGTTCCCCGTCGTCGGCTGGGCCGAGCGCGGTGGCGGCCTTGCGCATGGGCATGGCAATTCTGTTCCGCGCTTCCACGTCACCTGGGGCACCGGCCCGGCTGTTATCGAGCCGTTCGTGCGGCTGACGCGCGAGGCGGAAAGCCGCGGCCTCGTGCGTTTTCGCTTCCGCCACCGCGTCGACGAACTGGTGACGACGGATGGGGCGGTCACCGGCGCGCGCGGTTCGGTGCTCAAGGCCGATCCGGTCGGCCGCGGCCAGCGCAGCTCGCGTGATGTCGCCGGTGATTTCGAGATTTCGGCGGGCGCGGTGATCGTGACATCGGGCGGCATCGGCGGCAACCATGAGCTGGTACGGCGCAACTGGCCACGCAAGCGGCTGGGCCAGCCGCCGGCGACGATGGTCTGCGGCGTGCCGCATCATGTCGATGGCCGCATGCTGGAGATTGTCGGCCGCGCCCGCGGCTCGGTCATCAATTCCGATCGCATGTGGCATTACACCGAAGGCCTGAAGAATTTCGATCCGATCTGGCCGGATCACGGCATCCGCATCCTGCCCGGTCCGTCGTCCTTCTGGTGCGATGCTGACGGCAATCGCTTTTCAGCACCCGCCATGCCCGGCTTCGATACGCTCGGCACCTTGCAGGCCATCCGCCACAGCGGCCACGACTACAGCTGGTTCATCCTGACGCGGGCGATTATCAAGAAGGAATTTGCCCTTTCCGGTTCCGAACAGAACCCTGATCTGACCGGCAAGAGCATCTCGCTCCTGCTCAAGCGGCTGGGCAAGAACCCGCCCGGACCGGTGCAGGCCTTCATGGATAGGGGAGAAGATTTCATCGTTCGCGACCGGCTCGACGATCTCGTGCCGGCGATGAATGCGCTGACGGCTGAGAACCGCCTGTCGGTCGATCACCTGCTCGAGCAGATCGAGGCGCGTGACCGCGAGATCACCAATCCCTTCTCGAAGGATGCGCAGGTGACGGCGATCCGCGGGGCACGGTCCTACCGCGGTGACCGGCTGCTGCGTACCGCCAAACCGCACCGCCTGCTCGACCCCAAGGCCGGGCCGCTGATTGCCGTCAGGCTGCATATCCTGACGCGCAAGACGCTCGGCGGCCTGCAGACCAACCTGGCCGGCCAGGTGCTGGAGCAGTCGGGCGAACCGGTGCCGGGCCTTTACGCTGCAGGTGAAGTCGCAGGCTTCGGCGGCGGCGGCATGCATGGCTACAACGCGCTGGAAGGCACGTTTCTCGGCGGCTGCATCTATTCCGGCCGTGTCGCCGGGAGGCATGCGGGTGCGGTCTAAGCGGGCTGAATCGGCTATCGTTGTCCGCGTGTCGGGCCCCTCACCCTAGCCCTCTCCCCGCAAGCGGGGAGAGGGGACGCATAGCGTTTCCGGTCCGGTGCTTGTTGAGGTCAAGTCCTGCGCCAGCGTGCCACATATCCCTTCTCCCCGCAGGCGGGGAGAAGGTGGCGGCAGCCGGATGAGGGGCCGATCCGGCAGATGGGGTCAAGTAACTCCGATCAATCCATCTGGATGTTGGCGTCGCGAACGACAGGGGTCCATTTTGCGAGCTCGGCCTTCACATGCGCGGCAAGCTCCTGCGGCGTCGAGCCGACGATGGTTGCGCTGAATTCCTTCATCCGCTCGACCACGGCCGGATCCGCAAGCGCTTTGTTGGCGGCTTCGTTCAGGCGGGCGACAACTGGCTCGGGCGTGTTGGCCGGTGCAAACAGCGCGTTCCAGGTATAGGTTTCGTAGCCCGGAATGCCTGCCTCCGCGACCGTCGGAACGTCGGGGAAGGATGGCGCGCGTTCGGCGGTCGTTACCGCAAGCGCCCGCAAGGTGCCGGCCTTGATGTGGCTGGAGGAGGACGGCAGGTTGTCGAACATGATCGGCACCTGGTTGCCGATGACGTCGTTGAGCGCCGGTCCGGCGCCCTTGTAGGGGATATGCTGCATGTTGACGCCGGCCATCTTCTTGAAGAGCTCGCCGGAGAGGTGCAGCGGCGTGCCATTGCCGGAAGAAGCGTAGGCATATTCATCGGGCTTGGCCTTGAGCAGTGCCAGAAGCTCCTCGACGGTCTTGGCCGGCAGCTCCGGATTGACCACCAGCACGTTCGGAACGACGACCAGAAGCGAGATCGGAGCGAAGTCCTTTTCCGGGTCATAGGGCTTGGTCTTGAGGATCAGCGGGTTGAGGGCGTGCGTCGCCACCGTGCCCATGAGGATCGTATAGCCGTCCGGGTCGGCGCGCGCGACATTGTCGGCACCGAGGTTGCCACCGGCGCCGGCGACATTCTGGACGATGACCTGCTGGCCGAGATCCTCCGACATCTTCTGCGCCACGATCCGCGCGACCACGTCGGTCGAGCCGCCGGCGGCAAAGGGAACGACAAGGGTGATTGCGCGATCCGGAAAGTCCTGGGCATTCGCCTGGATGCCGGAGCCGAGAACGGTGAGTGCGGTGAAGCCGAGGGCAAGCGCCGCCCGGCGGGTCAACTTCGAAAATGTCATTAGGTTCCTCCCTGAACAATCCACATCGGTCGTGGCGGCCGAAAAAAGCCGGCACCTATAGAATAGGGTCCGGCTTTCCAGCTGCAATGGCATGCCGGACATGCCGGCATGCGACTATGGTAGTGGTCGTCTTACTTCCCAGCGTTCAGGAACAGCTCCTGGGCTCCGTGGTTGAACTGCAAACGGGCCAGCTTGGCATAGAGCCCGTCCTGCCGGATCAGCGAGGCATGGGTTCCCTCTTCGACGATCCGGCCGTGTTCCATCACGAGGATGCGGTCGGCCTTCAAGACGGTTGCGAGCCGGTGGGCGATGACAACAGTCGTGCGTTCATGCAGCAAGCCCTCGAGCGCCTTCTGCACCAGTGTCTCGCTTTCGGCGTCGAGCGCCGAGGTCGCCTCGTCGAGCAAAAGGATCGGCGCGTTGCGCAGGATGGCGCGGGCAATGGCGATGCGCTGGCGCTGGCCGCCCGAGAGCGTGATGCCACGCTCGCCGACAAGCGTGTCGTAGCCCTTCTCCATCCGGCCGATGAATTCGTCGGCCTGAGCGGCGACGGCAGCGGCGCGCACGGCTTCACGGCTTGCACCCGGCAGGCCGAAGGCAATGTTGTCGTGGACGGAGGAGGCGAAGATGGTGACGTCCTGCGGCACGATCGCCAGGCGGTCGCGCAGATCCTTCGGGTCCACGGTGCGGATATCGACGCCATCGACCGTGATGGCACCCTTTGCCGGATCGTAGAACCGCAGCAGCATCGAAAAGACGGTGCTCTTGCCCGCGCCGGATGGGCCGACAATGGCGACGGTTTCACCCGGTTTGATCGCAAAGCTCAGGCCGTTCAGGCTCTTGTAATCAGGGCGCGCGGGGTAGGCGAAATAGACTTCGTCGAAGCTGATGGCGCCGAGCGCCGGCGCCGGCATGGCGACGGGGTTTGCGGGCGCCTCGATTTCCGGGACTTCGGTCAAGAGCTCGTTCAACCGCTCCGCGGCACCGGCTGCCTGCGAGAGCTCGCCCCAGACCTCCGATAGCGAGCCGAGGCTGCCGGCGGCGAAGACCGAATAAAGCAGGAACTGGCTGAGGGTTCCGGCCGAGAGATTGCCCGCCAGCACGTCGCGCGCGCCGAACCACAGGACGGCGACAACGCTACCGAACACCATGGTGATGGCGAAGGCCGTCAGCACCGAGCGGGCCTTGATGGCCGCGCGTGCCGCGCCGAAGGCATCCTCGACGGCGTTGCCGAAGCGGTTGTTGGCGATGTCCTCGCTGTTGAAGGCCTGAACGGTGCGGGAGGCGGCGATCGCCTCGCCGGCATAGGCCGATGCCATCGCCAGGGTGTCCTGTGCCTCGCGCGAGCGGCGGCGGACGGAGCGGCCGAAGCCGACCAGCGGGAAGACGATCACCGGGATTGCCGCCAGCACCAGGCTCGACAGCTTCGGGCTGGTATAAACCATCATGCCGATGGCGCCGAGACACAGGATCAGGTTGCGAAGTGCTACCGATGCCGTCGCGCCGACGGCGGACTTCAGCTGCGTGGTATCGGCGGTCAGCCGCGAGACGATCTCGCCCGACTGGTTCACGTCGAAGAACGACGCGGAAAGGCGGGTGACGTGCTGGAAGACGTTGCGCCGGAGATCGGCGACAATGCGCTCGCCAAGGGTGATGACGAAATAGTAGCGGGCCGCACTGGCCAAAGCCAGGATGATGGCGAGCATCATCAGCATCGAGAAATAGGTATTGATGAAGCCGCTGTCGGAATTGGAGAAGCCGTTGTCGACCATGCGCCTGACGGCGAGCGGCAGCGTCAGCGTCGTCACCGCAGCGATAACGAGCGAAATCCCGGCGCCGATGACCAGATGGCGGTAGCGCTTGAGGTAGGGCAGCAGCGTGGCGAGAGGGCGAATGGATTTACGCGCTGGTGACTGGTTTGCTCGTTCGGACACATGACCCCCGTTCGCCAATCACGGAGGGGGCGGGTTTGCCCATGAGTCTTCCGCGCGGCACTTGTTATCCCGCGGACCTTGATGTATAGGCACGGCATCGAATTGGGAAGCCGTGGCCCATCAGCCGGTCCGCGGCTTCATTTACGTGTTCGGTCTCGAAGTCGCAATGCCTTGCGACAATTGGACCCTGGAACTCTAGGAAGATCGTTATGAAGGCAGACATCCATCCCGACTATCACCTGATCAAGGTGGTCATGACTGACGGCACCGAATACGAAACCCGCTCGACCTGGGGTTCGGCAGGCGCCACCATGAACCTGGAAATCGACCCGAAGTCGCACCCGGCTTGGACGGGCGGCAACCAGCAGCTCATGGACCGCGGCGGCCGCGTCTCCAAGTTCAAGAAGCGTTTCGAAGGCCTCGGCCTCTAATCGCACGCTCTCTTGGCGCGTTTTCGAAGCCCGGCTCTGCCGGGCTTTTTGTTGTGCGGATTTCCGTCCCGACTTAAGGCCGATCTTTGATGATTGAGATCGTGCGAGCCGGCTCAAGCCGCGCATGAAAAAACCCGGCTCAAGGCCGGGTTCGTTTCGTTGGCAGCGAACTGCCGAATATTTTGAAATCAGTTGGTGCCGAAGGCCGTCTGCAAGAGCTTGATCTGCGCCTTGACGCCGTTCTGGTTATCAGGAACGAAGGTCGAGGCTTCCTGCGGACGGTAGATCTCGCGATCGAGCAAGGCGACGCGGTTCTGCAGGCGCAGCGAGCGCTCGATGAGGTCGCGGAATGCTTCCGGCAGCTCACTCCAGCCGGGCGCGCTGCGGTCGACGTTGAAGCTGTCGAGGCGAACCTTGCTCTTTTCCGACAGCACCTGGTCGCGGCTCATCTCACCGTTGTTGACAGCGCGTTGAAGCAGGAGCCAGGATGCCATCTGCATGAGACGCGTGGTCAGACGCATGGATTCTGCTGCATAGAGGACCGATGCCATGCGCGGGAGGACCTTGGAGGCAAGGCGACCGGGGCCGTCGAGATAGCTCGCGGTTTCTTCGACCAGACCCATGCCTTCCGAATAGAGCGCCTTGAACTGCGCCGACGCCGCCGCGTGTCCCGCGAAACTGACGGTATTCAATCCTCTTTCGGACATGACCTGTTTTCCCTGGTTCAAACGCATCACGACAGTCGGGTAACGGGCGGTTTTGGGAAAAGTTTCCTTGCCGCCTCTATGCCTGAAGAATGATGCCATAGCGCATTTCGCGCAAGAGCATTCTTAAGAAAGGGTTAATCTCCACAATTCTTTGCAGCGACATATATCAAAACAAAAAAAGAGCCGCGGAAAGCGGCTCTCAAGGTAAAACAGGGAGAAAAATCAGACCCATTCGCCAGTCGGAGAAATTGTCTGAGTCCGGAAAGCTCCGGATAAACAGACAATCGCAGAGAATGCTTAATATACCGTTAAGAAAGCGCCGTTTCGGGCCGTTTGTCCTTGTGCGATCGTCAGCGGAACAGGCCCTCGGCCGCAGATCGGCTTGCGGATTTGCGCTCGCGCTCCGCCTCGAGCCGGGCGATTTCCTCCTTCAGCAGCGCGATGCGCTGTGTGAGCTCGTCGACGGACAGCAGCGACAGGTCGCTGCCGATCTCATGCGCCAGCTTCTTCTTGGGTTGGTCTTCGTCAAACAGGCCCATTCGACTTCTCCTCCTGTTCGGGGTCGATATCGCCGTCGTCGTCATCATGTGTTTCATCGAACGGTGCTGCGCGCGGCGAGAGCTGCAGGCTCTCGGGCGTCATTGCCGTTCCGGCATTGATCGGCGAGAAGGCATCGCGCTCGGCGACGGGAACCGGCGCGCGCATGCGGCTGCGGATGATGGCGTAGGCGGTGATGAGGATGTGGGCGCAGGCGGTGATCATGAACAGCCCGTAGGGGCCGGTCGCAGTCATCACCGGGCCGCCGATGGTCGGGCCGATAATGGTGCCGATGCCGTAGAGCAGCAGCAATCCGCCGGAAACCTTAACGAAATCCTCGGCTGTCGCAAAGTCGTTGGCATGCGAAACGGCGATCGGGTAGAGCGCGTTGGCGGCTGCGCCATAGATCGCAATCAGGGTGAGCACGATCCAGACCTGGCTTGGTTCGACTAGGAAGATCAGGAGCCCCGCCAGCGCACCGACACCGGCAAGGGCGGCAAGCACGTAGCGTCGATCGATGCGATCGGACAGGCGCCCGGCCGGCAGCTGCATCACCGCGCCGGCAAAGATCGCCACGCTCATCATCGCCGCGACAGTGCTGTCGGAGAGGCCCGCCTGGCGGCCGAAGACGGCGCCGAGCGTGCCGAAAGCGCCGTTGGCGATGCCGACGAGCAGGATGCCGAGGAACGAGACCGGGGAATTGCGATAGAGCCCGCGCAGGTCGAGCTGGACCTGCTTCAGCGGCTGCGGCGAGGCGGCCTTCGAGAGCAGGGTCGGCAGCATAGCGACGCAATAGAGAATACCGCAGATCATGAAGAGGGTGCTGGTGGAGGTATCGCCGAACGGGATCATCATCTGGCCGCCGACGACGCCGAAGAGCGTGATGGCGATATAGAGGGAAAAGATGACGCCGCGGCTCTCATTGGTGGCGCGCTCGTTGAGCCAGCTTTCGATGATCATCGAGGTGCCGGCAGTGGAAAAACCGGTCAGCGCACGCAGGATCAGCCACCAGGTCGGGTCGATCAGGATGCCGGTCATCAACGCGACGATGGCAATCATCGAGGTAAAGACGCTGAAGGCGCGCACATGGCCGATGCGCTTGACGACATTAGGTGCAAAGAAGCAGCCAAGCACGAAGCCGGCCGCCCAGGACGTGCCGATCAGGCCAAGGATGGTGGTGGGATAGCCCTCGGCCGTGCCTCTGACCGGCAAAAGCAGGCCCTGCAGGCCGTTGCCCAGGAAGAGAAACAGCGTGCCCAGCAGGAGCGAGGCGACGGGGAGCAGGTTTTTTCTCATCATCCATCCGAAAATCGTTCTGCCGTCAGCAAGTTAGGGCGGTGTGCCCGGAATTGCCAGCCGGATTCTGTCCGGCCGGTCATTGCAAATCGGCGGCGGAAACAATAGCCCTCTAATGCATCATCCCAAGAATCGATATCGAATTTCGGGATCATAAGCAGTTGCGCGTGCTGACGGCCTGCGCTGCTACGACGACAAGGTGACGGCGGCGTGACAGTTCCGCCGAGTTGCGGGAATTTACCCGGGGATAGGCTGGATATGTCGAAGGCGCTGGCGCTCATTCTGCTTCTGGCGATGGCCATCCAGCTGATCTGGCCGATCGGCCTGCCCGGTCTGAGGCAGCGTCGCGATTTCTGGAAGATCGCAGTGTTTGCGATCGTCATGATGATGATCACGGTTCTCATTCGACCGTGATACGGCGAACGAAGTAATCCCATAGTGTTAGGATGGTGGTTTCCTTGGAAACTTCGCCATCTGGCCTAGTGTGTTATCCGGTTCTTCGGTCATTCGTCGTACCCAGAAAAGTGCGCAGGACAGATGATGAAGAACGCGCTAGATTGTATACTTCACCCAGGAGATGAAATCGGGGGTTACTTGGAACGCCGCCTTGCTGCCATCCTTGCTGCCGATGTCGTGGGCTACAGCCGCCTCATAGGCGCTGATGAGACCGGCACGCTGGCCGCCATGAAGCGGCACAAGAACGAGCTGGTCGATCCCAAGGTCAGCCGACACAAGGGTCGGATTGTCAAACTGACCGGCGACGGCATTCTGGTCGAGTTCGCGAGTGTCGTGAACGCGGTTGCTTGTGCCGTCGACATTCAGCGCGGCATGCTTATCCGCAACGAAGACGTGCCGCAGTTGAAGCGTATCGAACTGCGCATCGGCGTGCATCTGGGCGACGTGATCGTCGAGGACGGCGATATCTTCGGCGACGGCGTCAATGTCGCAGCCCGGCTCGAAGGCCTGGCCGAGCCCTCCGGCATTGCCGTCTCCGCCTCCGTTCGCGACCATGTCGGCTCGAGGCTGGATGTCGGCTTCGTCGACAAGGGACAGCACGCGCTGAAGAACATCGCAGCGGGTGTGCATGTCTATTCGGTGGCGCTGGGGGCGCCGACCAAGATCGCCAAGGTGTTGAATGGGTCCCATACGGTAACGGTGGACGATGGTTACGGGCTTTCCGTCGCCGTGCTGCCCTTCACCAATATGAGCCATGACCCGGAGCAGGAATATTTCTCCGACGGCATCACCGAAGACATCATCACCGACCTGTCGAAGATCTCGCAGTTGCACGTGGTCGCCCGCAACACGGTCTTTACCTACAAGGGACGGTCTGTCCGGGTCAAAACCGTGGCGCAGGAACTGGGCGTTCGGTTCATCCTCGAAGGCAGTGTGCGCAAGGCCGGCGCGCGGGTGCGCATCACCGGGCAGCTGATCGATGCGCTGACAGGCACGCATCTTTGGGCCGACCGCTACGACCGCGATCTCACCGATATCTTCGCCATCCAGGACGAGATCACTCACGCCATCGTCGACCAATTGCGCATCAAGCTGTTGCCTGAGGAGAAGAAGGCGATCGAGAGCGATCCGACGACGAGCGTCGAGGCCTACACTTACTATCTACGCGGGCGGCGATTCTCGCACGCCTGGACCCGTTACTATCTGCTGCTCGCCCGGCGGATGTTCCTGAAGGCCGTCGAGCTCGACCCGAATTTTGCCCGCGCCTATGCCGGCATCGCCGATTGCGAATCCGCTCTTCGCGACTGGCACGAGCACGAATTCCCGCTCGAGAGCATTCTGAGCACGAGCGAGCGGGCGCTGGCGCTCGATCCGAACCTGGCGGAAGCGCACGCTTCCCGGGGATTGGTCCTGCACCAGGACGGGCAAAGCGAAGAGGCCGTTGCCGAGTTTGAGCGCGCCTTGACGCTTGATCCGCAGCTCTACGAGGCAAACTTTCACTATGGCCGCTTTCTCTTCATGCGCGGCGAGTTCGAGACGGCGATCCAGTTCTTCAAGCGGGCCGCGGAAATCAGCCCGGATGACTATCTCTCGCCGATCCACCTGATGAGCGCCTACAAGTCGCTGGGCCAGGAAACCGAGCGGGGACACTGGGCGAAGATTGGTATTTCCCGGGCCGAGCGGGCGCTGGAGCTGCATCCGGAGAATTCCGGTCCGGCCCATCGCGGCGCCCTGGCGCTGGCCCATATGGGCGAAGCAGAGCGCGCGCGTGAATGGGCGGCGTGCGCGATCGCCATCGATCCGGATGATGTTGTTGCACGCTACAACACGGCCTGCGTCCATTCGATCCTCGGCGATGTCGACACGGCGCTCGACATGCTCGAGAGCCTGTTGCCGCAAAGTTCCTGTTACCAGCTGCTTTGGTTCAAGCAGGACTCCGACCTGGACGCCGTTCGCCACCATGTGCGTTTCGAGGCGTTGGTGGCAGCGATCGCCCAGTGCGAGGCAGCAAAGCACTGACCACCTGAAATCAGTGCGCCCGGTAGGACCCGACCGGCGCGACTGCACGTTTCCTGAAATCGCATTCGATTTAAGGATAAAGACATGCAGCAATTCAAAGTGCTACGGCGACTTTTGCGCGTCTAATAAGACGCGCGGCGTTGTAGGCGATTGCCGCGCGTAAACCACCAGATGCCGGCGCCGGTGGCAAACAGGAGGCCTGTTGCCAAAAGGACGACGGCGACGAACGCCTTCTCGAAGGCCGCTTTGGCGAGTGCCACTAGATTTTCGGCATCATTCGACGACAGTTTTTCCGCCAATATCAACGCCTCGTCCAGGCTGTCGCGTGCGATCGCCGATATGCCCGCCCCTTCCGGCAGCATGACGAAGGCGGTGTAGACAGCCGACATCACGCTGCCGAGCACGGCGATGCCGATGGCGCCGCCAAGTTCGAAGGAAACCTCCTCGATGGAGGCGGCCATGCCGGCGCGTTCCGGCGCGGCGTTGGACATGATGGCGCTGGAGGCTGCCGTCATCGAAGCGCCAATGCCAAGGCCGAGCACGACCAGGCTGACGATCTGAGCGAGCACGCCGGCTTCGTGCACGGCAAGAAACGCACCGAGGCCGGCAGCTGCGGTGATAAGGCCGGTGCGCAGCACCATCTCGGCGCCGAGGCGCGGCAGCATCATGCCGGTAAGCGGACCGGCGACGAAGGCCGCAAGCGGGATCGGCAGGATGAAAATGCCGGCCTCAAGCGGCGAATACCCGGCGACAAGCTGCAGCCGCTGGCTGAGCACGAGCTCGACGCCGACGATGGCCGCGGATGCGACAAGGGCTGCGGCGACGCCCGAGGAGAAGGCGGCGTTGCGGAACAGGCCGAAGTCGATCATCGGGTGCGGGCTGCGCCTCTGCCTGCGCACGAAGAGGAGAAGCGCTACGACGCCGATGGCGGCGGCGATGAGCCCGGCTTCAGCCGAGGGTTCGCGCTTGCTCATCTCCTTGATGGCATAGGCAAGCCCGACCAGGCCGACCATGATCTGGACGGAGCCGAGCGGATCCCACGGGTGATCCTTGTTGCCCTTGCTGTCGGGAAGCACGACAACGCCGAGCAGCAAGGCCACGGCGACGATCGGCACATTGATGAGGAAGACCGAGCCCCACCAGAAGTATTCGAGCAGGAACCCGCCGAGCACCGGGCCGATCGCCGCGCCACCCGAGGCGATGGCAGCCCAGACGCCGATCGCCAGCGCCCGCTCACGCTCGTCGGTGAAGGTCAGCCGGATGATCGAAAGCGTTGCCGGCATCATCAGCGCGGCGCCGACGGCAAGAAGCACGCGGCCGGTAATCAGGATCGACGGGTTCGAGGCATAGGCCGCCAGCAGCGAAGCGAGGCCGAAGACGGCAAGACCGGCAATGAACGGCCGCTTGTGGCCGAGCCGGTCGCCGAGCGTGCCGAGCCCCGGCAGTAGGCCGGCAACGACCAGCGCATAGGCATTGACGATCCAGAGCTTTTCCGACGCGGACGCGCCAAGATCGTGGGTCAGCCGGGGCAGCGCCGTGTAAAGCACGGTCATATCGACAACGATCAGCAGCAGCGCGCTCGACACGATGGCAAGAATGAGCCAGCGATTATGCGGGGACATGGTACACCTCTGTGGCCGACCCGCTGCCTGCGGGACCTATGGCCTTGTTGACTTCAGAGCGATTATATAAATACATACGTATGGAATTGAAAGAGGGAATCTGAAATGGGACGACGCCGGACGATCGATCGCGACAAGGTGCTGGATGCGGCGGAGGCGACCGTCAGCGCCGTCGGTGCTGCCGGCCTGACGATCGACGCGGTGGCCAAGGCGGCGGGCATCACCAAGGGCGGGGTTCAATATTGCTTCGGTAACAAGGACGGCCTGATCGACGCGATGATGGAACGCTGGTTCAACGAGTTCGACAGCGCGGTCGCCGCCGAAGTCGGAGACGAGACGGATCCGGTAACGGCGATGCGCGCGCACGCGGAGGTGACGGCGCGCATGAACACGGCGGAGAATGCCCGCACGTCCGGGATGATGGCAGCGCTCCTGCAGCGCGAAGACCATATGGAAAAGAACCGGGCCTGGTATCGCGGGCGCCTCGACAGCCTCGATCTGTCGACCGAGGAGGGGCGCCGGGCGCGTCTTGCCTTTCTCGCAACGGAAGGCGCCTTCCTACTGCGCAGTTTCGGTTTTGCCGAAATGGACGATACCGAATGGCAGGATATTTTTGCCGATATCGTTGCCCTGGTGCCCAAAGAAAACGCCTGACTGCGACCCCTCGACCGCCGGGCACGATCCGGCAAGCGACAGGGCTTCGAGCAAAGGGAAGAGCATGCCGACGCTGGTCGAAGTCATCGCCTACGACGATGCGTGGCCGCAAGCATTTGCGGAGATGTCGAAGCATCTGGCGAGCCTGCTTGGCTCCGCCACGGTCGCAATCGACCATATCGGCAGCACTGCAGTTCCCGGGCTCATCGCCAAGCCGATCATCGATATCGATGTGACGCTGTGCAGGCCGGAAGCAATTGCCGCCGGCGGCGCGGCGCTCGTCGCCGACGGCTTTATGTCACGGGGGAACAGATATGACGATGGCGTCTGGGCATTCGCCAAGCAGGGATCGCCGGGGCGGCGCGTCTATCTCTGTTCGCCACACAACGACACCCATCGCCGTCGCCTGATCTTTCGTGATCAGCTTCGTCAAAGCCGCGAGACGGTCGACGCCTACGCAGCGCTGAAGCGAAGCCTTGCCGCGACATTTGCCTTCGATGGCGACGGCTATACCGCGGCCAAGACGCAGTTTATCGAGCAGGTGGTCGAGCGCGCCGGCCGGAGTTGAACGGCCCTCTCCCCCTCGCGTGGCGTCAGCTACGGGCTGCCGCCAGTTGGGCAAGGTGGCCGGGCAGGTCGGTCCCGCGACCGGCGGCGTTGATCGTTTCGAAATAGTCGTGCCAGCCGGCCGCCGCGATGCCCGAGACCAGGGCATCAAGCGCTGCTTCATCGGGGACGCGCCAGATGGCGAAATAGGACTGCGATGCGGCATGAAGCTTGCCGGCATCCACCTCGCCAAAGGCGATAGGCTCGACCCCGAGATCCGATAACTTGGCCATGCCATGGCCGACGGTCTCGAAAAACTGCTGCCGCGCGACGGCGTCAAGCGACAGCCATGTTCGCTTCGAGGTATAGAGTTCGCTCAGATAGTGGGGCATGCATTCTCTTTTCAGGATCAATCGATGGATCGAAGTGCGCGCTTGCAGATCCGGGCGGTGGCGGCGCTGTCTTGCTTGCGTTGCCAGGAGGCGCAGAGATCGCGAACCCAGTCGGGCCGGTCCTTGGCCGCGTCGTTCAGCCAGTTGCCGACGGAGTCCTGAACGTAGCGCGAGGGGTCGGCGTTCAACGGTTCGAGGATGATTAGTGCCATTTCCGGATTGTCTTTGAGCGTCGGGATATGGCTGCACCAGACCCCACGGGGGCGCGTCGCTTCGCTTGCAAACCGGCGCAGACGGTCGGAGGGGGAGGCGGTCCAGCGGCCAAGAAGCGTTATCGCCGCTTTGAGATCGGCGGCGAGATGCGGCCGCACGGCCATCCAGGCCCATTCACGCACGCCGAAGTGCGGGTCGTCGGCAAGCGGCCGGATCGCTTCGAGGCGTTGTTCAAGCGTGAGCGCTGGATTTGCGCCGATCACGAAGCACGCCCAGCCCCTGACCGTGTCGGACTGGTGTTGCTGCAGCCTTGTCACTGCGCCATCGCCAAGCCGGCCGCGGATCAATCCTGCTGCGAGCGCCATGCGTTTGGAAATGCCGGTGCCGGCTATGGCGCCGATGCTGGCGAGTGCATCGTCGCCGACTTCCGGTACGGCCGACCGCATCAGCGCCGCGAAATCGACCGCGAGGCATTCGGTCAGCGTCGAGGTTTGCGCCGCTCCCGCATTCAACAGCGCGAGCCGTTGCGGGTCGATATCCTGCACGCGTCGTGGGGCAGGGCTCATGGCTCGATCTCGTTTCCAGCCGTCGTCAATACGGCCTTTCGGCCGGCGTCGGTGTTGCGCCACGCGCGCTGGATGAGCGTACTTAGCGTCTGTCGGTCGCGCTCGTCGAAACCGGCAAACAGCGATGCAATCCAGCGCGTGTGCGTGTCGAACAGCTCGCGCGCTGCATTCTCGCCCTTCGGCGACAACTGCACCAGCACCTTTCGGCGATCGTCCTTGCTCTGCTGCCTCGCGAGAAAGCCGTCCCGCTCCAGCCCGTCCAGAAGTCCGGTAACGGTTGCGCGTGTGACGCCGGCCCGATCGGCAAGCTCATATGGCGACAATCCCTGCGGCAGCTGGTGCAGCAGGAAAAGCAGAACGAACTTTCCCTCTGAGAGATTGTGTGGCGCGAGCCGCGTAGCGCAGTCGCGATCGATGGCGGCGGCAAGTGCCATGACTTCGAAGCACAGACGCAGGTTGGCGGTTGGTAAGTGTCCGCGCTGTTCGGCTTCGGTGATCAGGGCGAGGTGCTTTTGCTCAAGCATATCCATCAGGCGCCATATAGTATGGCGCCTAATTAAGAGTCAATGGGTTCGCCGAAGGCACGCATGCGGGTTCGCTCGCGCCGCCGGTCAGCGTCTTGCGGGTGTTTAGAGCGCGATGGAACCGCGCATCGCAGTCACGCAGGCGCCGGCAATGCTGGTTTTGCCTACGGTGCCGCCTTGCTTGCTGACGCTGACCTCGATGATGCTTCGGCGCCCCATCTCGACGCCTTGCTCGATCGTCAGATCGACGTCGATGGTCTCTTCAGGCAGAAGCGAAACGAGATAGGCGCCAAGCGCAGCCGAGGCGCTGCCGGTCGCCGGGTCCTCAATGACGTTGTCGAGCGGTGCAAACATGCGGGCGCGCAGCTGCCATGGCTTTTCGGCCGAGCGGGCATAGAGGAACAGGCTGAAGCTGTCCTCATCCGGCTTGTAGCGCCGATTGGCGGCCTCGAAGGCGGTGACGTTGGGACGCGCCGCCGACAGCGCGGCTACGTCTTTCAGTTCCGCGACCGCGAAGGGCAGGCCGACGGAAACGCGCACCGGCGCATGGTTGGCGGTGCTGACGGCATCGGGTGCGACCATGGCGCAGGCGGCGATCGTCTCGACATCGATGCTGGGTCCAATGCTCAAGGCGCGCGGCACGACGATACGCGCTTCCTTCACCGCGCCATCGGCGCGCGACAGGGCGACCTCGACCAGCCCGGCGAGCTCTTCAAACCGCAGGTGATCGCCGGGCGCCCGGCCGAAAATCTCCGCCTGCTGGCCAAGCACGAAGGCGGTGCCGACATTCGGATGTCCGGCGAAGGGGATCTCCATCGTCGGCGTGAAAATGCGCACCCGCGCGCTGTTGGCAGGATCCTCCGGCGGCAGCACGAAGGTGACTTCGGAATAGCCGAACTCGGTTGCGATCGCCTGCATCTGCGCATCGCTTAAACCCCGTGCGTCCGGGATGACGGCAAGCTGGTTACCGGCGAAACGATCTTCAGTGAAGACGTCGACGGTGATGTAATCGACGGAGTGCACGGGGGCAAAAGAAGTCATGAACGCTCGCTTCCGCTGGATGCGGCGGCGATCAGCGCCGCCTGGTGGCCTGGATTGAAAGGCCTAAGGCAGGCGGCGAAACCGGCAAAGACACCAACTTGTCTTGGTGACAAGATCGGCATTTACGCTCTACGGCGAGCGGCAAACCATACGGGCGCCGCACGAAAAGGTGCCAATAAATGGCCCCTTGCGTTGTCTTCGACTTGGCTGACAGCGCCGCTCAGGCGGCCTTCTCCAGGTCCTTCTTCCAGCTGCCTTTGGCGGCCAGGCTGCACATTTCGGCGCGGTGCGAGAAGGCCCGCTGGCCGGCGGCGACATTCTCCGCCTTGCCGTTCCAGGCGGACAGCGCTTCCTGCTGCAGGGCGCGGCCGTAGGAGAAGGTGAGCTTCCAGGGCAGATTGTGGGTCGCATTCATGGCCGAGAGATGGGCCGTCGCCTCCTCGGTCGTCTGGCCACCGGAAAGGAAGGCGATGCCGGGAACGGCTGATGGCACCGTGCGTCGCAGCACCTTGATCGTGCGTTCGGCGACTTCGGCGACGGACGCCTTGCGCGCCTTCTTGCCATCGATGACCATGCTCGGCTTCAGGATCATGCTTTCGAGCTTTACACGCATCTCGGCGAGCGCCTCGAAAGTGACGCGCAGCGTCCATTCGGTGACCTCCTGCGACCGGTCGATCGAGTGATCGCCCGGCGCGCCATCCATCAGCACCTCCGGCTCGACGATCGGAACGATGCCGGCTTCCTGGCAAAGGGCGGCGTAGCGCGCGAGCGCATGTGCGTTCGCCCTGACGGCACCTGGGCTCGGCAGGTTGTCCGAAATGGCAATCACGCCACGCCATTTGGCAAAGCGGGCACCGGCCTCGTAATATTTCGTCAGGCGTTGTGCGAGCCCGTCGAGACCTTCGGTGATGGTCTCCGCCGGAAAATTGGTCATCGGTTTGGCCCCGGCATCGACCTTGATGCCCGGGATCGAGCCGGCGGCGCGGATGACGTCCACCAGCGGCGTGCCGTCGGCCGCCTTCTGGAACAGGGTCTCTTCGTAGAGAATGACGCCGGAAATGTACTTGCGCATCGCCTCGTCGGCGCGAACGAGCATTTCGCGATAGTCGCGCCGCGATGTCTCGGTCGATTCCAGACCGATGCCGTCGAAGCGCTTCTTGATCGTCGCCGTGGACTCGTCGGCGGCAAGCAGACCCCGGCCGTTTGCGACCATGGCAACTGCGATGTCTTCCAGTCTTTCGCTCATGTTTTTCTCCCTAGGTCACGATGATTTGGGCCGGGCCGGGCCAAATCATAACCGTGATCGTTCCCAATAAGTAGAGCGGGATACGGACGGAAAAAGCAGGCGTTTTCCTCATCCCGCTCAGCGCCGATCAGCAAGGATCAGGCAACCACTGAAACCGTTTCGGGGCCGTCGGTGCGCACGTGACCGCCACGCCCCCAAACAGGGCGTGAGTAACAGGGGAAATTGTCCGGGAAAAAGGCAGGAAAAGCGACTGAAACGATTTAAATAATTTTAATCGTTTGAATTATCTTGGTTTTTTCTGCGTCTCAGGCGCGCGGGTAAGCCGCGCGCCTGAGCGCCTGACTTATTTCTGCTGCTTGAGGATGTCGACGCCCGGCAGCGGCTTGCCTTCCATCCACTCGAGGAAGGCGCCGCCGGCGGTCGAGACATAGCTGAAATCGTCCGTGACTTCGGCGTGGTTGAGGGCTGCAACCGTATCGCCGCCGCCGGCGACCGACACGAGCGATCCCTGGCGGGTGCGGGCAGCCGCATGCTTGGCAACGGCGACCGTCGCCTTGTCGAAGGGGGCGATTTCGAAGGCGCCGAGCGGACCGTTCCAGACCAGCGTCTCGGCCTTGGAGATCCAGTCGTTGACCGCAGCGATCGACTTCGGACCGACGTCCAGCATCATCGCATCCGCCGGAATGGCGTTGATCTCCACCACTTCATTGTCGGCGCCGGCCTTGAATTCGCGGGCGACGACGCCGTCTTCCGGCAGGACGATGGCGCAACCGGCTTCAGCCGCTGCAGTGATGATCGCCTTGGCGGTATCGGCGAGATCGTGCTCGCAGAGCGACTTGCCGACATTGACGCCCTTTGCGGCGATGAAGGTATTGGCCATGCCGCCACCGATGACGAGGGCGTCGACCTTCTTCACGAGGTTCTGCAGCAGATCGATCTTGGTCGAGACCTTGGCGCCGCCGACGATGGCAACGACCGGGCGCTTCGGCTGGCCGAGACCCTTTTCAAGTGCCTCGAGCTCGGCCTGCATGGTGCGGCCGGCATAGGCCGGCAGGTGGTGGGCAAGGCCCTCGGTCGAGGCGTGGGCGCGGTGCGCGGCCGAAAAGGCATCGTTGACATAGATGTCGCCGTTGGCGGCAAGTGCCTTGACGAAGTCCGGCTCGTTCTTCTCTTCACCCTTGTGGAAGCGGGTGTTTTCGACCAGCAGCACGTCGCCGTCATTCATCTCGGCGATGGCATTTGCAGCCTTGTCGCCGATGCAGTCGGCGGCAAAGTGAACGCGCTGGTCGAGGATGTCTTCCACTGCCGGCGCAATGGTCTTCAGCGACATTTCGGCGACCGGCTCACCCTTCGGGCGGCCGAAATGCGCCAGCAGAATGACCTTGGCGCCCTTTTCCGACAGTTCGCGGATAGTCGGCGCGACGCGTTCGATGCGGGTTGCGTCGGTGACCACGCCGTCCTTGACCGGCACGTTGAGGTCGACACGCACAAGCACGCGCTTGCCGGCAATGTCGGTCAGGTCGTCGAGGGTCTTGAAAGTCATCAGATCGTCTCCGGTGATAGTCTCTGGAAAAGGGTGGGGTAGTCGATGACGAGGCCGTCCTCGTCCACGGGCAGGTCTGCGGCAAAGCTGCGGTCCTCGGCCTCGTAGCGATAGAGCCTGCCATCATCGAGGCAGGTATAGTGCTGGCGGTCGACCACCGGTTCAAAGGTGTCGAACGGCACGTACAGCATTTTCAGCCGCGCCTTGCCGGCCTTGCAATCAAGGCCGAGGCGGCGGATCGGCAGCGTGTTGGTAAAGGGCGTTCCGGCGAGGTCGATGTCGACGCAGCCGTCGAATTCGGGCAGCGCCGTGCCTCCCGACGTCGCCCATTGGCCCGGAGCATCCGAGCGCGGATGAAGGCTCCGGCCATCGGTCGTATCGACCATGAGCTTTCGAACCAGCCATCCGGCATCGCAATCGATCCCGTAGCGCACACCGTAGGGCGTGCCGCCGCGGTTGCCGATCAGAACGCCAACGGCGCGGATGACCGCGCCGTTGGTTGTGTCGGTTTGCGTCAGCGTCAGATGTTCGAGCCCTTCCCCCTCCAGCGGACGCCAGCGGACCGTCGTTTGGGAAAGGGCGCGAAACATCGGAGTTAGATGAGCTTGCTGAGCGCAACCGCAGTGTCGGACATGCGGTTGGAGAAGCCCCACTCGTTGTCGTACCAGGTCAGGATCGACACGAACCTGCCTTCCATCACCTTGGTCTGGTCCATGTGGAAGACCGAGGAATGCGGGTCGTGGTTAAAGTCGATCGAGACGTTCGGAGCGAGCGTGTAGCCGAGGATGCCCTTGAGCGGGCCGTCAGCAGCTGCCTTGATCGCAGCGTTGATCTCTTCCTTGGTGGTTTCGCGCTTGGCGACGAACTTGAGGTCGACGACCGAGACGTTCGGGGTCGGAACGCGCATGGCGAAGCCGTCGAGCTTGCCCTTCAGTTCCGGCAGAACGAGGCCAACGGCCTTGGCAGCACCGGTCGAGGTCGGGATCATCGACAGGGCTGCAGCGCGAGCGCGGTACAGATCCTTGTGCATCTGGTCGAGCGACGGCTGGTCGTTGGTGTAGGAGTGGATCGTCGTCATCATGCCGTGGTCGATGCCGATGACGTCGTTCAGGACCTTGGCGACCGGTGCAAGGCAGTTGGTCGTGCACGATGCGTTGGAGATGACGAGGTGATCCTTCGTCAGCTTGTCGTGGTTGACGCCGTAAACGACGGTGAGATCGGCGCCCTCGGCCGGAGCCGAAACGATGACGCGCTTGGCGCCGGCTTCCAGGTGTGCGGCTGCCTTGTCGCGGGCGGTGAAGATGCCGGTGCATTCCATCGCGACGTCGACGCCGAGTTCCTTGTGCGGCAGTTCGGCCGGGTTGCGGATCGCGGTGACCTTGATCGGCTTGCCGCCGTTGATGATGATCGCATCGCCTTCGACCTTCACATCAGCCGGGAAACGGCCGTGGATGGAATCGAAACGCAGCAGGTGTGCGTTGGTCTCGACCGGGCCGAGGTCGTTGATGGCAACGACTTCAATATCCTTGCGGCCGGATTCAACGATGGCGCGCAGCACGTTGCGGCCGATGCGGCCAAAACCGTTAATGGCGACTTTCACTGTCATATCGGGTCTCTCCCTGTCTGAATGGCATGGTCGGAAAAAAGCGGGGCGCGCTTTCACGCGCGCCCCGCGGCTTGATCAGGAAAGCTTGGCTTCCGCAGCGGCGACGACCGCCTCAGGCGTGATGCCGAAGTGCTTGTAGAGTTCCTTGTAGGGACCGGAAGCACCGAAGGACGACATGCCGATGAAGGCACCGTCGCTGCCGATGAAATGATCCCAACCCTGGCGGATGCCGGCTTCGACGGCGATCTTGACCGGCGAGTTGCCGATGATCGCCTGCTGGTAGTCTTCGCTCTGCTCGGCAAAGAGTTCGAAGCAGGGGACCGAGACGACGCGGGTCGAGATGCCCTTGGCGGTCAGCGCCTGGCAGGCCTTGACGGCGATTTCGACTTCCGAGCCGGTGGCGAAGATCGTCACCTTGGCGTCGCTTGCCGAGATCAGGTCGTAGGCGCCGCGAGCGCAGAGGTTTTCTTCCTCATACTCGGTGCGCACGGCCATCAGGTTCTGGCGGGTCAGCGCGATGCCGGACGGGCGGTTGTGGCTTTCAAGCGCCAGCTGCCAGCACTCGGCCGTCTCCGTGGCGTCGGCCGGGCGGAACATCAGGAGGTTCGGGATGGCGCGCAGCGCCGCCATGTGCTCGACCGGCTGATGCGTCGGGCCGTCTTCGCCAAGGCCGATGGAATCATGCGTCAGCACGTGGATGACGCGGATGCCCATCAGAGCGGCGAGGCGGATCGACGGACGGCAGTAGTCCGAGAAGATCAGGAAGCCGCCGGAGTAGGGGATGACGCCGCCATGCAGCGCCATGCCGTTCATCGCAGCCGCCATGCCATGCTCGCGCACGCCGTAGTGGATGTAGCGGCCGGAGAAATCGTCCGGGGTGATCGACTTGGTCTGGCTGGTCTTGGTGTTGTTGGAGCCGGTCAGGTCGGCCGAGCCGCCGATCGTTTCGGCCAGGACGCCGTTGATGACTTCGAGCGCGTCTTCGGAAGCCTTGCGGGTTGCCGGCGACGGCTTGGTCTCGGCCAGCTTGCGCTTGTAGTCGTCGATGGCCGACGACAGGCGGCCTTCGAGTTCGCCGGAGAAGCGGCGAACGAACTGTGCCTTCTTCTCGGCGTCGCTCTTGTCGAGGCGCTCTTCCCAGTCCTTGCGGGTCTTGGTCGAACGCAGGCCGGCCAGGCGCCAGGCGTCGAGCACGTCGGACGGAACGACGAAGGCTTCGGATTCCCAGTTCAGCGCCTTGCGGGTGGCGGCGATCTCCTCGGCGCCGAGCGGCGAGCCGTGAACCTTGTGGGTGCCGGCCTTGTTCGGCGCGCCGAAACCGATCGTCGTCTTGCACGCGATCATGGTCGGCTTGTCGGACTTCTGCGCCTGTTCGATCGCAGCGGCAATGGCTTCCGGATCATGGCCGTCGACGGCGATGGTGTTCCAGTTCGAGGCGCGGAAGCGGGCGTGCTGGTCGGTCGAGTCGGCGATCGAGATCGGGCCGTCGATCGAAATGTTGTTGTCGTCCCAGAAGACGATCAGCTTGTTGAGCTTGAGGTGGCCGGCAAGCGAAATCGCTTCCTGGCTGATGCCTTCCATGAGGCAGCCGTCGCCCGCGAGCGCATAGGTGTAGTGCTCCATGAGGTCGGCGCCGAACTCGTCGCGCAGCTTGCGCTCGGCGATCGCCATGCCGACGGCATTGGCAATGCCCTGGCCGAGCGGACCGGTGGTCGTCTCGATGCCGGCGGCGTGGCCATATTCCGGGTGACCGGCGGTGCGGGCGCCGAGTTGGCGGAAATTCTTGATCTCTTCGATGGAGATGTCTTCGTAGCCCGTCAAATAGAGCAGCGAATAAAGCAGCATCGAGCCGTGACCGGCCGACAGCACGAAGCGGTCGCGGTTCGGCCAGGAGGGGTTTTTGGGATCGAAGCTGAGGAAGCGCGTGAAGAGGACTGTCGCTATGTCAGCCGCACCCATGGGCAGGCCGGGGTGACCTGAATTTGCCTTCTCGACGGCGTCCATGGAGAGGAAACGGATCGCATTCGCCATCCGGTCGTGTTTTTCGCGAGAGATCATGACTGTTCCGTTTTGAGTTCGGTGGTCAGGGGACGGTCTCTATCCTCCAAAGACCGTGCAAGAAGCGGCAGACAAATAGCATCTGCGCCGCGCGAGTCAACAAATACAGGCCTTTTGCGGCCATTGGCAGCATGGTTTTCAAGGGGTGATATCGCGTCGCAGCAGAGTTTTTGCGCTGCGGCCGGATGAGCCGGCTATACAAACCATCCACAGCTTCCGTAATGCTTTGCTACAGTTGGCATTGTTGAGATTTGCGTAATAGGTTTAAAAAGGAGTGAGCCGAAGCGGCGGACGGGATGCTGGCGATTCGGCCTCACATGCGAGGTATCGAAAAACATGCCGGCAAAGACGGTCAAAGCGGCGATCGACGAACTGAAGAACGCGGTTCAGTCCCTGGAAAACGCGATCGACAGCCGTTTTGACAGGGAACGCGATCTCGGCGAGTTCGAGGGCGAGGTCCGGCGGGTCAATTCGGACCGGTCGCGACTGGCACAGGAACTCGACCAATCCCAATTCCGGGCAAACCGACTTGAAGAGGTCAACCGCGAGGTTTCCCGACGCCTCGTGACGGCGATGGAAACCATTCGAGCGGTGCTCGACCGCTGAGGTTTAAGCGACATGGCGCAGGTGACAGTATCGATCGACGGCAAGGCCTATCGCATGGCCTGCGAAGAGGGACAGGAAGATCATCTGATCGAACTGGCCACCAACTTCGATCAGTATGTCGGTCATTTGAAGACGCAGTTCGGCGAGATCGGCGACCTCAGGCTGACGGTCATGGCCGGCATCATGGTCATGGACGAACTCAGCGAAGTGAACCGCCGGCTGAAGGCGCTCGAAGCGGAAGTCGACACCCTCAAGCGGGGGCGCGACAGTACCCTCACCGACCAGGCAAGAAGCGAGGAGCTCCTGGCCTCGGCGCTGAGCGAAGTCACCTCGCAAATCCACACCATTGCCGCCAAGCTCAATGGCCGGGCAACGTCTTCGACAAACTGAGCTCTTTCGTCGGGCTGCCACTGGCGCGAAGCAGGGATAGGCTCTATATGTCGGATGCGGTCTGCGCTTCCCGACAGGATCCACAATCCCCGGGGCCTTACTCGATCTCAAGGGAGCTGTCCCTGGCCGGGCTTGTGGGCTCGGACATATGGCGCCCACCTACTTTGTAGGCACCCGGGATCGTAAAATATCCATCGGTTGGGTGGATCGCACCTCTTCCCTCTTCTCCATCAGTCTTAACCGGCGGCAAAAGCGCTGCGGATGGCGTCGGCCATCGCGTCGACGGTCTGCGAGCGCTTGCCGGGTCGGGTGCGCAGCACGACGTTGGAAAAATCGATGACGCTGAAGCCGTCTTCTTCGGTCAGTTCGCGGCAACCGACCGGTATGGCGCTGCGCGACAAGGGCGCAATGGCAAGCCCCGAGATCACGGCGGCGATCAGGCCGTTGCTGGTCCGGCTCGCATAGGCGACGCGGCTTTCGAGCCCACGCTTCCTCAGGCTCTTCATCGCAAGGTCATCGCACCACCCTCCTGCCAGATAGGTATAGGTGGCGATCGGCAGGGGCCGGCGTTCATGGGCCGCGTGCTGGTCCGAGGTCACCCAGACTGTGGGGTCGATCATGAGGACTTCGTTTTTCGTCGGTCCGCCAGGCTCGAAAACCACGGCGATGTCGATTTCGCCGGCAGCAAGGGCGTTGACGTTCGACATCGACACACCCTGCTGCACCGTCACTTCCACGCCGGGATGAACGGCAGCAAAGGCGCCCAAAGCTTTCGGAAGCGTGGAGTTGATGTATTCCTCGGAGATGCCGATCCTGACCGTTCCATCGAGCGCCGGCAGGCGCATCGATGCCGCGGTATCGTCGAGCAGAGCCACGATCCGCCGGGCGTTGTCGACGAGACGCAAGCCCTGCGCCGTCGGCACCACGCCGCGCGAATGACGCTCGAACAGCGGGTCGCCGAGCATGTCCTCGAGTTTCTTGAGTTGCATGCTGACGGCGGACTGTGTGCGGCCGATGCTGTCGGCGGCGCGTGTCAGATTGCCGGCGTCGGCAACGGCGAGAAAGGTTCTGAGCAGATCGCTGTCGAGGGGGACGGACATTGTCTCTACCATCAGAGTTTCTGATGGTAGTCATGCTTGCAATTCGTTTGTCAGATGTCAACGAGGCGAGGACAATTAGCCGGTCCTATAGACATCAAGGCTGTCCCGATGAGCGTTCTTGCTCTTGTCTTCTTCTCCGATCTTCACACCACCATCCGTGCCCGGCTCGTGTCATCAAGTCGCTGGATGCTAATAGCCGCTTCCGTGGAGCCGCCGCCTGCGATCCCACGCGACAAGCCGCATCTGCTGCACGATGCAGGGCGCCGTGAGCTGCGGTTCGACGACCGCTGGCGGGAGGGTTTGGGCAGGGATGCGGTCTATCGGTCGCTCTGGATGTTATGAAATAATATCGAGACGGGCGGCGCGGAAAATCGCTTCTGCAAGATTGCCCGCCTGCAGCTTGCGCATGGCGTCCTGCAAGGCCCTGTCGATGCGGTCGAGGGGAATGTCGGTCTCGCGCATCATGTCCTGACGGGTGCGGCCGCGGGCGGCCAGCGTCAGGCAACGCAATTCCAACGGATCGAGTTCGTTCATCTGGTCCTTCATGGACGTCGGCTTTTCCACTGCTGCCTGCAGGAGCGCGTCCATACATCGAACGCGGGCATTAGTTCCTGCTAATTATTTGAAATCACGACTGTATTTGCACGCGGCCCCACTCATGCGAAAGCGGAACCGTTGTCCATGATGAACGGAACGCTAACTCTGTGCCGTTGCGGGAATGCGCTGTTCGACTGTCGCAAACTGTTGCAAAACCGGCGGTGACGTGGTTCGAGCTAAAGGCTGCAATGCGTTAGATCGCAAGCGCGGAGGCGGGAAATCGATCGGTCCACGACGTTCTGTTTCATTTTGGGAAAAGAATGTGCGGGCGGTCGAATATTTGCGCGCAGTCTGTCGGAGGGGAATGATGTCACCAAAGGATCTGAAGGCCGCTCTGCGCAAGGAGAAGCTGGCGCTTCGCGACGCGATGGCGCCGGAGAGCCGCATCGAGGCAAGCCTGACCATGGCCGATCACGCTGGCGACGTCATTGCGCTCGATCGCGGCCATATCGTTGCCGGCTTTTGGCCGATCCGTTCCGAGATGGACATCCGGCCGCTGATGGCGCGCCTTCGGGATCGCGGCGCGCGGCTCTGCCTGCCCGTCATCATCGACAAGAAGACGATCGTGTTCCGCGAATTGCTCAATGGCGCTTCCGTCATCGAGACCGGTTTCGGCACGACGGGGCCTGGCCCGGATGCGCCGGAACTCGACCCCGATATCATGCTCGTGCCACTGTCGGCCTTCGATGCGACCGGTCATCGCATCGGCTACGGCGCCGGATATTACGACCGCGCCATCGACAAACTGCGCAACAAAGGGCATCTGCCGAAGCTGATCGGGATTGCATTTGACTGCCAGGAAGTGGCATCAGTGCCCGCTGAACCGCACGACGTCGCGCTGGACGCCGTCCTCACGGAGAGCGGATTTCGACATTTCTAGAGGGTTTCAGGCAATCTACGGATTCCTGGAAACGATCTATCTCTTTGTTGTTTTACGCAGTTCCGGACGCAAAACCTCCTGGAACTGCTCTGGTGGGATTGAACGGGCATGAGGCTTTTGTTTCTGGGAGATATGGTTGGCAAGACGGGCCGCACGGCGGTATGGGAGCGTCTTCCGGGGCTGGTCGGTGACCTCATGCTGGACTTCGTCATCGTCAACGGCGAGAACGCCGCCGGCGGCTTCGGCATCACCGAAGATATCTTTCTCGAGACGATCAATGCCGGTGCCGATGTCGTCACCACAGGCAACCATGTCTGGGACCAGAAGGAGGCGGTCGTCTTCTGCGAGCGGCATGACCAGTTTTTACGGCCGGCCAACTATCCGGCGGGCACGCCCGGGCGCGGATCGAACCTGTTCTTTGCCCGCAACGGCGCACGCGTGCTGGTTGCCAATGTCATGGGTCGCGTCTTCATGCACCCCGAACTCGACGACCCCTTCAAATCGGCCGAAGCGATCCTCGATGCCTGCCCGCTCGGCGAGCAGGCGGACGCCATCGTCTTCGACTTTCATGCCGAGGCGACGAGCGAGAAGCAGTGTTTCGGCCACTTCGTCGACGGACGGGCAAGCCTCGTCGTCGGCACCCACACCCATGTACCGACGGCCGATCATCAGATCCTCAACGGCGGCACCGCCTATATGAGTGACGCCGGCATGTGCGGCGACTATGATTCCTCGCTCGGCATGGACAAGGAAGAACCGCTGAACCGGTTTATTTCGAAGATGCCGAAGGGGCGTTTCGAGGCGGCATCGGGGCCGGCGACCATCTGCGGCCTCGGCGTTGAGATTTCCGACCGCACCGGCCTTGCCGAAAAGATCGCGCCGCTGCGCCTCGGTCCGAGATTGACCGAAACGATCCCGGATTTCTGGGCCTGAGCCATCCTCAGATTGATGATTTTCGGTCGCCTGATCGTCTCGCCCGCGCCTGACCAAGGCGCGGGTTTGCACACGTATCACCTTCCCGGAATTGATTTTTTTCAAGGTGACAAGCCGGCGAAATGATGGCAGGGTAACGCCACGTCAGCGCCGTTCGGACACGGCTGACGCTCGCAAGTCTTCCATACTGAGTACCATCCGCAGCACAGGATTGCGGGTTCGAAATGTCGCCGCAGGTACTCGGACGACCAATGTCCCGTGCCGGGCGTTCTCGATTTTACTGCATAATTCCTTGGATCGGCGTCGATTTGAGGAGCAAATTATGCGGCGAGTTTCAAGCGTGACAGCGTCCTTTTGCGCTTCATCTATGACGCGCGGCGCTGTCGGTGCATTCGGAGAGCGTGCATGTATTCAAGATGGCATTTGCCGATGATTTTCGGCGTTTCGATTTCCCTTTTCTCTGCAGCCAACGTCGTCGCGCAGGATGCGCAGCTTCCCACCGTCACTGCCGCCAAGCCGGTCGTTCGCGATGTGATCGACAGCGACGAGTTCATCGGTCGCTTCGAGGCAGTCGATGAAGTTTCCGTCCGCGCCCGCGTCGGGGGCTATCTCGACGAGGTCAACTTCACCGACGGTGCCCTGGTGAAGAAGGGCGACAAGCTCTTCGTCATTGACCAACGCCCCTATCGCACCGCGCTGTCGCAGGCGGAGGCGACGCTCGAGTCGACGCGTTCGTCTCTCGCCTTTGCCGAGACACAGTTCAAGCGCACGGAATCCCTGACTGGAACCGGCACGCTCTCCGTCTCGACGCTCGATGACCACCGCCGGGAATTGCTTTCGGCGCAAGCCGCCGTGCGCGGAGCGGAAGCCGCGGCCGAGCGCGCCAAGCTCGATCTCGACTATACGACGATCATCGCACCGCTGACCGGCCGCGTCGATCGCCGCCTGATCTCGACCGGCAACCTCGTTCAAGCGGACCAGACCGTGCTGACGACGATCGTTTCGCTCGATCCGATCGACTTCTATTTCGACGTCGATGAGCGTCGCCTGCTTTCCTATGCGCGTGTTGCTCGCGAACGCGGCAGCGCACTTCAGGAGGGCGGCGGCGCGCTCGATGTCATGGTCACCATCGCTGATTCCAACGAGGCGCCGTTCAAGGGCAAGCTCGATTTCGCCGAGAACCGGCTGGACCAGGCAAGCGGCACGATGCGGGTGCGTGCGCGCTTCGACAATCCCAACTACGTGCTACAGCCGGGTCTCTTCGGTCGCGCCGAACTCGAGGGCTCGAACACCTACAAGGCTGTGCTCATTCCCGATGAAGCGATCGGCGCCGACCAGAACGAACGCATCGTTTATGAGGTGCGCGAAGACGGCACCGTTGCGACCAAGCCGGTGCGGCTCGGTCCGAAGCTTCATGGCTATCGTGTCATCCGCAGCGGTATGACCGGCGACGAAACCATCGTGGTCAACGGCCTGATGCGGGCACGTCCGGGCACGAAGGTGAAGCCCGAGATCGTTGAACTGCCTCCTGAAGCTCAAGCGACGGGGAGCGCTCAATGAGGTTTGCCCATTTCTTCGTAGACCGGCCGATCTTCGCATCGGTGCTTTCGATCGTGTTGCTGATCGTCGGCAGCATCGCCTACTTCCAGCTGCCTGTGGCGCAGTATCCGGAAATCGCACCGCCGACCATCGTCGTTCGCGCGGCCTATCCGGGCGCCGATGCCGAAACCATCGCCAACACGGTGGCGACGCCGCTGGAACAGGAAATCAACGGCGTCGAGAACATGCTCTACATGTCCTCCTATTCGACCGCCGACGGTTCGATGGCGCTGACCATCACCTTCAAGCTTGGAACGGACCTCGATCAGGCCCAGGTTCTGGTGCAGAACCGCGTGTCCATCGCCGAACCGCGCCTGCCCGAAGATGTCCGGCGCATCGGCATCACTACGGCGAAAAGTTCACCCGACCTGATGATGGTCGTGCATCTGCTGTCGCCGAACGAACGTTACGACCAGCTCTACGTCTCGAACTATGCCCGCACCCGCATCCGCGACCTGCTGGTCCGTCTCGACGGCGTCGGTGACGTCATCCTGTTCGGCGAGCGTGAATATGCGCTGCGCGTCTGGCTCGATCCGGAAAAGCTCTCGGCCTACGGAATGACGGCAGGCGACGTCGTGCAGGCGTTGCGCGAGCAGAACGTGCAGGTCTCGGGCGGTTCGATCGGCGCGCCGCCGACACCGGGCGACAGCGCGTTCCAATATACTGTTACCACCGACGGCCGCTTCAGCGATGCCCGCCAGTTCCGCTACGTCATCGTCAAGGCGACGGAGAGCGGACGGCTGGTGCAGCTGCAGGACGTGGCGCGCATCGAACTCGGCGCCCGCGAATACGTCAACAACAGCTATCTGGACGGCAGCCCGGCCGTGGCGCTCGGCATCTTCTCGCGGCCGGGTACCAACGCGCTCGACGCGGCCGACGCGATCCAGAAGGTGATGACGGACGTTTCGAAGGACTTTCCGGAGGGCCTCGAATACCGGATCGTCTACAACCCGACCGAGTTCATCTCCGAATCGATCAACGAGGTCTACAAGACGATCGGCGAAGCCGCCATTCTGGTGGCGCTCGTGGTTCTCATCTTCCTGCAATCCTGGCGCACAGCGATCATCCCGATCGTGGCGATCCCGGTGTCGCTGGTCGGCACCTTCGCTTTCCTCTACGCCTTCGGCTTCTCGCTCAATATGCTGACATTGTTCGGCCTGGTGCTGGCGATCGGCATCGTCGTCGACGATGCCATCGTCGTGGTCGAGAACGTCGAACGAAACCTGGCGCGCGGCATGACCCCGCGCGAGGCGTCGCACGTGACCATGGACGAAGTGGGGGCAGCGGTCATCGCGATCTCGCTGGTGCTGACCGCCGTCTTCATTCCGACGGCCTTCATCCCCGGTATTGCCGGCCAGTTCTATCTGCAGTTCGCCGTCACGATATCAGTGGCGACGGTGATTTCCGCCTTCAATTCGCTGACGCTGTCGCCGGCGCTCGCGGCAATCCTGTTGAAACCGCACGAGAACAATCACCACGAAAGCGGCAACCCGCTCACCCGGTTTGGTCGGTCGCTGGCAAACGGCTTCAACAACGGTTTCGACCGCATGGCTGAAGGCTACGCCTGGATCGTGCGCAAGCTGATTTCGACAAAAACGGCGCTCGCTGCGGCGCTCATCGTCTTCGTCGGCCTGCTTGGCGCCACCTGGTACATGGCGCAGATCGTGCCGAGCGGCTTCGTACCGACCATGGACCAGGGTTATGCCATCGTCGTCATCCAGCTTCCCGACGGCGCGTCGCTCGATCGGACCGATGCGGTGGTCAAGCGCGCTTCGAAGATCATCCAGGAAGTGCCCGGCGTGAAAAACGCCGTCGCCTTCGCCGGTTTCAACGGCGCGACCTTCACCAATGCGTCCAATGCCGGTGTCATCTTCGCGTCCTTCGAGAGCTTCGAGGAGCGGCTCAAGCACGGCGAGAGCGCCAACCAGATCATCGGCCAACTCTATGGCAGCCTGCAAAGTATCCAGGAGGCCTTCATCATCGCCGTTCCCCCGCCGTCGGTGCGTGGCATCGGCAACTCCGGCGGCTTCAAAATGCAGATTGTCGACCGGCAGAGTGCCGACATGCGCCGCGTGCTGGGGCTGGCCTACCAGATGATGGGTGCTGCCAACCAGACCGAGGGGCTGACCGGCGTCTTCACGACGTTCTCGGCGTCGAGCCCGCAATACTTCCTGGCGATCGATCGCGACAAGGCGAGGACCTTGAACGTGCCAATCCCGAACATCTTCGAGGCACTGTCGATCAATCTCGGCACATCCTATGTCAACGACTTCAATGCCTTTGGCCGCGTCTATCAGGTGCGGGCACAGGCCGACCAGCAGTACCGTCTGGAGCGCGACGACATCCTGGCGCTGAAGGTCCGCTCTGCCACCGGCGCACTGGTGCCCATGGGCACACTGGTCGAGATTCGCGACACTGCGGGTCCCGCCTTGGTGCAGCGATACAATATGTATGTCTCGGTACCGTTGCAGGGCAACCCGGCGCCGGGTGTCTCGACCGGCACGAGCCTCGACAAGATGGAGGCGCTTGCGGCCCAGATGCTGCCACAAGGCACATCGTTCGAGTGGACGGAACTCGCCTTCCAGGAGCGCCAGACGGGCAACACCGCGGTCTTCATCTTCGCGCTGTCGGTCGTCTTTGTGTTCCTGGCGCTGGCAGCGCAGTATGAAAGCTGGGTCCTGCCGCTGGCGATCATCCTGATCGTGCCGCTCGGTGTGCTCTCGGCACTCATCGGCGTTTTCCTACGGGGGCTCGACAACAACGTGCTGACCCAGATCGGGTTGATCGTGCTGATCGGGCTTGCTGCGAAGAACGCGATCCTGATTGTCGAGTTCGCCCGCCAGGGCGAGGATGAGGGGAAAACACCGATCGAAGCGGCGGTCGAGGCCAGCCAGTTGCGTCTGCGGCCGATCCTGATGACTGCCTTCGCCTTCATCCTCGGCGTCGTGCCGCTGATGATCGCCACGGGACCCGGTGCCGAAATGCGCCAGTCGCTCGGAACGGCGGTGTTCTCCGGCATGCTCGGCGTGACCTTCCTTGGCCTGTTCCTGACGCCGGTCTTCTACGTTACGCTGCGCTCGTTCCGCCGGCGCAAGCCGGTTGCGGCGAGCGAGCCGATGGCGACGCCGGCCGAGTAACACGAGCGCTGTTGCTTGTGATCCAACGCCCCGGTGGCAGCGCCGGGGCGTTTTGCTGTGAACAGGACGCGCGCCGCTGTTCGCAATGCCAGCACAATGACGCAAACGTGAGTGCTTGATGCAGCTTTGTCGCTGGACGTTACGGCGCGCTTGAACAATCCTCCTTTCGCCCGTGACGGCAGCGTTTCTCGAACTGACGCGTTCACTGCCGATACTGTCAACGGCCGCATGACCTGTACCCAAGTCTGACGTGCTTGAGCACAGGTCATGCGCGCGCGGTGTGAAAGGTGATGGATGATGCTCCGCTACCTTGCCTACACTTTTGCCGCGATCTGGCTTCTGCATGCCTTCTGGCCGTCGGCCGCGCATGCACAGGCAGCGCCCGCACAAGTGAGCCAATGCCAGGCGATCGCCGAGGCGTTGCCGCAGGCCACTTTCGCCAGTTTCACACCGGCCGCCGCAACGAAGGGGCAGATGGTCGCTGGCGAAGTGACGATCACCTATCTCGGCCACTCGACCTTTTTGATCGAGACACCGGGCGGTGTTTCGATCGCCACGGACTATAATGGCTGGTTCCGTCCGTCGGCGCCGCCGACCGTGGTGACGATGAACAAGGCGCATTCCAGCCACTACACTTTGACGCCGGATCCGGCGATCCGCACGGTGCTGCATGGTTGGGGTGAAGACGGCGAGCCGGCGCGACACGACCTCGTCGTCGGCGATGCCTATATCCGCAATGTCACCACGGACATCCGCTCCGGCGCCATGACGATGGAGCATGATGGCAATTCCATCTTCATCTTCGAGGTGGCGGGTCTGTGCATTGGCCATCTCGGCCATCTGCACCACGAGCTCGATGACAGCCACTACCGGCAGATCGGCAGGCTCGACGTGCTGATGGTACCGGTCGATGGCGGGCTGACGATGGGGGCCGAAAGCATGAGTCGCGTCGTTTCGCGGCTGCGCGCGGCGCTGATCTTGCCGATGCATCGACGCGGTCCCCCGATCGACGCCTTCCTCGACATGTTCGGCGACGATTTCGACAAGAGCTTCGCGACTGGAGCGAGCGTCAAAGTCTCGCTGCGTTCCTTGCCAAGCAAACCGCTGATTTATATCCTCCAGGGAGTCTGAACATCGGGATTGCCCAATGAGAATGTTTGCAGCCGGCGTCGTTGCGTTTCTGTCCTTTTCAACAATGGTTTTGGCAACGGCAGCTCTGGCCGGAGGCGCACCTGCACCGCGCATGCCGCCTCCCGACACCCAGCACCCGCAAGCTGTTCCCCAGGCGACTGTCGCGCCCGTTGCCGAGCAGGAAGAGTTCGTGATGCCATCGGGCAATATCGGCTGCATCTACACGCCCGCGGGCGGCACGCCGACCTATCAGCCTGCCGACGGCGGGCCGGAACTTTCCTGCGATATCATCGCGCCGCGTTACGTCAGGGCAACGCTCGGACGGGCCGGCGCGGCAACGATCAATCGCGAGGTCGGAGATCCGAGCTGCTGTTCGGCCGGGCCGATCCTCGAATATGGGGTGACATGGCAGGGCGGGCCCTTTTCCTGCATCTCGGAACGAACGGGCCTTTCCTGCCGCCGCGACGACGGCCATGCCTTCGTTCTCAGTCGCGGGCGCATCTCCGCCAACTGAAAAGAAACGCCCCCTGCTGGACGGAAAGCGGCAATAAAACTATAAGGCGCCCCATTCCATTCAAATTCATGCATGCAGAGGGTGCCATGGCTGGCCATTCACAGTTCAAGAACATCATGCACCGCAAGGGCCGTCAGGATGCGGTGCGCTCGAAAATGTTTTCCAAGCTCGCGCGCGAAATCACGGTTGCGGCGAAGACCGGCATGCCCGATCCGTCGATGAACGCGCGCCTGCGTCTGGCGATCCAGAACGCCAAGGCGCAATCGATGCCGAAGGACAACATCGAACGGGCGATCAAGAAGGCCTCCGGCGGCGACGCGGAGAACTACGAAGAAGTCCGTTACGAAGGTTATGGCCCGGGCGGCGTCGCTGTTATCGTCGAGGCGTTGACCGACAACCGCAACCGAACCGCCTCCAACGTCCGCTCGACCTTCACCAAGGCGGGTGGCGCGCTTGGTGAAACCGGTTCGGTTTCCTTCTCCTTCGACCGTGTCGGCGAGATCACCTACAAGCTTTCGGTCGGCGACGCCGACAAGGTGATGGAAGCGGCGATCGAAGCCGGTGCCGACGACGTGACCACCGACGAGGACGGCCACACGATCATCTGCGGTTTCGAAGCGATCGGCGAAGTCTCCAAGGCTCTGGAAGACACGCTCGGCGAAGCCGAGACCGTCAATGCGATCTGGAAAGCCCAGAACACCGTGCCTGTTGACGAGGAGAAGGCGCAGTCGCTGATGAAGCTCATCGACATTCTTGAAGACGACGACGACGTGCAGAACGTCTATTCGAACTTCGAAGTGTCCGATGAGGTCATGGCGAAGCTTTCGGCCTGATCCGATTTTTTCAGGCCTACTGCATGTCTCCTTAAGTCCCATCCGATTTAGGGACAAAAACATGCAGCAATTCAAAGTGCTACAGCGACCCTTGCGCGTCCAATCGGACGCACCGCGCTGTAGACGTCTTGATCTACCCGTGTCCTAAAGGGCACGGGTTTTTCTTTGGGCGTCACCGATGGGATGTGACCGATGGCGTATGAGTTCGCGATCTTCGACTTCGACGGTACACTCGCCGATACGGCGGAGCTGTTCATGGCGGCGAGCAACCTTGCTGCCGCGCGCTTCGGGTTTCGCCAGCTCACGGTCGAGGAGTTCAAGGGGCTGCGCGCCATGGGCAGTCGCGAGATCATCGCGCATCTCGGCGTACCGATGTGGAAACTGCCGCAGATCGCCACTTTCATGCGGCAGGAAATGGCCGCCCAGGCTCGGGCCATCCAGCTTTTCCCCGGCGTTTCGGGCATGCTGACGGCGCTGAAGTCGGCTGGCATCGGCATCGCGGTCGTCAGTTCGAATGGCGAAGCGGCCGTTCGCAAGGCGCTAGGCGAGACCGCTGGCGCTATCGACCTGTTCGAATGCGGCGCCACGCTGTTCGGCAAGGCGCAGCATTTCAAGAGGGTCGTCAAGTTTGCTGGTATCGATCCTTCGCGGATGCTTGCGATCGGCGACGAGGCTCGCGACATCGAGGCAGCCCGCAAAGTACGCATTGCGGCGGGCGCCGTCGGCTGGGGTTACGCCGATCCCGCGTTTCTGAAATCGCTCGGGCCGGATCGTTTCTTCGATCGCATCGACGAGATCCTGCCGGCCTTTCGGGGCGCGAACGGCTGATCAGTCAGGCCGCCTTGGCAAGCTCCTGCTGCGCTTCGGCGAAAAGCCGAAGCGACTTGAGCCGGGCATCCATGTCGAAGATCGGCATGGAGATGATCAGTTCGTCGGCCTTGGTCTGGTCGAGGAACGTTTCGATCTTTCTGCGGATCGTCTCCGGCCCGCCGACGATGGCATAGGACATCGCATGATCGACAAAGATCTTCTCGTCCGAACTCCATAGCCCGTCCATGGATGCGACCGGTGCCGGGAACCGGCCGCGGGCGTTGCGCCGCAGGGCGACAAAGGATTGCTGCATCGACGTGAAGAGGTAGTTCGCCTCCTCGTCGGTGGCAGCTGCCACGCCCATGACGCCGACCATCACGTGCGGCTTGTCCAGCGTCTCCGAGGGCGTGAAGCGCTCGCGATAGATCTCGAGCGCCGACAGCAGCATGTCGGGCGCGAAATGCGAGGCAAAGGCAAAGGGCAAACCGAGCATGCCGGCGAGATGGGCGCTGTAGTGGCTCGATCCGAGCAGCCAGATCGGCACATTGGTGTCGGAACCCGGAACCGCGATGACCTTCTGATCCTCGGCGATGGGGCCGAGCAGTGCCTGCAGTTCGACGACGTCATTGGGGAAGTTGTTGGCGCTCGCCTCCATATTGCGGCGGAGCGCCTGGGCGGTGCGCATGTCGGTGCCCGGCGCCCGCCCAAGCCCGAGATCGATCCGGCCGGGATAAAGGGCGGCAAGTGTGCCGAACTGCTCGGCAATCACCAGCGGCGAATGGTTCGGCAACATGATACCGCCGGAGCCGACGCGGATCGTCTTCGTTCCCGCTGCGACATGGGAGATGACAATCGAGGTCGCAGCGCTGGCAATGCCCTTCATGCCGTGGTGTTCGGCCAGCCAGAACCGCTTGTAGCCGTTTTCTTCGGCCGCCTGCGCCAAGAGCCGCGAGTTTTCGAGCGATTGGGCGACGCTGCCGCCTTCGGTGATCGGGGAGAGATCGAGGACGGAGAAAGACGCCATGAGCAAGGCCCTTTATTGAGCGAAATTGATTGAATGGCTATGTAAGGTCAAAATTCCTCAATCCAAGGGTAGTGCTCGAGATTTCCGGCAGCCGCGTTTGCCTTATGTGGATGTTTTTGTTTTGTTCACTTTTTGCTGGCAGCGTCCGGACACGCAGCATAGGGTGAAATTCATGCAGACCACGATTCGCATCATCGGCATCGATCCGGGCCTCCGCCGTACCGGCTGGGGTATCATCGAAACGCTTGGCAATTCGCTGCGGTTCGTTGCCTCCGGCACCGTGACCTCGGATGGCGACATGGATCTCGCTTCGCGGCTCTGCCAGCTGCATGATGGCCTGGCGGAAGTCGTGCACAGCTATCAGCCGGACGAGGCTGCGGTGGAGCAGACCTTCGTCAACAAGGATGCAACGGCGACGCTGAAGCTCGGGCAGGCGCGCGGCATCGCCATGCTGGTGCCGGCGCGCGCGGGCTTGAGGGTTGCCGAATACGCGCCGAACGCGGTCAAGAAGGCCGTCATCGGTGTCGGTCACGGTGAAAAGCAGCAGATCCACATGATGCTGAAGGTTCTGATGCCGAAGGCCGAGTTCAAGGGCAACGATGCTGCCGACGCGCTCGCGATCGCCATTTGCCACGCGCACAACCGCCTGTCGGTGACCAGCCGGCTTGCGGCCCTGATGGGGTAGTTGCGCTGCTGCCGTTAATTTCCGATGGTCGGTCCGATCATCCCGCAATCCATCCATGAGAGACGACGCCACATGATCGGCAAATTGAAGGGTACTATCGACGAAATCGGCGAGGATCATGTCGTTCTCGACGTGCATGGCGTCGGCTATGTCGCCCATTGTTCGGCGCGCACATTGTCGAAGCTGGGTTCGGCGGGGGAGGCGGCGGTGCTGTTTATCGAGACCTATGTGCGCGAGGACCAGTTGAAGCTGTTCGGCTTCCTGACGGCGCTGGAGCGTGAGTGGTTCCGGCTGTTGCAGAGCGTCCAGGGGGTGGGCTCCAAGGTTGCGCTCGCCCTCTTGTCGACGCTGACGCCGGGCGAGCTTGCAAACGCGATTGCGCTGCAGGACAAGACCTCGGTATCGCGGGCGCCGGGCGTCGGCCCGAAGGTGGCGGTGCGCATCGTCACCGAATTGAAGAACAAGGCGCCGGCGTTTGCCGGCGAAATGTCCGGCACGATCGGCCTCAAGCAGGAGCTTGGCGAGGGTGTTGCCTCGGCGCCGGTTTCAGACGCGGTGTCGGCGTTGACCAACCTCGGCTATTCCCGCGACCAGGCTGCAAATGCGGTTGCCGCGGCGCTGAAGAACGGCGGCGAGGATGCCGACAGTGCCAAGCTGATCCGGCTGGGTCTCAAGGAACTGGCGCGATGAATCCTTGCGTTGTCGTGCCGGCCGATGCAAAACGGGCATTCTCTTTGACACCACGCGCAAGCATGCCCGATCGATTGGAACGGATGGATGACTGAAGCCGCACGTCTGATAACGCCGGAAAAGCGCGGCGAAGATCTCGATGCGACCATGCGTCCGCAGTCGCTGGACGAATTCACCGGCCAGGCGGAAGCCCGCGCCAACCTGAAGATCTTCATCGAGGCGGCGAAGAACCGCGGCGAAGCGCTCGATCACGTGCTGTTCGTCGGGCCGCCCGGTCTGGGCAAGACGACGCTGGCGCAGATCATGGCCAAGGAACTGGGCGTCAACTTCCGCTCGACCTCCGGGCCTGTTATCGCCAAGGCGGGCGATCTGGCAGCGCTTCTGACCAATCTCGAAGAGCGCGACGTTCTGTTCATCGACGAAATCCACCGGCTCAACCCGGCCGTCGAGGAAATCCTTTATCCGGCGATGGAAGATTTCCAGCTCGATCTGATCATCGGCGAGGGGCCGGCGGCGCGATCGGTGAAGATCGATCTGTCGAAGTTCACGCTGGTCGCTGCAACCACCCGTCTCGGCCTGCTGACGACGCCGCTGCGCGACCGCTTCGGCATTCCGGTGCGGCTCAATTTCTACACGGTCGAGGAACTGGAATCGATCGTGCGCCGTGGCTCCCGGCTGATGGGGCTCGGCATGACCGACGACGGCGCGCGCGAGATCGCCCGCCGCGCGCGCGGCACGCCGCGCATTGCCGGTCGGCTGCTTAGGCGCGTGCGCGACTTCGCTGAAGTGGCGCGGGCCGAGGCGGTGACCAAGACGATCGCCGACGAGGCACTGACGCGGCTTCTCGTCGACAATATGGGGCTCGACCAGCTCGACCGGCGCTATCTCTTCATGATCGCCCAGAATTTCGCTGGCGGGCCTGTCGGCATCGAGACCATTGCCGCGGGGCTTTCCGAACCGCGCGATGCGATCGAAGACATCATCGAACCCTATCTGATCCAGCAGGGTTTCATCCAGCGCACGCCGCGCGGCCGCATATTGACCGCCAATGCCTGGAAACATATCGGCCTCAATCCGCCAAAAGAGGTCGAGGCGACCCAGTTTCGATTGACGCTCGAGGACGAGTAAATGATCACGCGCCGTGGGCTTCTGAAGTTTCTCGGCGGCGGGATTGCCAGCATGGCGGCGCTTGGCAGCTATGCCTTTGCCATCGAGCCGCTCGCCCGGCTGAGCGTGACGCGTTATGCGCTGACGCCGCCGGGCTGGTCGCCGGGCTTGAAGCTGCGGGTGGTGGCACTTGCCGACATCCACGCCTGTGAGCCATGGATGTCCGCCAGCCGCATCGCCTCGATCTGCCGGCAGGCCAATGCGCTTGGTGGCGATATCACCGTCCTTCTCGGCGACTATGCCGCCGGCATGAACCTTGTCACGCGTTATGTGCATTCCAGCGAATGGTCGAAGGCGCTCGCGACGCTTGAGGCGCCGCTCGGCGTGCATGCGATCATGGGCAATCACGACTGGTGGGAGGACAGGACCGCGCAGAAGAACAGCGGCGGCCTCACCTTCGGTCACAAGGCGCTCGCCGACGTCGGCATCAACGTCTACAGCAATCGCGCCATCCGCCTGGAAAAGGATGGCCTCGGCTTCTGGCTCGCCGGCCTCGAAGACCAACTCGCGTTGGTGCCGGGCAAGAAATGGATGCGCAAGCATATGCAGGGCCTCGACGATCTCGATGGCACGCTGGCACAAGTAGAAGACGACGCGCCGGTGATCCTGCTTGCCCATGAGCCGGACATCTTTCCGAAAGTGCCTTCGCGTGTCGCCTTGACGCTCTCCGGCCATACCCATGGCGGGCAGGTCCGGTTTCTCGGCCACGCTCCGGTCGTACCCTCGCGCTTCGGCGATCGTTATGCCTATGGTCATATGGTCGAGGGGGATCGCAGCCTGATCGTTTCCGGCGGGCTCGGCTGCTCGATTGCGCCGGTCCGCTTCGGCGTGCCGCCGGAGATCGTCGTCATCGACCTCGGCTGAGGGGATTCCGGCCGCATGGCTTAGGCGCGCGGCCAAATGGCGTATTTCGGCGTGGCGGCGGGCTCGCTATGATCCGCGACAGCGCCACGCGTCTCATGAGACGCGCAGAGGTCGCTGTAGCACTTTGAATTGCTGCATGTTTCCTTGAACCGGATACGATTTAAGGAAACATGCAGTAGGGAAAGAGCCGGCCGTCGACGTTGGACGAGCGCTTTCCATTACCTGCATCGCCTCGATGAAGGTGGCAGGCGGCTTGGCGTCCATCCATTGAAGGGAAGAGTGAATGCTGGCGCGGCGCGGGTTCTTCAAGCTTCTCGGCGGGCTGGTGATGGCTGGGTTTGGCACCAGCGCCTATGCGGTGGGGGTCGAGCCGTTGCAGCGGCCGCTGGTGACGTCCTACGCTTTGCGGCCTGCCAACTGGCCGCCAGGCCTCAAGCTCAGGGTCGTCGTCCTGGCCGATATCCACGCCTGCGAACCCTGGATGCCTGTGCACCGGATTGCCGGCATCTGCGATCAGGCCAGTGCGCTTGGTGGCGACATCATCCTCCTTCTCGGCGACTATATGAGCAGCCTGCGCCTGACCGGTTTCGTCGAACCCGCCCGTTGGGCCGAGGCATTGGCGCGGCTGAAAGCGCCTCTCGGGGTCCACGCGATCATAGGCAATCACGACTGGCTCAACGATCCGGTCGCCCGTCTGGCCGGGCATGGTCCGACAATAGCCCACAGGGCGCTTGCCGGCGTTGGCATCCCGGTCTACGACAATCGTGCGCTGCGGCTCGAAAAGGACGGACGATCCTTCTGGCTCGCCGGTCTGGCCGATCAACTCGAGCCAACCTACCTGGCTCCCGACGGCTCAGGCATGATCCCCGGGCTCGATGACCTGCCCGGCACGATGGCCGGCATGGATGGTGACGATCCGATCATCCTGATGGCCCACGAGCCGGACATCTTTGTCGACGTGCCCCGGCGTGTATCGTTGACACTCGCCGGCCATACCCATGGCGGGCAGGTCAGGATTCTCGGCTATGCGCCGCTTGTCCCGTCGCGATACGGCAACCGCTATGCCTACGGCCACGTCGTCGAGGACGGTCGTCACATGATCGTCTCCGGTGGATTGGGTCTTTCGAATTTGCCGATCCGGATCGGATCGCCTCCGGAAATCGTTGCCATCGATATCGGCTAATGACAGCGTCGATTCAAGCAACGGGCTCGGTGATCTTGCCGAAGGTGAAGATGCAGATCGGCCGCTCGCTGACGGAAGGCATGTCGACCAAGCAGCGCAGCACCTTCCTCGTCTCCGGTGTAATATCGGCAACCTCCTGGCGCGTGCCGTTGATGCTCGGCGCATTGCCACAGCTCAATTTCGTCGTTCCGATGACGGTGATCCTGATGGCCTATGGCCTGCTGCTTGCCGCCGCGATCGTTGTCTCGCACAGCCTTCTCTTCGTGCTTACGGCGGATAAAACCGGCAAATTCGATGAAAGCGCGGATCGAGCCCATGATGGGCCTGCTGTCGGTGGCTTGAGTTGGGGGATCAGGGGTCTGGTTTGACCCGTGATCAGAAGGAAAGGCCCGGCGTCGAGCGCGACGCCGGGCCTTTCTGTTTATGGGTGTTGAGCAAACCGCGTCAGGCGGCCTTGCCGAAGAGATTTTGTAGAGCGCTACGCAAGCCGGGTACGACTTCATAGGTGTCGGTTACCAAAAGCAAACCATCCGCGCACTCGAACCAATCTCCTGCCATCCCCGCGATCCCTTTGATTGATGTGCTGAGCTTGGCAACCTCGATCGAGTTGGGCGGGGTGCTGATGACCCGCTCTGCAATCCAGGCGTCAAGCCAGCTTTGGTTCGCGGGTGAGACAGCCTCCAGCGCGGTTTGTGGGTGTTTGTCGAAATAGTCCTGAATAGCGATATTGGTCGGTGCGATGACGATCTGGTCGAGATTGCTGTCCCCGAAGGCATCGATGACGCGTGAGCGTTCAAGCGCCATCAGGAAGGTATCGGTCTTGCCGTCCCGGCCGGTTGTCGCCGCGAGAGAGCGTAGCGTCTCCAGTATCGTCGGAAGCTGTTGTTCCTGTTGCGCGTCGTCGGCGCCGGTCTTGATGAGGGACTGATAAACGAGGTCGATGCCGGGGGTGAACGACCGCTTGCGGATGCCGCGTGTCCAATTGTATTCGAAATCCACTTCGAAGCGACCTTTGAGATTGGGCACTGCGCCCTGCGGCACCTCGATGATCACGGCTGGGTTCCAGATATAGCCGGCATAGGATGGGCGGCCGGGATTTGCCGGCATTCCCGACGACACCCAGCCGACATGCGGCAAGCTGGTGTGCCATTCGATTGATCGCGATTCCGGGCGGGCCGCGAACGAGACCTCGGAAGCGGTGAAGCTGACGCCGACGTTGGCGCTGAGCGAAGCGCCCGCCTTCGGGCCTTCCGAACTATACTCGGCGCTCAGTTCGCCGCCGATCGAGAAGCTGATGGTTGCCTGCTCGACCGTGCTGTTCGGCCCGAACGTCAAGAGACGTGCCTGTGCCGAGGTCGTTTCAATGCGCAGATTCATGTGGTTGGCATAAAAGCCGACCGAGACCCAATTGGACGACGGCTTGGACGGCGAGCCCTGAATGCCGTGGTAGACATCGCCGGCAACGAGATAATAGTCGCGCGTCAGATTCTGATCGCCGTGTATCAGCTTGTAGACCGATAGCAAGGCGTTCGCGGTCAGGGTTTGCGATGAGGTTTTGACCGTACCCCATCCAAAATCCTTACCGCCGTTCGTTCTCCATTCACCGTTCAAAGTGCCGACAAGCTTCCAGACTTCAGGATTCAACGTCTCGATAGGCATCGTTTTGTTTCCTTCGAAGCGCCGTCGATCGACGGGAGGTTGAGCTGTGGAGCGAGACCGGAACCGGCCCGCGCAGCCACCTTAACGCAGATATTCGAAGACAACCTGAGGTAATTATTTGTACATTAAAGCTCTTTAAACGAGTCCTAAAATTAGACAAGCAGGACGCTGGTCCTATGCGCTTGCGGCGTCAGGCAAGCAGCGTTCTGACCGTTGCCCGCAATCGCTCCAGCCCGCCCGGCCGCCAGTCAACTGCTCGGATCTTCTCGCTATTCATGGCGTTGAAGGTGGTCAGCGTGGCCGGGCGCGGAAGGGCGTGCTTGGAGCCGGTAATATCCTGAACCATTGCCAGAATGGTACAGTTGTCGACGAGCACATCGGAGACGTTGAACACGCCGCTCGTCAGGCCGTCGAGCGGTGCTTCGAGGGTGAGGCGAACGGCGGCGGCCACATCATCGCCATGAACTTCCGTGCCGGCGCGTGGCGCAATCTCTCGGCCCGCGAGATAGTCATCGAAAAGCGGCTGCCATTTGTGAGCGGCACCTGTGCCGGACGGTCCGTAGACGCCGGTCACACGCAGGCTCACCGCCTTGAATGCGTTCGTGCCTAGTGCGGCCAGTGCATTTTCGGCTTCCAGCTTGAGGCTGCCATAGAGGCTTTCGGGATGGCAGGCCGTATCTTCAAACAGTTCTACGCCCGGCAGTTGGTCGCCATAGACGGCGCGGCTCGACAGGAAGACGCAGCGCTTCACGCCGTGGTCGCGGGCGGTTCGAAACAGGCGGACGGAGCCGTCGAGATTGCTGCGGCGGAACCCTTCCGGGTCATCGCCTTCGCCGCCCCGATAACGCCCGGCGACATGCTGGAAGGCGGCATGGACGAAGTGGTCGACGTCACGGAAGGCGACGCTCTGATCGATATCCGGGTCGAGAGCGAGCGGAACGAAAGCGACAGGCTTCGAGAAGAAGGCGGGAGCGGGCGGAGTGCGGCCGCCGGCAACAACGTCATACCCGGCGGCCATCAGATGCTCGACGATGAAGCGGCCGACGAAACCGGTGCCACCGGAGACGAGCACGCGCGTCATGACTGAGCCGGATTCGCAAGGGTTGCTATGTCTGGAATATTCTCGCCGGTGAGGTAGGCGGACCAGAGGTCGATCAACGGACGAAGCTGCTTGCGGGGATGGTCCTTCTCCCACGGCTTTTCGTACTGGTAGTGCAACACGCCGATCGACGACCAGTCCCAGAGTTCTGGCAAATTGAACCAGACATATTGCAGCATGTTCATGGTCACCGGCAGGCCATGCCATTCGGGAAAAAAGCTCTGCAGGAAGGTCTGGTCGGTGCGGGGCCAGAAGGCTTCAGGCGCGTCGAGCCTTTCGAGCATGGCGCGGAACGTCGCGATGGATGGCTCGGCAACGAAGACGCCGGAATTCAAACGGTGAAAATCGGCAAGACCTTCATAGACATTCGGCGCGGCGGAAAACTCCGGATAGCCAAACAGCCGGTCGATGTTTCTGAGAACGATCGCATCGGCGTCGATGAACACGCAGCGGCGATATTCTGTCAGCTGCCAGAGCCGCAGCTTGCAGAAATTGTCGAGCGGCGAATGAAAAGCCGGCTTGCGCCCCTTGGTGAAGGGCGCTTTGTCGTGGACGTTGCGCTTGCCGTGGCGCTCGTTGAAGGCTTCCGAGAGCGGCAGCAGCTTCGTTTCGATAAGGCGGCAGCCGATTGTTGAGAGTGGCGCAAGGACGTCGGCGGCAACGCCGCCAGTGTGGAGAACGACGATATCGGCCGGGGTGTTCGTCAGGCGGATCGAGCGGACGAGCGCGCGGGCGCCGAGCGCATAGTCGGCATTGGTGACGAGCGTCACGAATGCATGATCGGACGAGGCAGGGGAGGAGGGGCGGAGCCCCTCCGGGTGATCGTCAAGTGATGTCATGAAACGGATTTCAGCCGCTTGCCCTCAGGGTCGTGGTTGATGCGCATCGCGATATCCTTGGTCCAGGCGGAGACGGCCGGAACGCGCGAGCGATCGACGCGATAGGCAAATTTCCTGGCGACATCGACGATTTCGGAAAGCAGACCATCTCTGAGACGGATCGGATCAAGGCCAAGCCCCAGGAACTTTTTGTTGTGCACGACGAGTTCGTTTTCCGCCGCTTCCTTGCGCGGGTTGGGCAGCCAGGCAATCTGCGAACCGGAGATCGTGGCGATCATTTCGGCGAGGTCCCGCACCCGGTGGGTTTCCGTCATCTGGTTGAAGATTTCGACGCGGCTGCCACGGGCCGGCGGGTTCTTCAGCGCCAGTTCGATGCAGCGCACGGAATCCTGGATGTGGATGAAGGCGCGTGTCTGGCCGCCGGTACCATGCACGGTCAGCGGATAGCCGATCGCCGCCTGGATGAGGAAACGGTTCAGCACCGTGCCATAGTCGCCGTCATAGTCGAAACGGTTGATCAGCTGAGCGTGCCTGCGGGTCTGCTCCGTGTGGGTGCCCCAGACGATGCCCTGGTGCAGGTCGGTGATCCTGAGGCCATCGTTCTTGGCGTAGAACTGGAAAAGCAGCTGATCCAGGCACTTGGTCATGTGGTAGATCGAGCCGGGATTCGAGGGATAGAGGATGTCCTGGCTCACGGTTTTGCCCGCCATCGTCTCGATGCCAACAGGCAAATAACCCTCGGGGATCGCCGCGCCGACGGTGGAATAGCCATAGACGCCCATGGTGCCGAGATGCACCAGATGTGCATCGAGTTCGAGTTCGACGAGGGCGTTCAGCAGATTATGCGTGGCATTGACGTTGTTGTTGACGGTGTAATTCTTGTGCCGGTCGCTCTTCATCGAATAGGGCGCTGCGCGCTGTTCGGCGAAATGCACGATCGCGTCGGGGCGGTGTTGCGTAAGCCAGTTCTTCAAAAGCTCGTAGTCGCGGGCAAGATCGATCAGGTTGAAATGAATGCGACGGCCGGTTTCGGCATGCCAGATGCGGGTACGCTCCTGGATCGAATCCATCGGGGTCAGAGACTGCACGCCGAGCTCGGTATCAATCCAGCGGCGTGAGAGATTGTCGAGAATATGGATGTCATGACCGGCGTCGGACAGGTGAAGGGCCGTTGGCCAGCCGATGAAACCATCACCGCCGAGGATCGCAATCTTCATGCACGGTTCTCCTGATCAGGAAGGAAAGCTGTGTCACGTGTAGGATAGGTTTGTGACAAAGCTGCAATGCTTGCAAATGCCTTTTTGTTCCTGCACAGGATTTGGGAAATTCTTGTCGGAGAGAAGCATGTCCCTGATCTCGATTGCAGGCGAACTGACCGAAGGCGGCCATCGACTGGTCCAGCGCGTTTATTACGAAGACACCGATTTTTCCGGCGTCGTTTATCACGCCCGCTACTTGCATTTCATGGAGCGCGCCCGCACGGATTTCCTGCGGCTGCTCGGCGTCGAGCAGGCGACGCTGGCGATCGAGGGGGACAGCGAGGGTCTCGTCTTTGTCGTGCATCGGATGGAGATCGACTTCAAGGCGCCGGCGCGCATGGACGACATCCTGACGATCGGCACGGTGACGGAGAAAGCGGGCGGTGCCAAGATGGTGCTGCTGCAGGAGATCCGCCGTGATGGGCAATTGCTGATCGCCGCCAAGGTGATTATCGCGGTGATCAACGGCCAGGGCCGTCCCCGCCGCCTGCCCGAAGCGCTGGCGACGAAATTCACACAGGCAAGGCAAAGCGTGGGTTAAGCCGGCACGTGCTGTTGCATGCATCGAAGCGTCCTTTCTGAAGGGCGCTTTTTTCGTTGCCAGGAGGTTAGTTGCAACCCGTACCGTTTGTGCAGTTGACGATCATGCGGACGTACGTATGGATCGAGGGCCTGCGGCAGGTGGCGGCCTAGCCGCCCCGCTTATTCGGCCAGCGTATCCAGTATCTTCTTGGTCAGGGACTGCCTTGTATCGCCAAGCTCAGACCAGGGTTCCATTCCATTTTCGATGCGCTGGAGGATATCGGCGATATGGAAACCGTTGGCTGCGTCGAGGTTGGAAAGCTCGCTCCAGCTGACGGGCGTTGCCACCGGTCCACCTGCGCGGGCTCGGGTGGAATAGGGAGCGATCGCTGTCGCGCCGCGTTCGTTCCTCAGCCAGTCGATGAAGATCCTGCCCTGGCGCTTTGCCTTCGACATGGTGGCAATGAAATTATCCGGATCGCGGTCGGCAAAGCCCTGCGCGAACGACTTGGCGAAGCGTTTCGCGTCCTCCCATGGTGCGCGTGGCGCCAGCGGAACGATGACATGCACGCCCTTGCCGCCGGTAACCATCGGAACCGATTGCAGGCCGATGTCGTCGAGCGCGTCTCGAAGGCTGAGTGCGGCGTCCTTGACGGTTGAAAAATCGACGCTTGGGTCGGGGTCGAGGTCGAACACCAATCGGTCCGGCGTCTCGATCTTGTCGACCGGCGATCCCCAGATGTGAAATTCCAGCGTTCCCATCTGGACCGCCGCAACAAGACCCTTGGCATCACGCACATACATGTAGTTCTCGGTGTCGCCGGAGGATTCCTTCACCGGTGTCTCGCGGATCTCGGCCGGAAAACCCTCGCTGGCATGCTTCTGGTAAAAGCATTGGCCGCGTCCGCCCTGCGGGCACCGCATCAGCGACAGCAGGTGACCGCTGGCAAAGGGCAGCATCTTGTCCGCCACGACGGCGTAGTGGCGGGCGAGATCGAGCTTGGTGATGCGCCCTCCCTCGAACAGCTCGCGCTCCGGATGGGTGATGCGAACGCCGAGAACGGTGTCGTCCGTAACCGAATTCGCCGCGCTCGGCGTTTCGCGCGAGGCACGCTTCGCGTTGCCCTGCGCACGCACTGCTTGGTTCGGCGCACGTTTCGCATCGGGTTCGGGCTCCTTCGTCATCTTCGGTCTTTCCTGTGTCACGGCCTTGGCCTCCTTGTCGCGGCGCAGCCCTTCGAAGCGCCGTGGCGAATGTGTCCATCGTCAGAGAACTCGGCTAAGTCGAACTAGGCCACCAGATCCGGCGTGTGCCGGCGGGCCCCATGCCGTCGAGCAATGCTTGCAGCTCGTGCCGTCGCTTGATGAGCGGGTTCTTGCGCAGGTCAGCGTTCTCCGTTCAGCGGTTTGGTGCCTGACGCGCGGACTGCGTCTTGGGCGAGGGCCTGCTCGATGCCCGCGATATCTTCGCTGGTGATGGCAGGGATCGGATCGGAGATGATTGCCTGAAGCACCTCGCTGGATAGGACGCCGTTGGCGAGTGCCTCTTCCAGCGCGGCGCGGGTTTCCCGCTCGGCCTTCAACTGCGCGTAGAGTGCCAGGATCAAGCGATCGCGCTGATCGAAGTGCTGCGGGGTGGACCGCCGGTCGCGATGTCGTGTCGTTTGCGTGGTCATGGCGAGAAAACGCCCGCCGACGAGGGAAGTTCCGTGATGGGCGCTTGGCCTCAAGGTGCGGCCGGAAAGACACAGCACGGTAACACTCCCTTAACCATAATGGTGTCTTAATCAGCCCATCAGGATTTGTGCAGTGCACGTCATCCTTTGACCAAAATTGACGGCAAGAAGGCAACCATAAGCTAATAAAGGTCGCGATGGTGCGACCAGCGGCGGCGCCGGGGCATTCTTGCAACAGGACGTTTGGGCTACCCGGTCACGAGCATGAGCCGCTCTTGCCGGGTGTTTGGATTCGGGGACTGAAAACGATGGAACAGGTTGGATTGGCCGCTGCGACGCACGATGTGACCCTCTGGTCGCTGTTCATGCAAGCGGGCTTTGTCGTGAAGTTGGTCATGCTGGGGCTGATTGCAGCTTCGGTGTGGACATGGGCGATCGTCGTCGACAAGACGCTGAACTACGGCCGTGTCCGTCGCCAGCTCGACGGCTTCGAGCAGGTGTTCTGGTCGGGCCAATCGCTCGAAGAGCTGTACCGCACGCTCTCCGACCGCCAGACGGCGGGCATGGGGGCGATCTTCGTCTCGGCGATGCGCGAATGGAAGAAGAGCTTCGAGCGCGGCGCTCGCTCGCCGATCGGCCTGCAGATGCGTATCGACCGTGCCATGGACGTGACGCTTGCGCGTGAATCGGAATCGCTGGAAGCGCGCCTCGGTTCGCTCGCGACCATCGGTTCGGCGGCACCCTTCATCGGCCTCTTCGGTACCGTCGTCGGTATCATGACCTCGTTCCAGGCGATCGCCGGTTCGAAGTCGACCAACCTTGCAGTTGTGGCCCCCGGTATCGCCGAAGCGCTGCTGGCAACTGCCATCGGCCTGCTTGCGGCTATTCCCGCCGTTATCGCCTACAACAAGTTTTCTGCCGACGCCGGCAAACTGTCGGCGCGTATGGAAGCCTTCGCCGACGAGTTTTCCGCGATCCTGTCGCGGCAGATCGACGAGAAACTGCAGAACCCGCGCCAGGCCGCGCAGTAATCGCCAGAGAGCACGGAGACCACGCTGATGGGTATGTCGGTTGGCGGAGCCAAGGGGTCGGGCGGCGGTCGCCGCCGCCGCGGCGGCAAGAAAGCGATCATGAGCGAAATCAACGTCACGCCCTTTGTGGACGTGATGCTGGTGCTGCTGATCATCTTCATGGTCGCCGCACCGATGATGACGGTCGGCGTGCCGATCGACCTGCCGGAAACGCAGGCCAAGGCGCTCAACTCCGATACGCAGCCGATCACCGTTTCGGTCAACCCGGCCGGCGAGATTTTCCTGCAGGAAACGCCGATCGCAATCGAAGAGGTTGTGCCCAAGCTCGAGGCGATTGCCACCACCGGCTACAACGAACGCATCTATGTCCGCGGCGACACCAACGCCGACTATGGCACGGTGATGAAGGTCATGGCGCGCATCTCGGCTGCCGGGTTCAAGAACCTCGGCCTCGTGACGCTGCAAGAACAGGAAAAGTGATCCTTGGCCATGAAGGGCAGTCTCGCCACATCTGGTCTGCTTCACGCTCTGGTTCTGACCTGGGCGCTGGTTTCGCTCGGCAGCCCGGCTGACTTCCAGGTCGCCGACGTCGAAGCCTTGCCTGTCGATATCGTACCCTATTCGGAAATGACCCAGGTCCAGCAGGGCGACAAGAAGGCACCGAAGAAGGAAACATCGTCGCCGGTTCCGACCAAACGTCCGGAAACGAGCCAGCCGGCCGAGAACATCGGCGACAACGACACGGACCTGAAAACGCCGCCGACGCCGAACGCCAAGCCGTCGAAGAGCGAGGCCACGGCCTCGCCGGAAAAGAACGAGAAGCCCGAACCGACGCCCGATCCGGTCGAGCAGGAAATCAAGAAGGTCGAGGAGACGAAGCCTGCTTCCGAACCGGCGACCGAAGTCGCGGCACTGCCGGAAGCCAAGCAGGAAGTAAAGCCCGAAACCAAGCCGGAACCGGCGCCGGCCGAAGAAAAGCCGGCCGAAAATCCGGAAGCCGAAGCGTTGCCCGAAAAGGTGCCGACGCCGGCTGCCAAGCCCAAGGTCGAAAAACCGGCACAGTCGGCAAAGACACCTGACCGCAAGAACGAGCAGACGCCGAAGGAACAGAAGAAGGCGGCCTCCACTGAGGAAAGCAAGTTCAACGCTGACGAAATTGCCGCCCTTCTCAACCGGCAAGATCCCTCTGCCGGTGGCGCCAAGCGCTCGACGCAGGAGGCGGCTCTCGGTGGCAAGAAGACCATCGGCGTGGGCTTGAGCGCCAACGAGATCGACGGTGTGAAGGGTCAGATCCAGGACAAATGGTCGCTGATGGCCGGTCTCACAGGCGTCGAGGAAGTGCGCGTCTCGATCCGGGTGCAACTGGATCCCTCGGGCAACATCGTCGGTGAGCCGGAGGTGACCGCCACGGGGGGGCCGGAAGGAACGCGCCGCGCCGTCGAGAGCAGCACGCTGCGCGCGCTCCGCCGCTCGGCACCGCTACAGAACCTGCCGCCTGAAAAATATGACGGCGAAAAAGGATGGAATACCCTCGTGCTGAACTTCGACCCCTCGGATTTCGCACTCTAGAGCTGCCGGGATTGGAATCATGCCGGATAGCAAACCAACCCTGCAAACCCTTCGTACTAAGCTGAAAGGCTTGTCTCTATGATCAAGAGCTCTTTTTTCCGCGCCCTGATGGTGGCAGCGGGTCTGCTGGCCGCCTTCGTGGCGGCGACGCCGGCGAATGCGGTCGTTGAAATCAACATCAACAAGGGCAATGTCGAACCGTTGCCGATCGCGATCACCGACTTCCTGCAGGGTGAACTCGGCAAGAAGATTTCGGACGTGGTCGCAGCCGACCTCAAGCGGTCGGGCCTGTTTAAGCCGATCGACCGCGGTGCCTTCATCGAAAAGATCAGCAACCCCGACGCCGCGCCGCGGTTCGAGGACTGGAAGGTCATCAACGCCCAGGCGCTCGTCACCGGTCGCGTGACGCAGGAGGCCGACGGTCGCCTGAAGGCCGAGTTCCGGCTTTGGGACACGTTTGCCGGCACGCAGATGACCGGGCAGCAGTTCTTCACCCAGCCTGAAAACTGGCGTCGTGTTGCCCATATCATCGCCGATGCGATCTATGAGCGCATCACCGGCGAAAAGGGCTACTTCGATACGCGTGTCGTCTACGTTGCCGAAAGCGGCCCGAAGACCGCCCGCAAGCGCCAGCTTGCGATCATGGACCAGGATGGCGCAAATCCACGACCGCTCACCAACTCCAACGACATCGTTCTGACGCCGCGCTTCTCGCCGAACCGTCAGGAAGTCACCTACATGTCGTTCGAAAACCAGCAGCCGCGGGTCTACCTGCTGCAGCTGGAGACCGGACAGCGGGAGGTTGTCGGCAACTTTCCGGGCATGACCTTCTCGCCGCGCTTCTCGCCCGATGGCCAGCGCGTCATCATGAGCCTGCAGCAGGACGGCAACGCCAACATCTACACGATGGACCTGCGCTCGCGCACGACGACACGGCTCACCAGCACGCCGGCGATCGATACGGCACCGTCCTATTCGCCGGATGGTGGCCAGATCGCCTTTGAAAGCGACCGCGGCGGACGTCAGCAGATCTACGTCATGGGTGCCGATGGCTCCGGTCAGCGTCGTATCTCCTTCGGCGACGGTTCCTATTCGACGCCGGTCTGGTCTCCGCGTGGCGACCTCATCGCCTTCACCAAGCAGTCGGGCGGCAAGTTCTCGATCGGCGTGATGAAGCCGGACGGTTCGGGTGAGCGCATCCTGACCACAGGCTTCCACAATGAAGGCCCGACCTGGGCGCCGAACGGCCGCGTTTTGATGTTCTTCCGCCAGAACGCCGGTGCCGGCGGACCGCAGCTCTACTCGATCGATCTGACCGGTTACAACGAGCAGGCCGTCCCGACACAGGGCTTTGCCTCGGACCCGGCCTGGTCGCCGCGGCTTGAATAGCAGGCTCGCCTTTGCGGCGGGGATTGTGGCGACGGTGCCGCTTTCTCGCCGCAAAGTGCTGGTCTAGCAGGCGCCGAGCTTAAATTATCGATTTGTTAACCATAACTGTTGAATAGCGATTAACCGCTTCCGGTTACAGTCTGGCAACCGTGAATTCAGACACTTCTCAAGGAGACCGGCGCATGAGCCGAATTGACACCCCGGCCGCAGGCCGCATGCAGACCATCGCTCGCAACCCGGTCATGATCGCACTTGTCATGACCCTTGCCATCGCTGGCTGCGCCTCGAAGAAGAACATGCCGAACAATGCCAACGAGCTTGGTCTCGGCGCCGGCGCTGCAACGCCGGGTTCGCAGCAGGACTTCACCGTCAATGTCGGCGACCGTATCTTCTTCGACACGGACTCGACCTCGATCCGCGCCGACGCCCAGCAGACGCTCGACCGTCAGGCTCAGTGGCTGGCCAAGTACCCGAACTACGCCGTCACCGTCGAAGGCCATGCCGACGAACGCGGCACCCGCGAATACAACCTGGCACTCGGCGCTCGCCGCGCTGCTTCCACCAAGGACTATCTGATTTCGCGCGGCGTTCCGGCCAACCGCCTGAAGACGATCTCCTACGGCAAGGAAAAGCCGGTTGCCGTTTGCGACGACATCTCGTGCTGGTCGCAGAACCGCCGCGCCGTGACCGTTCTCGGTGGCGCCGGCATGTGATCTTCCGATCACGCATCGCTAAATTATAAGGGCGGCCTTGTGCCGCCCTTTGCTTTTTTACCACACTTTGGCCGAACTCCGTTGCTTTTTCAGGGTAATTGGAAAACTGTGCGGCAATCATCCAGATGAATCGGCGAGATGTATTGCGGGCCCCGATTCCAGGGTGGGAAAACCGGTATTCGAACAGGACAAATGAAATGAAGAAATTTGTCGTGGCTGGACTGCTTGGTCTCGCGGCCCTTTCGGGCCTGGGCCAGACAGTAAACGCCATGCCGCTTTCCGGGCTCATGGCCCGAACGACACACGCCGACACGGCAGGGGCGCACAGTCTTCCCGTCGTGAAGGTACAGGCGTCCGAAACCACACGGGTCGGCCAACTTGAAGAACAGATCCGCTCGCTCAACGGGCGTATCGAGGAAATGAGCTTCCAACTCCTGCAGATGCAGGAGCAGATCCGGAAGTTCCAGGAGGACAACGAGTTCCGCTTCCAGGATCTGGAAAGCGGCAAGGCCTCCCCGAAGAAGAGCGGCGCATTGCAGACGCCGAAGTCCAGCGATCAGGCGTCCGTCACCCCTCAGGTGACGGATAGCCAGACGATGGCGCCTGTCGATCCTGGCACCGGCATGGCCGCATCGGGTGCCAATCAGGGCACGACCGGTGCGGCACCGCCGACGACGCTCGGCCAGATCGTCTTCGACGAGAGCGGCAATCCGATTTCGACGACGACAGACGCACAGCCTGGCGCCAACGCCACGCCTCCCGGTGTCGATCCCGGCGTAGCACTTCCGGGCACCGATGGCGGGCTCAACGCCAATCCGGATAGCCAGCGGCAGACGGCAGCGCTGGACAACCCCGGCGACCTCTACCAGTCGGCCTATGGGCACGTGCTTTCCGGCGACTACAGCACCGCCGAACAGGAGTTCCGCGACTATCTCGATGTGTTCCCGCAGGGCGAAAAGGCAGCCGATGCCAGCTTCTGGATGGGCGAAGCGCAGTATTCGCAGGGCAAGTACAGCGAAGCCGCCAAGACGTTCCTGAATGCGCATCAGGCGCACGCCAAATCGCCGAAGGCTCCGGAAATGCTGCTGAAACTCGGCATGTCGCTTGGCGCGCTCGACAACAAGGAAACCGCCTGCGCCACGTTGCGCGAGGTGAACAAGCGCTACCCGAAGGCCTCGCCGGCCGTGCGCGCAAAGGTGACGAGCGAGCAAAGCCGCTTTGGCTGCTGAGACGCCGGCGCACCTGGCCGTTCTCGAAACGGCGAAACGATTTCTTTCATTCTTCCATCGGCCCGCCCGACTGCTCGTAGCTGTCTCAGGCGGTAGCGATTCCAAGGGACTGCTTCTTGCCCTGCACCGGGCGATCGAGGCAACCGGCAAAGCCGACCTTTCCCTTGCCGCCTGCACGGTCGACCATGCCCTGAGGCCCGGCTCCGCCGATGAAGCGGAGGCGATCGCCGCCTTCTGCGCCAGCCTCGGCATTGCACATATGGTCAAACGCTGGGACGGCCACAAGCCGACGGCGGGAATTCAGGCCGCGGCACGCAACGAGCGCTATCAACTGCTGGCGAGCGCTGCCGATGAATTCGGGGCCACCTGCATCGTCACCGGGCACACCCTCGATGACCAGCGCGAGACGATCCTGATGCGGTCCGAGCGTGGGCAGGGGCCCGGTGGCGCCGGAATGGCCCGCGCAACGCTCTACGACAGGCGCTTCTGGGTGTTGCGCCCGTTTCTCGGCCTTCGCCGCGCCGACATACGCGCTTTTCTGAGCGCGGAGGGCGTTGGCTGGTTCGACGATCCGAGCAACATGAATATGCGCTTTGAGCGTGTGCGCACCCGCGAGCGCCTCGCCGAAACGGGTGGCGAAGTGGCTGCCGCATGGGATGCTGCGTCGCGGGCGCGCTCCTCGGCAAGGGCCGCCGCCTGGCTGAAGCTTCATGCGCGCGTTCACGAAAACCTCGTGGTGAGCTTTGCGGGCGCTGCTGTCGCCGGATGCGTCGACGCCGACTGCCGCCGCGCGCTTCTGGCGATGGCTGCCGTCGTCGGTGGCAGGACGCATCCACTGGCCGCGGAAACGGTCACGCGACTGATGGCGTTTCTCGAGCGGGACGAACCCGGACGGCTGACGGCGGGACGCGTCGTGTTCGACAGGCGTGCGACCGGCCTTTACCTCTATCGCGAGGCGCGTGATCTGCGGCTTCTGGCGCTGAGGCCCGGCGAAGCCGGCATCTGGGACGGCCGCTTTACGGTTCGAAATGTCGGAAATGGCATGGTGCAGATCGGCGCCACCAACGATGGCGGCCTGCAACAGGAGAGACTTATTGCCGCAGGACTGCCACCGGGCGTTGCCAAGCGGGCGTCGGTTTCCGCGCCTTGTGTTGTATCCACAGACGACAATTGCGTCGCGAAGACCGACGTTGAGCCGCGCATAGGCCCCTACGACACCTTTTTGCCGGGTTTCGACCTGATCATGGCGGAGATGATTGCCGGATTGTTCGGGCGTCAGCCCTATGTTCGGTCGCCGGTTCACGATCTGTTGACAGAAATGGAACGGTAGTTGGCGGTTTGCCTTGGCAAGGCGTCGCCAGAACCCTATGTTAGGGGCAAGAAAGCGGCCCGGCGAAATGTGCGGGTCGTGACAGGTTCCGGGGAGTTCGATGAACCCTAATTTTCGTAATTTTGCCCTATGGGCAATCATAGCGCTTTTGCTGATCGCGCTGTTTAGCATGTTTCAGCAACCGACCGAGCGCACCGGCTCGCGCGAGATTCCGTTCTCGCAGTTCCTCAAGGACGTCGATGCGAGCCGCGTCAAGGAAGTCGTGATCACTGGCTCCAAGGTCATCGGCAGCTATTCTGAAAGCGGCGCGACGTTCCAGACCTATGCACCTTCGGTTGACACCGCGCTCACCGAGCGTCTGGAAGCCAAGGACGTGACGGTGACCGTTCGTCCGGAAACCGACGGCTCCTCCGGGTTCCTGAGCTATATCGGCACGCTGCTGCCAATGCTTTTGATCCTCGGCGTCTGGCTGTTCTTCATGCGTCAGATGCAGGGCGGTTCGCGAGGCGCCATGGGCTTTGGCAAATCCAAGGCCAAGCTTCTGACGGAAGCGCATGGCCGCGTCACCTTTGACGACGTTGCCGGTGTCGATGAAGCCAAGCAGGATCTGGAAGAAATCGTCGAATTCCTGCGCGACCCGCAGAAGTTCCAGCGGCTCGGCGGACGTATTCCGCGCGGCGTGCTGCTCGTCGGCCCTCCCGGTACCGGTAAGACGCTGCTTGCCCGCTCGGTCGCAGGCGAAGCCAACGTTCCCTTCTTCACCATCTCCGGTTCGGACTTCGTCGAAATGTTCGTCGGCGTCGGCGCAAGCCGTGTGCGCGACATGTTCGAACAGGCCAAGAAGAATGCGCCCTGCATCATCTTCATCGACGAAATCGACGCCGTCGGTCGCCATCGCGGCGCCGGTCTCGGCGGCGGCAACGACGAACGCGAGCAGACGCTGAACCAGTTGCTGGTCGAAATGGACGGCTTTGAGGCCAATGAAGGCATCATCCTGATCGCGGCGACCAACCGTCCCGACGTTCTCGATCCGGCCCTTCTGCGTCCGGGCCGTTTCGACCGCCAGGTCGTGGTGCCGAACCCCGATATCAACGGCCGCGAGCGCATCCTCAAGGTGCACGTTCGCAACGTGCCGCTGGCGCCGAATGTCGACCTCAAGGTTCTGGCCCGCGGCACGCCCGGCTTTTCCGGTGCCGACCTGATGAACCTCGTCAACGAAGCGGCCCTGATGGCTGCGCGCCGCAACAAGCGCGTCGTCACCATGCTCGAGTTCGAAGACGCCAAGGACAAGATCATGATGGGTGCGGAGCGCCGCTCCTCTGCCATGACCGAAGCCGAAAAGAAGCTGACCGCCTACCACGAAGCCGGACACGCAATCCTGGCGCTCAACGTTCCCTCGGCCGATCCGCTGCACAAGGCGACGATCATTCCGCGTGGACGGGCGCTTGGCATGGTGATGCAGCTGCCGGAAGGCGACCGTTATTCCATGAGCTACAAGTGGATGGTCTCGCGGCTCGCCATCATGATGGGCGGACGTGTTGCCGAAGAACTGACTTTTGGCAAGGAGAACATCACCTCCGGCGCTTCGTCCGACATCGAGCAGGCGACCAAGCTTGCTCGTGCGATGGTGACGCAATGGGGCTTCTCCGACCAGCTTGGCCAGGTTTCCTACGGCGAGAACCAGCAGGAAGTCTTCCTTGGTCACTCCGTTGCGCAGCAGAAGAACGTTTCGGAAGCGACCGCTCAGAAGATCGACAACGAAATCCGTCGTCTGATCGATGAGGCCTACGAGACCGCCCGCAAGATCCTCACCGACAAGAACCACGAGTTCGTGGCTTTGGCGGAAGGGCTGCTCGAATACGAAACCCTGACCGGCGAAGAGATCAAAGCGCTGATCCGCGGCGAAAAGCCGGCGCGCGACCTCGGCGACGACACCCCGCCGCATCGCGGCTCCGCCGTGCCTTCCGCTGGCGTGAAGAAAGAGGGTTCGTCGGGTAACAAGGGCGAAGAATCCGAAGGTGGGTTCGAGCCGCAGCCGCAATAGCGGTTTTGGTTTCAGACGCTTATCTCAGAAGCCGCCGCGCCGGAGGGTGCGGCGGCTTTTTGTTGCTACTGCAACGTTTTCCTTAAATCGCATTCGATTTAAGGATAAAAACATGCAGCAATTCGAAGTGCTACCGCGACCTTTGCGCGTCTAATAAGACGCGCGGCGCTGTATGTGCAGGATTGCACTTGGTAACGCGATGTAATGATTTCTGATGCTATCGTCGCTGCCGTTTGCATTGGTTTTGTGTCAAAGAAGAAACGAAATACTCTCGGCCTTTGCTTCGGCATCAAGGTCGCGGGGGCCACGGTAACAGCCGGAATGATATGAGGTCTGGTCAATGAAACCCAGTCGCGGAGCACGCAGACAGGTGAAGCAGGCAAAGCCTGCATTGACCCAGCAGAACGATGGAGTTCTTATGAAGCGCAAGTATTTCGGCACGGACGGTATCCGCGGTCAGTCCAACATCTTTCCGATGACGCCGGACCTCGCCATGCGGGTCGGCATTGCAGTCGGTACGATCTTCCGCAATGGCGCCCATCGCCACCGGGTGGTGATCGGCAAGGACACGCGCCTCTCCGGCTACATGCTTGAAAACGCCATGGTCGCCGGCTTTACGGCTGCGGGTCTCGATGTGTTCCTGCTCGGACCGATCCCGACCCCCGGCGTTGCCATGCTGACGCGCTCGCTGCGCGCTGATATCGGCGTGATGATTTCCGCGTCGCACAATCCGTTCCAGGACAACGGCATCAAGCTGTTCGGCCCTGATGGCTACAAGCTCTCCGACGATATCGAAGCCAAGATCGAAGCCCTGCTCGATCAGGATCTGTCCGGCCAGCTCGCCAAGGCGGAAGACATCGGCCGCGCCAAGCGCGTCGACGGCGACATCTATCGTTATCTCGAACATGCCAAGCGCACCTTGCCGCGCGACGTCACCCTTCAGGGCCTGCGGATCGCCATCGATTGCGCCAACGGCGCCGCCTACAAGGTTGCACCCCAGGCGCTTTGGGAACTCGGCGCCGAGGTGGTGTCGATCGGGACCGAGCCGAATGGTGTCAATATCAACCTCGATTGCGGCTCGACCCATCCGGCGGCCCTTTCCAGGAAGGTGCATGAGGTGCGCGCCGATATCGGTATCGCGCTTGATGGCGACGCCGACCGGGTTCTGATCGTCGATGAGAACGGCACCGTGATCGATGGCGACCAACTGATGGCTGTTATCGCCGACAGCTGGGCCGAGGATGGCACGTTGCGTGGCGGCGCGATCGCCGCAACCGTCATGTCCAACTTGGGGCTGGAGCGTTACCTCAAGGGCCGTGGTATCGAGCTGCGCCGCACCAAGGTCGGCGACCGCTACGTTGTCGAGCAGATGCGCCAGGACGGCCTGAATGTCGGTGGCGAGCAGTCCGGCCACATCGTGCTGTCGGACTTCGGCACGACCGGTGACGGTCTCGTGGCCGCCCTGCAGATCCTTGCGGTCGTCAAGCGCCTGGGCAAGCCGGTGAGCGAGGTCTGCCACCGTTTCGAGCCGGTGCCACAGGTCTTGAAGAATGTGCGCGTGTCCGCCGGCAAGCCGCTCGAGGATGCAGCCGTGCGCCAGGCGATTGCCGATGCGGAAGCCGAGCTTGCCAAGTCCGGCCGCCTGCTGATCCGTCCGTCGGGTACAGAGCCTTTGATCCGGGTCATGGCCGAGGGCGATGACCGCGGCCAGGTCGAGCGGATCGTCGACGGGCTGATCAATGTCATCGGCAGCGCGCGTAACGCTGCTTAAAAGCGTACCTTCAGAAGTTTCCTCCAGGGCCGGTGACAATCACCGGCCTTTTCTTTGCTCGCCAAAGAACAAGTTGCCGCAGCCCGGAGTATTAACGTTCCTTAATGCACACGGTAAACGTTTGTAGTTAATCGGAGTTTAACCTTTCCCCCTCATTATCCATAACCAACGTCAGGATTTGGACACCACTTTCATGGTGCACCAAGCAACCGAATGTATTGGAGTGGGCCATGAAGAGAATTTTGAGTGGCGTTGTTGCAGTCTTGCTCAGCGGCACCGCAGCTTTTGCTGCCGACATTTACCAACCGCCTGTCGAAGCGCCTATCGTCGAGCCAGTGATCCAGACCAGCGGCTGGTATCTGCGCGGCGACGTCGGCTACGCCTGGAACGACCTGCGCGGCGCGAATTACTACCAGGGAGGCCCGGGCGGCTCTATCGCTGAGTTCGCCTCGGCCGATATCGATGACTCCTGGGTCATTGGCGGCGGTGTCGGTTACCAGTTCAACAACTATCTGCGCACCGACGTCACGCTCGACTACTGGGGCGGTGGCGACTTCAACGGCTCGACCTTAGGCGGCTGCGGGATCGTCGCGGGTCCCTGCGTGTCAAGTGACACAAGCTCGGTTTCCGCCTGGAGCTTGATGGCCAACGCCTATGTCGACATCGGCACCTACGGCGCCTTCACCCCCTATGTCGGTGCCGGTATCGGTGCCACGCACGTGAAATGGGACGGACTGCGCAACACCAGCTGCAGTGTCAGCAATCCGGCAGATTGCGACCCGACGACGGATCACGGTGGCGAGAGCGATTGGCGCTTCACCTACGCGCTCATGGCCGGTACTGCGATCGACCTGACCTGCAATCTCAAGGCAGACGTTGGCTACCGCTTCCGCCAGGTCGATGATGGCGACATGTTCGGCTACAACAACGGCGGCGGCCCGGGCTTCGACGAGGGTTTCTACATCCACGAGGCACGCGCTGGTCTGCGCTACTCCTTCGGCAATGTCTGCGAGGTTCCCTACGAGCCGGAGCCGATCGTCTACAAGTAAGACATATGACGCTGAAATCATGAAGGCCGCCCCCGGGGCGGCCTTTGTCGTTTCGCCCAAAGCTTTGCGCAAATCCTAACGGGCATGGTTAACCGCGAGTTAACCTCTGTCTGCAATAGTTAACGCTGAACGAAGCAGCTGGTGGGTGGATCCTATTCGGCGATGGCAATGGCAGCGAAAGGGCATGGGCATGGATTGGCGAAACGGGATCTGCGGAGCCGCGTTCGGTGTCGGCCTGTTGCTTTCCGGTCCGGCAGTTGCCGCAGACGAGACCCTGATCGACGCCCCCGAAATCACGATTGCCCAGGAAGCAACCGGCAGCAGCGGCCTCTACCTGCGCGGCGACATCGGGTACCGCACCTTCGATCTGGGGACCGGTTACAGCAATATTCCGTTCGACGGTGCACGCTTCGATAAACCGCTTTCGGGCACCATCGGCCTCGGCTACCAGATCACCGACACTTTCCGCGCTGACCTCACGGCCGATTATTTCGAGGGTCGTTTCGACGGCTCGTCGCTTACTGCAAGCCCCTGCGCGGGGCAGGGTGCCGGCACGTCCTGCGCCTTTGCCGCGACGGCGGATTTTTCCGCGCTGGGCCTGATGGCGAACGCCTATGTCGACTTCGGAACGCTCGCCGGCTTCACGCCCTATCTCGGCGCCGGTATCGGGGCGACCAATCTGCGTTGGAATACCGCCTTTGCCAGCGAGAGCTGCGTTGCCGGCGGCGGCGCCTGTGCCGGCGCTCCGGCCACAACCTCATTTGATGGTCGCGACAGCTGGCGCTTCACCTATGCGCTGATGGCCGGCGTCTCCTACGACCTCAGCGATCGCCTGAAGCTCGATGTCGGCTACCGCTATTCGCATATCGGCGACGGCGAGATGTTCGGCTTCGGCGCCGAGGCGCTAGCGGGTGCGAGCGGGGCAAAGGGTTTCGACGATGGACTTTCCCGTCACGAGATCAGAGCGGGCCTGCGTTTCTCGTTCTGGTAACAATCGGTCGGCAGGCGCAGCCCCATCTTTGCTGATATTGCCTGCGACGCCATAAATATTCTCGATTGCGACACAAGTCGCTTGACTTCCTTCCGGACCCGCAATATTTCCGACGGCGGGACACCCTTCCCCAACGAAGGGCTATCTATCTGGAAGGATAGCACATGACGAAGCCTGCCAAGCCGGACATCCGTCCGAACAACACCCATTTTTCTTCTGGCCCATGCTCGAAGCGCCCCGGTTGGTCGCTCGATGCTCTCTCCGGCGCTCCGCTCGGTCGTTCGCACCGCGCCAAGGTCGGCAAGACGAAGCTCAAGCAGGCCATCGATCTTACCCGTGACATTCTTGAAGTGCCGGCCGATTACCGCATCGGCATCGTGCCCGCTTCCGATACCGGCGCCGTCGAAATGGCACTCTGGTCGATGCTCGGCCAGCGTGGCGTCGACATGGTCGCCTGGGAAAGCTTCGGCGCCGGCTGGGTGACCGATGTGGTCAAGCAGCTGAAGCTCGCCGATGTGCGCAAGTTCGAAGCCGGTTATGGCGAACTTCCCGATCTCTCCAAGGTCGATTTCGACCGTGACGTCGTCTTCACCTGGAACGGCACGACCTCCGGTGTGCGCGTTCCGAACGCCGACTTCATTCCCGCCGACCGCAAGGGTCTGACCATCTGCGACGCGACGTCGGCCGCCTTTGCGCAGAACCTCGATTTCGCCAAGCTCGATGTCGTCACCTTCTCCTGGCAGAAGGTACTGGGCGGTGAGGGCGCGCACGGCGTCATCATTCTTTCGCCGCGTGCCGTCGAACGCCTCTTGACCTACGTGCCGGCCTGGCCGCTGCCGAAGATCTTCCGCATGACCTCGGGCGGCAAGCTGATCGAAGGCATCTTCACCGGCGAGACCATCAACACGCCGTCGATGCTCTGCGTCGAAGACTACATCGATGCGCTCGTCTGGGCTGAGAAGGTCGGTGGGCTCAAGGGCCTGATGGCGCGTGCCGACGCCAATGCCAAGGTGATCTTCGACTTCGTTGCAGCCAACGGCTGGATCGCCAATCTGGCGGTCAAGGACGAAACCCGCTCCAATACGTCGGTCTGCCTGAAGATCGTCGACACGGACGTCGCCGCACTGGATGCGGATGGACAGGCAGCCTTTGCCAAGGGCGTTGTCGCCCTGCTCGAAAAAGAAGGTGTCGCGTTCGACATCGGCCATTATCGCGATGCACCGTCCGGTCTCAGAATTTGGGCCGGTGCCACGATTGAGGCATCCGACATGGCAGCTCTGATGCCGTGGCTGACCTGGGCTTTTGAGACCCAGAAGGCGACGCTGTCGCTGGCAGCGGCCTAACCCAAGCGTTTGCTTCGCTCTCGATGGGGAGCGAAGCCCTTGTACCGCATTCCCGTTCAGACCTGATCTTCTCAAGGAGGCCATCATGGCACCTCGCGTTCTCGTATCCGACGAACTGTCGGAAACCGCCGTCCAGATCTTCCGCGACCGCGGCGTTGAAGTCGATTTCCAGCCGAAGCTCGGCAAGGACAAGGACAAGCTCGCCGAAATCATCGGCAACTATGACGGTCTTGCCATTCGCTCGGCCACCAAGGCGACCGAGAAGCTGATCGCCGCTGCGACCAATCTCAAGGTCATTGGCCGTGCCGGCATCGGCGTCGACAATGTCGATATTCCGGCCGCTTCGCGCCGCGGTATCATTGTCATGAACACGCCCTTCGGCAATTCGATCACCACGGCCGAACACGCCATCGCGCTGCTTTTTGCCGTTGCCCGCCAGCTTCCGGCCGCCGACACCTCGACGCAGGCCGGCAAGTGGGAGAAGTCCCGCTTCATGGGTGTCGAAATCACCGGCAAGACGCTCGGCGTCATCGGCGCCGGCAACATCGGCTCGATCGTCTGCTCGCGCGCCATCGGCCTCAAGATGCATGTGCTTGCCTATGACCCGTTCCTGTCGAAGGAGCGCGCCGAGGAAATGGGCGTCACCAAGGTCGAGCTCGACGAGCTGCTGGCCCAGGCCGACTTCATCACCCTGCACGTGCCGCTGACGGACAAGACCCGCAGCATCCTCAATGCCGAAGCTCTGGCCAAGACCAAGCCGGGCGTGCGCATCATCAACTGCGCCCGCGGCGGCCTCGTCGACGAGAAGGCGCTGGCCGACGCGATCAAGTCCGGCCACGTTGCCGGCGCCGGCTTTGACGTGTTCGAGGTCGAGCCTGCGACGGAAAGCCCGCTCTTCGGCCTGGCGAACGTCGTCTGCACGCCGCATCTCGGTGCGTCGACCACGGAAGCACAGGAAAACGTCGCCCTGCAGGTCGCCGAACAGATGTCGGACTATCTCGTCAAGGGTGCCGTTTCCAACGCCATCAACATGCCCTCGATCACCGCCGAAGAAGCCCCGATCCTCAAGCCCTTCATCCGGCTTGCCGACGTGCTTGGCGCCTTCGTCGGGCAGGTGACGGAAAGCGCGATCAAGGAAATCGAGATCCTCTACGATGGCGCGACCGCAGCGATGAACACCAAGGCGTTGACCAGTGCCGTGCTCGCCGGTCTCATCCGGCCGCAGGTGGCCGACGTCAACATGGTTTCGGCTCCGATCATGATCAAGGAAAAGGGCGTCATTCTTTCCGAGGTCAAGCGTGACAAGACCGGCGTCTTCGACGGCTACATCAAGCTGACGGTCAAGACCGCCAACCAGACCCGCTCGGTCGCCGGTACGGTGTTCTCCGACGGCAAGCCGCGCTTTATCCAGATCAAGGGCATCAACCTTGATGCGGATGTCGGCAGCCACATGGTCTACATCACCAACACCGACGTACCCGGCATGATCGGCTTCATCGGCATGACCCTCGGCGATGCCGGCGTCAACATCGCCAACTTCCAGCTCGGTCGCGAGAAGGAAGCCGGCGACGCCATCGCGTTGCTCTATGTCGACGGCCCGGTTTCCGATGACGTGCTCGACAAGCTGCGCGCCAACGGCGCGATCCGCCAGGCAAAGCCGCTGGTGTTCAACATCGATTGATCATCGATGCAGCAGCCTTGCGCACCGCCTGGTGCGCAAGGCTGAAGGGCGCAAATCGGCCATGATTTTGTGACCTATGCGCCGGCGAATGGCCCGCTCGCCAAGGCGGGCAGATGATTGAATTCGAGAATGACCAGGAACGCATCGGAGCAAACCGGTGCGTTCTTTCGGTTTGAAACATTGATGACGGCAATGACACGACAGGCATTCCGCTGGCGCGAGGCCAGCCTTCCCGATCTCGTTTCGGTCTCCGAAATCCAGCTGGTGGTTCACGAGGCATTCCCCGAGGACGATCACGTGCTTGCCGATCGGTTGGAACTGAGCCCGGAGGGCTGCTTCATGCTGGAGGTCGGCGGCGTCACTCAAGGCTATGTCTTGAGCCACCCCTGGATCCGCCGTGCGCCGCCCGCGCTGAACGCGGTGCTCGGCGAGATCCCTGAAACCGCCGACACCTGGTACATTCACGACCTGGCGCTTTTGCCTGAGACCCGTGGATCCGGGGCAGGGGGCAACGTCGTGCCGCTGCTCGCCGATATCGCCCGGTCGGACGGCTACCACTCGATGTCGCTGGTGTCGGTCAACGGTTCGCGCGGCTTCTGGGAGCGGCAGGGGTTTTCCGTCCGCATGGACGAGCGGCTGGCAAGCAAGCTTGCAAGCTACGGCGAGGATGCGCTCTACATGGAGCGGTTGCTCGCCTGAAAGAGGGGCGCCGGCTCGGCCGGAAGAGGTCAATATCCGTGCGGGTTGGTATTAGTGTTTCGGGCGGCCCTTCTCGGCAATGGCGATGCCGCCGAGAACAAGCAGCAGGGCGATGAAATGGAAGGTGTGGAAGGTCTCGCCGACCAGCATGACCGACAGCAGCGTGCCGAAGACCGGGATGGCATTGATGAAGAGCCCGGCACGGTTGGCGCCGATCATCTCGACGCCGCGGACATAGAGCACCTGCGACATCAATGACGGGAAGATGGCGGCGTAGAGCACGATGATCCAGCCGGTCGTGTCAGGAAAGATCGCCGTGCCGTTGCCGATCTCCCAGAAGAGCAGTGGAATGGCGCTGAGCAGGGCGCCGAAGGCGGGTGCGGCGATGAAACTCTGCCAATGCATCGTGGGCTTCCAGCGCAGTGCCACGGTATAGGCGGCGTAAACGATGCAGGCGGCGATCATCAGGGCGTCGCCGAAGTTGAACTCCAGTTGCAGCAGGCTGGCGATGTCGCCGTGCGCGGCGGTGATCAGCACGCCGATCAGCGTCACGGTGAAGCCGATCACCTGTGCGATCGAGGCGCGGGTTCGAAACAGCATGAAATTGAACAGGAAGATCAGCATGGGGATGCCGGCCTGCAGGATGACCGCGTTGATCGCGCTGGTATATTTCAGCGCAGAATAGAGCAGGGCGTTGAAGGTGGTGAAACCGATGACGCCATAGGCCAGCAGCTGCAGCCAATGCTGCTTGATCTTCTGCCAATCGCGGCGGATCTGCGGCGTCATTAGCACCAGGATGATGAGAAGCGCAAACACCCAGCGAAGGGTGGTGAGCATCATCGGACTGACATGTCCGACGGCCATTTTTCCGGCGACCGAATTGCCGCCCCAGAAGAGTGCGGTGACGCAGAGATAGAAATAAGCCCTGGAATTCACGATGCTGCAACCTGCTGGGATGACGGGGATTGATTGCCGCAAGGGCGGGAGAGACGCAAGATATAGGCGCTAAATCCAGCGCTTGTCATGCAAAAAGGGCGGAACGCCCGTCATAACGGGGTCGCTTTCCCGGTGACAACACAGTATAGATGCGCGGGTTTTGAGAACAGCGCAACCCTACTTGCGCGCGTCAACAGGAAGAGAATTATGACGAATGTCGTGGTGGTCGGATCCCAGTGGGGTGATGAAGGCAAAGGCAAGATTGTAGATTGGCTCTCGGAACGCGCGGATATCGTCGTGCGCTTTCAGGGCGGTCACAACGCCGGCCATACCCTGGTGATCGACGGCGTCAGCTACAAGCTGTCGCTGCTTCCGTCCGGCGTCGTGCGTCCCGGCAAGCTCGCCGTCATCGGCAACGGCGTGGTCATCGACCCGCATGCGCTGATCGCTGAAATCGACAAGCTCGGCAAGCAGGGCGTGACGATCACCCCGGAGAACCTGCGTGTTGCCGACAACGCCACGCTCATTCTTTCGCTGCACCGCGAACTCGACGGCTTCCGCGAAGACGCTGCCTCCAACAGCGGCACCAAGATCGGCACCACCCGCCGCGGCATCGGCCCGGCCTATGAAGACAAGGTCGGCCGTCGTGCGATCCGCGTGATGGACCTTGCCGACCTCGAAACCCTGCCGGCCAAGGTCGATCGCCTGCTGACGCACCACAACGCGCTGCGGCGTGGCCTCGGCGAACCGGAAATCAGCCATGACGCGATCATGCTCGAGCTGTCTTCGGTTGCCGACAAGGTACTGCCGTTCATGGAAACCGTCTGGGTGCTGCTCGACAAGGCGCGGCGCAAGGGCGCCCGCATCCTGTTCGAAGGCGCGCAGGGCACGCTTCTCGACATCGATCATGGCACCTATCCGTTCGTAACCTCGTCCAACACCGTTGCAGGTCAGGCCGCCGCCGGTTCGGGCATGGGCCCGGGCTCGCTCGGCTACATTCTCGGTATCACCAAGGCCTATACGACCCGCGTCGGCGAGGGCCCGTTCCCGACCGAACTGCACGACGAGATCGGCCAGTTCCTCGGCGAGCGCGGCCACGAATTCGGCACCGTTACCGGACGCAAGCGCCGCTGCGGCTGGTTCGATGCTGCGCTCGTGCGCCAGTCGGTCGCTGCCAACGGCATCACCGGCATCGCGCTGACCAAGCTCGACGTGCTCGATGGCCTTGATGAACTGAAGATTTGCGTCGGATATACTCTCGACGGACAGCAGATCGATCATCTTCCGGCAAGCCAGGCGCAGCAAGCTTCGGCAAAGCCAGTCTATATTACACTTGAAGGCTGGAAGGAATCGACTGTCGGCGCACGCAGCTGGGCAGATCTTCCGGCACAGGCGATCAAGTATGTTCGCCAGGTCGAGGAACTCATCGGTGCACCGGTGGCTCTTCTTTCGACCAGCCCGGAGCGGGACGACACAATACTTGTGACGGACCCCTTTGAGGACTAGTGTCGGCGGACTGACATTGCGTCGTGATCGCAAACACATGCCTGAGCGTATGAGAAAGTTCTGATGGCGGATTTTGTTGCAGTTATTCGCAGGACCGTTGACGGCCTGTCGGAAAACACACCGGAAATGCGGGATAAGGTCTACGAGAAGGCGCGCGCCGCCGTGCGTCGCCAACTCGAAAATATGAATCCGCGTCCGTCGGACGATATGATCAATCGTCAGTTGGCAAAACTCGAAAACGCGATCGGCGAGGTCGACAGCGAGTATGCTGAGGCCCTGCCGGCGGTCGACGCGTTCGAGCCCGAGGCTGAAGTCGCGGAAGCGGTCGTGCCCGCTGAGGCGGAACCGGAACCGGGCGATGTCGTCGAGACGCCGGTCGAACAGGCCGAAAGCGAGCCGGTGACGGCGGCAGCCGAAGAACCGGCACAAGACGACGTTGTCGGCGATGCCGAGCCTGCTTACGCCGACGCAGTTGCCGAGCATGATGAGCAGACGGAAAGCTATGCCGAGACCGTGCCCGCGGAAGCACCGGCCGAATATGTCGAGGTAGCAGCCGAATACGCCGAAGCCGTCGAAGAGCAGGCCGAGCCGGCTTGGCAGCCGCCGGTCGAGGCACAGGCGCATGATGAGGAAATCGTCGCACCCGCCCAGCCTGCCGCTGAAGAGGTCCTTGACCATGCGCCGGTTGCCCCGGCCATCGAGCCTGAACCCGAATCGGTGCAGGATGCGACCTGGGATGCGCCCGCTGTCGCGCCTGCTGCGGAAACGTCAGCGCATTCGGAATGGGAACTGCCGGACTGGGAAGACACGAAGCCCGCTCCTGCACCTGCCTCGCTGGACGCGAAGCCGGACGACGTGGTCGACGATGCCGGTGCACCTGAGTTGCTCGGCATGCATCCCGTCGAGGAAAAGCCTGCCGAAATAGAGCCGGCGGCGCCGAAAGCGGATGCCAGCCGTTCCTGGTCGTTCGACGACGACGATCCGTTTGCCTCGATCACCGAGCGCCCCGCTCAAAAGGCCAGCGACGCCGAAATTTCCGATTGGTCGTGGCCGGTCGAAAAGACATCGCTAACGCCGGCCGCAAACTCGGCGGAATCCGCAAGCCAGCAGGAGCGCGCGGGTACGGCCTGGGATCACATTGACGATCTTCTGGGTCTTGAAGGCGGTGCGACGGCGGCAGGTGCGGGAGCGGCAACGGCCAAGGATACCGATCGCGGCATCGAGATGCCGGCGCGGCCGACTTCGTATAGCACGACGCCAAAGCCTTCGCGCTTCAGCGTCAAGCGCCTGGTGATCGCCGCCGGCTTTTTGCTCGTGCTCGGTGGCGGCGGATTTGCCTATTGGCAGAACCGGGAGGCGGGCAATGCCTGGATTTCCGGCATGGTCGCTTCGATAACGTCGGCCGTTTCCGGCAAGGGTGAGACGCCGGCGGAACAGCAGAGCACGCCCCCGGCGCCGACCGGCGAGACCGTGACGCAACAGCCCGGCGCGCATGACGACACGGCTGTTCCGGACAACACGTCGACGAAATTTACCCAGCGCCTGCTTGCCGATGGCTCGGAAACCGATGCCGGCCCGGCTGTCTTGAACGGTGAAAGTGCCGCGCAGGAAGGCAAGTCGGTCGCACCGCAGACCGAAGCCGGAAAACCGCAGGAAGAAGCGGCCGGTACGCCTGGTACCGACGCCGGAACGCCTGGTACAGGTCTGCAACCCGGCGCTCAGCCGGCACAGCCGGATGTTGCGGTTGCCAACGGCGAAAAGATGTTCCTCTACGAAGAGCGGCTCGGCCAATCCTCTCCGACCGCCATTCCGGGAACTGTCGCCTGGTCGGTCAAGGAGGAGTCTCCGGGTGGCGACGCCAAGCCGGAACCGGCAATCCAGGCTCAGATCACCGTGCCGGACCGCGGGTTGACCGCGCTGATGACGATCAAGCGCAATGCGGATCCGTCCCTGCCGGCGAGCCACGTGATCGAGTTCGTCTTCTCGCTGCCGCAGAACTTCGAAGGCGGCGCCATCGACGGCGTGCAGCGCGTTTCGATGAAGCGGACGGAGCAGGATCGTGGCGATGCGCTGATCGCGGTACCCGCCAAGATCACCGACGACTTCCACATGATCGCGCTCAATGACTTCGCCGAAGCGGTTGGCAGCAATACCGAACTGCTGCGCAGCCGTGGATGGATCGATATCCCGCTGACATACCGCAACGGTCGCCGCGCCTTGCTGACGCTTGAAAAGGGCCAGAGTGGCAACGAAGCCTTCAGCCAGGCGATGCGCGCTTGGGGATCGTCAGGCAATACGGCAGCGACAGGCCAATAGGGCCGGACACGCTGAAGCAGAAACAACAAAAAAACCCGGCGAGAACTTCGCCGGGTTTTTTCGTTTCCTGTTATGCCAAGCCTCGGACCTATGCGCCTTCGACGACGCGCAAGGCTTGGGCATTCTCCAACGCCGCCTTGCGGACGGCGTCCTGGACCTTTTCAAAGGCCCTGACTTCGATCTGGCGCACGCGCTCGCGGCTGATATCGAACTCGGTCGACAGGTCTTCGAGCGTCAACGGATCTTCGGTAAGGCGGCGCGCCTCGAAGATGCGGCGTTCACGATCGTTGAGCACCTTCATCGCGTTTGCGAGCAAGGCCTTGCGGCTGTCCAACTCGTCCTGCTCGATCAGGATCTGTTCCTGATTGTCGTGGTCGTCGACGAGCCAATCCTGCCATTGTCCGGATTCGCCTTCGCTCGCCTTGATCGGCGCGTTCAGCGAAGCATCGCCGGACAGGCGACGGTTCATCGAGATGACCTCGTCCTCGCTGACCTTCAGGGTCGTGGCGATTTCCTTGACGTGCTCGGGCTTCAGGTCGCCTTCGTCGAGCGCCTGGATCTTGCCCTTGAGTCGACGCAGGTTGAAGAACAGCCGCTTCTGGTTGGCGGTCGTACCCATCTTGACCAGCGACCAGGAGCGCAGAATGTATTCCTGGATGGCGGCCTTGATCCACCACATGGCATAGGTCGCCAGGCGGAAGCCGCGATCGGGCTCGAACTTCTTGACGGCCTGCATCAGGCCGACGTTGCCTTCAGACACGACTTCGCCGATCGGCAGGCCGTAGCCGCGATAACCCATCGCGATCTTGGCGACGAGGCGCAGGTGGCTGGTGACGAGCTTGTGAGCGGCGTTGCGGTCGTCATGCTCCTGATACCGCTTGGCGAGCATGTACTCTTCCTGCGGCTCGAGCATGGGAAATTTGCGGATTTCGTCGAGATAACGATTGAGGCCGCCTTCACCAGCGGCAATGGACGGCAAATTGTTTCGGGCCATGAAGCACCCCCCTTTATAGTCTCCGGCCTCCGGGCGGCAGGCCGGGCATGTGGGTCTTCGTCAAGACCCCACGAGGCTACAAAATAAGTACGGCGAAAGCATGATTCAAGGAGTCCGGTTTCACTAACATGTGACGCCGGAGGCAAGACAGATCACGAATAGAGGCGCAGTTAAAATTGGAATCCTGCGGCCGAAATTCAAGAGGTGGCGTTACGTTCCGCCACGCAGGGCCTCGACCAGGGCCGCCATGTCGTCAGGCACCGGGGCCTCGAAGTGCATGGTCTCGCCGGTCGACGGATGTTCGAACTGCAGCATGAAGGCATGCAGGGCCTGGCGGTGGAATTGGCTGACCACGGACTTTGCCGCCTCCGGCAGGAGGTTGGCCTTGGTGCGGAAGGCCGCGCCATATTCCGGGTCGCCGATCAGCGGATGGCCGATATGAGCCATGTGCACGCGGATCTGGTGGGTGCGACCGGTTTCGAGGTGGCATTCCACCGTCGATGCCAGGCTGGTGCCGTCGGGCTTTTCCAGATAACGCTCGACGACCTCGTAATGGGTAATCGCTTCGCGGGCGTCGTCGCTGTCCTCGCGTTTTACGGCGCGCTTGGTGCGGTCTCCCGCACSGCCAAGAGGGGCGTCGATGGTGCCCTTCAACTGGCGCGGACGGCCCCAGACGACGGCCCGGTAGGCACGCTCGAGCGGGCCGGTGCGGCCGTGATCGGCAAACTGGTCTGACAGATGGCGATGGGCGGCGTCGTTCTTGGCGACGACCATGACCCCGCTCGTTTCCTTGTCGAGGCGGTGGACGATACCGGGCCGCTTGACGCCGCCGATGCCCGAGAGGCTGTTGCCGCAATGGTGGATGAGAGCATTGACCAGCGTGCCCGTCCAATTGCCGGCGCCGGGATGAACGACAAGCCCTGCCGGCTTGCACAGGACGATAAGGTGGTCGTCCTCATAGAGCACGTCGAGCGGGATATCCTCGCCCTTCGGCTCCGGATCTTCCGGCTCGGGCAGGTCGATCTCGAAATGGTCGCCCGGCTGGACCTTCTTCTTCGGTTCGGTCACCAGCTTGCCGTTGATCGAAACAGCACCCTGCTCGATCAGGCTCTTGATCCGGTTGCGGGAAAACTCGCCCGAAAGTGCCTCGGTCAGGAAGGAATCGAGCCGCCCTGCGGCGTCCTCGCCCGCCGTCAGGACTTTCCTATTGGCTGCTGCTTGTTTAAAGGGGTCGTTCATTCCGTTTTAATTCCGATAAAAGGCCAATCATGACCGCGACCGCGCCCGATGACCAGGAAGACAAGCCGCTAGACCCGGCGATGGAGAATGTTCGCCGCAAGATGGTGCGGCTGCAACTCGTCTCGGCAGGCGTGATGTTGGTCATGCTTATGGCTGTCCTCGGAACGATTGTCTACAAGCTGACCCGCACGGACGAAAAGGCGCAGGCGCAATCCGCAGCCATCGCCGTTCCGAGCGAGGCGCCGGTCAATGCGGTTGCCGCCCTCCCGGCCGGCTTCACGGTGACCAACGTCGCGCTGTCGGGCTCGCAGGTGCTTTTCTACGGCAATCTGCCCGGCGCCGAGCCGCGCGCCATCGTTTTCGATATCGCCGCCGGCCGCATCGTGGCCGACATCACCGTCAGGACCAACTGACGGTATGAGCTCAAGCGCCTCGCCTCCGATCCGCATCGATGATCCGGCAGATCCGCGCATCGCCGGCTTCGTGTCGATCAAGGAGCGCGACCTGACGGGCCGACAGGGGCGTTTCATCGCTGAAGGCACGGTGGTGCTGCGCATGCTGGCGGCGGCGCATCGCTCCAACAGCGGGCTTGGCGCCGAGGCCATCCTGCTTCTCGAAAGCCGTGTGGCCGGCGTGGAGGCCATTCTGGCGGAATTTCCCGCTGACGTGCCCGTCTATGTGGCGGCGGCACCGGTGTTCGACGCGATCGCCGGTTTCAACATGCACCGTGGTGTGCTGGCACTTGGGCGCCGTGACGGCATTGTCGGCCGGGACACGCTGCTTGCCTCGCTTCCCGCTTCAAGCCTGGTCCTCGCAGCCTGTGGCATCTCCAACCATGACAATATGGGTTCGCTGTTTCGCAATGCCGCGGCCTTCGGCGTCGATGCGGTGCTGATGGATGAGACGAGCTGCGATCCGATGTACCGGAAGGCGATCCGTGTTTCCGTCGGTTCGGTGCTGACGGTGCCGTTTGCGCGCGAAGGGTCGGCGGCGTCGCTGATCGAACGGCTGCAGGCCGAGGGCTTTGCGATCTGGGGGCTGTCGCCGGCCGGCGAAACCGACATCGGCGGAATACCGCCGGCCAGGCGCACTGCCTTGCTCGTCGGAACGGAAGGTGAGGGGCTGCCGCCGGCCATCCTGAAATCCGTACGCACCGCCCGCATTCGCCAGCGGCCCGGGCTCGACAGCCTCAATGTCTCGATGGCAGCCGGCATCGCGCTGCATCAGGTCGCCTTGATCAACGACCGGATCTGACGCGCACAGAAAGTGCCTATTCCTTCGGCAGGATTTCTTTTGCCCGCGTTGCCAGGCTCTTGCGGCCGGCCGCATCGTTGTTTTCGTCACCCGCGAGCAGGCTGAGGATCGGCGAGGCGGCGCCCTCGCGCGTTGCCGTCAGAGCCACCATGCTGGCGGCAATTTCCGCCACTTCCTCGCGCAAGGCATCGTCATGGGCGGTCGTCTTGGAATTGGTCAACCGTTCCGACAGGGCGGCCGCACGGTTCTTGAGTTCATGCGAAAGCGCCGCAGTTTCCAGCGGCGGCACGCCCGGTTGCTCGATGAGCTGCGCAGGGTGCGCGGCAACGCCCTCCGACGGCTCGCTGCCGCTTGCGCGACGGTCCTTGCGCGCTGGGAAGGCGATACCTGCCGCGCGCAACACCTTGGCGGCATCCCGCATGTCCTGGTTCACGTCTTTCACCTTGGTCTTCAGTCGTTCGATTTCATCGGCGCGTCGCTCGAGCGCGCTTTCGCGATCGGCGCCTGCAGCCAGTTCCCGCGAAAGCTTGTCTTCCAGTCGCTGCAGGCGGCTCTCGTCACGGGCAAGACGCAGCTCCATTTCCTTGGCATGCGCGCTTTCCGTCTTCAGATCTGCACGCAGCGCATCGCGCTCGTCGCGGAGCGTCGCGACGCGGCTCTTGAGGTTTTCGGCCTCTGTCTCGCCGGCGGCAAGGTCGAGGCGTAGATTGTCGATGGCGGCGGCCTGTTGCGCCAACTGATTGGTCAGAGTCTTGATCGTTTCCGCCTTGCCGGCGTTGTCGCGCTCGACGGTTTCGAGCGAAACCTTCATGCGCTCCAGTCGCTGCTCGAACTGTCGGATCGCCGAGCGCATGTCGGCGGCTTCGACGTTCATGTCGGCAAGCTGGGAATGCAGATCGGCATTCTCGCCGTTCAGGCGGCGTGCCTCCTGCAGTGTCTTTTCGTTGTTGAGCATCAGCGATACGCCCTTGTCGCGCTCGCGCTTCAGGGCTTGCTGCGTGCGTGCGTTCTCGGCGGCAAAGGTGGCGCGGGCGGCATCTTTCTGGGCGCGCACTTCCTGGGGGCTGAGCGGCATGGTCGCCTTCAGACGATCCTCGGCAAAGCGCACGATGCGGCGGTGAATGGCCGGCGCGACGAGAAGGCCGATGATGATCGCCGTCAGGAAGCCCAGGGCAAAGAGGAGCGAGAATTCAATCACGAGCTGGCCGTTTCAAAGCTGGACCGGAAGCAAACGCCCCGCCCGACCATTACAGCCAGAGCAAGGCGCTTGATGTTACTTCCCTGCACTAAACATGACGTCTCGTGCGCTGCAAGTATTTGAGGTGGGATTTCGCCAAAGCGCACCCGCCATCTACAGCGCCGCGCGTCATATTAGACGCGCAAAGGTCGCTGTAGCATTTGAATTGCTGCATGTTTTATCCTTAAATCGAATAGGATTTAAGGAAACATGCATTAGGTCAGAAGGGGTTCCAGGTCGGGTTCTGTGTCATCTTGAGATAGCCGACATTGACCCCGAGCCGGGCGCCGATGCCGGTGCGGATCGGGACGACGACGATGTGTTCGTCGGTGAGCACCGTCATGCCGACGCCGGCCACGACATAGGCCGAACCGGAGACGCCGCCAAACCGCTTGTAGAGGGATGGCACGCTCGGAAGGTTGTAGACCAGCATCATCGTTCGGCTGCCCTGTCCGCCCCAGTCGATGCCGAGTGATGGCCCCTGCCAGAAGACGTTGTGCTGGCCGGCATTCTTGGTGTTGAGTTCGCCTTCCCCGTAGGTCAGGCCAGCGATGAAGGCGCCAGAACCTTCCTGTCCGAGGATATAGCCGTTCGGCAGGCCGTAACGTTCGAAGGCGCGCTCCACCACCTTGGCGAGGCCGCCCGAGGTTTCGCCGAAGAAGCCGTGACCGGCATCGACGATCTCCTGCATCGAATATTGACTATTCGCCTGCTGGGCATGGGCGGCGGATATGGCGCCGGCCATCAGGAACATCGTCGCCAGGATAGCGCGGCTGGCCATCGTGGCTGCCTTCATGATCTGCTGCATCGTTTCCTCCGTCAGGCGCGAAAATCACTCGCTTGCGGGTTTGCTATGGCCGGCATCGCCTGTGACGGCGCGGCCAGCGGGGGTCTGGACCATTTCCCTGCAATTTGAACCGATGGTCTTAACAATCGGTTTACCAAATGTGGTGTCATTATGATCCACTGATGAACGGCTGCGCCGGGCAGCCCATGGCTTGCGTCTTAGCGCCTGAGGCTTTACCGGCTCTGCCCGAGCGCGTGCCTCATGTCCGCATGCCGATGGAACCGAACAAGGAAAGACGATGGCAACGAATCCGAACCTGACATTGACGGGACCCGATCTGGCCGCGCTTCTGTGCAGCCGGGTTTGCCACGACATCATCTCGCCGGTCGGCGCCATCAACAATGGCCTGGAACTTCTGGACGAGGGCGGCGCCGATGCCGACGCCATGGACCTCATCCGCACCAGCGCACTCAACGCGTCGGTCCGCCTGAAGTTCGCTCGTCTCGCCTTCGGCGCCTCCGGCTCGGTCGGCGCGTCGATCGATACCGGCGAAGCGGAAAAGGCGGCCAAGGACTTTGCCGCCGCCGAGAAGAAGACCGAGGTCAACTGGCACGGGCCGCGCGCCATCATCGCCAAGAACCGGGTCAAGCTCCTCCTGAATCTTTTCCTCATCGCCTATGGGGCGATCCCGCGCGGTGGCGTCATCGACATCACGCTCGAAAATCCCGAGCTCGACGCAGTGTTCACGCTGGCCTGCAAGGGCCGGATGATGCGCGTGCCGCCGCGTCTGGTCGAACTTCTGTCCGGCACGCCGGAAGAGGCGGTCGATGCGCATTCGATCCAGCCCTACTACACGGTGCTGCTCGGCGAGGAAGCGGGCATGACGATCGATGTGGTTTCGACCGGCGAAGAGATCATCTTCACGGCGCGTATGAAGCCGGTCGACGCCTAAGTCCGGCGCTGCCTTTGCTGTTTTGATACATGTCCGGCGCGGTGTGGCGATGGCCCCCGCGCCGGACATTTGCGTGGCCACAGTTTGAGCGCCCGCCTTTCCTGGCTTTTGGCCGGTTCACCGAAAAATTAATATTTTCAGCGTGTTAAAAACAGCCGGAGAGCCTGCGTTAAGCAAGCTCCGTAACGAAATCTTTGCCAAATTTGTATAGGGTTGTTTCAGGCGTGCGAGCACGCGTATAGGTAAGTCATGAAGGAGTTGGACATGCGGCGCTTGATGATTGCCGACGGCTCGGATGTCGTCAGGAAAGTTGGGAAACGTATCCTGTCCGGCATGGGCTTCCTTGTCTACGAAGCGCCGAGCGGCCTTGAGGCGCTGGTGCGCTGCGAAGCCGAGCTGCCGAATATTCTCGTGGTCGACGCCGGCCTGGAGGGCGCTCTGGATCTCATCGCCAATATCAGGCGACTGCCGAATGGTGCGTCTGTGCGCATCTATTACTGCGTCGTCGAGGCGGATCTGAAGAAGATGATGGCCGGCAAGCGCGCCGGTGCCGATGATTTCCTGCTGAAGCCGTTCGATCGCAAGATCCTGACGAGCGTCTTTGCCAGCCAGTCGATGGCGGCCTGAACCGCAATAAACGTGTTTCCGGACTGAACAAGCCGCGGCAGTTGCTGCGTCTTTTTGCTGTCTCGTCTTGGCACTTTTTGCATGACACCCGAGATCAAGGCCGAGGCAGGCGCATGTCACCACCTTCGGACCTTTGACACCAGGAAGCACCTGATCACCGAGGGAAGGGGCGACCATAACGAAAAAACCCGCCTCGAAGGGCGGGTTTGTTCAAAAGGCGTCCGTTGGCGTCATGCCTGGATATGCGGGTCCATGCCGCGCCCGGAAGAAAGCTCGAAATCAGGCGGTTTCGGCGTATTCGGCACCATCCGGCTCGCGCAGAACGTAGCCACGGCCCCAGACGGTTTCGATGTAGTTGGCGCCGCCGGCAGCATTGGCAAGCTTCTTGCGCAGCTTGCAGATGAAGACGTCGATGATCTTCAGTTCCGGCTCGTCCATACCGCCGTAGAGGTGGTTGAGGAACATTTCCTTGGTGAGCGTCGTGCCCTTGCGCAGCGAGAGCAGCTCGAGCATCTGGTATTCCTTGCCGGTGAGGTGGACGCGCTGTCCGCCGACTTCCACCGTCTTGGCATCGAGATTGACGATAAGTTCGCCGGTCGAGATGACCGACTGGGCATGACCCTTGGAACGGCGGACGATCGCATGGATGCGCGCCACCAGCTCGTCCTTGTGGAACGGCTTGGTCATGTAGTCGTCGGCGCCGAAGCCGAGACCGCGAACCTTGTCTTCAATTCCGGCCATGCCGGAGAGAATGAGGATCGGCGTCTTCACCTTGGAAAGACGCAGTGTTCTCAAGACCTCGTAACCGGACATGTCCGGAAGGTTGAGGTCGAGAAGGATGATGTCGTAGTCATAGAGTTTGCCGAGATCGACGCCTTCCTCACCGAGATCGGTGGTGTAAACGTTGAAACTCTCGGACTTGAGCATCAGCTCAATGCTCTGAGCCGTTGCGCTGTCGTCTTCAATTAGTAGAACCCGCATATTCTTCCCCTTTTCCGCCGCCCAAGGTCATCGTGGCCCCCTTACGCGATACGGATCCAGTCGTTGCCTGATTTGGAGGCTGCCATCAAATGGTTAACAAATTCTGATTCACTCTGGCAAGCTGTATCGAGATTGTTAAATATTTTTAGCAGTTCCCTGATTTCAAACGTGAATCCAAAATGGCACTTTTCATGCGAAACATGAGGAAATGCCGCTATCTGACTCTTCTGACTCGTTAATGCCGGGGCCGTCATATTTCGTGCCTCAGTATTTACGGAGCCTTAAATCATCACCCCTATGATTAACGATGCCCGTAAACGAAAGGTTACCAGCGGTAGGCTTTTGTTAATATCGCTGTCGATTTTCGTTTTCTGTCTGTTGGGGCAGGCTCGACGGGCCAAATCAGTAACCGGGGTCTCGTTATCCACGGGAGTATTGCGTATGAAAGCACGTGAGAGCCTTGTCCGCCTGAAGGAATTTCAGGTCAGGGAGAAGCAGCGTCAGCTGAGCCAGCTTCAGATGATGATGGCTGAGTTCGAACGGATGACCAAGGATCTGGAAAATCAGATTGTTTTCGAGGAAAAGAAGTCGGGCATTTCCGATCCCTCGCATTTTGCCTATCCCACTTTCGCCAAGGCTGCTCGTCAAAGAGCCGACAATCTTCAGGTCTCCATTCGTGAACTGAAGGCGCAGCAGGATGCGGCCGAACTTGCACTTGAAGAAGTGCAGGCCGAATTTGCGAAGGCGGCGGCGCTCGAGGAACGGGATACGACGACGCGTCTCAGGGCGTAAGCTCCTTAGCCGTTTCGAGGCAGATGATTTTCATTCTTTGTCGGGCGATGCCGATGGCACGGCCCGATCCGGCACGATTGTCACAAGAACGAAAAACCCGCGCGACAGGCATCTGTCGGGCGGGTTTTCCCATTTCGGAACTTTGGTGGTTTGCCGCCTCAGGCCTGGATCACGTCCTGCCAATCGGGATGGCGCAGCGCCTGCGCGCGCATGAACGGGCAGAGCGGAATGATCTTCCAGCCGCCCTTGCGCGCTTCGTCGATTGCATGTTTTGCCAGCGCCTGGCCGACGCCCTTGCCGCGCAACTCGTCGGGAACGAGCGTGTGATCGACGATGATCAGTTTCGGCGATGAGCGGGAATAGGTCATCTCGCCGGTATAGCCTTCGACGGTTGTCGAGTAGCGGCCGTGCGAACCGATTTCTTCGTGGGCGATATCCATCTCAGCATCCCTTCACATTCAACGTTTGCGTGTTGCTGAAGATGCTATCGCATGACTGCAGCATTCGAAACCGGTTTGGCGAACGCGAAGGGGAAACGCACTGTCGCCGAAATGTTGCCTATTGAAAGACGGGGCGGAGCGGGCGACGGAAAACGAAGACGGCGGCCACCGGAAATTCCGGAGCCGCCGTTCGACCTATGGCCCTGTTGGGGGCTTTTAGTGGCGATATTGCTGGATGCGTGTGGTGCGCAGGCCGGCCAGACCGTGATCGTTGATGGAGGACTGCCAGGAAAGGAATTCCTCGACAGTGAGGGTATAGCGTTCGCACGCTTCCTCAAGGCTCAAAAGGCCACCGCGGACAGCGGCAACCACCTCAGCCTTCCTGCGAATAACCCAGCGCCGGGTATTCGCCGGCGGCAGATCCGCAATCGTCAGAGGACTGCCATCGGGGCCGATGACATATTTTACACGTGGTCGCATCATTTCGGTCATGGGACTCTCTACACAAACTCAAGACCATATGTTGCTGACCTTAGCCCGCCACATTTAACATTTGCCTAAGCGGTCGGTAACAATTTGCTCATAATTTTAAATACTTCCGCACACTCCCTCGATCACTTCCGCAACGTCCCGCCGGCGATCGCGACGCCTGTCGCGCTCGACAAGAGCCGCCTTAATGCCCGGAAAGCTTTGGATTATCGCGGATTTTACATGGGAGCCATGCAATTACCACATTTCACTTTAACTAAAATTCTTGGTAACGAGGCGCCGAAATAAAGGATGAGCGACGTTTGTGCGCTCCCGAATCATTCTTGGTGCATCGTCATATTTTCACAACCGGTCGCGTTGCTTTCGCGGGCATGCCGGAGAGGGTGGCTGTATTCTGGCTGCCGGGTGAAGTTCATGCACCGGATGATTTTCGGGGCTGTTTGTATTCTCTCGACCAGGTGCGTTGGCACCGGTGATGTGGTGATCAGAGATGAAGGAATCGAATGAACCAGCCTTGCTGCGCGAGGCTGAGACGGCGGACATGATTTCCGAAATCGATACGGCTGCCGTCCGCACGGAATACGAACTTCTGCACCTGATGCGGCGGTTGATCGCGCGCTATGGCTTCGGCCATTTCATGATCGCGCGCCTGCCGCTGGCCGAGCAGCAGCGCTTTTCCGAGCGCCTGGTGCTGAGTAACTGGCCGTCGGAGCTGGTGCGCCAGTACGACGCCTGCGAGACCTTTCAGTCGAGCGTGCTCGTCGAGCGCCTGCGCGGTACCAAGCTGCCGGTAACCGGCGGCGCCGAGCTGCTCGATGCGGCCGGCAAACCGACCGACGAGGCGATGGTGCACCGGCTGCTGGCGCATCCGGAGATGGGGCGCCATTTCGCCGTCCAGTTGCATACCAGCAGCGGCGATCCCTTCGTAGCCATGCTGTCCGGACGACGCGACCCGCCTGTCGGCGTCGAGCAGGCGACGCTCTATCTTTCCCTCGTGCAGCTGTTCGAATGCCTCGAACGCACCTTCGACACCGGCAGCTCGGCGCGCGAAAAGCTGTCGAGCCGCGAGATCGAGTGTCTGCGCTGGGCCGCAGCCGGCAAGAGCAGCGACGAGATCGCCATCATCCTTGGCATCTCCACCTATACGGTCAGCAGCTACTTCAAGAGCGCGACCCGCAAGCTCGACGCCGTCAACCGCATGCAGGCGATCGCCCGCGCCATGCGGCTGAAACTGATCTGAGACGGACCGCCCTGACCGGCCTTGCGCCATAGCACCGCCCTTGCCGCCGGGCGGACAAGTTTCTATATGTCGGCGACTGGAGCCTCCCGCTTTCAAGAAAGCGGAGAAGATACTCTGGACATTGTCGTGCTACAGCGACCTTGGCGCGTCTGAATAAGACGCGCGGCGCTGTAGAAGCCGAACGCGTGCCGCGTGCTATCGCGCAGGCATTGCATCGCATGAAGCGTGAAACAGGGGCGAGCGTTGTCGCTGCCACCCGAAGGCCGGATTGGATCCCGTGAATACTCTCAATTTTGACCGCAAGCCCGAAGATACGCGTGTCGTTGTCGCCATGTCCGGCGGCGTCGATAGTTCCGTCGTCGCGGGCCTGCTCAAACGCGAGGGTTACGACGTTCTCGGCATCACGCTGCAGCTCTACGACCACGGTACCGCCGTCCACCGTGCCGGCTCCTGCTGTGCCGGCCAGGACATCGACGACGCGCGACGCGTCTGCGAAACGCTCGGCATCCCGCATTACGTGCTCGATTACGAAGCGCGCTTCCGCGAAACGGTGATCAACCCGTTTGCCGAAAGCTATGTCGCCGGCGAAACGCCGATCCCCTGCGTTGCCTGTAACCAGACGGTCAAGTTTGCCGATCTCCTGGCGACGGCCAAGGAGCTCGGTGCCGATGCGCTGGCGACCGGCCACTACATCCGCTCGCGGCCGAGCCCGAACCCGCGCTATGCCGGCCAGCGGGCGCTCTATCGCCCGACTGACGCCGATCGCGACCAGAGCTACTTCCTCTTTGCCACCACGCAGGAGCAGATCGACTATCTGCGCTTCCCGCTCGGTCACCTCTCCAAGGCCGAAACGCGGGTGCTGGCCGAAGAGATGGGCCTTGTCGTTGCCCAGAAGGCCGACAGCCAGGACATCTGTTTCGTGCCGCAGGGCAAGTACAGCGATATCGTTTCCAAGCTGAAGCCGAATGCAGCGCTTGCCGGCGAGATCGTGCATCTCGATGGCCGCATACTCGGCACCCATGACGGCATTTTGCACTACACCATCGGCCAGCGCCGCGGCATCGGCATCGCCACCGGCGAGCCGCTCTATGTCGTCTATCTCGACGCCCGCTCGCGCCGCGTCATCGTCGGCCCCAAGGAAGCGCTGGAAACGCGCCGCGTCTACCTGCGCGACGTCAACTGGCTGGGCGATGAAGATCTTGAAGACGTGGCAGCCGATGGCTTCGACTGTTTCGCCAAGGTCCGCTCCACCCGCCAGCCGGCGCCCGCTATCCTGAAGCGTGACGCCGAGGGTCTTTATGTCGAGCTTGCCGAAGGCGAAGCCGGCATCGCGCCCGGCCAGGCCTGCGCGCTCTATTCCGGCGTCGGCGAAGACGCCCGCGTCTATGGCGGCGGCTTCATCCGCAAATCCGAGCGTGAGGCCGGTGCGGAAGCCGCATTGAAGGTGCTTCTGGCAGCGCCTGCGGCTGCCTGAGGCAGTCATTTCCGATCGCGCGGGAAAACTTCACATTTTCCCCGCGACTTGGCTTGACACTAGGCAGAACCGGGCCTTATAAGCCGCCCGTCCAGTCAAGACGGCTTCACCTTCGAAGCCCTGACGCGGTACCCGGCGGAGTAGCTCAGTAGGTTAGAGCAGAGGAATCATAATCCTTGTGTCGGGGGTTCGAATCCCTCCTCCGCTACCATTAGACACCCCGCTCGTACCTTAGGTTGGGTCTCTGCAAAGGAACTCCTTAGCTTTCCAATGAGTTGGATATCGGGCTTGCGCTTCTCCAAGTTCTGACCCGTACTTCCTTGATCAACTGGCGCATCAGCCTCGAATAGGCGTCTGCGCTCTTCGGGTTCCGCTCGATCACCTTCCGGGGTGACGGCTATCTCTCTGCGCTGATCAATTTCCGCTACATGGCCAACGGCCTTTGGACGACCGATGAGGTTGTCAAGATGCTGGTCCAGGCATAACGGGGATCAATCCCCAGGCGGATCAGGCACAGAATGCCCGGTCCGTCCCGCACCAGCGCGAACCATCGCCGCTATAGCTCGCGCTTTTCCGGAATTTTGCCACGCAAGTCCGGAAAATTTGCATTTCCGATATGCTCCAAAATCCGCAACTTCGACGCACTTTCAAGCCGTCTCAGAGGTAATTTCAGGGCACCTAAACGCCCTCACCCATGACTATGCCGGTGATGCAGGTCCGGGTAATGCGGATGCTTATGCCGCATCGGTTCGTGCCGGTGCCAGTGGGAGTGCGGCTCGGTGACCGGGCCGTCGTGGCTGTGGTTGTGATGTTCGTCGTGAATATGGGCGTGTTCGTGCTCGAGCGCCTCGTGGGTGTGTTCGTGGTCGTGGCGCTCGGCCAGGTGCATCCAGAGGCCAAAGGCCATCAGCAGGCCGGCTGAGAGGAATTGCAGGGTGATCGTGTCGCGGAAGAGGGCGATCGAGAGAAGGGCGCCGATGAAGGGGGCGAGCGAGAAGTAAGCGCCAGTGCGCGCCGTGCCGAGATGGCGCAGGCCGAGCATGAAGAAGACGAGGCTGATGCCGACACCGAGGAAGCCGACGAGGGCGGCTGCTGCCGTGAGGCCGACAGACGGCAGCGAGGCGCCGAGCGACAGGGCAAGGGCGAGGTTGGTGGCGCCGGCAGCCAAACCCTTGATCATGGCGATCTGGACGGGATCGGCGGAGGAGAGTTTTCGCGTCAGATTGTTGTCGATGCCCCAGGCAAGGCAGGCGCCTGATATCAGCAGGCTGCCGCGATCGAGGCTCAGGCCTGCACCGTTCCACGACAGGAGAACCGCGCCGCATAAAATTGCGGCTGCGCCCAGGAGCAGGCGGCGATCGACATTCTCGCGAAACACCAGCCAGGCAATCGCCATTGTCGCCAGTCCCTCGAGGTTGAGGAGCAGCGATCCGGAGGCGGCCGTGGTCTGGGATAGGCCGAACATCAGCAACAGCGGGCCGAGCACGCCGCCGAACAGGATCACGGTAATCAGCCAGGGAATATCGGCGCGCGCCAGCGGCGCTTCGACGCCATCGAGTCCGACCAGGGCGCGGGCGCGGTGAACGATCGCCAAGCCAATCCCGGCGCCGAGATAAAGCATGCCGGCGAGCAGCCAGGGGTCAATGGTGCCGAGCAGAAGTTTTGAAAGCGGCGTCGAGGCGCCGAAGAGAACGGCGGACCCCAGGGCGAGGGGAACGCCGGGCCAGAGGTGGGAATGATCGCTCGACATCGGAAACTTCCTGGCAACGGATGGGCATCGGCCATGAGGCGGCCGGTGCGGTCCATCCAAGCAGCAAAGTCATGCCAGGGGAAGTCTTTGTTCGTGCCGACAATGGGAAGGGAGGTTTCTCCACCAGGACATCGGCCGTTCACGTTTCAAGGAGACCGGCCGGCTCTGCCTGACGCGGAGAATAGCGCCGGCCGACTGCGCAACGGTCAGGCCGCGATCATGGCGATCGCCGTACTTAGGTTCGCCCGTCGCCTTGCCGCCAAGAGTGCGGCTATCAGGGAGATCTGGAGAAAAGCGGGTCTCGAAGCTCTGGGGGTGCCTGAACCGGTCGTAGCCAATGGCTGCCCGCCCAGGTTGCTGCTGCCAATTCAGCCTCCTGCTGTCAGCGCGGAACGCTGGCGGGCCGACCATTGCCGTTGTAGGCTAAACGCAACTTTGAATATATGAGCGATTCGGCGAATACTATGACGATTGCAGTTTCGAAACTCCGTGCTGGCCCGTTTTCCGCTATCTTGGCCGCGTGTATGCTGATCAGTCTGCCGGCCCAGTCTCAGGCCCTCACGGATGATCTGACCACGGGAACGCTGACCGGCACCTGTGAGAGCCTCATCGTTGCAGGTGAAGACTGGACGAGCCAATGTGACGGCATGCTGGTACAATCGGTTTATCCAGACGGCCGATCCGGTTTCACGGTTTTCCTCAAGTCCGGCGTTGCAGTGACTTTCCGAGGACGCGAGGCCGAGAAGCCCGACCCGGACAGTCAGTTGCAGAGCGTCAACAGGATCGTTGTGGACCCCGGTAAGGAAGCGGCTGAATTCGAGATGAAGGAAGTGGCTGGCGGATGCGGTTACACCAACCCCTTCAAGGGCGAGGCCATGACGGTTTGCGAGGCCACCGATATCGGCAAAAGCCAGTACGCTCTGCAGTTCAGGTCCGACGGAAAGCCGCCGCAGATGGAGCGCGATGGAAGTGACCAGGACGAGGCGAAGCGCGAAAGCTCTGAGCAAAAATTTCAGGTGGGCAGTTGGACTGGAGACCCATTGGATGGGGGACGAAAAGGCTGTCTGATGTCGAAAAACGTCGACCGAAAGATCGCGCTCATCCTGTATGCCGACCGTAATCAGGCGTTTCACCTCAGCCTCTTCAACAACAGCTGGAATCTCACCGAGAAGAGCGCATCCGCGGGTGACTTGAGGATCGGCGGCAAGGCGTTTGCACTACGCGAAGTCGATATCCGCACGCCTCATCTCCTGACTGTTCACGTCGGCGCTGACAGGGACGCGTTGCAATCGGCGTTAGCGCAAAGCGCTGAACTGACGTTTCAATCGGCCGGCGCTGCGCAAACCAGGGTCGATCTCGCGGGAGCCGATGAGGCCATCAAGGCGCTCAATGCCTGCGTGAAGTGAAACGCCGTGTTTGCCGGCCACGGACATCAGGTTTTCGCGGTGAGGAGTTCGAGGCGAAGACCGTCGCCTCGTGTGGCTGCCGACGCGTGGAGGGTGAGCAGGGACATCATGGCTGGCTCCATCGTTTGATCGAGCATTCTTGCCCCTCAGCGTCGGGCAAGCCACCCGGTTTCCTGCCCGGTGGAAATCGAGACGGCGCGCTTTAGCGATGGATGGACGAGGTGATCGTGCTGTAGTCGGGCAGGGTGATGTCGGCAATTTCTGCCGCCCGATATTGGGACAGGGCCACATTCATGAAGGCGATCACTGCCAGAGAGAAGGCCAGAACGGTGATGGAAACGCCGAAACCGGTCTTGATCATGTCCGTATCCTCCAAGCCTTGTGTTTGCTGTTGAGAGACTGTCAAACCGTGGCATGGAGACTATCCTGTGGCGTCGAATGCGCTGTTCCCCGGGTAACACGCCGTATGGTTACCGAATTATGAACGGAAAAATCGGTGCCAATCCTGGCGAGGAGCGTCGAGAATGCTCAGGCTTGCCGGATTTCGACGCTTTCTCCCGGCGCCAGCGCCCGATGCTGGACGATGGCTCGCCGATCCTCGGAGAAGCGGAAGGCAGCCCGCTCTACATCCTGGTGAAGGAGGGGGAGCGCTGGATGATCGCCATCGGCCAGAACACCAAGATCCAGACGGAGGCGATCATGACGCAGCAGAAGGAGATCAGCGCCAGCGACGCAAAGTAGCCGTTGGTGTTGGCGCCGTCCGTTCGGTTGTAAGCTGAGGTTGCGCGATCGGAGAGCGGCGCGGAGCTGGCCGCCGGCACCAGGCGCAGTCAGACGCTCGGCGCCGGGTCGATCTCGATGAGAAACACCTCGCACGGTGCCGGCGCCTTCACCGTGGCCGCAACCGGCCCCTCGAGGATCACCGCATCGCCGACGGAAAGCGCAAGCGTCTGGCCGTTACCATCCAGCTCCACCGCGCCGCGATGGCAAAAGACCATGGTGGTGGTAGCCTCGCTCGCCAGCGAATGCTCGCCGTCGATCGCCAGCCGGCGCACCCGATGGATGAGCTTGCCCCGGCGGGTCATGACATTGAGGTCGACGATCGTGCCGTTAATCAGGCTGGCCGATGTGGCGACGTCGGCGGGGAAGGCAAGGGGCGCATCCGCCTCCGTCAATCGGGCCGGGTCGCGGCCTTCGATCAAGAGCGTCATGCCGTTGCCTTTAAGGATCGACAGCGTGCGGTCGATGCCGGGAAAAGCAGAGAAGGGGCCATCGCTTGCGACGGTCGCCATGCTCACCCGCCAGTCAAACTCCGAAAGCGATGCGCCTTCCGGAAAGACTGATATCTCGATGGTTTCGCCGCCACCGTTTTTCCAGGGCATGCGCTTGTGGCCGGAGGCGGGCAGGAGCTTCATGGCGTCTCTTCCTGAATGACGAGCCGCATGCGGTCGAAATCCTCGTTCATCGGCCGGTCGTCTGCATAGACGGGAACGACGGCGCGGATGCGCTGGTAGAGCGCCTCGGTGCGTTTCGCCTTGGCCGTTGCGCGGGGCTGCAGGTCATAGGCCTGTGCGGCCGCGAGCAGCTCGATTGCAAGAATGCGCTCGAGGTTGTCGACGATTTCAAGCGCCTTCCAGGCGGCGGGCGTGGCGTGCGTCAGGATATCCTCCTGCAGCGCCGAGGTGATGCCACCATCAAGGCTGGCGGGGGCTGCTAGGCGACGGTTCTCCGCGGCAAGGGCAGCCGCCGTATACTGGGCGATCATGTAGCCGGAGGAAACACCGCTGTCGCCGGCGAGAAAGGCGGGCAGGCCACTGACGAGCGGGTTGACCAGCCGGTCGATACGACGCTCAGATATCGCCGCAACTTCGGCAACGGCGACCGCGAGACTGTCCATGGCGAGACCGAGTGCTGCTCCAACCGCATGAGCCTGCGAATGCACCTCCGGCGCCTCCGGCGTGCCTGAAACGGCCGGGTTGTCGGTGAGGCTTGCCAGCTCCCGGTTCACCACCTCGGCCACATGGTCGAAGGCGTCGCGGGCGGCGCCATGCACATGCGGCACGGCGCGCAGGCTCAAGGGATCCTGTGTGCGCGTGCCGGCGCTTGCCGCCAGCATTGGGCTATCCTCCAGAAGGTCGCGCAGCGTCTTGCCGACCGCCTGCAGTCCGGACGAGTGCCGCAGCGCCAGCGGGCCGGCGGCAAAGGCATTGGCCTGGCTGCCGAGGTTTTCATAGGTCAGCGCCGATGCGGCATCCGCCCAGGCGAAGAGTTTTTGTGCGCGCGACAGCGCCAGCGCGGCAAGGCCGGTGGCGCAGGGCGTGCCGTTGACGAGGCTCAAGCCCTCCTTGGCCTGCAACTGCAGGGGCTGGAGCTCGAGCCGACGCAAGGCTTCGGCACCGCTGACTGTTGCCTTGCCGTCGTTTGCCGAGCCATGGCCGATCAGCACGAGGCCGATCGACGCGGCATGGGAGAGGTAGCCGACAGAGCCACGCGACGGAATATTGGGGATGAGGCCCGCATTGAGCAGCGCCAGAAGTGCCTCGACCGTCTCGATGCGGACGCCGGAATAGCCATGGGCGAAATTGGCGATCTGGGCAGCCATCACCGCCCGTGCCTCGGTTCGCCCGAGCGGCTCACCGACGCCGCAGGCATGGCTGAGGATGATGTTGCGCGACAGAGCCTGCTGGTTTTCCCGGTCGATGATGACATCGCAAAGCGCACCGACACCTGTGTTGATGCCGTAGCCGCGGATGCCGCGATCGACCAGCGCCTCGACCACGGCGCGGGCCTTGACGATGCGCTGGCGAGCAGCCGCGGAAAGCGTCAGCCGAGCGCCATCTGCGACCGCGGCGATCTCGACCCAGGTTGCAGGTCCATCAAGCGTGACGGTTTCAGTCATGAGTTTCTGGCCTTCCCTGGCGGCGCTGGACGAACCGGGCGACATAGTCGTTGGCGGGCTTGTCGAGAATATCGTCAGGCGTTCCCACCTGCACCACCTGGCCGTCCTTCAGGATGGCGATTTCCGAGCCGATGCGCAAAGCCTCGTCGAGATCGTGAGTGATGAAGACGATGGTCTTCGACAGGTTCTGCTGCAGCTGCAGCAACTGGTCCTGCATGTCGGCGCGGATCAGCGGATCGAGCGCCGAGAAGGCTTCGTCCATCAGGATGACATCGGTATCGGCGGCAAGCGCCCGGGCAAGGCCGACGCGCTGTTTCATGCCGCCCGAAAGCTGATGCGGGAACTTGGCGTCGTAGCCGGAAAGCCCGACGGTCTCGATCCATTTCATGCCGATGTCGCGGCTGTCGGCCTTGGAAAGGCCGCGCACCCGCTGGCCGTAGACGACGTTCTGCAGCACGGTGCGGTGCGGCATCAGGGCAAAGCTCTGGAACACCATGCTGACGCGGTGCATGCGGAAGGTGCGAAGCGCCTTGGCGTCGAGCTCGAGGATGTTGCTGCCGTCGAAGACCACCTGGCCGCTGGTCGGTTCGATCAGCCGGTTGATGTGGCGCACAAGCGTCGACTTGCCCGATCCGGACAGGCCCATGATGACGAAGATCTTGCCGGCACCGATCGTCAGGCTGACGTCGTTGAGGCCGACGCTGCAGCCGGAGCGGGCGAGAATCTCAGATTTGTCGAGGCCGTCCTTGGCCATGGCGAGTGCCGCCTTGGCGTCCTGGCCGAAGATCTTGTAGACGTTGCGGATCTCGATATCAGCCATTGCGGGGATCCTCCGTCCGGTTCTTGCCGAAACCTTGCGTGATGCGGTCGAGTACGATTGCCAGAATGACGATGCCGATGCCGGCTTCCAGGCCCTTGCCGACGTCAAGCGTCTGGATGCCGTTCAGCACCTGCTCGCCGAGGCCGCGCGCGCCGATCATCGAAGCGACGACCACCATCGACAGCGCCATCATGATTGTCTGGTTGAGGCCGGCCATGATCGTCGGGGTTGCCAGCGGCAGTTCGACGCCGAAGAGGATCTGGTTGGGGCTGCCGCCGAAGGCCGTTGCCGCTTCGACCACCTCGTGGTCGACCTGGCGAATGCCGAGGTCGGTGAGGCGGATCAGTGGCGGCACGGCATAGATGATGGTGGCGAGGATCGCCGGCACCTTGCCGAGGCCGAAGAGCATCAGCGCCGGGATCAGATAGACGAAGCTCGGCATGGTCTGCATCACGTCGAGCACCGGCAGCGTGATGTTGCGCACCAGCCGGCTCTTGGCGACGAGAATGCCCATGGGAACTCCGATGGCCACAGACACCAGCGTCGCCATCAGCATCAGCGCCAGCGTCTGCATGGTAAGATCCCAGAGGCCGAGCACGCCGACGAAGAACAGGAGCGCGCCGACGGCGACCGTCAGCGTCCAGCGCTTGGAGCTTTGCCAGGCAAGCGCCATGAAGGCGAGGATGACGACCCACCAGGGCAGGCCGCGCAGGATCCATTCGATGAACAGCACGGCTTTCAGGATCACCGCGCTGATCGCCTTGAAGACCCAGCCATAGCTGCTGACCAGCGTCTGGATGAACTCGTTCACCGGCGCGCGGATGGAGAGATTGAGGGAATCCGGAAACATCGGATGTCGTTCCTTGCTCGGGCCATGACGGACGCAATGCCGCCGCCGATGGCGCTTGCCTCGGGGTGTCGAAGGGTGGGGCCGGCGCGGGTCCGATGGGACCGCCCTGTCTCAGACAGAGGCGAGGCGCATCAGACCCGCGTCGGCCGACCGAACGGACTTTACTTCAGGCTGGCTTCGATCTTGCCGCGGGCCTCGTCGGAGACCCACTTGCCCCAGATGTCGCCCTTGGTCTTCAGGAACTCGGCCGCTGCCGCCACTGCATCGACCTTCTGGTCGGTCATGTAGGCAAGGCTGCCGTTGACGTCTTCCAGAGGGAAGGTCGCCTTTTCGAGGATGGCGATGATCTCGGGGGCTTCCTGGGCGAAGGTGCTGTTGACGCCGTAGGAAACATCGACGGACGGGAAGGCGCAGCCCTGGTCGCGCTTGCCGGTGGCGCTCGAAAGCTCCTTCCAGCAGGCTTCGTTGTAGGCCGGCTCTTCAAGCTGGACGAGCTTGAACTTGCCCATGATCGCGGTCGGAGACCAGTAGTAGAACAGGATCGGCTCGCCCTGCAGATAGGCCGAAGTGATTGCGGAATCGAGCGCCGTGCCGGTGCCGGGACGGAAGTTCACATAGGTTTCGCCGAGCTTGTAGGCATCAAGCTTGGCGGTGCTGACGCCCTCGCAGGTCCAGCCGGACGGGCAATTGAGGAAGCGGCCCTTGGACGGCTCCTCCGGATCGGCGAAGAGTTCGACGATCTTGGCATCGGAAAGCTGCGAGACGCTCTTCAGGTCCGGCGCCTTGGCCTCGATGTTGCGGCTGGCATCGCCCTTGATGACGTATTCCGGCACGAACCAGCCTTCGCTGGCGCCGACGAAGGTCTTGCCGATGGCCACGACCTTCTTTTCCTCGACAGCCTTGTTCCAGATGTCGGAGCGGCCGAGCCATTCCTCGGCGAAGATCTGGACGTCGTTGTTGGCGGTCGCCTGTTCGAGCGTCACCGAATTGCCGGGGATCGAATCCACCTGGCAGTCGTAGCCCTTCGACAGGATGGTTTTCATCACCTCGGTGATGAACGCGCCGCTTTCCCAGTCGATGCCGGCGAAGGTAACGGTCTTGCCGTCGCCGCAATAGGAGGCGCTGGCGTTGCCGGCAGAAGCGGCAAGCACGAGGCCGGTGGCGGCGAGGGTGAGTTTCAGTTTGCTGATCGACATGCGCATTCCCCTTTTTTTGATAGTCGCTTCGATTGCTACTTCAGTTTCATAAGCACCCGCGCGAAAGCACGGTCGATGTCTTCCTCCCGATCATGGCGTCCGTTGCGGATCTTCCACTGTCCCGCGACCATGACGTCGCGGACGGTCTCGCCGCCGAGCGCAAACAGCCAGCGGTCGAGGATCTGATTGCCGCTTGCGGCGGCGATGTACGGATTGGAGCCGTCGAGCACGACGAAATCGGCGCGGGCACCGACTGCAATGCCGGCAGCCTTATGGCCGACAGCCTGGGCGCCACCCTTGAGGGCCGCATCGAAAATGGTGTGGCCGACCGATGCGCCCGGGGCGGCGGCGAGCCGGTTGCGACGCCGGTCGCGCAGGCGCTGGCCGTATTCCAGCAACCGCAGTTCTTCGGCGACGCTGGTTGCCACATGGCTGTCGGTGCCGATGCCGAGGCGTCCGCCTTCGGCGATGTAGTCGACGGCTGGAAAGATGCCGTCGCCAAGATTGGCTTCCGTTGCCGGGCAAAGGCCGGCGACCGCGCCCGACCGTGCCAGCCGCTGTCTTTCCTCGTCGGTCAGATGGGTCGCGTGGATCAAGCACCAGCGCTCGTCGACGGGCATTTCGTCGAGCAACCACTGAACAGGGCGGCGACCGCTCCAGGCAAGGCTGTCTTCGACTTCCTTGGTCTGTTCGGCGACGTGAATATGGATCGGTCCGTTGACGGGTGCACGTTCGAGGATCGTGCGCATCTCTTCCGGGGTCGCGGCGCGCAGTGAATGGATGGCGTAGCCGAGCGTCTGGCCATTGTCGCGGCAGATCGGCGCCAGGCGTTCCAGGAGTGCGAGGAAACGATCGGGGTCATGCAGGAAGGGGCGCTGGCCGACGTTCGGGGCGACGCCGCCGAAATTGGCATGAGCGTAGAAGACCGGCAGATGGGTGAGGCCGATGCCGGTCGATTGCGCGGCAGCGAGAATGCGCAGCGACATCTCGGCCGGGTCGGAATAGGGCGTGCCGTCGGCGGTGTGGTGCAGGTAATGGAATTCGGCAACATGGCCGAAGCCGCCCTTCAGCATCTCCATGTAGAGCTTGGCGGCGATCGCCTCGACGTCGTCGGGGTTCACCAGTCCGACGGTGCGGTACATTTCTTCCCGCCAGGTCCAGAAACTGTCGTTGCCGCTGCCGGCGACCTCGGCGAGGCCCGCCATGGCGCGCTGGAAGGCGTGGGAATGCAGATTGGCGACGGCTGGAATGAGCGGTCCGGCAACGCGTTCGTCGCCGTCGGCGATCGTCTGATCGGTCTCAATGGAGGCGATGCCGCCTGACGCATCGAGCGCAATGGCGACATTCTGCGCCCAGCCTGTCGGCAGAAGCACATGGTCGGCGAAGAGCCGGTTGACGGGAAAAGTTGCCATGTTGCGATTTTCCTGTACGTAGTTGTATATGGAACTATAGATATTTTGCTGTGGCGCGCAAGCGCGAAATGAACGAAAAGAATCATTGCCGGATACGCATGATTTGTTTGCTTTCCGGAAAGGGCGGGAAAAATGCCAATAACGGCACTCAGGCGAAGGATCGAAATGGCCGCATTCGAGGACGGACCGGTGCCACGCTACGAGGCGGTGAAGCAGTTCATCCGCACCCGCATCGACAGCGGGGAATGGCCGGCACATCATCGTATTCCTTCCGAAAACGAGATCGTCGCCGATCTCGGCGTCAGCCGCATGACCGCGAACCGGGCGCTGCGGGAGCTGGCGACCGAGGGGGCGATCACCCGCGTTCAGGGGGTAGGGTCGTTCGTCGCGGCACACAAGGGCAGCACGGCGCTCTTGGAAGTGCGCAACATCGCCGACGAGATCCGCGAGCGCGGCCACGCCCATACTTCGCGCATGACGCTGATGCAGGAGGAGGTAGCACCTTCGGAAATCGGCTATGCGCTCGGGCTTGTTACCGGCGCACGAGTTTTCCATTCGATCATGGTGCATTCGGAAAACGGCCTGCCGATTCAGATCGAGGACCGGTTCGTCAACCCGGCCATCTGCCCGAAATACATGGAGCAGGATTTCCGCGACATGACGCCGAACGCCTATCTGACGGCGGTCGCACCGATCACCCGCACCGAACAGATCGTCGAGGCGGTGTCGCCGCAGCCATGGGAATGCAAGCTGCTCGGCATCGACCGCAACGAGCCTTGTCTTATGATCCGGCGTCGCACCTGGTTCGACACCGCCAATGTGACGACGGCGCGCCTGCTCTATCCCGGGACGCGCTATCGCCTTGAAGGTGTGTCGCAATAGTCAGGAGACCCGTTCGGTCGATTCGGAAGTCGGCATGATGCCGGATGTGATGGAGGCGACATTATGGTTGAAGACGCGCTGAAGCTTCGCACGCAATTGCCAAGGCCCGATGTGACGCCCGAGGACGCTGCGCGCATTCTTTCGGAGCATTTCGGCCTTTCCGGCACCCTGACCGAACTGGGCAGCCAGCAGGATCGCAACTACCGGATCGACACCGGCGAGGCACTTTTCGTCCTGAAGATCTGCCGAGCGGCCTACGATCCGCTGGAACTGCAAGCCCAGAACGCCGCCTTGTTGCATCTCGCCCGTCAGACCGGCTCGGTGCGGGTGCCGCAGGTCATGCGCGCGCTCGATGGCAACGACATCGTCGATGTGACGGTGCGCGGCGAGGACTATCGCGTTCGCCTGTTGACCTATCTCGATGGCGTGCCGTTGACGCGGCGCAAACATCTGACAGCGGAAACCGTGGCCGCGCTCGGCGACATTGCCGGGCGGCTGGCGGTGGCACTCAGCGATTTCGATCATCCGGGCCTCGACCGCGAGCTGCAATGGGATCTACGCCACGCCGCACCGGTCGCCTTGCACCTGCTTTCCGCCATGACCGACGAGGGCCTGAAGAAGCGCATCGCCGAGGCGATGGTCGGGGCCATGCGCCGGCTGCAGCCGCTGACGGCCGATCTGCGCCTCCAGGCGATCCACCATGATGTGACTGACGACAATGTCGTCGGCCAACCGGATGCGGCCGGCCGGCCGATCCCGGATGGCGTCAACGATTTCGGCGATATTCTGAAGGGCTGGCTCGTCGCAGAGCTCGCCGTCACATGCGCTTCGCTGCTGCATCATGCCGATGGCGATCCTCTCTTCGTTCTGCCGGCCATCAGGGCCTTTCACGCGGTTTGCCCGCTTGAGGAAAACGAGCTGAAGGCATTGTGGCCGCTGATCGTTGCGCGTGCCGCGGTTCTGATCGCCAGTTCCGAGCAGCAGCTCACCATCGATCCTGAGAACGCCTATGTGCAGGGCAACGCGGCCCATGAGCGCGAGATCTTCGACGTTGCCGTCTCCGTACCGCCGGCCATGATGCAATACGCGATCCTGCGTGCCGTCGATGCGGTACCGGAGGCGACGATGCCGGTGGTGGGTGAGGGATTGCTCGTCGACATCGAGCCTGCCGGCGTGCGCCAGATCGATCTTTCCATCTTGAGCCCGCTGCTTCCCGAGGAGCGCTGGCAGCACGAGGCGCTGCCGGCCTCGTTGCTGCAGACGGCGGCGCACGCGATCGGGATGGCGTCGACCCGGTATGGCGAGTACCGGATGACCGAGAGCGCGCTTCGGGCGTCCGCGCCGATGCCGACCTTCGCCCTGCATGTCGATCTCTGCCTGCCGACCGGGACTGTCGTCAGGGCACCCTTTGCCGGCCGACCCGAATGGCATGACGGGCGGATGGTCCTGAACGGTGGGGCGGTCGTTCTCCATCTCTCCGGTCTCGAACCGTCCGAGGATACGGAAGAGACGGTTGCTGCCGGCACGCCGATCGGCACGGTGGTCGAGGCCGGCCATGGGCTTGGCCTGATCCGGGTGCAGCTCTGCCGCGAACCGGGACTGAACCCGCCGCTGTTTGTCCCGGCCCATCAGGCGGATGCGTGGCGCATGCTCTGCCCGTCACCATCAGGCATCCTCGGTTTCGACTGCGATGCGCCGAGACCGCATTCGACCGACCTGCTTGACCGCCGCAAGCGGCACTTCGCCAGGCAGCAGAAAAACTACTATCGCAATCCACCGCAGATCGAACGCGGCTGGAAGGAACATCTGTTCGACGTCGAGGGCAGGGCCTATCTCGACATGGTCAACAACGTCACCATCCTCGGCCACGGACATCCGCGGCTGGCGGCAGCGGTCGGCCGGCAATGGTCGCTGCTCAATACGAATTCGCGTTTCCATTATGCTTCGGTCGCCGAGTTTTCCGCGCGGCTTGCAGCACTCGCGCCCGATGGCCTCGACACGGTGTTCCTGGTCAACAGCGGCTCGGAAGCGAACGATCTCGCCTTGCGGCTCGCCTGGGCCTTTTCCGGCCAGCGCAACATCGTCAGTCTGCTCGAGGCCTATCACGGCTGGACGGTGGCGAGCGACGCGGTCTCGACCTCGATCGCTGACAACCCGCAGGCGCTTGAGACCCGCCCTGACTGGGTGCATGCCGTGGTGGCGCCAAACACCTATCGAGGCCCGTTCCGCGGCGCCGGCACGACCGACAATTACGTCCGGTCGGTTGCGACCAAATTGCGCGAACTGGAGGACGGGGGGCAAGGCCTTGCCGGCTTCATCTGTGAGCCGGTCTATGGCAACGCCGGCGGCATTCCCTTGCCGAAAGGCTATCTCGACGCCGTCTATGCCATGGTTCGCCAGCGCGGTGGTGTCTGCATCGCAGACGAGGTGCAGGTCGGTTACGGCAGGCTCGGGGACTATTTCTGGGGTTTCGAGGAACAGGGCGTCGTGCCCGATATCATCACCATCGCCAAGGGCATGGGCAACGGCCATCCGCTCGGCGCCGTCATCACGCGGCGTGAGATTGCCGACGCCCTGGAGAAGGAAGGTTATTTCTTCTCGTCATCAGGCGGCAGTCCGGTGAGTTCCATCGTCGGTCAGACGGTGCTCGATCTTCTCGAAGAGGAGAAATTGCAGGACAACGCGCGCGTCGTCGGCGGCTACCTCAAGACGAGGCTCGAAGCGCTGGAGCAGCGGTTTCCGCTGGTCGGCGCCGTGCACGGCATGGGGCTTTATCTCGGTGTCGAGTTCGTCCGCGATCGCGAAACGCTGGAGCCCGCGACAGAAGAGACCGCGGCCATCTGCGATCGCCTTCTTGAGTTTGGCGTCATCATGCAGCCGACCGGCGACCACCTGAACGTCTTGAAGATCAAGCCGCCGCTCTGCCTCAGCCGGGAAAGCGCCGACTTTTTTGCCGACATGCTCACGCGTGTTCTTGACGAGGGTTGGTAGACGCGGGTCCCACCGACGGCAGACGCCGGTAGGACTGCCTCACCAGCCGGCGAATTCTGAAAGCACCGCGTCTGAAACCCGGCCGGCTACGACATCGCCAAAGGCGCGGTCGAGAATGTCGAGCGCCTGGTCGATGTCCGCGTCCGAGATCGTCAGCGGCGGGGTCATCTCCAAAACGTTCGAATTCATGCCGACATAATAGACGACGAGGCCGAGCTCATAGGCGCGGTAGATCAGCTTGGCCGTTTCTCTTGCTGCCGGTGAACGGCTGTCGCGGTCGGCAATCAGCTCCACGCCGCAGGCAAGGCCGCGTCCGCGCACATCGCCGATCAGCGTGTGACGCCCGGAAAGCTGCCGCAGGCCCTGGCGCAAACGTTCGCCCTTTCGGTGGGCAGCTTCGGCCAGTCCCTCGCGCTCGATGGTTTCGAGCACGGCAAGGCCGGCAGCTGTCGACACCGGGTTGCCATGTAGCGTCTGCATCGCAAAGGCCGTGGCGCAATCCATGATCTCGGCCGGGCCGATCGCTGCCGAAAGCGGCAGGCCGCCGCCGAGCCCTTTGCCGACCGTCAGGATATCGGGCACAAAATCCTCATGCTCGAAGCAGTGCATCCTGCCGCTGCGGCCGAGCCCGACCTTGACTTCGTCGCAGACGACGAGGATGCCGTGCCGTTGGCAGAGATCGGCAAATTTTTCGAAGAACCCCATCGGCGGCACGATCAGCCCGCCGTCGGACTGGATCGGCTCGATGAAGGCGCAGCCGATCCGCTCCGGCGGTGCCGAGGTCGCAAACTGCTGTTTCAGGAGGTCGAGGATTGCCTCGCCTGTAACGTCGCCTTGATAAGGCCGGTAGGGATCGGGGTAGGGCAGCAGGATCAGCCCCTCCGCCTTGGTCGCACCCGCCTGGACGCTGTGGCCGGAAAAGGCCATCGAGCCGGTGGTGCAGCCGTGATAGGCGCCAATGAAAGAGATGACGCCGGTGCGGCCGGTGGTTTTGGCGATCGCCCGGAAGACTGCTTCGTTGGCGTCGGAGCCGGAATGGCCGAACCACACCTTGTTGCGTCCCTTGCCGGGGAAAAGGCCGAGCAGTTTTTCCGCAAGGGCGGTCGCCGGTGCGTTGGCGGCGGAGAGAACGCTTGCGCCCGCCGGGTTGGCAACAGCCCGCGACACGGCCTCGACCAGGGCGGGATGGCCATAACCAAGGCTTGCAGCTCCCCAGGCGCCGGAAAGGTCGATCAGCTCGCGGCCGTTCTCCTCGACGAGACGTACACCCTTGCCGCCGGCGATGGCGAGCGGAAAGAAGCGCAGCTTCTGCAGGTTGGCAATCGCGTGTCCGTCCCTGGCGTAAAGGCCTTCGGTCACGGGCGGCACTCCCTGAGGCTCGTCTGGAGACAACGGGTCAGCCGCTCACCCCACGCCTTTACGCCCGCGTCGGTATCGATCAGGTCATGCCTGACTTCGATCAGCACGCCCGGCAGCTGGCGCGCGTCGGCATGCACCGGCACCGTATAATCCTCGTCCGGGTGGATGTTGTAGGGCTCGTTGTCGCCGATCGTCAGTTGCTCTTCCGAACTCAGGTCCCGGATCAGCGACTGCGCGAAAGCCTCGGCATCGCGATAGAGAATGCCCGCCTGCCACGGGCGCTGATTGCCGAAATAGACGGGGGTGAAACTGTGCACGCCAACGACAAACGGCCGTTCACCCCTTGCCTGCAGTAGATCAAGGCGCCGGGAAACGGCATCGGCGAAGGGCCTGAACAGCGTATCGATCCGCTGCTGTCGCTCCATCTCGCTCAGATCCCGGTTGGCCGGGATCTCCGTCGTTTCGCTCACTTCCGGAATGAAGGACGGCGCCGAAAGCGGACGGTTGCAGTCGATCACCAACCTTGAATAGTTGGTGAAGAACAACGGCGCGTCGAGGCTGAGGCTTAGATGCTGGGCGAGTGCCAAGGCCCCGATGTCCCAGGCGATATGGCGCTGGCGCTCGTGTTCGGGCAATCCCATGTCACCGAGTGCACGCGGCATGCGGTTGGACGCATGCTCGCACAAAAGCAGGAACGGCGATTTGCCGTCCGGGTTAAACACCGCATAGGGCGGCGGCTCGTCGATCGCCAGAAGCGGCTGGCGGGCGTCGTGCCTGCCGCGTCGGTCGTCGGGGCTCTTGATGGCCGTTGTCGAAGTCATGGGAGCCTATCCGTATCAGTAGACGGCCGCGTAGCGGGCGCAGAGTTCGTCGGGGGAGAGGCCGTCGACGATCTCGATTTCCTTGCGCTTCATCGCGACGTAGCAATCGAGGAAGTCCTTGGCGAACCAGCCGGTCACCACCTTGTCTTCGGCAAGCGTTTCGAGCGCTTCCGGCAGGCTTGCAGGCAGGCGGCGGATGCCGAGCTTCTTCTGGTCCGCGTCGGAAAAATCGGACGGGTCCGAGTTGATCAGCGGCGGCTGTTCGAGGCCAGCCCGGATACCTTCGAGGCCGGCCTTGAGCAGGACGGCCAGCGACAGATGCGGGCTCGCGCAGGCGTCGGCGGCGCGGTACTCCATGTTGAACTGCTTGGCCGGATTGCTGCCGGGCAGATCCAGCGTCGGGCAGATGCGGAGCGTCGCCTCGCGGTTCTTTTCGCCAAGGCAGGTATAGGCAGCGCTCCAATGGTGCGGAACGAGCCGCATGTAGGAGAGCACCGACGGGGCGGTGAAGGCGGTCAGCGCCGGGAGGTGGCGGATAACGCCGGCGGCGAAAGACCCGGCGACCTTCGACAGGCGACCCGGGCGCGACGCGTCGAAGGTGACAGGATTGCCGTCAAGATCGGTGAAGCTGACATGTAGGTGCACGCCGTTGCCCACGCCGTTGGCGCTCGTCTTCGGTGCGAAGCTTGCGTTCCAGCCGAAGAGGGCGGCCACTTCCTTGGTGATGGCGCGGATCGTGGCGCCACGGTCGGCAGCGGTCAGCGCATCCGCCGGGCGGCAGGTGATCTCGAACTGGTCCTTGCCATATTCGGGCAGGAACATTTCCGGCTCGGCGCCCGCCTCCTGCAGTGCCGTCATCAACAGCGGGCCGAAGGGTTCGGCACGGCGTTGCGCGCGCAGGCCGAAGGACGGCGCGTCGGGCCAGTCGACGCCGAGAAGCTGGAACTCCTGCTCGACGGCGGAGATGACTTTCAGCCCGGCCTCGCGCTCGAATTCCTCAAGCGTGCGCTTGAGCAAGCTGCGAACGCAGCACTCCCACGGGTCGCCTTTGAGGTCGGTGATATCGGAGTGATAGAAATGCAGCGGGGTGACGTCGGGCAGGCAGGTGACGCGCGCCTTGCTGGCGGGGTCGGCCATCAGCCTGAGGTCGCCGGCCGAGCCCCAGGGATTGTTTTCGGCGATCTGGTCGAAGGGTGTCAGCGCCAGATTGGCAGGCACCCAGCCGACGCCCTTGCGCAGATAGTCGTCGATCTGTGCAGCGGCAAAGCTGCGGCCGCGGGTGATGCCGGCGATGTCGGTGGTGACGAAGGTCGCGAGTTCCGTCAGTGCGGAATGAGCCTTGCCGTTGTTGGTCTCGGTCATGAATTCCCCTCTTGTCTCAAGATCTTCGGCAGCGGCTCAGGCTTGGCGCAGGCCCTGAAGGCGGTTGACGACGGTGTCGGTATCGGTGGTCCAGCAGTAGCCGGAATAGGCGCGAAGGGCGCCTTCGTGGCGCTCGGGGCTGTAGGTCGCACAGGCGTCGCTGACGACGGTGACGAGATAGCCGCGGTCGGCGGCGTCGCGCACCGCCATGTCGACGCACTGGTCGGTGATGACGCCGGCGATGATCAGATAGCGGGTGTTGAGGTTGCGCAGGATGTAGTCGATGTTGGTCGAGTTGAAGACGCCGGAAGAGGTTTTCGGCAGCACGATCTCGTTGTCGACAGGCGCCAGTTCGGGAATGACCTGGCCCTCGGGCGAGCCCTTCGGCACATGCATGTCGGAAAGCTTGTGGTCGAGCGAGCGGTCGCGGCCGTCAAGCGTCAGGCTCTCGATGATGGTGTGCAGCACTTCGCAGCCGGAACTGCGGGCCGCCTCGAGGATGCGGACCTGGTTGGGGATCACCGTCTGGCGCAGCCGCTTGTGATAGTAGCTGTCGGCGTCCTGCGGGTGGGTCGGATCGAGATTGGGTTCGCACCAGATGCGCTGCATGTCGACGAACAGCACGGACGTGCGGCCGCGCTCGTAGTCGCTGTCGCGCCTCAGCATGTCGTCACCGACCTTCACTGTAACGGCACTCATTCGGATTCTCCTCGGTTGCGGTCCTGGCCTTTCGGCAGATAGTCAGCGGCCGTCGTCGACGTTCGGGTTGAGAGCGTCTTCGGTGATGGCGTAGCCGCGGCGCAGCTCCTCCATCTTCTCGATGCGGGCGCGCGATTGGGTGGCGAGACGGGCCGTCAGCGCGGCGATCAGCGCTTCCGTCTGGGCGATCGCCGGCACCATCGTGTCGTAGGGCGAGACCGTATCGACCGGCGCCGTCAGCGTGACGGTGGCGAATTCGGCGATCGGCGAAAGCCACCGGTCGGTGAACAGCACGATCCGTGCGCCTTGTGCGGCCGCCTGCTTGGCGAAGCGAATGGTGTCGTTCTGGTAGCGGCGGTAATCGTAGACGAACAGCACGTCGCGTTTGCCGAGATCGACGAGCTGGTCGACCTGGTCGGCCTGGCTGCCGTTGATCCAGCGGGTGTCGCCGCGCAGCTGCTTCATATGCGACCAGAGCAGGCCGGCGAGAAAACCGCTGAACCGACCGCCGAGGCAATGCGCTCGTGCGCTCGTGTCTGCCGCCGCATCGACCGCCGCCTCGAAATCCTCCGACGGCAGCATCTGCATCGAAGCTTCGAGCGCATGGATGCTGGCGCGCAGGAAGTACTGGTAGAAGTTCTCCTGTTCCAGCGACGGCCGCCGCTCGTCGAGCATCGACAGCGGCGAACTCATGCGTTCCTGCACTTCGCCGAGCAGCGCCTTCTGAAACTCCGGATAGCCCTCGAAGCCAAGCTTGTTGGCGAAGCGCACCACAGTCGGATTGCTGACCCCCGCCGACGAAGCCAGATAGGCAACGGTATTCAATCCCGCTGCCGGATAGTTCGACAGGAGCTGCCGCACGATCTTCAGTTCCGATCGTGTGAAAGTAATAGCCCCGTCTGTCAGTCGATCCCGGATTGCCACGATTTCCGCCTCCCAAAAATGATGGCTTGAACCCCGATTTCTAATTTTTGTTACATAATTGCTAGCAGAGAATGTTTTTTGAAACAAGATTGACATTTGATCGCGATGGGATAACTTTCATTACGGGAACTGGCCCGAGCCAAAAACAAAGGCGGGCCGACAATTCGGGGGAATGCAGATGGTCCGCGTCAGGCGAGAAACCGTCGTCGGTATCCTTTTAACGTCGTTGCCGCTGCTGGTGGCCGCTGCCGTCGCTTCGCTGGTTTTTCCGGGGAGCGGTGAGCGCCTCGTGACGCTGTTCATGATCAACGTGATCGCAGTGCTCGGCATCGGCATGTATGCTGGCAATTCGGGCATCGTTTCCTTCGGCCATGTCGGCTTCATGGCGATCGGCGCCTATGCGTCCGGCCTTCTCACCATCAACCCGATCGTCCAGAAGACGGCGCTGCCGCACCTGCCGGAATGGCTCGCCGGCATCGGCATGTCGTTCCTGCCGGCGCTTGCCGTGGCGCTGGTGGTCGTGGCGCTAGTCGCGGTGCTGATCGGAATACCCGTCGCGCGCCTTGCCGGTTCATCGGCTTCGATCGCGACGCTCGGCCTTCTCGTGATCGTCCATGTCGTGTTGGTCGCCTCGACCGATATCACCCGCGGCAGCCAGACCTTCTTCGGCATCCCGCGCGCGGTCAATCTGTGGGTGGCGTTGCCTTTTGCGGTGGCCGCCATCGCCATCGCCCGTCTCTACCGGGATTCGGGCGCGGGGCTGAAGTTGAGGGCCTCACGTGAGGACGAGATCGCCTCGACCGCCGTCGGCGTCAATGTCAGGCTTCATCGGTTTGTCGGCTGGGTCCTCGGCGCCATTCTGGCAGGGGCGGCGGGCGCGTTGCTGGCGCATTTCCTCGGCGCCTTCTCGCCCAAGGACTTCTATTTCAACCTGACCTTCGTGCTGCTCGCCATGCTGATCCTCGGTGGCGTCACCACCGTTTCGGGTGCGGTCGGCGGAACGGCCGTGATCATGCTGATCGTCGAGCTTCTGCGCAAACTCGAAGGCGGTGTCGACCTCGGCTTCGTCACGCTTCCGACCGTCTTCGGTCTCACGGATATCGGCATCGGCGTTGCGATCCTGGTGGTGATGTATCGGCTCCAGGACGGGATCTTCGGGGTCCGCGAGCTGGATGAGCGTCTTGCCTGGTTGAAGCGCTTTGCCGCAAAGCCTGCGACAGCCTCCGACAGCGCGCAAAAAATTGCTCCGGTCCCACCGGGCGGAACACTCAAGGTCGAAAATCTCGGCAAGAAATTCGCCGGACTTGTGGCGCTGGAAAACGCCAATTTCGAGATCAAGCCGGGTCTCGTGACCGGTCTCATCGGCCCGAACGGGGCCGGCAAGTCGACGCTGATCAACAGCGTCTCCGGCGTCGTTCCGCCGTCGAGTGGCCGCGTGCTGATCGACGGCAAAGATATCGCATCGCTGTCGGTTCACGCGGTTCCTGTCGCCGGCCTCGCGCGCACCTTCCAGAACATCCGCCTGTTCAAGAACCTGACCGTGCTCGAAAACGTCACGGTGGCGGCGAGTGCTTTGAAGGGCAATGGCGAGGACCCGATGGAAAGCGCCCGGCTGGTGCTTTCAGAGGTTGGGCTCGACGGCTTTTCCGACCAGCTTGCCGGAACACTTTCCTATGGCGCGCAACGCCGTCTCGAGATCGCCCGCGCACTGGCCTTGAGGCCGCGCTACCTGCTGCTCGACGAGCCGGCGGCCGGCATGAACCCTGCCGAAACGCAGGAACTGATGCACGTGCTCGACCGCATCCGCACGAAGTACCGCCTCGGCCTGCTCGTCGTCGAGCATGACCTGAAGCTGATCATGCGGCTCTGCGATATCGTCGTCGTCCTCAACAAGGGCCAGCAGATCGCCATCGGCACACCGGCGGAGATCCAGGTCAACCCGGCTGTGATCGAAGCCTATATCGGCCGTCGCCGTTCGTCAGCGCAGGCGCAGCATGAGGTTGTCGAGGCCACCGGTCTCCGGCCGGGCACAGGCAGCCTTCACAATCCAGCTTGATCAGCAAACGAAATCAGAAAGAGGGAGCTTACCGATGAAATCGAATCTCAGGGCACTGTGCCTCACCACCATCCTTAGCGGCTTCGCGCTGTCGCCGCTGCCGGCATTTGCCGAAGATTTGGTCATCGGTCTTGCCACCGCCCAGACCGGCGGCCTTGCTCCCTATGACCAGCCGTCGCTGAAGGGCCTGGAAATGGCCGTCGAGGAAATCAACGCGGCTGGCGGCGCTGCCGGCAAGTTCCCGATCAAGCTGGTGGCCAAGGACACGCGCTCGGACGCTGCCCAGACGGCACTGGTGGCGCAGGAACTGGTTGATCAGGGCGTCAAGATCATGATCACGCCTTGCGATGCCGATCCGTCGATCGCCGCCGGCCAGGTGACGCAGGCGGCGCAAATCCCTGCCTTCTCGTTCTGTGCGACCACCCCGACCATGCCGCTTGCTGTCGGCGACTACATGTTCGGCAACTATCCCGCCGACAACGTCCAGGCCGCAGTGCTCGCAGCCTACGCCGTCGAGAAGGGCTACAAGAAGGCTTACATCCTCAAGTCTCCCGATAGCGCCTATACGCTGAAGCTTCCGGAATATTTCGGCGAAGCCTTCAAGGCCAAGGGCGGCGAGCTTCTGGGCGAAGGCACCTTCAGCATGGGCCAGCAGGATTTCGGCGCCGAAGTCACCAAGATCAAGGCGATGAATCCGGCACCCGACGTCATCATGACGGCTGCCTACGAGCCCGATTTTCCGGCCTTCATCCGCCAGCTGCGCGGCGCCGGCGTCACCATTCCGATCCTCGGCAGCGACGGCATCGATTCGCCGACGACATTCGGACTTGGCGCCACCGTCGACGGCGTGGTCTTCACCACGGCCGGGTTTGCCAGTGAGGGCAGCCCGCTCGCCGACTTCAACGTGAAGTACAAGGAGAAGTTCGGTCAGGTGCCGGATACGGTCTACATTGCCAACGGCTACGACCTCGGAAAGGTCATCGACGCTGCCGTGACCGAAGCCAACAGCATCGACCCGGTCGCCATCCGCAACGCCATCGCCTCGCTCGAAAACGTCCAGGGTGTCACCGGCCCGATCAGCTACGCCGGCACGCAAGGCATGCCATTGCGTTCGGTCTCGCTGGTTCGCATCGGAGGTGGCAACCGCGAGCTGATCAGCCAGGGCGTTCCCGCCGCGGCCGACATTCCGGCCCCCTGAGCCGCCACCACTTGCGATCTTCGGCGCCGCGCCGGAGATCGTTCGGCCGCCTGCAGGGCCGTCTCGCAATCCATGGCAAGGACTTTGCCCCGATGATGCACAGTGAAATTCCCGCTCAGAAGCCCCTGCTCGAAGTGAGCGGCCTCAAGGTTGCCTATGGTGCCGTCGAGGCGCTGAAGGGGGTCGATCTCACCGTCAACAAAGGGCAGATCGTCACGCTGCTCGGCGCCAACGGCGCCGGCAAGAGCTCGACGCTGAATGCGCTGATGGGCCTGGCGGCAAAGAAGGCGGGGCGGGTGTCGTTCAATGGCCAGGACATTTCCGGCCTGCCGCCGGAACAGATCGTCAGGCTCGGCATGACGCTGACGCCGGAAGGCCGGCGCATCTTTCCAAGCCTGACGGTGGACGAACACCTGCTGCTTGGCGGCGCCATGCACAAGGCGCGCGGGGTGATATCCGACGTGCGCGAGGACATGCTGTCGCGTTTCCCGATCCTGAAAGAACGTCTTAGCCAGAAAGCCGGTTCGCTGTCCGGTGGCGAGCAGCAGATGCTGGCGATCGCCCGTTCGATGATGTCGTCGCCCGACCTTTTGCTGCTCGACGAGCCTTCGCTCGGGCTGGCGCCGCAGGTGGTCGACCTGATCTTCGACCTGATCGCCGGTCTGCGCCAGAAGGGCCTGACGATCCTGCTCGTCGAGCAGAACGTAGCACTTTCGCTCGAAATCGCCGACGCGGGCTATGTCATGGCGAACGGGCGCATCGTGCTCTCCGGCACTGCCGCCGAACTTCGCAATTCAACTGAAATCCAGGGTGCCTATCTCGGCGCTTGAGGCCGGGGGCAAAGAGGTCACAACGATGGACATGTTCCTGCAGCAGCTGGTCAACGCGCTGAGCCTCGGCGGCACCTATGCGCTTCTCGCGCTTGGGCTCGCGGTCGTCTTCTCGATCATGGGGCTGATCAATTTCGCCCATGGCGAACTGATGACGGCGGCGGGCTACGGGCTGTGCTTCGCCCTTCTGCTGGGCGTGCCCTTTCCGCTCGCCATCTTCGGCGCGCTGATGATCGCGGTGGCGCTTGCCATGTTGATGGAGCGCATCGCCTTTCGGCCGGTGCGGGGCGCGAGCGGCACGACGCTGCTTCTCACCAGCTTTGCCGTCAGCGCCATCCTGCGCGTCATCTTCCAGAACTTCATTTCGGCGCGGCCGAAGCCGGTGCCGATGCCGGAGAGCTTTTCCGGGACGATCGAGATCGGTGGCCTTCACCTCGGCCTGATCCAAGGCACATCGATCCTGGTCACGGTCATCATGCTCGTCGGGCTCAACCTCTTCCTGCGCACCACCGTTCTCGGCCGGGCGATGCGTGCGGCTTCGGAGGATTTCGCCATCGTCCGGCTGATGGGTATTCGCGCCAATGCCGTGGTTGCGACCGCCTTTGCCATTTCGGGACTGCTCGCGGGCGTCGCGGGCATTCTCTGGGTGGCGCAGCGCGGCAGCGTCGATCCGCTGATGGGCTTCCTGCCGGTCTTGAAGGCCTTCATCGCCGCGATCATTGGCGGGCTCGGCAGCCTCTCCGGCGCCGTTGCCGGCGGCTTCCTGCTCGGCTTCATCGAGGTGTTCCTGCAGGCCTATCTGCCGGAAAGCCTGCTCAGCTACCGCGATGCCTTCACCATCCTGCTCGTCATCGGCGTGCTTCTCTTCGCGCCGCAGGGGCTGCTTGCGCGCAAGACGATCGTCAAACTCTGAAGGGTTGCGCCCCACCTGTCGGTTGACCAGAAAAAACGCTCCGGCGTCGGAAATGTCAGACGGTGACAGATCCTGCTGTTTGACGAAAGGGGCATCCCCACGCCCTCATTCCGGCCTTGTGCCGGAATCCAGCGATCCGACGTCGGTCGGGTCAGAGGACTTTTCAGCCCAAGGACTTGGGCTGGCTGGATCCCTGTGACAGGCACAGGGATGAGGGAAGTCTTCGCTGGTGTCGGGATTTCCCGATCTGCTATGACGAGGCCTGACTTGTCGACTGTCCGCTGTCCATCATCGCCGTACGTTTTGTCGGAACCTCCAGATCCCCCTTGGGAAAGCTGCCACAAGCGGCGTTGCGCAACGCCTCGCTCCGAGCAGACAGACAGAATGCAACCGCTCCTTGTCAAACGCCAGAAGCGAAAAACGCCGCGGTGAGGGCCGCGGCGCATGGTTGGTTGGTCTATTTATTGGCGCAATTCCGGAGGGAAGACCTTCTCCGGATTTGCCTGCGATCAGCGCGCCGGCGGCGCGTACATCAGGCCGCCCTGGCTCCACAGCTTGTTGAGGCCGCGGTCGATCTTGAGCGCACTGTCCTTGCCCAGGTGCTTTTCGAAGACCTCGCCATAGTTGCCGACGGCGGAGATCGCCTGGAAGGCCCATGTCGGGCCGAGGCCCAGCGCCTTGCCGGCTTCGTTGTCGATGCCCAGGAACCGCTTCTGGCCGACCGTGCCGCTTTCCTGCATCTTGGCCGCGTTCTCCTTGGTGATACCAAGTTCTTCGGCCTCGATCATCGCGAACAATGTCCAGCGAACGACCTTGAACCACTGCTCGTCGCCCTGGCGCACGGCCGGTCCGAGCGGTTCCTTGGAGATGACTTCCGGCAACACGACGAAGCGGTCCGGGTCGTTCAGCGTCAGGCGCTGGGCGTAGAGCGCCGAGGCGTCGGTCGAATAGACGTCGCAGCGCGCCGTGTTGAAGGCCTGGATCGTCTGGTCGGGCTTTTCGAAAGCGATGACCTGGTACTGGATGTTGTTGGAGCTGAAGTAGTCGGCCATGTTCTGCTCGGTGGTCGTGCCGGTTTCCGTGCAGACGGAGGCGCCCGAGAGTTCCTTGACGCTCTTCACGCCGAGGTCGTTGCGCACCATGAAGGCCTGGCCGTCATAGTAGTTGACGCCGACGAAGCTCATGCCGAGATCGCTGTCGCGCGACAGCGTCCAGGTGGTCTGGCGCGAAAGCAGATCGACTTCGCCCGACTGCAGCGCGGTGAAGCGCTCCTTGGTCGAGAGCGGCACGTATTTCACCTTGTCCGGGTTGCCGAGCGTGGCCGCAGCGACCGCGCGGCAGAAGTCGATGTCGAAGCCGCTCCACTCGCCCTTGTCGTTCGGCGCGGAAAAGCCGAGCACGCCCTGGCTGACGCCGCAGCGAAGTTCGCCGCGTTCCTTGACGACATCAAGCGTGGCGGCGCTGGCTGCCGTTCCGGCGAGAAACGCCGCACTCGCAAGTGCTAGAATTCCAAGTTTCATTGTCCTGTTCTCCTCTTGTTATGCAGTTTTAAAGGCACGCGTCTTCGCTGCCGGGGCACGTGCGCGTCCCGGCCAACTGGCTATCGTTTCGGCGGTATCGAGCCCGGTCTTAACCGAGCTTCCTGCTCACATCCGCAAAGGTCTCTTCGAGGACGGCGAGCAGATGATCGGCGTCGCGTTTCGAGAAGATCATCGGCGGACGCATCTTCAAGACGTTGTCATGTGGCCCTTCGGTGCCCATCAACACGCCGCGCTGGCGGGCGCCGTTGGAAACGGCCCGGGCAAATTCGGTGGCGGGTGCCTTGGTATTGCGGTCGCTGACCAGTTCGATGCCAAGGAACAGCCCCATGCCGCGGACGTCGCCGATCACCTCGTAACGCGCCTGCATCGCCCGGAAGGAGCCGATGAGGTAGTTGCCGATAGCAAGTGCGTTGCCGCGCAGGTCCTGCCCCTCGATGACGTCGAGCACGGCAAGGCCGACGGCGCAGGAAACCGGGTTTCCGCCGAAGGTGTTGAAGTACTCCATGCCGTTGTTGAAGCTGTCGGTGACCTCGCGGGTGGTGACGACGGCGGCCAGCGGATGGCCGTCGCCGATCGGCTTGCCCATGGTGACGATGTCGGGAACGATCCCTTGAGTCTCGAACGCCCACCAGTGGCTGCCGACACGGCCGAAGCCGACCTGAACCTCATCGGCGACGCAGACGCCGCCGGCTTCGCGCACCAGGCGATAGACTTCCTTCAAGTAGCCTTCGGGCAGGAACACCTGGCCGGCAACGCTCGGGATCGATTCCGCGATGAAGAAGCCGAGGCCTTCGCCCTTTGCCTGCATGGCCGCGATCTGCTCTGCGACGCTTTCGGCAAAGCGCTTGCCGTGTTCTTCTGCCGGCCAATCGGCGGGCGCGCGATAGCTGTCGGGAACGGCAGCGACATGGACATGCGGTTTCGGGCCCTTGCCGCCTTTGCGACGGAATTTGTAGGGGCTGATGTCGATCAGCTCCTGCGTGGTGCCGTGATAGGACCAGTCGAGCGTGATGGCGTTTTCACGGCCCGTATGCGCGCGCATCATGCGCAGCGCCAGGCTGTTTGCCTCCGAGCCGCTGTTGACGAAACCGGCGACTGTCAGTTCTTTCGGCAGCGTCGCGGTCAGCCGTTCCGCATAGGCGACAATATTGTCGTGCAGATAGCGCGTGTTGGTGTTGAGGATCGCCGCCTGCTTCGTCATCGCCTCGACGACCGCGGGATGGGCGTGGCCGATGTGGCAGACATTGTTGAAGCAGTCGAGATAGGCGCGGCCACTGTCGTCGATCAGCCAGACGCCTTCGCCGCGCACGAACTTGATCGGCTTTTCGTAGGAGATCGACAGGTTCGGCAGCAGCAGTTCCTTGCGCAGCTTGACGATCTCGTCATGCGCACGACCGCTCTTTGCGTAAAACTCTTCGGCAATGCCGGCGAAGGTGCGCGCATCGGGGAAGAGCTCGGCCCAGACGTCGAGATATTGCGGTTCGCCGACGCCGATGATTTCGGTCGCCGAAAGGTTTGCGTCGATGGAAAGCTGCAAATGCAGGTGCGGCGCCCAGCCGCCGTTTTCCATCGGAGCACCCATTTCGCCGACGAGCGCACCGGCTTCGAGCCGGTCGCCAGCCTTGATCCGGCCCATTGTCTCGTGCGCCAGATGACCCCAGAGCGACACGAAGGGCGGGCAGCCCTCGGGTTCGTGGCGAAGCGCAATCAGGCAGCCGTAACCAAGCGGGTCCGCCTCGATCTCGACGCTGACGACGGTGGCGGCGATCGGTGTGAACACCTTGGTGCCGGCTGCCATGAACAGGTCGAGCCCGAGATGGCAGGTGCGGCGGGTGTTCTCGACCAGCCGTGAGACGAACATTTCGCCGGCATAGACGGTGCGCGCCTCACCCCAGGGGCCGATGCCGAGATCGACGCCGTTTTCGCGGCAATAGTCTTCCCAGATCGCCTGGGCCTCATCCGGCTGTTCACCGGCGGATTTCACCGTCATCGGATGATCAGGGTCGCCGTAGGGCACGAGCGCTGCTGGGTAGGTCGCGGCCGGGCGTTCGAGCAGCGGCGCGAGCGCCTTGCGGTTTTCGCTAATCCAGGCGGTAACGCCGCGCGTTCCCGGAGCTGCCTCGAAGCCGCAGGCCTTGCGCAGGATCGCGGTGGCAAAGCGCGGGTTCATCCGGTCGAGTTTGCGCAAGAGCGTCCAGGCTGGCCTTTCGCTGATGGCAAGGTAAGGATTGTCGGTCGTGTGGGCGCGGCGCGAGGCCGAGATCGTCACCGAGGTGACGAGCCGCATGGCGATGAGGTCGAAGAGAAGATCGACTTCCTCTTCGAGCAGCGGATATTCCGCGTGGAAGCCGCGGGCGATGGCGGCGGTGGCGCCGATCGGGTCGGGATGGTCGAGACCGGCATAGGCGGCGGCAATGGCGACTTCGGCAATGACGGGCGCATAGAGTGCGTCGCCGAAATCGATCAGCCCGGAGATGCGGTCATGATCTGATTTGTCGACCAGTACGTTCCAGTCGTTGGCGTCGTTGTGGATGACAGCCGACCGCAGTGTCGCCAGCCTCGGCTCCACCGACTTTGCAAAGCGGACAAGGAAACGCTCCAGCAATGCGCGGTCATCCGGCTCGGTTACATGGTTCAGCCTGTCCCTGGAACGGCCGGCCTTGCGAATGTCCCAGTCGAGGTCGCGCAACGCACCCGGATGCATGAAGCCTTTCAGCGAGGCGTCGAAGCGGCCGAGCATCTGGCCGAGCGACTGGAGCGCACTGGTGCTGCGGCCGGTTTCGGCGAGCGGGTTGCCCGAGACCCAGCTGACGAGGCGCAGCCTGTGGCTGACGCCGTGCTGGCTGGTGGTTCCGGCAAGGCTGGTGCCGGCCAATGTCGGCTTGATGTGCGGCACCGGCAATTCGGCGGCAAAGGTTCCGACATGGCTGAGCAGCGCCGTCTGGAAGTCGCTCTCGACCTCGGGCTCGGCGGCATTGACGACCTTCAGGATATAGGTGGCGCCGTCGGCGGCCTCGACCTTGAAGTTCTGGTCGCGTTCGCTGGCCAGCAGCGACAGCGTGCCGGAAAGGCCGTAATGCTGCTTCAGCAGTGCTGACGCAGCGTCGATAGAAAAGTCTGGTGTCGTCTTCAGCATGTCGTTCATGGGAACCCTCGTCTTGAGAGGCAGAGTTGCACGAGCGGCCGACGCATGCATCCGGCATTATGCCGGTTGCACCGACATTATGTTTATAATAACCGTCATCTTGTCGGCGCGCTCGGAGGCGGAAATCATGCAGGACATCGACGCGATCGACCGGACGATCCTCAGCATCCTGTCGCGGGAGGCGCGCATCCCGATGAAGTCGCTGGCGGGCAGGATCGGGCTTTCCCGAAGTGCGACGACGGAGCGCGTCACCCGCCTGGAAAAGGCGGGCATCATTCGCGGCTACCGCGCCGATATCGGCCAGCTGGAGGAGGGGCAGATCCAGGCCTTCCTGCTCGTCACGCTGCAGCGTACGCCGTCGATCGGCGTGCTTGACCGGCTCGCCGGCTTTTCTTCCGTGCGCAAGGTTTCCTCCGTCAGCGGCCAGCTCGATCTGGTCGTCGAGGTCGAGGTCGGCTCCATCAACGCGCTGAATGAACTGCGCAACGAAGTGGCGACCATGGACAACGTCGAGGATCTGACGACGTCGATCGTGCTCAGGCGGGATATCGAGCGTAGCTGATATTCCCGGGGATATCGAAAGAACCTGAGGCGTATCACCCCTCGCTCAGCATCTCCGCCTCGCCGGAGAAGCGCTCGACCAACGTACGGCGCACGCGGCCGATGTCGCGCAACGGCGGCTCGCCGAAGTGGCGGGCATATTCGCGACTGAATTGCGACTGGCTCTCGTAGCCGACCTGATGGCCGGCATCTCCGGCATCGAGACTTTCTTCCAGCATCAGCCGCCGCGCCTCCTGCAGCCGCAACTGCTTCTGGTACTGCAGCGGGCTCATTGCGGTGATCGCCTTGAAATGGTGGTGCAGCGACGAAACGCTCATCGAGACCCGGCTCGCTAGGTCGTCGATGCGCAGCGGCCGGGAATAGTGCTCCTTCAGCCAGGCGACGGCGCGGCCGACCTGATGCGGCTGGCTTTCGACTGTTGCCATCTGGCGAAGCCGGTGGCCGTGCGGGCCGGTCACCAGGCGATACAGAATTTCCTGCTCGACCAGCGGCAGCAGTGCGGGAATATCGTCGGGCCGGTCGAGTAGCCGCAAGAGCCTGAGTGCTGCATCTTCGAGGTCAGGTGTGATCTTGCTGACCGTCATGCCGCGCGGCGAGGCGGAGGCCGGCATATGCCCCTGCGCCAGAAAGTCGAGCAATGCCGGAATCTTGGCCGTATCGATCTGGAAGGCGAAGCTGAGATAAGGCTCGTCGGCCGAAGCCTTGCAGACCTGCGACAACACCGGCAGGTCGATCGACGTCAGCAGATAATCGGAAGCGCCATAGATCAGCGTCTCGTCGCCGAGTACCACGCGCTTGGCGCCCTGGACGATGATCGCAAGGCTCGGCTTGTAGGCCGCGCAATTGACGGGTGCGTCGCCGGAATGGCGATGAATGCTCAAACCTGGGATTGCGGTCTGGTGGTCGCCGTCCTTCCCGGTGATCCGGGCAATGACGTCGATCATGTCCTGTCTGGCAGTCTGTCGCGTGGCTGTCATATTCTGTGGTCTTTCCAGCGGCTTAGCATTGTGTGCGGCAATGCTCAGATAAGGCTTCGAAGCGCTATTGCCATCATATATTTTTCATTCTTGCAGGATCGGGCAAAAACTTTGCAGGATCGCGATAACGCTTTTGCCGATCGCGAACGCATAGTCCCTGCCTGCGATCTGCCGGTAACGCTCCGGTCATTTCGCATCTCCCAAAATTGAAGGACAGACTGATGGCCATTGCAAGAGGATATGCGGCGACCGACGCGTCGAAACCGCTGACGCCCTTCACCTTCGAACGTCGCGAGCCGCGCGACAACGACGTGGTGATCGACATCAAATATTGCGGCGTCTGCCACTCCGACATTCACCAGGCACGCAACGAATGGGGCAACTCGGCCTTCCCGATGGTCCCCGGCCACGAGATCGTCGGCATCGTCACCGCCGTCGGCTCCAAGGTCACCAAATTCAAGGTGGGTGACCGCGCCGGCGTCGGCTGCTTCGTCGATTCGTGCACCACCTGCGCGACACGCGACGTCGATCTGGAGCATTACATGCCAGGTCTGGTGGTGACCTATAACGGCGTCGAGGCCGACGGCAAGACAGCGACGCAGGGTGGCTACTCCGACAGCATCGTCGTCAAGGAAGGCTATGTCCTGTCGATCCCGGAAAACCTGCCGCTCGACGCGGCGGCACCGCTTTTGTGTGCCGGCATCACGCTCTATTCGCCGCTTCGTCACTGGAAGGCCGGTCCCGGCAAGAAGGTCGCGATCGTCGGCATGGGCGGTCTCGGCCATATGGGCGTCAAGATCGCCCACGCCATGGGCGCGGAGGTGACGGTGCTCAGCCAAAGCCTGTCGAAGAAGGAAGACGGGCTGAAGCTCGGTGCCGACCACTACTTCGCCACCAACGATCCGGAAACCTTCAAGACGCTTCAGGGCCAGTTCGACCTGATCATCTGCACGGTCGCAGCCGAGATCGACTGGAACGCCTATCTCAACCTGTTGAAGGTCGACGGCGATTTCGTGCTGGTCGGTATTCCGGAAAATGCCGTGCCGGTCCATGCCTTCGCGCTGGTTCCGGCCCGCCGCAGCATTTCCGGCTCGATGATCGGTTCGATCAAGGAAACCCAGGAAATGCTCGACTTCTGCGGCGCCCACAACATCGTCTCGGAGATCGAAACGATCAAGATCCAGGAGATCAACGAAGCCTACGAGCGTGTCGTCAAGAGCGACGTCCGCTACCGCTTCGTCATCGACATGGCGTCGCTCGACGCGGCGTAAGCGCGGGTTCAGGGGTGCCGTACTAAAGTGCTTGCCCCGGGATCCCATCGGCTCCCGGGGTCATTCTTATTTGGTCTCAGACGAGCGGCAGTGGCCCGTCGTTCTTGATCTCTTCCATGACAGCATAGGTGCGGGTTTCCTTGACGCCCGGCAGCGTCCACAGCACCTGGCCAAGGAAATTGCGGTAGGCCGCCATGTCCTCGAAGCGGGTCTTGACGAGATAGTCGAAGCCGCCGGCGACCATGTGACATTCGAGAACCGCCGGCGCCTGCTTGATCGCGATCGCGAACTGATCGAACACGTCGGGCGTCGTCTTGTCGAGCATGACCTCGATGAAGACGAGCAGGCCGAAGCCGAGCTTCTGCGGATCGAGACGGGCGCCGAAGCCCGAAACATACCCTTCCTTCAACAGCCGGCGCAGTCTTTCGCTTGTTGCCGTCGGTGACAGGCCGATGCGATCGGCAAGCTCCAGATTGGTGATCCGGCCATCCGCCTGCAGGATGTTGAGAATTCTACGGTCTATCTTGTCGATCTGATGCATCGTGCCGCCTCCCGCTCGCGCCTCAGGCGGCAAGTCGCGTTTCCGCGAGTTTCACCCAATAGGAAATCCCGTGCGGGATCGCTTCGTCGTTGAAGTCATAGCCCGGGTGGTGCAGCCCGGCGGTGTCGCCGTTGCCCATGAAAATGAAGGCCCCCGGGCGGGCGAGCAGCATGTAGGAGAAATCCTCGCCGCCCATCATCGGATCGAGCGACGGCCTGATATTGCCTTCGCCGGCAATTTCCGCCGCTGCCTTCAGCGCGTAGCCCGTCTCGTCCTCATGGTTGACGGTCACCGGATAGTTGCGGCTGTACCAGACATCGACGGTTGCGCCATAGACGTCGGCGATGCCTTCGGCGATCAGCCGGATGCGGGTCTCGCCGATATCGCGCACTTCGGGCTTCAGGGTGCGCACGGTGCCGCCGAGCACCGCCTCCTCCGGGATGACGTTGTGGGCAAAGCCGGCGTTGAATTTGGTGACCGAGACCACGACGGAAGCGAGCGGATCGACCGTTCTCGACGCGATTGTCTGCAATGCAGTGACGATCTGCGTGCCGATGACGATCGGGTCGATCGTCTTGTGCGGCTGGGCCGCATGGCCGCCACGGCCCTTGATGGTGATGGTGAACTCGTCGGTCGAGGCCATGATCGCGCCGACGCGGCTGCCGAAATGCCCGACGGGCATGCCAGGCATATTGTGCATGCCGTAGACTTCGGCGATGTCGAAGCGCTCCATCATGCCGTCCTTGACCATCTCGTTGCCGCCGCCGCCGCCTTCTTCTGCCGGCTGGAAGATGACCGCGACGCTGCCAGCGAAGTTGCGGGTCTCGGCCAGATATTTGGCCGCGCCGAGCAGCATGGCGGTGTGGCCGTCATGGCCGCAGGCGTGCATCTTGCCGGAAGTTTCCGACGCCCAGGACTTGCCTGATGTCTCGGTGATCGGCAGCGCATCCATGTCGGCGCGCAGGCCGATGGTGCGGCCAGCACCGAGATTGCCCTTGATCAGGCCGACGACGCCGGTCCGACCAAGGCCGGTCACGATTTCGTCAACGCCGAACTCCTTCAGTTTCATTTCGACGAAGGCTGCCGTATTTTCCACCGCGAACAGGAGCTCGGGGTTCTTGTGCAGATGACGCCGCCATTCGGTGACTTCGTTTTGCAGTTCGGCGGCGCGGTTGAGAATCGGCATGAGTTGAGTCCTGTCGGTCTGTTCGATCACATCTATCTGCGGTGGATTGGCGCAGCAGCCAACGAATGGGCTTTGCCATCTCCTCGCCATATAGGCTAAATAGCCGGACGAGACGAGGCAACAGCGGAATTTCGAGGACTATGGTGGTGACAGCAGGATTTTTCATGCGAGGCAAGGCAAGAGCAGTGGGTATCGTGGCCGGTGCCTGCGCGAGCCTTCTCATGGCTATGCCGGCGGTTGCCAATCCGCGGCTCGTCGTCGACGTCAATACGTTGAAGGTTTACGAGCATCAGGACATCTTCCAGAAATGGTATCCGGCGTCGCTGACCAAGCTGATGACGGCCTATACCACCTTCCGGGCGATCAAGTCGGGACAGTTGGCGCTGACAAGCCCTGTGGTGATGACCAAGAACGCCGCTTCGGAGCCGCCGAGCAAGATGTTCTACAAGCCCGGCCAGGCGATGACGCTCGACAGCGCGCTGAAGATGATGCTGGTGAAGTCGGCGAACGACGTGGCCGTGGCGATCGCCGAAACCGTTGGCGGTTCCGAGCCCGCCTTCATCGACAGGATGAATTCCGAAGCGCGCCGCATCGGCATGACGTCGTCGCATTTCATCAATGCCAACGGCCTGCCGGGGCCCGGCCAGTACACCACCGCGCGCGACCTTGCCGTGCTGGCGATCACGCTGAAGCGCGAGTTTCCCGAATACGCGTCCTATTTCTCGCTGGAAGGGTTCACCACCGGCAAGAAGGACTATGCGAACTACAACATGCTGATCGGCCGGTTCGAAGGCGCTGACGGCATGAAGACCGGTTTCATCTGCGCGTCCGGTTTCAACCAGGTCTCCTCGGCGACGCGTGATGGCCGCAGCGTCGTTTCCGTCGTGCTTGGCGAAGACAGCCTCGGCGCCCGTGCCGACGAATCCGCGCGCCTGCTGCAGACGGCGCTGACGACATCGGGAACAGCCAAGCCGTCGCTGGTACAGATCGCGCCTTATGGTGAAACGCGCGACCTGGTTGCCGATGTCAGCAAGCAGATCTGCTCGAAAGCGGCAGCCAAGGTGCGCAGCGAAGGGCGTGACGAAGCCGGGCGGCAGAAGCTGCTCTCGCCGTTCATCCACGAGATCGGCCGTCCGCTGAAGCTGGCCTTTGCCGGCCTCATCCCCGGCAGCGGCGACAAGCTGGCCAAGGTGGGCGCCGATCCGGCTGGCCAGGGCGATGTCGCCAATGTGCCGATCCCGGTGCCGCGGCCGAGCCTCTGATCGGAGTTTCCAATGGTTAGCCCACTGCCGGCCGTGCCGGTTTCGATCCTGACCGGTTTTCTCGGTGCGGGCAAAACGACGCTGCTGAACCGGCTTCTGAAGGACCCGGATCTCTCGGATACGGCCGTCATCATCAACGAATTCGGCGATGTCTCCATCGACCACCTGTTGGTGGAAGCCTCAAGCGACGGCGTCATCGAGCTTTCCGACGGCTGCCTGTGCTGCACGGTGCGCGGCGAGCTGGTGGATACGCTTGCCGACCTCATGGACCGGATGCAGACCGGCCGGATCAAGCCGCTGAAGCGCGTCGTCATCGAGACGACCGGACTTGCCGACCCGGCGCCGGTGCTGCAATCGGTGATCGGCAACCCGGTGATTGCCCAGAGTTTTCGTCTCGATGGCGTGGTGACTGTGGTGGATGCGGTCAACGGGCTGCAGACGCTTGCCAACCACGAGGAAGCTCTGAAGCAGGTCGCGGTCGCCGATCGCATCGTCATCAGCAAGGCGGACCTTGCCGACCAGGCACAATTGGACGAGTTACGGTTGCGACTGCGGGCGCTCAATCCGCGCGCGCCGTTCATTGATGGCGACAGTCCCGAAGCAGGGCGGGGCGCGCTCTTTGCCTGCGGCCTTTACGACCCGGCGTCGAAGATCGCCGATGTCGGCCGCTGGCTGCAGGACGAAGCCGATCATGGGCATCATCTCCACGATCAGCATCATCATGACGGCGACCACGGCCACCATCGCGATCATGATCACCACCACCACCACCACCACCACCACCACCACCATCATCACGATGCGACGCGCCACGGGGCGGACATCCGTTCGTTCAGCATCGTGCATGACAGGCCGATCGAGCCGATGGCGCTCGACATGTTCATCGATCTATTGCGCTCGGCCCATGGCGAGAAGCTGTTGCGGATGAAGGCGATTGTCGCAGTCTCCGACAATCCGGAGCGGCCGTTGGTCCTGCATGGCGTGCAGAATGTCTTTCACACGCCGGAGCGGCTGTCCGTCTGGCCGGATCCGGCTGATCGGCGCACGCGTATGGTGCTGATCACCAAGGGGTTGAGCGAAGCATTCGTGCGCGACCTTTTCGATGCCTTTACGGGCAAGCCACGCATTGATCGTCCCGACGCGCAGGCGCTTTCCGATAATCCTCTCGTGGTGCCTGGAATGAAATTCTAGAATTGTTTGCGTGACGCCGGCCGTCTTTTGCTGCAAATGGCGCGGGAAACGGTTAAAATCTGTAGTACTTTCGGGTGATGTTTCAGCAGGCGCATAAACATTTTTGGGCTAATATTTTGGCTTTACTTCTAACTTGCCGAAACCGCTCTGAGAATGGCGATGTTTGTGCCATGGACGCGTGGATTCACCAATCAACACGCGGTGTCAGATCTATAACTGCCTGTAAAGATTGAAGTCAACGAACCTTTGTCCGGTTTTTCCCATACGGTGCTTGTCGGCCTCTTAAATCAAAAAGGGCGAGTATTTGCGCGGTATTGTCGATGTTTAGTCCGCGGCTTTCGCCACGTCGGACCGATATTTCTGTGCTTGCCAAATTAACTAGAAGTTAGTGTCTTCTTTAAAACACTGATCTGATGAACTAGCATGTTTGTTGCGGAGGGAGAGCAACGACCATGTCGATATCAGTTGCATTTGTTGACGACCATCCGATCCTCCTGGAAGGACTGGTCAGCTTATATTCTGGAAAAAGTGACCTCGAGATCGTCGCGAAGGGCGAAAACGCGGTCGATGCTTTGAAAATAGTTGAAGAATTTTCACCTGAAGTTCTCGTGCTCGATTTGAGCATGCCCGGCGATGCCATTGCGGCTATCGAGCTGGTTACGCAAAAATACAAAGACACGCGGATCATCGTCTTCACCGCAAATTCAAGCATTGAAACCGCGATACAAGTCCTGAACTACGGGGTCTCTGGCTATGTGCTGAAGGGCAGCAGCGCCAGCGACCTGCACGAGGCCATACGCACGGTCTATGACGGTGAAACGTTCATCACGGCGGGGTTCGCGACCAAGGTCATCATGGCCATGAAGACAGCGGAAATCCGTCGGCGATCCCAGGCACAACGACGCCTGAGCCTGCGCGAAGAGCAGATCGTTCGCCATCTCATGCGTGGCAGCACCAACCGCGAAATAGCGGCCTGCCTCGATATCAGCGAAAAGACCGTCAAGCATTACATGACGGTGTTGATGCAGAAACTCGACGTCAGGAACCGTGTGGAAGTGGTGCTGGCGGCGCAGCGCCTGGATGTGTTGCCGGACGGCTCTGCCGAACGCAGCGCATCACGGCGCATCAACTAGCGCATGTCGCGCAAAGCGGTTTTGCGGTGACGACATGCTCTAGTGACGATCGAACGAGCCGCCGCTGTGATCGAGTGGCAGAACCGCTGTTACCACCGTTCCGCTCGCCCGGCGGATGGTACGCATGCGACCGCCAAATGCGCGAATGCGGCGCTTCTGCGTGATGGTGCCGAGTCCTGTGCGGCCGGTGCTGCGCACGGACACAGTCGTCGATGGTGCGGTGCCCACATCGGCCACGGTGATGAAGAGGCGGTTATGGCGCGTGCCGTAGCGCAGGTGCTGGCGGTTGCCCGGCGCATGTCGCTCGCTGTTCATCAGGGCTTCCTGGATGAAACGATAGACGCAGATGTTGAGGTGTGGATCGACCGTCTGCGAGGCGATCAGTCCGACAACATCGATCTCGCGGCCGATGACATCCACGTGCCGCCTTACCGCAAGCTGGATCGTGTCGCTGAGCGACATGTCGTCGAGCTCCGGCAGCACGAGATCGGTCGAAATGTTCCTCAGCTCCTCAAGTGCCGTCGTAACCGTACTGACCAGCTTGTCGATATCCTGCCGCCTTACCGGATCCGCTGACTGGCCGCCGATCGGTTGCGTGGCCATATCGCTCAGCCTCAGCTTCAGCAAGGTCAACAGCTGGACCGGACCATCGTGCAGATCCGTACCGATCTGGTCGAGGATCATCTCATTGAGCTTGCCGGCCTCGAGCCGCGCCGTTTCCGCAGCCCCACGCAGCCGTCGGTTCTGGTTGGAGAGTTCCAGCGCGCGTCGCAGGCTGTGGCGGATGGCGGCGTGTTGGCGATCGATGAGCAGGCTGCCGCTACGAACGATCAGGAAGAGGAGCGCCAGCATCGGGACCGAGACGAGAAGCACGATGCTGATCGTCTCCCGCCAGGCCGTCGACAGTTCGCCCACCAGGAAATCGGGGCGCTCGTAGAATTCACCGACCAACAGCACCTTGCCGGCTTCGTTTCGCACGAGCGGGGCGTAGACCTCGATGTACATGCCGCGCTGCTCGTCACCGGTGTATTCGTGTTTCTCGATCATCGTACGCGAAACGACGATCTCGCCCGCCAAGGCGCGCTGTAGCTCTTCGAAGACAACCTCCTCGTCGATCTCCTTGCCCGAAGTCGAATACATCAGGCTTCCGTCTGGCCCCCAGATCTTCAGCTCGTGGACATGCTGGCCGAGCGCGCTGGTGCCCAGCAGCTGCTTGAGTTTGTCTTCGACGAATGGCGGCAGCACGCCGCGTTTGATGTCCTCCTCGGAGATCAGCGGCGCAACAAATGTCTGGAGATAGGCAGCGCCGAGCGAGCCGACGCTATTGAAGACGGTCTTTTCCAGACGGTTCGTCGTCCAGACCGCGAGTGCGATCATCAACGCCACAACGACGAAGGAGGCAATGATGATGAACTGCACCTCAAGCCGCAGTCGCTGGAATGTCGACAGCAGGTTTCTCAAGGTTGCTGCCTGGCGCAGGTTCAGCAGGAAGGTTTGCTTGGCGGTTTCTGTGTCGTTCCCAACGGAGTCCATGAAATTTGCCCGATCACCTGCTAGTGTTTTTATGTTCCCTGTTCTTTAAAAATGCGACCGCCAATTCCGGCATCACAGGCAAAAAACGCGATAAATCGGATTTCGCACGCTGGTTGTCAGTTTGGCAGACATTCACTCTGTACGATCCTGCAAAATCTAGCGGCGACTAAGGTCCGACTCTAGGGGACCTTAGTCGGTGGTCGAACGGGCCTTTGGTCGCGAAAATCACACGACGTTATTCGTCGCGCTGACGACGGCTTCGCTGCGCGTCCAATTCTTCCACCATGGTCTCACCTGATCACCGGGGGTGGCGATAGCACCGTTCCGCTCGAGAATGACGATCCGTTGCTCATAGGGGTGGCTGGCCAGTTCGCAACCGCGGACGATATTCCGATCCATTTTGCGCTTCATCGCCCTCATCCGCTCCACTGAGGACCGCGACGACGATTGCCCTATCAACACGGCCACGCCTTTCGTCAAGGAAACCCGGCCCACGGGCGCATGCGTCGCATCAGGTCTGCCAGCGCGAACGCATTACACAAGGGACGCGGTGCGGACGGTTCAAGACCAAGGACGCTGCTGTTTGGCTTCAAGCGCCCTTGCGGATCAGAAAGCGATAACCGCCGTCGGCCGGCGAGGCCGCTTCGAGGCTGTGGCCGTCTTCCCGGCAGAAATGCGGGATATCGATCACCGCCATCGGATCGGTCGTCTCGATCTCGAGCAGCGCGCCTGCAGCCATGGAGGCGATGCGTTTGCGCGCCTTCAAAACGGGAAGGGGGCACTTAAGCCCCCTGAGGTCGTAAATCGTCTTCTCTTCGCCAGGCATCAATTGCCCCAGATCTTCCAGAACGGCCGCTTCTTCGGTGGCTGCTCCACGGCAACAGGCGCTTCGGCTGCAGGCTCGACGGCGCCTTCGGCATTTGCCGATGCCACGGCGGTCGTCTCGGGCTGAACCTTTTGCTGGGCTCCAGCCGACCGTGTCTGCTTTGCCGCTGTGCCTGCCGGTTGTGTCTGCGGCTGAACGGCAGCCTGTTGCTCCGGAGCTTCGGCGACGGGTGCCGGTGCCTGTTCTGCGGGTTCGCTCCTGGAGAACAGGCTCCAGAAGGATTTCTTGGCCGGCTGCTCGACGGCTGCCTGCAGCACGGGCTGGGGGATCGGGTTGGCGGCCGGAACCGGCACATGGGTGCCACCCTGTGTCGCCTTTTCCAGTTCCTTCTTCTGGATCTCGACAGCCAGCTTGGTTTCTTCGGCTTCCTTCTGCGCGGCTAGCTTCCTTTCGAGGTCGCTTGCCTTCATCAGCTTGCCGGCATCGATCGAATTGCCGGTCGGCGCGTAGGCAAGCTCGCGGCCGGTGCGCTGCTTGGCGACGATCGCCTTGCGCTCGGCCTCGCTCGGCTCATACCAGACCATGCCGTCATACTTCTTCATGGCCTTGTCGTAGTCGAGCTTATAGCCCTTTTCGAAAGTCGACATGGCCATCTGCAAGGCAGGTGGGGTCGACATCGCCGGGCACGTGCCGCCCGGGTTGAAGGCGGCGCTGCCCTGCTGGTTGAAGACGTATTTCTTCTCGCAGACATTGATTTCCGGAGGACGCTTGGTGACTTCGAACTGATCGTAGCCGACCTTCAACATGTTCCAGAAATCGATGTTGGGATTGTTGCGATGACGCGCCATGTTCTCGGCGGTCATGCGGAAAGGAAATGCCTGCAGCTGGACGCTCTGCTGTCCGCCCTTGAAGGCGTCGCGCGCCATGGCGAAAATCTCGATCATCTGCTCGTCGGTCATCGAGTAGCAGCCGGACGACGAACAGGCGCCGTGGATCATCAGATGCGTACCCTGACGGCCGTTGGCGCGGTCATAGGTGTTGGGGTAGCCGGTGTTGATCGCCAGATAGTATTTCGAGTTGGGATTCAGCTGCTGCGGGAACAGCGGATAGAAGCCCTCCGGCGCCTGACGGTCGCCTTCTTTCACCTTCGGACCAAGTTTGCCCGACCAGGCGCAAATCTTGTAGCTCTTCAAGAGCTGGAAGCGGTTGGACGTGTTGGCCTTCCAGACTTCGAGCGTGCCTTCTTCCTTGAAGATGCGCAGCGCGATCGGGGATGTCTTCTGCATCCCGAGCTCGCTCATCTTGGCGCTCATCTTGCTCGAGAGCTGATATTCGGTCTTGTTCTTGACAGTCGAAAGATCGACCGTCGCCGTATCCAGGGCATCGTTGGTGCAGCCGGCAAGCAGCGCGGCGACAGCGGCGGTGGCTACAAGGTTTCTCAAGCGCATCGGCGAAAGCCCGTTCAAACCAAAATTCGTCAGTGAGAGCCGCGTTCGCAGAAGGGCCCTTAGGGAATCAGTAAGCCATTATACTTCACGAATTCTTAACCCTGCAGGGCACGCTGCGCACGCCGTTGTTCATGACCGTACGAATATGGCCAAGATTTGGCCACAGTCCGATTTGTGGTTGCGAATTTTCGGCGAACAATCGCGTCGGATCAGAGGTTCCGGCCGATATTCAGGTACTTCTGTCGGCGATCGGTGCGCAATTCGTCGCCGTTGCGTCCGGACAATTCCTTCAGAGCGTCGGCAATCACCGTTCCGGTGCGGGCGATCACCGATTGCGGATCGCGGTGCGCGCCACCGACAGGCTCGGGAATGATGCCGTCGATCACGCCGAGCGCCTTCAGGTCCTCTGAGGTGATCTTCATGTTGCTGGCGGCTTCCTTGGCGCGGGTCGAATCGCGCCAGAGGATCGAGGCTGCGCCTTCCGGCGAGATGACGCTGTAGATCGCATGCTCGAGCATATAGACGCGGTTGCCGGTGGCGATCGCGATTGCGCCGCCGGAGCCGCCTTCGCCGATGACGACGGTGACGATCGGCACGCGCACGTTCAGGCACATTTCCGTCGAGCGGGCGATGGCTTCCGCCTGGCCGCGTTCTTCCGCGCCGACGCCGGGATAGGCACCGGCGGTGTCGATCAGCGTGATCAGCGGCAGGCCGAAGCGGTCGGCCATTTCCATGACCCGGATCGCCTTGCGGTAGCCTTCAGGGCGCGGGCTGCCGAAGTTGTGCTTGATGCGCGACTTGGTATCGCTGCCTTTTTCCTGACCGAGGACGGCGACAGGCATGCCGCGAAAACGCGCAAGCCCGGCCTGGATGGCCTCGTCATTGCCATAGTTGCGGTCGCCGGCAAGCGACGTGAACTCGGTGAACAGTTCCGAGGCGTAATCGAGGAAATGCGGACGCGAGGGGTGGCGGGCGACCTGGGTCTTCTGCCACGGCGTCAGCTTCGAATAGATCTCGGCCATCGCATCGCGGACCCGTGTCTCGAGCCGTTCGACCTCATCCGAAGTGTTCACACTCTCGTCTTCGCCAGCGAGCTTCTTCAGTTCGAGAATCTTGCCTTCGAGGTCGGAGATAGGTTTTTCGAAATCGAGATAGTTGTGCATGAGATGCGTTTCCGATCGTTTTGCCACAAGGATCTGCCGGCCGAAACCAGCCTGCCCGGCGGTCCTAATCCTGTTTTTTCGCCTGTTTGGCAAGAGGGTGATGGTTTTGCACGAGGTCGTGCAGCCGTTCTTCCAGAACATGTGTATAGATTTGTGTCGTCGAAATGTCCGAGTGACCCAACAGTTCCTGGACGGCACGAAGGTCGGCGCCGTTGGCAAGCAGGTGGCTGGCGAAGGCATGACGCAGCACATGCGGCGAGATCGTCGCCACGCGGATGCCGGCACGCGCCGCCAGTGATTTCAGGTCGCGGGCAAAGACCTGGCGGGGGAGAAAACCTGCCTTTGCCGTTGACGGAAACAGCCACGGGCTTTCGCGCTCGCCCCTGTCGGCTTTTGCCGTTTCTTCTTCGAGGGCTGCCCCATAAAGACGCATCGCGCGGATCGCGGCCTGGGAGAGCGGCACCAGCCGCTCCTTGTTGCCCTTGCCACGGACGACGAGAAAGCGCCCGTTCTGGGCGAGCACGCTTGCGGGCAGCGACACCAGTTCGCTGACACGCATGCCGGTGGCATAAAGAAGCTCCATCAAAGCGTGCATGCGCAGCTTGGAAAGCCGCTCCGGTCCGCCTGCCGTCGCCTCGGCTTCGGTCTCGGCCCGGCCGATCAGTCGTGACACGTCGTCGATGCTCAGCGTCTTCGGCAGGCTTCTACCCTTTTTGGGCGCATCGAGTATGCCTGTCGGGTCGTCGGTGCGCAGGCCTTCTGCATAGAGGAATTTGTAGAACTGCCTGAGCGCCGACAGCCTGCGCGCCTGCGAGGACGGCTTGAAGCCTTGGCCCGCCAGATGGGCGAGATAATGCCGGAGATCGTCGGTCGCCGCACTCGTCAGCCCCGTTCCGCGGCCGCGCATGTGGGACAAGGCGTCTTCCAGATCGCGCTCGTAGGATTGCAGCGTATTGACGGCGGCGCCGCGTTCGGCGCTCATCATTTCGAGGAAGGCCTCGACGTGTGCCGCGGAAAGATCGCTCATTGTGTCTTGTTGACCCGTTCGGATGGGATCTTCACGGTCACGTTGCGCTCGACCGGCTCGACGAAGGTGACGAGCGCGATCATCGTGCCGTAGATCAGCCCGGCGATGACGCCGCAGAAGAACAGGAACCGGAAGAGGGTGGGCATTTCAGTTTCCTCCGCAGGATCCCTTAAACCGGAACGAATTTAAGGATAAAATCATGCAGCCGTTGAATGTGCTGGGGCAACCGTGTGCGCGCTGGACCGGACGCGCCGCACTTTGGTAGATGCCCGATCTATATGAACGCCCCTTTCGCCAAGTTCAAGAAGCATGCACGGACGCGCGCGACGGCTTGACGCTCCACCCCGATTTGTCGATACCGGAAGGGAATGGGGAATAAGAAGTCCAATGAACGACGTGATCGAACCGGTTTCCGCGACGCTTGCCGAACGGGCGAAGCTTGCGCTCGGTAAACGCAATCTCGTTTTCATCGGCCTGATGGGCGCCGGAAAATCCGCGATCGGCCGGTTGGCGGCGCAGGCGCTCGGCATTCCCTTCGTCGATTCCGACCACGAGATCGAGCGCGTCTCGCGCATGACGATCAGCGATCTCTTTGCCCGCTACGGCGAGGACGAATTTCGGGCGCTGGAAGCACGTGTGTTGAAACGCCTGCTGCGCACCGGCCCCCGTGTCGTTTCCACCGGCGGCGGCGCCTATATCAACGAGCGATCGCGCCGCCAGATCAAGCGCGGCGGCTTGACGATCTGGCTCAATGCCGAATTGGACGTGCTCTGGGAGCGGGTCAACAAGCGCGACACACGTCCTCTGTTGAAGACCGAGAACCCCAAGCAGACGCTCGAAAACCTGATGCGCGCCCGCTACCCGATCTACGCCGAAGCCGATCTGACGGTGATGTCGCGCGATGTGAGCAAGGAGACGATGGTGGAGGACGTTCTCACCGCCGTCATAGATTTCCGGAAAGTGCCAAATGATGAATAGCCATGTGATGCCTGCTGCCGAGCGCAAGGTTCGCGTCGATCTCGGTGATCGTTCCTATGACATTCTGATCGGTCCGGGGCTGATCGCTGCTGCCGGCAACGAGATCGCCTCGCGCCTCAAGGGGCGCAAGGTGGCCGTCATCACCGACGAAAACGTCGGTCCGCGCTATCTCGAACCGCTGATGGCGAGCCTGAAGCAGAGAGACATCGAAGCCGTGTCGCTGGTGTTGCCGGCGGGCGAAAAGACCAAGAGTTTCGAGCATCTCATTCCCGCCTGCGAAGCCATACTCGGTGCACGGATCGAGCGCAACGACGCGGTGATCGCGCTTGGCGGCGGTGTCATCGGCGACCTGACCGGCTTTGCGGCCGGTATCGTGCGTCGCGGCTCGCGCTTCATCCAGATCCCGACATCGCTGCTGGCGCAGGTCGATTCCTCGGTCGGCGGCAAGACCGGTATCAATTCGCCGCACGGCAAGAACCTGATCGGCGTTTTCCACCAGCCGGATCTGGTGCTTGCCGACACGGATGTGCTCGACACGCTGAGCCCGCGCGAATTCCGCGCCGGCTATGCCGAGGTTGCGAAATACGGGCTGATCGACAAGCCGGACTTCTTCGCCTGGCTGGAGAAAAACTGGCAGGCGGTGTTTTCCGGCGGGGCTGCGCGCATCGAGGCAATCGCAGTGAGCTGCCAGGCCAAGGCCGATGTCGTGGCGGCGGACGAGCGCGAGAACGGTTTGCGTGCACTGCTCAACCTCGGCCACACCTTCGGCCACGCGCTGGAAGCCGCCACCGAATACGACAGCGCCCGCCTGGTGCATGGCGAGGGCGTGGCGATCGGCATGGTGCTGGCGCATCAATTCTCGACGCGCATGAACCTTGCGAGCGCCGATGATGCGAGCCGGGTCGAAACGCACTTGAGAGCCGTCGGCCTGCCGACGCGCATGACCGAAATCCCCGGTAGCCTGCCGCCGGCTGAAAAGCTGATGGACGCGATTGCCCAGGACAAGAAGGTCAAGGGCGGCAAGCTCACCTTCATCCTGACCCGGGGCATCGGCCAGTCCTTCGTCGCCGACGATGTGCCGGCCTCCGAGGTCCTGAGCTTCCTGAGGGAAAAGCACCCGCAATGACCGGCGAAGCATTCCTGGCATTTCTCGGCGAATACTGGCTGTCGATTGCCGCGGTCTTCTGCCTGCTATTGTTTTCCGCTTTCTTTTCGGGCTCCGAAACGGCTCTGACTGCGGCTTCGCGCTCGCGCATGCATTCGCTTGAGAACAATGGCGACGAGCGGGCGGGTATCGTCAATCGCCTGATCGAGCGCCGCGATCGGCTGATCGGCGCGCTTTTGATCGGCAACAACCTCGTCAACATTCTCGCCTCGTCCTTGACGACGAGCCTGTTGATCGGCCTGCTCGGCAATTCGGGCGTGGCGATCGCCACGGTCGTCATGACCGTGCTGTTGGTAATTTTTTCCGAAGTGCTGCCGAAGAGTTGGGCGATTGCGTCGCCGGATCGCTTTGCACTTGCCGTCGCGCCGCTGGTTCGCCCCTTCGTCGCCGTGGCCGGGCCGCTGTCGAGCCTTGTCAACGGCATCGTGCGGCGCATCCTGTTTCTCTTCGGCGTCAACCTTTCGTCCGACATGTCGATGCTTTCGGCGCATGACGAGCTGCGCGGCGCAGTCGACCTGCTGCACCGCGAAGGCTCGGTCATCAAGGCCGACCGGGATCGGCTCGGCGGCGTGCTCGATCTCGGGGAACTCGAGATTTCCGACATCATGATCCACCGCACCAATATGCGGGCGATCAACGCCGACGATCCGCCTGAAATCTGCGTGCGCGATATCCTGCAGAGCCCGTTCACGCGCCTGCCGCTGTGGCGGAGCTCCACCGACAACATCATCGGGGTGGTGCATTCGAAAGATCTGCTGCGCGCGCTTGCCGAGCCGGATGTCGAGCCGGAAAACCTCGACATCGTCAAGATCGCGCAGAAACCCTGGTTCGTCCCCGACACGACCAACCTCAAGGACCAGCTCAACGCCTTCCTGCGCCGCAAGCTGCATCTTGCTATCGTCGTCGACGAATACGGTCAGGTTCAGGGACTGGTGACGCTGGAGGATATTCTGGAGGAGATCGTCGGTGATATCGCCGACGAGCACGATCTCGATATCCAGGGTGTTCGCCAGGAGGCAGACGGGTCCATCGTGGTCGACGGCTCGGTGCCGATCCGTGACCTCAACCGTGCGCTCGACTGGTCACTGCCGGATGAGGAAGCGACGACGGTCGCCGGTTTGGTGATCCACGAGTCGAAAAGCATCCCGGAGGAGCGCCAGGCCTTCACCTTCCATGGCAAGCGCTTCATCGTGATGAAGCGGGTGAAGAACCGGATCACGAAACTCAGGATCCGCCCGGCCGAGGACCAGACGCCGATCGGCTGATGCCTACCAGCGCGTCGGCTCACCGGGGGCTGCAGGCTCGACGGCCAGCGCGTGCAGGCCGGCGTCGAGTTCGGGCTTCAACAGGTCGTTGATGGCGCGATGGCGCGCCACTCGGCTCATGCCGGCAAAGGCGTCGGCAACGATGCGGACCCGCATGTGGGTTTCGCCGCCGCCGTCGAAATCAGGTTGATGACCCGCATGCAGGTGGCTCTCGTTGATCACGGCCAGCCGTTCGGGGTGGAAGGCTTCGGTCAATTTCTGTTCGATCGTGTCCCGCAGCGACATTCTTCCGTCCCATTTCCTTGGTTGCTGGATGCCCTTATGTTGGTCGGGTCCGGCAGCGCGGCCTAGGCGGCGCAAAATGCCCGCACAAAGCCAGCAACATTCCGCTTTGTCAATTCTTGTTGTGGCCCCGGCCAACCCCCATAATGAGCGCCATGAGACTCGATTCAAAATACTTCGATCGCATTCGGACACGGCGCAAGGTCGAGCCGCGCGCAGAGCCGGCCGCCCCCACCTGTCAGTGGGACGGCTGCGACAAGAAGGGCGTTCATCGCGCACCCGTCGGCCGCAACGCCGAGGGGCAGTATTTCATGTTCTGCTTCGAGCATGTGAAGGAATACAACAAGGGCTACAACTACTTCTCCGGTCTGTCCGACAGCGAAGTCGCGCGCTATCAGAAGGAAGCGGTGACCGGGCATCGTCCGACTTGGACGGTCGGCGTCAACAAGAATGCCAAGAATAGTCCGACCCAATCGCAGACCCGTTCGGGCTCTGCCGGGGCGCAGGCGCGCATGCGCGATCCCTTCGGGTTCGTCAGTGAGGCAAAAGCGCGCGCCGGCCGTCCTGAGCCGCGCCAGCGCAAGCTGAAGACGCTCGAAGCCAAGGCCTATGAAACGCTCGGCCTTAGCGCTTCGGCGACAGCCAGCGATATCAAGGCGGCCTACAAGGATCTGGTCAAGAAACACCACCCTGATGCCAATGGCGGGGACAGGGGATCGGAGGAGCGTTTTCGCGCAGTAATTCAAGCCTACCAATTGTTAAAACAGGCTGGTTTCTGCTAACAACGCGGATTATTACAGAAGCACTTTTGCAGGCGAATGCGCGGGTGCCGTCCGGTGGCCGCTCTGGAGACATGATGAGCAAGATTGACCTCGACATTTCCAACCTCCCCGACACAACCGTCTCGGTTCGGGACGTTTTCGGCATTGACACGGATTTGCGCGTTCCCGCCTACTCGAAGGCCGACGCCTACGTGCCGGATCTCGATCCGGACTACCTCTTCGACCGCGAAACCACGCTCGCCATTCTCGCAGGCTTTGCCCATAACCGACGCGTGATGGTCTCGGGTTATCACGGAACCGGTAAGTCCACCCACATCGAGCAGGTCGCAGCGCGCCTCAACTGGCCGTGCGTGCGCGTCAACCTCGACAGCCATGTCAGCCGTATCGACCTCGTCGGCAAGGACGCGATCGTCGTCAAGGACGGCCTGCAGGTCACCGAGTTCAAGGACGGCATCCTTCCCTGGGCCTACCAGCACAACGTCGCGCTCGTCTTCGACGAATACGATGCCGGCCGCCCGGACGTGATGTTCGTCATTCAGCGCGTGCTGGAATCCTCCGGCCGCCTGACGCTGCTCGACCAGAGCCGCGTCATTCGTCCGCACCCGGCATTCCGCCTGTTTGCAACCGCCAACACGGTCGGTCTCGGCGATACCACCGGCCTCTACCATGGCACGCAGCAGATCAACCAGGCGCAGATGGACCGTTGGTCGATCGTGACGACGCTCAACTACCTGCCGCATGACAAGGAAGTCGATATCGTCGCCGCCAAGGTCAAGGGCTTTACCGCCGACAAGGGCCGCGAGACGGTATCGAAGATGGTGCGCGTTGCCGATCTTACCCGCGCCGCCTTCATCAATGGCGACCTGTCGACGGTCATGAGCCCGCGTACGGTCATCACCTGGGCCGAGAACGCCTATATCTTCGGCGATATCGCCTTTGCCTTCCGCGTGACCTTCCTCAACAAGTGCGACGAGCTGGAGCGGGCGCTTGTCGCCGAGCATTATCAGCGCGCTTTCGGCATCGAGCTGAAGGAAAGCGCTGCCAACATCGTGCTTGAAGCCACCGCCTGATCCATCGTCCGTCTTTCCCCGGGAAAGGCGGACTTGTGACCCTGTGGCAAACTCGATGATGCCCCACCAGGCATCATCGCATCTGGCTGAAGAAGGAACTGTCGTGAGCTCGAACTCCAAGGCAAAGCCGACCACGCGCGAAAATGCAGCCGAACCGTTCAAGCGGGCGCTTTCCGGCTGCATCCGATCGATCGCGGGCGATGCCGAGGTCGAGGTGGCTTTTGCCAACGAGCGACCGGGCATAACAGGCGAACGCATCCGTCTGCCCGAAATCTCCAAGCGGCCGACGCGGCAGGAACTTGCCGTGACGCGCGGTCTCGGCGACAGCATGGCGCTGCGCAAGGCCTGTCATGACGCACGCGTCCACGCGACGATGTCGCCGCAGGGCGCCGACGCGCGGGTGATCTTCGATGCCGTCGAGCAAGCGCGTGTCGAGGCGATCGGCTCGCTGCGCATGGAAGGCGTTGCCAAGAACCTGAGCTCGATGCTCGAAGAGAAATATTCCAAGGCCAATTTCGGCGCGATCAGCAAGCAGGCCGATGCACCGCTCGGCGAGGCTGTTGCTTTGCTGGTGCGCGAGAAGCTGACCGGCGAGAAGCCGCCGGCATCCGCCGGTAAGGTGCTCGATCTCTGGCGCGACTTCATCGAGGAGAAGGCTGCCGGCGACATCAAGAATCTGTCGTCGACGCTCAACGACCAGCAGGCTTTCGCCCGCGTCGTGCGCGATATGCTGACATCGATGGATGTTGCCGAGAAATACGGCGACGACGACATCGAGCCGGACGAGCAGGAAAGCGAGACCGACGAGGATCAGCCGCGCAGCCAGGAGCAGGACGAAAACGCCAGCGACGAGGAAGCCGGCGACGATGCGGCCCCTGCCGACGAAAACCAGGCTGCTGAAGAGCAGATGGAAGAAGGCGAGATGGACGGCGCGGAGATCTCCGACGACGACCTGCAGGACGAGGGTGACGAGGACAGCGAGACGCCCGGCGAGGTCAAGCGCCCGAACCAGCCGTTTGCCGACTTCAACGAGAAAGTCGACTACACCGTCTTCACCCGCGAGTTCGACGAGACCATCGCCTCGGAAGAGCTCTGCGACGAGGCGGAACTCGACCGGCTGCGCGCGTTCCTCGACAAGCAGCTCTCGCACCTTCAAGGTGCCGTCGGGCGGCTTGCAAACCGGCTACAGCGCCGCCTGATGGCGCAGCAGAACCGCTCTTGGGAGTTCGACCTGGAAGAGGGCTATCTCGACACTGCGCGCCTGCAGCGCATCGTCATCGATCCGATGCAGCCGCTGTCGTTCAAGCGCGAGAAGGATACCAATTTCCGCGATACGGTCGTGACCCTCCTGATCGACAATTCCGGCTCCATGCGCGGCCGGCCGATCACGGTTGCCGCGACCTGCGCCGACATCCTTGCGCGCACGCTGGAGCGCTGCGGCGTCAAGGTCGAGATCCTTGGCTTTACCACCAAGGCGTGGAAGGGCGGGCAATCGCGTGAGAAGTGGCTGGCCGGTGGCAAGCCACAATCGCCGGGCCGCCTCAACGATCTGCGCCATATCATCTACAAGTCGGCCGATGCGCCGTGGCGGCGTGCACGCCGCAATCTCGGCCTGATGATGCGCGAGGGCTTGCTCAAGGAAAACATCGACGGCGAGGCGCTGATCTGGGCGCATGAGCGCCTGATGGCGCGGCGCGAGCAGCGCCGCATCCTGATGATGATTTCCGATGGCGCGCCGGTCGACGACTCGACGCTGTCGGTCAATCCGGGCAACTATCTCGAACGGCACCTGCGTGCCGTGATCGAGCAGATCGAGACGCGCTCGCCGGTCGAGCTTTTGGCAATCGGCATCGGTCACGACGTAACGCGCTATTATCGCCGCGCCGTGACCATCGTCGATGCGGATGAACTGGCCGGCGCGATGACCGAGCAGCTCGCCGATCTGTTCGAAGACGAAAGCATGCGCCGCCGTCCGGGGCGCATGCGCCGCGCTAGCTAATCTTTCGCGAAACCGGGGCGACCGTCTGTCGCCCCGTTCATCCCCTAGGCCGCTGCCGCGGTTGCCATCTCCTCCCCGCCTATTCTGCCCGCCCGAAGGAACTCCCCCAGATGCTTGGCCGCGGTCTCCTCGTTCTTTCCCTGTTGGCCTCGACCGGCGTGGCTTTGGCCGCCGGCGGCAGCGAGACGCTGCCCATTCGCAGCCGGCAGATAGACCCATTCAAGGTCGGCTCCAACCAGACGCGGTTCGGTCAGCTGGAATTCATCGGCGGCCTGGAGATGACGTCTTCCAATGCGCTGTTCGGCGCCGTATCCGCGATCCGATTCCGGCCGGATGGCACCTCCTTCGTCGCCGTCATGGATACGGGGCATTGGCTCGAAGGGGCGGTGATCCGTGATGCGAACGGCAGGCTTTCCGGTCTCACGGACCTGACGGCAACACCGATGGCGGACAGGAGCGGCGCGGTCGGGCTGGAGAAATGGAAGGTGGATTCCGAAGGTCTGGCACTGCGCGAGGGCGAGGTGATCGTCAGCTACGAGCAGGCCCACCGCATCGATATCTACCTGGATCCGGGTTTCTCGACTTCGGGGCCGGTCGGCAGCATGCCGCTGCCATTTCCAACAACCGAGCTGCGCAACAATGGCGGGCTTGAGACCGTGGCGATTTCGCCGAAGGATGGCCCGCTCGGCGGCGCTGCCGTCACCGTGTCCGAGCGCAGCGTCGACAAGGCGGACAATCTTCTGGCAGGCATTCTCGATGGCCCGATGAAGGGCGCCTTTGCCGTTACCCGTACCGATCCCTACGCCGTTACCGACGGCGCTTTCCTGCCCGATGGCGACCTTCTGCTGCTGGAACGTCGGTTCAACTTCGCCTCCGGTCTCGGCATGCGCATCCGCCGCATTCCGGGAGCCAGCATTCGGCCTGGCGCCGTGGTCGACGGCGACGTCATTCTCGAAGCCGACATGGGCTATCAGATCGACAACATGGAGGGCCTCGACGTGGTCGCTGGCGCCAGTGGCGATGTCCGCGTCATCGTCATCTCCGATGACAACCACTCGATCCTCGAGCGCAATCTGATGCTGGAATTCCGCCTGATCAAATGAAAACGGGGCCATTCGGCCCCGTCATCAATCACTTGTTCTGCTGCTGCATGTTTCCTGAAATCGTATTCGATTTAAGGATCAAAACATGCAGCAATTCAAAGTGCTACAGCGACCTTTGCGCGTCTATAAGACGCGCTGCGCTGTAGTATCAGGCTGTCGCCTTGCCTGATGGCATCGGCTTGATCACGCTCATCAGCGCGCCGTAGGGCAAAAGCATGATGATGCCGCAGAGGATCTTCACCGTCAGGTCGCCGAGCGCCCAGGAGATCCAGCGCGGAGCCTCGGTCGCAAGGATGCCGAGCAGCGGTGCTGTCTCCAGCGCAAAGCTGTCATTCGGCCCAAAGAACACGAAGAACGGCGCAAAGGCGAAGGAGAAGAACATGGCCGTGTCGAGCGCCGAGCCGATCAGCGAGCCTGCCAGCGGCGCATGCCACCAGCTCTGGCGGCGGAGCTTGTTGAACACGGAGATATCAAGCAGCTGGCCGAACAGGAAGGCGGAGCCGGAAGCGATGGCGATGCGCGGCGTCGCTGCGAAGAAGGACAGAACGATCGCCACGAGGAAGCCGACAACGACGACACGACGCGCAATGCGCGGGCCGAAATGGCGGTTGGTCAGGTCGGTGACGAGGAACGCGAAGGGATAGCTGAAGGCACCCCAGGTCAGGAGGTCGCCGAGCTGCATGCCGGCGATCGAGCCCGGCAGCGGATACTGAACGAGGAAGTTTGAGGCCACGACCACCAAGGTCATGAACGCGACATAGATGAAGAACGTGCGGTTGATCAGCATTTTTTTATCCTGGGAGATGCCACCAGTTGAGCGGAAGCCAGGCTTGAACGCCGGGCCGACGAAAATCTGCAAATTAAACACGAGAAAAAGGCTTGCCGGATAAACCCGCAAGCCTTTTTAAAGTCGTGTCGAAGACAGACGCTGGCGCTGATTAAGCGGCAGCGGCTTCAGCGTTCTTCTTGACGATCTGACGGCGCAGCAGGCGAGCGCGCATGCTCAGCTCGTTCTCGTCGGCCTTCACGAGGAAAGCGTCAAGACCACCGCGGTGTTCAACCGAGCGGAGAGCCGCTGCGGAAACGCGCAGGCGGAAGCGCTGGCCGAGAGCATCGGAAATCAGCGTGACGTTGCACAGGTTCGGAAGGAACTTGCGCTTGGTCTTGTTGTTGGCGTGGCTGACATTGTTGCCCGACTGGACGCCCTTGCCGGTCAATTCGCAACTACGGGACATGGTACACCTATTCTCTTTATCGCCGCCGGACGATGCGGTAGCGGGCCCAGAGCCCAGGCCGCGTTCCTGTTGGCCATTATTGGAAAGTTGCGGTTCTATAGTCAGAGACAGCCCGCCCGTCAAGCCAAACCTCTTGCATTCTCGGAAAACCGCCGTTTCTCCCGGCTGTTTCTGCATCAGGCAAGCTCGATCGCGGCCACAATAATGCTTCACGCGAGTCATTCCAAGCTGATTTACGATGCGCTATCTGTTGTCCTGCGGATGCAGCAGAGGTCCATGATGCGGTAGCGTTCCGGCCGCCGGATCTGTCGGAAAAGGCGTAGAAAAGCCGTAAACGACCTGCATTCCAAGGCCTGGCGACGGCATTCGAGTAATGGATCTCTCAGGGCATGAAGTTGCGCATCGGTTCTCGCGCGGTAGCGCTGTTGTCAGTGGCAATGTTTTCCACAGCATCGCTTGCTGCAGATATCGAACATCAGACGGATTACAGCATCTCGCTTGCCGGTTTGCCGCTTGCGAGAGCGTCGTTCCATACGGCGCTTGTAAAGAATCGCTACACGATATCAGGAACGCTGCATTCGGCCGGCCTCGTCGACATTTTCAGCCGGACTTCGGGGCAGACCCGTGTTTCCGGCGTCATCGGCCGCGACTATCTGCGCGCAAACGAATATTCGATGTCCTATCGCAGCGGCAAGAAGGGCCGGGCGATCAGCGTCACCTACAGCAACGGCAACGTCGTGCATGCCAGCATGAATCCGAAGCGCACGCCGCTGCCGAAGAACTGGGTGCCGGTGACCTCGCGCGACATGCGCAACGTGCTCGATCCCTTGTCCGGCCTTATCATTCCCGGTAATGCCCGCGTCTGCCCCAATACCCTTCCGATCTTCGACGGCGAATCGCGTCTCGACATCAAGCTGTCGGCGAGGGGGACCAGGCCGTTCAAGACCAAGGGATTCGAAGGCGAGGTGATCGTCTGCGGCATCCGCTTTGTTCCGAAGGCGGGCTACAAGAAGGGGCGCGAAGACGTCGAATATCTCAGGCAGCTGCAGACCATGGAAATCTGGTTTGCCAAATCTGATGTCGTCGATGTCTATGCGCCCGTCTATGTGCGCATCCCGACCAAGCTTGGCCCCGTGACGGTTTCCGCGACGCGATTCGGCGGTTGATCCACCGAATGGTGGAGATTATCACTAACATTTCACGCCGAGTACTAACATTTCGCGCCGAGTCGTGATTTTATCCGCGCCGGTTTCCGCTACAGCGCAGCGCGTCAAACGTGACGTGCTGCGCTGTAGCGCTTGAAGCTTGCTGCATAATTTTCTCCTTAAATCGATTCCGATCTAAGGAATTATGCAGTTGGAGGCTGCACGAGGGGATAAGACATGAAATTCAAGGCAACGTTGATCGGTGCAACCGCCATTTTGATGTGGTCGCTCCTGGCGCTGTTTACCGCTGCATCCGGCAAGATGCCGCCGTTCCAGTTGTCAGCCATCTGTTTCCTCATCGGCAGCATTCCGGGGGTCGTCGTTCTCGCGCTGAAGCCGGAGCGGCTGGCGCTGTTGAAGCAGCCGGCGAAGGTCTGGATCACCGGCATCGCCGGTCTTTTCGGTTATCACTTTCTCTACTTTACCGCACTTCGCAACGCGCCGGCTGTCGAAGCCGGTCTGATCGCCTATCTCTGGCCGCTGCTGATCGTCGTCGGCTCTGCCCTATTGCCGGGCGAGCGGCTGCGCTGGTACCACGTTGCCGGCGCTTTTGCCGGCCTGATGGGAACGATCATGATCATCGCCCGCAACGGTATCGCCTTTGACGACGCCTATCTGATGGGGTACGGCGCAGCCCTGCTGTGCGCCTTCACCTGGTCCGGTTATTCGCTGCTGACGCGCCGCTTCGAGGCGGTCTCGACCGACGTCGTCACCGGCTTCTGCCTGGCGACATCGCTTCTCTCGTTCGTCTGCCATCTTGGTCTCGAGACGACCGTCTGGCCGGAAACGACGTTCGAGTGGCTGGCGGTTGCGGGCCTCGGCCTGCTGCCGGTCGGTGCCGCCTTCTATGCCTGGGACTTCGGCGTCAAGAACGGCAATATCCAGCTGCTCGGCGTTGCCAGCTACGCCGCACCGGTTCTGTCGACGCTGATCCTCATCCTGTTCGGTTTTGCCGAGCCGTCATGGCGTATCGCCGCCGCATGCCTTTTCGTGACGGGCGGCGCGGTGCTGGCGGCCAAGGACATGATCTTTCGTAAGGCGCGCACGGCGGTGCAGCCGGCAGAGTAACCTTCCGGGCGGAAAACCGCTTCACACTTTTCCTGAAAATGCTCTATTTCTCAGGCGGCGCCCAGTCGGGGGCCGCCATCTCGAAGACTGAGAAATCGAAGCCCGGCGCCACCGTGCAGCCGACAAGCGTCCAGTCGCCGAGCGAGACGGCGGATTGCCACCAGTTGGGCGGCACGAGCCCCTGTGGGCGCTCGCCGCCGAGAATGCCGGGGCCGAGGCGCAGAACCGTTGCAGGCTCGCTGTCGGCGGCAATGCTGAGCTCCAGCGGCGCGCCAGCATAGTGATGCCAGACCTCGGCGGCGTCACGTACCCGATGCCAGTGCGAGCGCTCGCCGCGCTCCAGCAGATAGTAGATCGCCGTCGAGTGGCCGCGCGGCCCGCCGTTGGCGTCGCGGAAGGTCTGCACATACCAGCCCCCTTCGGGGTGGCGCGTCAGCCCAAGGATCTCGATGATGGCGGCCGGCGTCAGTTCCTGATCGGCCGTCATCAGAAATTATCCTTGCGCTTGCGGATTTCGGCAAAGACAGCCGCATCGGTCGCCCCTTCCATGCCGAGATGCGCGCGGATCTTCGGGTCGGCGGCGCGCAGGAACGGGTTGGTGCGCCTTTCGAGGCCGATGGTCGTCGGCGCCGTAAAGCCGCCATCGCAGCGGGTTTCTTCGATCTCGGCCGCACGCTCCCTCAATGCATCATTGTCCGGGTCGATCGTCACGGCGAAATGGGCGTTCGACAGCGTGTATTCGTGGCCGAAATAAACAGTAGTGTCGTCGGGCAGGGCGAGAAGTCGGCTGAGCGACTGCCACATCGTTTCCGGCGTTCCCTCGAACAGGCGGCCGCAGCCGAGCGCAAACAGGGTGTCGGCGGCAAAGAGCAGCTTATCCTCAGGAAGGTGGAAACAGATATGGCCGGCGGTGTGGCCGGGCGTCTCGATGACGTCGACCGGGTGGCCGGCAAAATCGAAGCGTTCAGCGTGACGCACGCTCCTGTCGATGCCGGGGATATTGGCCGCCTCTGCCGCCGGCCCGATGATGGTGGCGCCGAAACGATCCTTGAGCGCGACGTTGGCCGCGACATGGTCTCCGTGGTGATGGGTGGTGAGGATATGGGTGAGCGTCCAGCCACGCCGCTCCAGGGCCTCCAGGATCGGCTGCTCCTCGGGCGCGTCGATCGAGGCGGTGGCGCCGCTTACCGGATCGTGCAGCAGCACGCCGAAATTGTCGGTGCGGCAAAGAAAGAGGTCAAGTTCGAGCGCGGCCATGGCGTGTCTTCCGATCGGGCTTCTGCTGCAGGCGCCTTCGATCGCGGTCGATCAAAGGACAAATCATGCGGCGAGTTTAACGCTACAGCGCCCCTTTGCACGCTCTATGAGCATGCGGTGCTGTGGTGACTGCCGCCGAATGTAGCGAGGCTTGCCTTGAAGTCTACCGCTTCAAGGCTAACATGTTGCGCATGCACACCGATATCGTCGACCTCCGAGAATTCTATCACTCCGAACTGGGCCGCATGGCCGAACAGTCCGTCACCATTGCGCTGTCTTCGGTCTGGGCGCGCCTGCCCGAGGAGCGGCTTGTCGGGCTCGGCTATGCCGTGCCCTATCTCGAGCGTTTCCGGAAGGACACGGAGCGGACCTTTGCTTTCATGCCGGCGGGGCAGGGGGCGGTGAACTGGCCGGTTGCCGAGTTGTCGTCGACCGCGCTGGTGTTCGACGAGGAATTGCCGCTGCCCGATTCTTCCATCGACCGGGTTTTGATGGTGCATTCGCTGGAATTTGCCGAAAGCCCGCGCGAGACGATGAAGGAGATCTGGCGGGTGCTGGCGCCGGGCGGCCGGCTGGTGATCGTCGTGCCCAATCGTCGTGGTGTCTGGGCGCGCATGGAGCATACGCCGTTCGGCTCGGGGCGGCCCTATTCGCGCGGTCAGCTGACGGCGCTTCTGCGCGAGACGAACTTCACACCCGGCGCCTCGTCGGAGGCACTGTTCTTCCCGCCGTCGAAGCTGAAGATGATCCTGCGCCTGCGCCGGGGCTTCGAGCGGCTTGGCCGCTCGCTCTGGCCGGTCTTCTCGGGCGTGATCGTGGTGGAGGCGCAGAAGCGGCTTTATCAGGGCCTGCCGGTTGCCGCGCGTGCGTCGCGGCGCGTGTTCGTGCCGGTGCTGGCGCCACAGGGTATCCCGAGCACCCGGGAGCGCCCGCGCGCCCAGCCTTGATCGCCACTCTGCCGGGCTTGCCGACCCTCGACAAATGCCGATTGCGCCGGTATTGGCTTGGCCTCATTTCCTGCCTTGAAAGCTGATCCGATGAGCCTTGACTCGAAGAGCCCGCAGCCGCGTCCCGGCATTCTGGACATTGCCGCCTATGTGCCCGGCAAGGAGCATGCCCCCGGTGTCGCCAAGGTCCACAAGCTCTCGTCCAACGAGACGCCACTCGGCGCCAGCCCCAGGGCGATCGAGGCCTTCCAGGCCGCGGCCTTCAACCTGGAGCGCTACCCCGACGGCCAGGCCCAGGCGCTGCGCGCGGCGATCGGTGCTGTGCACGGGCTCAACCCGGCAAACATCCTGTGCGGCAACGGCTCGGACGAACTGCTCGGTCTCCTGTGCCACACCTATCTGGCGCCCGGCGACGAAGGCATCATCACGGAGCACGGGTTCGTGGTCTACAAGATCCAGATCATGGCCGCCGGCGGTACGCCGGTCATGGTCAAGGAGCGCAACGCGACCGTCGACGTCGATGCCATTCTCGCGGCGGTCACCGAGCGCACGAAGATCGTCTTCATCGCCAATCCGGCGAACCCGACTGGAACCTATATTCCCGTCGACGAAGTTCGCCGTCTGCATGCGGGCCTGCCCGAGGGCGTGCTTCTGGTGCTCGATGCCGCCTATGCCGAATATGTTCGGCGCAACGATTATGCGGCCGGGCTCGAACTGGTGTCGGCCAACCGCAACGTCGTCATGACCCGGACGTTCTCCAAGATCTACGGTCTTGCCGGTCTGCGTATCGGCTGGATGTACGCTCCGCCGCAAGTGATCGACGCGGTCGATCGCGTGCGCGGGCCGTTCAACCTCAGTGCGGCGGCGATTGCAGCCGGTGCCGCGGCCGTGCGCGATCAGGCCTTCGTCGCTGAGGCGGTCGACCATAACCTCGTCTGGCTGGAGCGTGTCAGCCGCGCGGTGGAATCGATCGGTCTCACGATCACGCCATCGGTTACCAACTTCGTGCTCATCCATTTCCCGGACGAGGACGGCATGCGTGCGAACGACGCGGATACGTTCCTCACTCATCGCGGCTACATCCTGCGTGCGATTGCGGCCTACGGCTTTCCCAATGCCCTGCGCATGACCATCGGCTCGCAGGAAGCCAATGAGGGCGTGATCGCGGCACTGACAGAATTCATGGGACGGAAATGATGACACAGCAGTTTGAAACGATCGCACTTATCGGCATCGGCCTCATCGGCTCATCGATCGCCCGGGAAATCCGAGACAAGCAGCTCGCCCAAACCCTGGTGATCTCGACCCGCAGCGAAGCGACGCTTTCGCGCGCCGAGGAGCTTGGCCTTGGCGATCGCTATACGCTGTCGGCTGCCGATGCGGTGCGCGGTGCCGATCTCGTCATCGTGTCGGTGCCTGTCGGTGCGTCCGGTGCGGTGGCCGCGGAAATCGCCGCCCACCTGAAGCCTGGCGCGATCGTCACCGATGTCGGCTCGACCAAGGGCTCGGTCATCGCCCAGATGGCGCCGCATCTGCCCGCCACGGTTCATTTCGTGCCAGGGCATCCGATCGCCGGTACCGAGCATTCCGGTCCGGACGCCGGCTTCGTCGGCCTCTTCCGCGGTCGCTGGTGCATCCTGACGCCGCCGGACGGCCAGGACGAGGAAGCGATCGCGCGGCTGCGGCTGTTCTGGGAAACGCTTGGTTCTATGGTCGAGCAAATGGATGCCGAGCATCACGACAAGGTGCTGGCGATCGTCTCGCACCTACCGCACATCATCGCCTACAACATCGTCGGCACGGCGGACGATCTGGAAGCGGTGACCGAATCCGAAGTCATCAAATATTCCGCGTCCGGTTTCCGCGACTTCACCCGCCTGGCCGCGTCCGACCCAACCATGTGGCGCGACGTCTGCCTGCACAACAAGGACGCGATCCTCGAAATGCTGTCGCGGTTTTCCGAGGACCTCGCCTATCTGCAGCGGGCAATCCGCTGGGGCGACGGCGACAAGCTGTTCGATCTCTTCACCCGCACCCGCGCGATCCGGCGGTCGATCATCCAGGCAGGTCAGGACACGGCCATGCCGGACTTCGGCCGTCACGCGATGGATCAGAAGTAGCCGATAAACGAAAGAGCCCGGGGCGTGGATCATCCACGCCCCGGGCTCTTTGTATTCTCGCGAAGGCCGCCAGAGCGAGCGGCTTTTCGCTGCACCGGGATCAGAGCGTCGGCAGCACGCCGATCGGGATGAAGGCGAGGAAGGCGGTGCCGTCGCGCACGTTGAGCTTGACTGTCGCCTCGTTCTTGCCGTTGGCCAGCGCCTTCAGCATGTTGGCCGTGTTGTTGACCAGGTTCGCATCGTCGGGGATCAGCGTGACCAGGTTTGTGCGCCAGGCGTCGATATTGGTCATCGTCAGCGAAAACTCGCCGGAGATCAGCCCCTGGTCGTTGACCGAGAAGGGGCCCGACAGCTTGGCGTTCATGCCCGAGCCAAGGTCGACTGTCATCTGGCGCAGTTCGCCCTTGCTCCCGCGCAGCATCGCCGGCGTCGGGATGCCGGAGCCCATCCAGCTCGCCTTGTCGACAAAGGTGAGGTCGGCGGCAAGATTGGCGGGTGGCGCGAAGCTTGCGCCGTTCTCAGGACGAAGATCGAGCTTGTCGACGCTCAAGGCCGCATCGAGATCGTTGCCGTTCTGACGCAGGTGCATTTCGCCGTGGCTGGCGCCGAAGCCGAAGCTGTCGCCGGTCAGCGGCAGGCGCACGGTGCCGGTCAGGTTGTCATAGGTCAGCGAACTGCGGTCGAGCCCGGAAAGGGTCGCCCTGACGCTTGCATGCAGCAGCGTCCAGTCGGCCGAGACATTGAGGTCGGGCGAAACGCGCAGTTCGGCCGGACCATCGAGCTCGATGATCGCATGGCTGGGCTGGTAGACTTGTGCCGCGGTCCGAAGCGCGCCGAAGGAGGCGGAGGCACCGCGGCGGGTGTCGTCGAGATTGACCTTGTCGCAGAACAGGCCGATGCGGAACGGGAAGCCGCGCACGTCCATGTTCGTGCACTCGCCGCCGAGCCCGTTTGCCCGGCCGTCCGCGAGCTGGGTCGTCAGGCGCTTCTCGACCTGGTCGGCGACGGCATACCAGCCGGCCGAATAGGCGGCACAGACGATCACTATGCCGGCGATAAGCCAGCGAAACTTCCGGCTGACCGGCGAGGGATTGGCGACTGCGGTTGCGGTCATGGTAACGCGTACTCCACCAAACTCAGATCGCGGCCGCCTTTCGGGTGGCGCCGCCGATCCTGCTTATTATCTTTCATTCTATGCACGGGAACGACTTGTCTCTTCCGTGCCGAGATGCTGTGCCGTAGAAAAACCGACATGGCTGGCCACCGATGAGCCGACGATTCGGCGATGAGCAGACAGCGCGGATTGAATGACAGTGGATATGGACGAATTTTGGGTCTTTGGCTACGGGTCGCTGATGTGGAACCCGGGCTTCCGGTTCGAGGAAAGATCGACGGCGCGGGCATTTGGCTATCGTCGGTCGCTTTGCGTGCGCTCTTGGGTGCATCGCGGTACTCAGCAGCGGCCGGGCCTGGTGCTCGGGCTCGACTATGGCGGCTCGTGCATCGGCGCGGCTTTTCGCATCGACAACGGCGAGAGGGCGGCGGTGATCGACTATTTGCGGGAACGCGAGCTTGTCACGCATGTCTACAAGGAAAAGACGATGCCGGTGCAGCTTGCCGACGGGCGGCGGGTTCCGGCGCTGACCTATGTGGTCGACCGCGCCCATGTGCAGTATGCCGGAGCGCTGAGCGCTCCGGAGGCTGCGACGATCGTCGCCGTCTCGTCGGGAAAGTCGGGTCCGAACAGCGAATACGTGTTCAACACGCTTGCCCACCTCAAGGAGATGGGCATTCGCGACCATTGGCTGGAAGAGGTCGTGGCGACCCTTAACGCATAATGTCCGGGATCAGGCTCGGTTTAGCCGCGGCCCATCGCCTTCAGTTCGGCAAGGCGCTGCTTTGCCGTCGGCGGCAGCGGCAGATGCGGGTTGTTTCTGACCGTCTCGATCAGAAGCTCGTCGCTTGCCGTCTCGGTCACCTCGATCAGCCTGGCGAGGAACTCGTCCGGATCGAGGCCCGCCTCGATCGGCGGCAGCACGCGAACCTTGAAATGGCCGGGGAAACGCAGAAACTTGCGGCGCGGCCAGAACAGGCCTGGATGCATGGCGACGGGCACAACAGGCACGTTGAGGTCACGGTAAAGTCGGGCGATGCCATATTTATAGTGCGGCGGTGCGCCGGGCGGCCTGCGGGTGCCTTCGGGATAGATGATCAGTTCTCGGCCGGACGCCATTTCCTGCTTGGTCCGATCCATGACTTCGGTCATGGCCCGGCCACGCGCGGCACGGTTCACCGGCACCATGCGCTGCTTGCGGACGTACCAGCCGAAGAGCGGGATCCAGGTCAGTTCGCGCTTGAGAATGAAGAAGGGATCGTTGAGCCAGGGCAGGAGCGCATAGACATCCCAGAACGACTGGTGCTTGGGCGCGAAGATGTAGCCGCTCTTGGGGATGTTCTCCAAGCCCTCGATCTCGAAGGTCGTGCCGACAATCTTTTTGAACAGCCAATGATTGCTGCGCGCCCAGTTCTTCGGAACGAACCAGGCCTTCTTCCGCGACACCAGAAAATAGGCCGGCGTGAAGACAATCATCTGCAGGATCAGATTGACGTAGAAGACCAGATTGAAAAGGACCGAACGCAGGACGATCATCAGCAGGCTCTCGAGGCGAGTTCAGGGATATCCAGCCCGTGGGCCGATGGATCGCTGCGTACACGAATAAACGCCGAAGGAAAACCGCCCGTCGTCACTTTGCTGATTAAGGGGTGGCAGCGATTATTCTTCGGCCGGTGTCGCACGCGAGGGAACGGTGCGCAATCCGCTCGCCGGGCGGGCACCGGCCATATCGCGCACGGAGGCGACGGAATACTTGCCGAACTCCAGCAGGATCGATTTCAGCACCATCGGATTGCGCAGCCAGTTCGTCGTCTTGAGGTCGGAGTTGACGACAGGATAGGCGATGAATTCGGTCTCCGGGCGGGCGCGACGCAACTCGAGCAGGCTTCGCGGCATATGGTAGTTGTTGGTCACAACAAGTACGCGCTTGTAGCCGTGATCGCTGATCCATTGGCTCGCCTCGGTCGCATTGCCGATCGTGTCGATCGCCTCGTGGCCGATGTCGACGCAGCATTTGAAGAGATCGGCCGAGCTTTGGGTGTTGCGCCGGATCTGGCTGCCGGTGGTCGCCGGGTGGACGCCCGAAATCAGCAGCCTTTTGCCGGCCCCGGATTTCAAGAGGTCGACCGCCTGATCGATGCGCTGGAAGCCGCCGGTCAAGACGACGATCGCTTCCGCCTTCGGGTCTTCCGGCGGTTGCATGGACGCGACGGTATCGGCGAAATTGAGGAAGGCCGCGACCACGATCGCGAACGGCACAAGCAGAATGAAAAAGGTCCGGCGGAGAATTTTGCGCAAGGGACTACGGGGTCGGCGTTCCTGCTCGGCCCCGCCTTGCCATTTGCCTCCTCCGGCCATCCCGCTCCCGCGAAGTCCTTGCGCCATCATGATTCTCTTCAGATAGCGCCAGATTGCGGCAAGGAATGGATCGAATAAAGGTGAAACATCTGGGCGTCAGCTTTGGTAGGTATCCGTACGTCCGGGATCAGAGCGGATCAGGTCGATCTCGTAGATCGTGCGCGTTACCGTGAGCCGAGCCGTCAGCGTCGTCAACACCGCAATGACGATCATGATGGCAAGAATACCGAGATAGCCACTGTAACCGATGGTGAACGTGCCGAAGAGGGCGGTGGCCTGGTCCGTTTCCGGCGTCGCCAATGTGCGCGATTGCCAGTAGCCAGCAAGCGCGAAGAACAGCGCCGCCAGCAGCCCGCCGGCGCCGGCCCCCTTGAGGCTTATTCTGAGGAAATGCTTCTGGAACTCCGATGCCACGAATCCTGCCTCGGCGCCGACGAAATGCAGCACTTCGACGATATGGCGGTTTCCGGACAGTGCGCCGCGCGTGGCGAAGATGACGGTCAGCACCATGGTCGAGAAAACGAGGATCAGCACGCCGGTCCCGATCATTGCCGTGGTGTTTGCCATCGCCACCAGGCGGTCGACCCAGGTACGGTGATCGTCGAGGAAGGCCTGCGGGATGATCTCGGTCAGCGCCTTGCGCATGGCTGCGAAATCGGGCGGATTGTTTTCATCGATGGTGATGATGACGAGGCGGGGAACGGGCAATTCGTCGAGATCGAGGCCTTCGCCGAGCCAGGGCTCAAGCAGGCGGGCCGTTGCTGCGCGGTCGACGATGTTGCCACCTGTCGCTCCGCTGAAGGTCAGGGCCAGATCTCGCGCATCGGCAAGCGCCTTTTCCATATCGAGACCGTCGTCCGGTTTGATCTGGATGGTGATCTCGCGGGAAATCTGGCTCTGCCAGCTTTGGGCCGTGGCGCGCACCATGCTGACACCGCCGAGCGTGAGGCAGGCGAGGAACGACATGATCGCGATCACGCACATCAGCGCGTGACCGGACACGTTCGTCGACGGCACGATCGGCCCCATCGGGCGCACGCGCATCTCCGTGCGGCGCGGCTGCTGCTGCGGTTCCGGTTGCTGCTCCGGCACCTCATGGGTGCGTTTGGTGCGGCCCTCACTCATAGATATCGAGCCGCCCTTGCGAAAGGATCATGCGCCGCGCCTCGACCTGATCCATCAGCGACAGATCGTGGGTGGCAATGACGACGGCGGTGCCGAGCCGGTTGAGTTCGAGGAAGAGGTTCAGCAAGCGGCGGGCCATCGGCGGGTCGACGTTGCCGGTCGGCTCGTCCGCAAGCAGGATTTCGGGGCGGTCAATCAGCGCGCGGGCGATTGCCGCGCGTTGCTTCTCGCCGCCGGAAAGTACGGGCGGCAGCACATTGATGCGCTCGCCAAGCCCAACCCATTTCAACAGTTCGAGCACGTCGGCGCGGTAGCTCGATTCGTCCTTGCCGCGCACGCGCAGCGGAAGCGCAACGTTCTCATAGGTGGTCAGATGATCGAGCAGGCGGAAGTCCTGGAAAACGATGCCGACGCGCCGGCGCAGCATGGGGAACTCTTCGCGCGGGATCGACGAAATGTTGCGGTCGAACATGCGGATCAGACCGCGCGTCGGCTGCAGCGAGAGGAAGAGCAGGCGCAACAGCGTCGTCTTGCCGGCGCCGGAGGGGCCGGTGAGGAATTGGAACGACCGGCGCGGAATGTCGAAGGTCAGGTCCCGGAGAATTTCCGGCCCCATGCCATAACGCAATCCGACGTTCTCAAAATGAATCAATGGGTACCCATCTCTCTCACGACCCGTGCGGTTCTGCTTGGGGACGGCTATCTGCGCATAGGACGCCAAGCGCCGAAAGGCAAAACCGCCAGCGGAATCATGGTTAAGCAGCGGTTAATTTTTCATGAAAAGACGCCGCTTTCACGGCCTCTTTCCGAAGCATTAACCATTTCGGTTTACGTGTCGGAAAGATTTGATGCAATGCCCTGATTCTTGCACCGCCAGGGATCGGCGCATTGCCCGATGGTTTCGCATGGATGGCAGGTCCGTCCGCGATCCAGGAGGAAAAGGCGATGCAGGCATTCCGCACGAAATCGGCTGGAGCCGCGGCCTATGCCGATCTGCTGCCACCGGACCGCGGTCCACGCGAAGCTGCACCCGCGCCGCGCCGCGTCGACTATGTCGACGCCGAATTCGAGACCGTTTCGGCGACGGCCCGCCGCAATCCCTATCCCGTTTTCAATGACAATCGGCGGCACACTCGACGCCACGGCCCGACATTGACGGTCGTTCGCGACGAGAAGGCCGCCCTCAGGCGCCTGTTGTCTCTCGCCGAGACTTGGTTGCGCGCCATGCCGGCACGCCGGTTCGCCGCGCTTGTCGCAGCTTTCGCCCTTGCGGCGTTTGCGGCTATCATCGTCCTTTCGACCGGTGACGGGGTCGAAAGCGAGCCATTGGCGATCACCGACGTCACTGCGTCGCTCGATTATTCCGGCGGCATGCGGGTACTTTCGGTCTACGGCTCCATCGACAATTCCTCTTCCGCCCTGCAGCGACTGCCGTTGGTCGTGGTGGATGTGGTCAGCAATGGCCGCAAGGTTACGGCGACGCGATTGATGCCGGAGGGTGCCGCCATCGCACCCGGCGAGAGCCGCCGCTTCGTGACCAGGCTCCCATATGCAGGTGGAAAAATGCCCGAGGTGAAGGTTTCCTTCGCCGAAAACGGTGTCTCCGTGCGCTGATTGTGCTAAGCGGGCGCAAAAGGGAAGGCGTTTGTCTTCCGGATGAAACGCTGGAGAAACCGCATGCCCGTCGTTCGCGGAAAGAATATCGAGCCCCTTTATACGGCAGAGACGATCGCCGCACGCAACACCGAGCTTGCCGACATGATCGTCGAGGGTCCGCACAAGGACCTTCTGGTGATCGCGGTGCTCAAGGGCTCGTTCATCTTTGCCGCGGACCTGATCCGCGCCATGCACAACACCGGCCTGGCACCGGAAGTCGAGTTCATCACGCTGTCGAGCTACGGGCTCGGCACGGTCTCCCAGGGCGTAAAGATCATCAAGGACATCGATAGCGACGTGCATGGCCGCGACGTGCTCCTGATCGACGATATCCTGGAATCCGGGCGCACCCTGCGTTTTGCGAAGGAACTGATGTACGAGCGCGGCGCGCGCAACGTCACCATTGCGGTGCTGCTCGACAAGCGCGTCAAGCGCAAGGTCGAGCTCGAGGCCGACTATGTTGGCTTCGAATGCCCTGATCATTTCGTCGTCGGCTACGGCATGGACGTGGCTTACGCGTTCCGAGAACTGCCCTTCGTTGGCGTCGTCACCGGCGACGCCGAGTAGAGACGAGAATGTGCAGCGCTGCGGCGTTTGAGATCGCGGCGCTGTAATGACCTCCAGGCCGCGTTCAGCGCTCGAAGCAGGGCCGCTGTAAAACGCGCATTCCGAAATCCAGCCGCCCGGCGTTTACCGAACACAAAGAAAAAGCTGGTTGTTTGGGGTCGTGTCGCGTTTCGCCCCCTGGGATGCCACGTGCCGCTGCGGACTGCCTCACGATTCTTGTGAGTGTTGCCGTATCCATTGGAATGGGCCGGCCTCTTCGCGAGAGAGCCGTGCCGTTGCAGCGAACGCGGGAGGCCATGATGGCGAAGATCCTGATTACCGAGGACGAGGATGCATTGCGCTCCTTCGTCGCCCGGGCCTTGAGGCTCGATGGACATGAGACCGTGGAGGCTGGAGACGGCGCAGATGGGCTTGCCTGCCTGCAGACCGAGAATTTCGATCTGCTGCTGTCAGATATCCGCATGCCCGTCATGGACGGCATCGAATTGACGCATCAGGCGTCCGCAGCCTTTCCGGCGATGAAGATCCTGCTGATGACCGGTTACGCCGAACAGCGCGAGCGGGCCGACGATCTCGCCGACAAGATCGTCGACGTCATCTCCAAGCCCTTTTCCCTGCCTGACATCCGCAAGGCGGTGGCCCTGGCGCTCGCTGCCTGACGGGTCCCCCTCCATCGCCCGATCGTGGGCGAGGCATTGATTGTTTGGCGATCTGACAAATTGAATACGGCCCTGGCGCGTTTCCGCTCCAGGGCCGTCGTCGTTTCCGGCTCTTTTGGCCGAGGGTCAGCGCATGTCGAGCAGGCGTTCGAGATACTGGCGCTCGGCCTCGGGCGACAGCGTGTTGCCAAGGCGGCGGCGGATTTCGTCGAGAATCTCACGCGCCCGCTGGGTGTCGATTTCATCGGGAACTTTCACCTGGTCGCCGAAGTCCGGACCGGCATTCTGCTGGCGTCGACCGAGCGGGTCGCGACCATTCTGGCCGTATTGCGGGACGCCCTGACCGGGTCCTTGTCCCTGGGCCTGCATCTGGTTCATCATGTCCTGGGCGCCGTCACGCAGCGCCTGCAGTGCGCGGCCCTGGCTGCCGACGGCCGGTTCGCCCTGGCCCTTGCCAAGGGAGCCGGAGGCGCCTTCCATTTCGCGCTTGGCGTCGCCGAACCCCTTGCCGGGCTTGATGCCAAGGCTCTCCAGACCCTTCTGCAGTTCGCCGAGTTGCTTGCCCAACGCATCCTGCTGCTGCTTCAGCTGCTTCAGCGCTTCCTTCAGTTGCTCGGCGGTCATGTCGTCGAGCGGGCTGGGCTGGCCGTTCTCGTCACCACGCTGGCCCGGATCCTGCGGCATGTCCTGACCATAAAGCTCGTTGTCCTCGCCCTGCAGCGGGTCGCCGCGCTGCATGCGGTCTCGCTGCGCCTGGTCGAGCTTGAACGTCTCGTCCATCAGCTTTTGCTGCTCCTGCATCAGCTGGCCGAGCTTGTCCATCTGCTCGCGCATGGCGTTGTTCTGTTCGCCCATCTGTTGCTGGCCGCGGTTGGCCTGCAGGTTGTTCATCAGACGCTGAAGCTCCGACAGCATCTGACGGGCCTGGTCGCGCGCACCCGATCGCGCCAGGTTCTCGATCTGGTTCATCATCCTGTCCAGATCCTGTTGGCGCAGAACATTGTTCTGATCCGGATTGGCGGCCATGCGCGGGTTTTTCGCGGCCTCCTTGGCCAGCGCCTGCATATATTCCTGCATGGCCTCGCGCAGTTCCTTCATCAGCTTGGCGATTTCCTCGTCGGGCGCATTGCGATCAAGCGCATCCGACAACGCCTGTTGCGCATCGCGCAGACGTCGGTCGGCGAGCGACAGATCGCCATCCTCGATGCCTAGCGCGATTTCCCAGAGATGCTTGGCGGCGTCGCGCAGCATGTCGTCGTTGCGCGCCAGCGCCATGCGCGAACGTGCCGATTTCAGGAGCAGGAAATGGGTGAGGTTGGGGATCGTTTCCTCGGCGAAGCTGGCGATCGCGTCATTGAGGTCGATCGCCCGCGGCAGGTCGTTGGCGTTGAGTGCAAAGACCTGTCGCTGTTCGGCAACGGCGCCCGCCAGCGGATTGAAGAATTGCCGCGCCGGAAGGATCATGTCCTGCGGCACGCTTCTCCCCTCCTGACCGGCGGCATCGCGGGCAACGAGGGTGACGCGAACGCGCTTGCCGGCCAGCGGATGTTCGCTGAGGTTGCGGCTGGTCGTGCCCTTGGCCTCGCGGGCGTTGCGGCGCGGCAGGTCGAGACGATACTCGGGAAGCGGATAGAGCGGCCGTGCGTCCTTCGCCTGTTCGTCCAAAGGCTTGATCTCAGCCCAGGCCTGAGCGATGCCGTAGTCGTCGCTCGCCAGGAAGGCGATGTCGAGCGAGGCATTTGGGGTGGGCTTTGGCAGGCCGTCAAAGGCGATCTGAGGCACGCTGTCGGGGGTGATCTTGAACGTCCACTTCTGGCCACCGACGGAGAGTTCGCCGTCCTTTACGATCTTGTAGAGGTGATTGCGCACGGCATTGTCGGGCGCCTTCTGGGCGGCCGGTTCCGCTGACGCAGTCTTTTCGTCCGGCTTTTCCCCGGCGGTCGGGATGACGATCGCGTCGGCCGATCCGTGTTCCGAATAGCGGACGGCTTCTTCCGTGCCGGCGCCAGTGACGCGCACGGTCAGATCGCTGAACTGCGGAATGGTAATCGCCGCCGTTTCGTCAGATGGGGACGCGACGCCCTGGCGGCCCGTGAGGAAGACGGGCGCACGCCCGGTATAGGCGGGCGGTGTCACCCAGGCATCGACCCGGATGTCGGCGACTTCGCTTGCTGGCTGCGGCAGGTGGAAGGCGTCCGAGAGAAGCCCCGCCCGGTTGGAATAGGAATAGGCGAAAGCGACGCAGGCGATCAGAACCGGCAGCGCCCGCAGCGCGAAAGGGTCGTGGCGGGCAATGTCGGGACGCGGCAGGCCCGTGTCGAGGGCACGGATCATCCCCGCCATGCGCGTCTGATGTTCGCGCCACAGCGCCTCGCCGAAGGCGCCGCCGGTTGCCGGAATGTCGTCCTGAACACGGATCGCCTGGTGGGGAAGGGCGTTGCGCTCTTCCAGCATCCGATCGGCATCGACGTTCCCAGGTAATCTCAACCGGGTCAGCGGAACGAGGGAGGCGATGAAGGCGACGAGAAAGCCCAGAAGCAGGGCGGCATGCAGCCAAAGCGGAGCAATGCGGAAGAGGCCGAGCCAGGCGGCCGACAGAAACAGGAGCACGATCGAAGCGGGAACGAGGGCGCGCGGCAAAACCTGCTCGGCGATCAACACCCCCCGCGCGACAAACCTTTTCAGCGCCAGCGTTCTGGCAAACGACTTCGGTTGTGGCGTTTCATCCTGCCGGAATTGCGTCATCCGCCCAAGTTCCCTTTCGGTCGCTCATGACCGCTCGTGACCGACCTATTGAATGATCAGGATAACATCGTTTGTGGCGAAGACGAGGGCGACAACAAAATCGTGATCGCCCGCGCGGGCGATCCACAGATCATCGTCCGATCCGAAAGACTGCTCAGTCGAGCCAGTCCGGAACCGAATCAAGCCCGATCAGGTCATCGTAGCTTTGGCGCGGCCGGATCACGTGGAAGCGATCGCCCTTGACCAGCACTTCCGGGATCAGCAGCCGGCTGTTGTAGGTGCTCGCCTGGACAGCGCCATAGGCGCCGGCAGAACTGATGGCGAAGAGATCGCCCGGCTTCGGCATGGCCATTTCGCGGTCAAGCGCCAGATAGTCGCCGGTCTCGCACACCGGGCCGACGACGTCGGCCTTGATGCGGGGCGCATTGGCGGCTGAAATGCGAACCGGCCTGATCTCGTGATAGGCCTCGTAGAGCGTCGGGCGGATCAGGTCGTTCATGGCGCCGTCGACAATGACGAAGGTCTTGTCGCCGCCATCCTTGACGTAGATGACCTCGGTCACGAGGATGCCGGCGTTGCCGACGATCAGCCGGCCCGGCTCGGTGACGATCTTGCAGCCGAGCGACTGCAGCTGGCTCTTGACGATTTCGGCATAGGCATCGGGCAGCGGCGGCGGATTGTTGTCTTCCTTGTAGGGAATGCCGAGACCGCCGCCGATATCGACGTGATCGATCGCGTGGCCGTCGCTGCGTAGCGTGTCGACCAGTTCGCGCAGCAGCTTGAAAGCGTCGTCGAAGGGCTGCAGCTCGGTGATCTGGCTGCCGATATGCATATCGATGCCGGTGACCTGGATGCCGGGCAGTGTCGCGGCATGGGCGTAGACGGCGCGGGCACGCTCCCACGAAATGCCGAACTTGTTTTCCTTCTTGCCGGTCGAGATCTTCGAGTGGGTGCGCGCGTCGACATCCGGGTTGATGCGGAAGGAGACGTGAGCACGCTTGCCGGCGCGAACGGCGCGCTGGTTCAGGACCTCGAGTTCCGGTTCGGACTCGACGTTGAAGCAGTAGATGCCGGCCTCGAGCGCCAGGTCCATTTCCTGCGGGGTCTTGCCGACGCCGGAGAACATGATGCGGCTTGCCGGAATGCCGGCGGCCAGCGCGCGGCGCAACTCACCGCCCGACACCACATCGACGCCGGCGCCAAGGCGCGCAAGCGTCTTCAGCACGGCCTGGTTCGAATTGGCCTTCATGGCGTAGCAGACCATCGCATCGACGTCGGCAAAGGCCTTGGAGAAGACCTTGTAGTGCCGCTCGAGCGTCGCCGTCGAGTAACAGTAGAAGGGCGTTCCGACGGCGCGGGCGATGTCGGTCACCGGCACGTCTTCGGCGTAGAGAATTCCGTCGCGGTATTCGAAATGGTTCACGGGGCGTGGCTCGGCTTAGAGGAGGGGATCGAGCAGGAAAGGGCGGTCGTCAGCCTGTTCTTTCTTTTCGACAGTTCCGGCAGGGGCCAGGGTGTTGATCGGCGCCGTCGAGCCGGGTCGGTCGAGGTCGCCCTTGCGTCCACAACCGACAAGAACCAGCCCGGGGATCGCCAGAAGAAGCGCAAACCGGGCCGCCTTCGTGAATGTCATCGTGATTTTCCTTCGCGGGGACTGATGCTGGTGCGATGTCTTATCGATTTTTCCGGCGCTTGTGCACCCTGATTCTGCGACGGGATTCAGCCCCTTGCGCTCAGGCACGTCGTTGCCCCGAAACCGCAACGCGGTCTCGGGGGACAAGCATCAGTTGCGCGCGCGCCACCAGGCGATCTGCTTGCGAACCTCGTTCGGTGCGGTGCCGCCGAAGGACGTGCGACTGGCGACCGAGGCCTCGACGGTCAGCACGTCGAACACCTTGGCGGTGATCGAAGGATGGATCGACTGCAGGTCTTCAAGCGAGAGGTCGGCGAGGTCGCAGGCCTTCTGTTCCGCAAGGGCGACGGCGCGGCCGGTGACATGGTGGGCGTCGCGGAAGGGCAGGCCGGCCTCGCGTACCAGCCAGTCAGCAAGGTCGGTCGCTGTCGAATAGCCGGAACCGGCAGCCGCCTTCATCCGGTCGGCCCGAATGGTCATGTCGCGCACCATGCCGGTCATCGCGGCAACGGCGAGTTCGAGGCTCTCGGCCGCGTCGAAGACCTGTTCCTTGTCTTCCTGCATGTCCTTGGAATAGGCGAGCGGCAGGCCCTTCATGACGGTCAGAAGCGCGATCAGCGAGCCGTTGATGCGGCCGGTCTTGGCGCGCACCAGCTCGGCGGCATCGGGGTTCTTCTTCTGCGGCATGATCGAGGAGCCGGTCGAAAACGCGTCGGACAGACGAATGAAGCCGAACTGCGGCGTCGACCAGATGACGATCTCTTCGGCAAGGCGCGACATGTGCGTGGCGGCGATTGCGGCAATCGACAGGAATTCGAGCGCGAAGTCGCGGTCCGAAACTGTGTCGATCGAATTGCGGGTGGGGCCGGCAAAGCCGAGTGCGCTCGCGGTCATGTGCCGATCGATCGGGAAGCCGGTGCCGGCAAGGGCGGCCGCGCCGATCGGGCTTTCATCCATGTGCTCGATGGCGTGGCGCACGCGCGAGCGGTCGCGGCCGAACATCTCGACATAGGCCATGCAGTGATGGCCGAAGGTGACGGGCTGGGCCGTCTGCAGATGGGTGAAGCCCGGCATGACGGTCTCGGCATGTTCCTCGGCGCGGTCGAGGAAGGCGGCGATCAGGCCGGTCAGCGCCTTTTCGGTCCTCTGCAGCTCTTCCTTGACCCACAGACGGAAATCGAGCGCCACCTGGTCGTTACGCGAGCGGGCCGTGTGCAGCCGGCCGGCGGCCGGGCCGATCAGGGTCGCAAGCCGGGCCTCGATGTTCATGTGGATGTCTTCGAGGCGGCGAGAGAATTCGAACTGGCCGCTTTCGATCTCTGACAGGATCGTGTTGAGACCGTGAACGATCTTGTCTTTGTCCTCGGCCGAAATGATGCCTTGATGCGCCAGCATGGTCGCATGCGCTATTGAGCCGCGGATGTCCTGAGCATAGAGCTTCTTGTCGAAGCCGATCGAGGCATTTATCTCCTCCATGATCGCGTCCGGACCCGAGGCGAAGCGACCGCCCCACATCTGGTTGGAGGTTTTTGTCTCGGAATTGCCGTCAGCCATGAAGAATGCCCGCCTTGGAGAATGAAATGCCCGACCAGAAGAAATCCCCCCCGGCCGTGAAATTGTTCGCGCTCGCCGCCTTGTTCGGCGTGATCATCGGTGCGGCTGCGGTATACGTGAAGGAGACGGGGTCTGGCAATGCCGAGCCGACCGAAACGGCAGCTGCCGTCTGCCCGTTGACGGGCGAAAAGGTCGCCTCGCTGACGCCGTTCATGAAGGGCCAGGTGGCGGCGATGTCGCCGGCCGCCTCGCCACGCCCGATCGCACTCGATTTCAACGACCCGGACGGCAAGCCGACGACGGTTGCCGCCTTTGCCGGCAAGACGATGCTTGTCAATCTCTGGGCCACCTGGTGTGGCCCCTGCCGCGAGGAAATGCCTGCCCTCAACGCGCTGCAGAAGTCCCTCGGCAGCGACAAGTTCGAGGTGGTCGCGATCAACATCGACGTCGGCGACGACGAGAAGCCGAAGGCCTTCCTCGACGAGACCGCCGTGCACGACCTGCGCTACTATCGCGATGCGTCAATGGGCGTCTTCAACAATCTGAAGAAGGAAGGCCTTGCCTTCGGCCTGCCGGCAACCTTGCTGCTCGACGACAAGGGATGCCTGATCGGCTCGATGAATGGCCCGGCGGCCTGGGACAGCGACGATGCCAAAGCGCTGATCAAAGCGGCCACGGGCGGGTAGGCGTCACTCTCCGTGGGTTGTGGTGCGGTTGTCGCGCAACAGGTGCCACTGCACCTTGTGGGGGGTGAAATGCTCTGCCGCTGCACGTTCCCACAACGGCGTGGGATGGTCACCAACGATGAAGATGTCGGTCGGCGGCAGGTTCGGGTCTGTGGCAATAGACGCGACGCCGTCAAAAACGTCAGCCCACAGCTCGGTCAGCTCGCAGACTTTCGTATTGGCAATTTCAGCTGCGTCACTGCCGCATTTGAAATTGCCTCCCTGCTTAGGCAAGGTATATGGGAATTTAGTAGGTATATGGGAATTTAGTGTCAGCCAGTATAGGAGTTTCCGCTCAGCCGGGTTTGTCGTCAGCCGGTCGCGGACGGCACTTGCAATGTCGTTGTCGCACAGACCCGTGAAAACGCTGCCGCAGCGCTGGTGAAACCTATTGCTGTCGGTCGCAAGGCCTTCAAGGAAGTGCGATTCGAGAAAACCGATTCTTGGATACCACTTGTCCCGTTCGAACATCCTCTGCGAAAAGCCGTGATAGGAGATTGTTCGATAGCCCCGATCAGCCATGGCGGCCGGAAAGCAGTCGTAGCTGGTCCGGCGAAGATAATCGGTGTGATCGCCCCATTGTCCGCAGAGTTCGCGGGATTCAGCGCCCGTAGTCGAACCCTCGAAGTTGCTGAGGCCACTTGAAAGTTCATAGCGCCCGGTATCCAGTGCTGGCTGCAGACGCCGTGAAAGAATTGCAGTGTGCTCAGGGCTGGAGAATGCGCCAAGCCCTTCCACCATTACGAACAACAAGTTGCGACCACCATTCGCTACAGCGGCGGCGTCGATACCATTGATCGAGAGTGCGCTTTCAAATGAGTCAGCAGGTTGCTTCAGGAAAGGGCGATTGATATGGCGCTCCAACATCACCACGCTGAAAGCGACGAGAGCCCCTGGCAGTAGCGATGCGCCTCGCAATACCTGTCGATTGTGATTCACGAGGCAGGCGATTGCAACGCCATTCGCGATAAAGAGGCTGATCACGACGACGTAAAATACGGAAGAGGTGAGATCCAGCGATGCCATGTAGCGCACCGACTGGATTGCAGCGCCGAGCGGCAGGTGGAACGCTACCATAACCACGAGGCCGAAATCGATGAGGGCAATGAGCGGGAATAGCAGGTAGGCCAACGTAGGTTTGGCGCGCAGCGCGAATAGGCCTCCAATCAAGTAAAGGAATGGCGAAAGCGGTCGTGCGGCCACATAGAACGGCAAGACCAGCAGCATCATCAGATTAGGCGCTAGGCCGAGGATGAGCGCCAAGCGCCACGCCCTCGCACTCCAAAGTGAGGGGAATGACCGTGCCGCCATTGAGGATATCGCTTGCGAAATCATATTCTCTCCCACGTGACTAGGAGAGGGCGTAACAGAACTGTCTTTAAGCTAAGTTACCAGTATGGCGAGCAAATTCCTTGTCGCGCAAGATGTAGGGTTGTGGATCCCGCGGAGATTGGACGTTCTTACTTGAACAGAATCCTATGTTCGAGACCTAGCGGGTCGGCACCGGCACGTCGCCGCGGTAGTCGTAGAAGCCGCGGCCGGACTTGCGGCCGAGCCAACCAGCTTCGACGTATTTTACCAGGAGCGGGCAGGGGCGGTATTTCGAGTCCGCCAAGCCGTCGTGCAGGACCTGCATGATCGACAGGCAGGTGTCGAGACCGATGAAGTCGGCGAGCTGCAGCGGACCCATCGGGTGGTTGGCGCCGAGCTTCATGGCGGTGTCGATCGCCTCGACCGTGCCGACGCCCTCATAGAGGGTGTAGATCGCCTCGTTGATCATCGGCAGCAGGATGCGGTTGACGATGAAGGCCGGGAAGTCTTCGGCGACCGTGACGGTCTTGTCGAGCGTGCCGACAAATTCCTTGGCGGCCTTGAACGTGCCTTCGTCCGTGGCGATGCCGCGCACGAGCTCGACCAGCTTCATCACCGGAACCGGGTTCATGAAGTGGATGCCCATGAACTTTTCCGGACGGTCGGTCGCAGATGCAAGGCGGGTGATCGACAGCGAAGAGGTGTTGGTCGCAAGCAGCGCTTCCGGCTTCATGATCGGGCATACCTGGCCGTAGATCTTGCGCTTGATGGTTTCGTCCTCGGTGACGGCCTCGATGACGAGGTCCACCTGCGACAGGTCGTTGATGTCGGACGAGCCCTTGATCAGCGCCAGCGCGCTCTTGCGAGCCTCGTCGGTCATCTTGCCTGATGACACCTGGCGGGCAAGGTTGCCGTTGACGGTGGCGAGGCCCGCCTCGATGCGATCAGCGGCAAGATCGTAGATCTGCACCTTGTATCCGGCCATCGCCGAAACATGCGCAATGCCGCAGCCCATTTGCCCGGCACCAATAACTCCGACCGTCTTGATCATCGCGGCGAACATCCATCTTCAAGAATTTTGGCGGCCGTGCCGCCGTCACATACGAAAATACCGGGCCGGTCTGGCCGGCCCGGTAGATTGTTAATGCCAAGTCCGCGCTTTTGCCAGCCCTTTTCCTTGAGGCTCGGGAAGTGCGGTTGGCGAATGGTTACAGCGCCTTTTCGAGCTCCGGCAGGGCTTCGAACAGGTCGGCGACGAGGCCGTAGTCGGCAACCTGGAAGATCGGCGCCTCCTCGTCCTTGTTGATGGCGACGATGACCTTCGAGTCCTTCATGCCGGCCAGATGCTGGATCGCACCGGAGATGCCGCAGGCAATGTAGAGATCTGGGGCAACCACCTTGCCGGTCTGGCCGACCTGCCAGTCGTTCGGGGCATAACCGGCGTCGACTGCCGCGCGCGATGCACCGACGGCAGCGCCGAGCTTGTCGGCAACCGGCAGGATCACTTCCTTGAATTTTTCCGACGAGCCGAGTGCACGGCCGCCCGAGATGATGATCTTGGCCGAGGTCAGCTCCGGACGATCCGACGACGACAGCGCGTCGGCAACGAAGCTCGACAGACCGGGATTGGCCGCAGCCGCGATCGTCTCGACCGAAGCTGAACCACCCTCGGCGGCCGAGGCGAACGAGGCGGTGCGCACGGTGATCACCTTTTTCGCTTCCGTCGTCTGCACCGTCTGGATGGCGTTGCCGGCATAGATCGGACGCTTGAAGGTATCGGCGGAAACCACCTCGGTGATTTCCGAAACCTGGGCGACATCGAGAAGCGCTGCAACCCGCGGCAGGACGTTCTTGCCGACCGAAGTAGCAGCAGCAAGGATGGTGTCGTAATTGCCCGACAGCGAAACGATCAGCGCCGCCAAGGGTTCGGCCAGATTGTTGGCAAGGCTTGCATCCTCGGCCACCAGCACCTTGGCAACGCCGGAAANCGTGCATGAGTTCGAAGTCGTCTGCACCGTCTGGATGGCGTTGCCGGCATAGATCGGACGCTTGAAGGTATCGGACGAGACCACCTCGGTGATTTCGGAAACCTGGGCAACATCGAGAAGCGCTGCAACCCGCGGCAGGACGTTCTTGCCGACCGAAGTGGCAGCRGCMAGGATGGTGTCGTAATTGCCCGACAGCGAAACGATCAGCGCCGCCAAGGGTTCGGCCAGATTGTTGGCAAGGCTTGCATCCTCGGCCACCAGCACCTTGGCAACGCCGGAAAGCTTGGCGGCCTGGTCGGCAGCCGCCTTGGCACCGGCACCGGCCACCAGCACATGCACGTCGCCGCCRATTTTGGCGGCCGCCGTCAGCGCCTTTGCSGTCTGGTCGGAAASGTGGCTGCCGYCGTGGTCAGCCAGAAGCAGAATAGCCATGGTTTTGTTCTCCCTTTCGGTTCGAGCTCAACGATCCCTTGGCGATCGGAGCTCAACGGTTCTGACGTGGTTCATGCGTTTGTCCGCAAACCGGTTCCCACTTTGCGGAMGCATGAACTAGAGCACGCCGGCTTCGGTCTTGAGCTTTTCGACCAGTTCGGCCACCGACTTGACCTTGATGCCGGCCTTGCGGCCTTCCGGCTCCTCGGTCTTCAGCACCTTCAG